>NZ_JBNGEN010000001.1:0-819555 GCF_049977365.1 Brachymonas moutaii (nom. illeg.) | reverse complement strand
GAGCACTTTGCCATCCATGAACCCACTGGATGGTTCGAGATTTTCCGGCAGTACGCAAGCAGGTCCCGTCGCGTGGGTCCGGTCCGGGCCTTTCTGCGTCGCACGGGGCAGCACCTCACATCCCTTCTGTGACCTGTGAGGCACCGGAGCGTAGCACTTCGGAGTGCGGCCTCACGGCGCTGCGGCTGCATCCCGCGAGCCATCCCCATCCAGCCTTTTGCGTCTGCACCGTGCATTTCTGCGCATTCGGTCTTCTTTCCGACAGGCGGTAGTTCAGCGCCGACAGACGGTTCATGATTCGTCATCATGGTCCCTACCATGCAAGGTATGGATACAACCGTTTCAATCGATTGCCATGGCCTGCGGTGCGTCCGGAGGCTGCAGCGCCACGGATCGCGGCGACAGGAACGCGGATTCAGCCTCATCGAGGTGCTGATCGCGATTCTGGTGCTCAGCATCGGCCTTCTGGGCATGGTGGGCATGCAGTTCGCCTCGCTGCAGAGCAACCGGGATGCACGCCTGCAGTCCACGGCGGCAGACCTGGCCCGCGAGATGGCCGAGATGATGCGCGGCAACAAGGCTGTGGCAGTGCAGTCCGGCACTGCCAATCCCTATCTGGGCGACTACAGCAGCAGCCCTCTGGCGCCGTCCACCACGTCCTACTGTCTGGCCGTGGCCAATCACAACTGCGCGGACAACACCGAGATTGCCCGTGCCGAGCTCACCGAATGGCTGGCCCGCGTCGATGCCGCGCTGCCGGGCGCGCGCGTGGTCATCTGCCGTGACGATGCGCCGTATGACAGCTCCGGCAAGCCGCAATGGACATGCACCAACAGCGGCACCTCCAATCCGGTCAACTACATCAAGATCGGCTGGTCGCGTCTGTCCACCGATTCCACCCAGACCGGCACCAGCCGGCTGCTCTCCGCCACGGCCACCACCAGCAGGCCCTGGCTGATCTTTCCGGTCACGGCCGGGCATGCGGACTGAAGGGAACAGCTTATGCAACAGACCTTCGTCTTCCCTTATTGCCATCGTGCCCCTGCGGTGGCGCTGACCCGTGCAGGGCGTCGCACGCGCGGGTTCACGCTCATCGAGCTCATGGTGTCCATGGTCATCGGCCTCCTCGTGGTGCTGGCAGCCGTGGCGGCACTGCTTGTGGCACGCAACGGCTTCACCGCCACCGATGCCGCCTCGCAGCTGCGCGACAACGCACGCTTTGCCGTGCTGGCACTCGACCGCATCGGGGTGCAGTCCGGCTTCAAGGACGTGGCCTTCGCCACCGTGACCGATCCCAACGACGCGTCGATCACCACCAACTATCCACCGCCCATCACCGGCTTCAGCAATGCATTCCCGAGCATGACGGATCTCACCACCTCCACCAGCCTGACGAGCACCAGTGTCGGCTACGGCAGCGATGTGCTCATCATGCGGTTTCAGCCGGCATCGTCCCTGCCGACCACGGGCTCCCCTGACACGGATCAGTCCATGATCGATTGCTTCGGCTATGCACCGGCCACTGCCCCGAGCAGTGCGAAAGACAACTACGTCAGCGCGTTCAGCGTCAATGCAGATGCCACGGGCGAACCCACGCTGTACTGCGCGCGTTCTCCCAACGGCCTGGCTCCTTATAAAAATTATCCCTTGATTCGGGGTGTGGAGCTGTTCAAGGTGCTCTACGGCGTGGACAGCGGTGTCACACCCAATACGGCTCCCGCCACAGCGGCCTCAGCACCTCTGGACAGTGTGCCCAAGCGGTACCTGACCGCAGACCAGATGGTGGTTCCTGCCGATCCCGATGGAACTCTCACGGCCGCCAACTGGCGCAGGGTGCGCAGCATCCGGATCGGCATGATCCTCCGTTCCGATGCGGGGGCTGTCGAGATGCCCCAGACCCAGACGCTGTATCCCTTCGGAGCCGCCAAATCGGGGGCCGCCGCTGCCACCGGTTCCGCTTTCGTCGATTCGGGCAACATCAACAGCCAGTTCAGTGCCCCAGCCGACGGCAGGCTGCGCCAGGTGGTGACCTTCACCATCCATCTCCGCAACGATCAGGGAGGTCGCTGATGTCACGCATCTTCGCTTCCATGCCTCGGCGCACCCATGCCGCTCCCCGCAGAGGCGGTACGTCCCAGCGCGGGGTGGCCCTCATCGTGGTGCTGCTGCTCCTCGTCATCGTGTCCATCCTGGGGGCTGCCGCTGCGCGGCTGACGCTGATGGCAGAGCGCAGCGCCCGCAACGACCGCGACATGCAGATCGCGTGGCAGGCCTCCGAGGCGGCCCTGCTCGATGCCGAAATGGACATTCATGGTCCCGATGCCAGCAGTGGCGCCATCACAGGCAACCGCAGTGCCATTCTGGGCGTGCAGCAGGTCAACACCAGCCTTTTCGTGAGCGGCTGCGGATCGTCCAGCGACGGTGCCAATCAGGTCGGACTCTGCCAGCTGGCCCAGTCGGGCAAGCCCGCCTGGCTTACCGTGGATTTTCTCGATGACAGCAGCGCGGCACACAGTGTCGCCTTCGGCACCTATACCGGTCGCACCTTTGCCGCTGGCAACAGCAGCACCGTGTTCAACGGATCGGAGCCCGCACGGGCCCCGCGCTATGTCCTGGAGGCCATCCCTGATCTGGGCATGTGCACCGATGCCAGCACAGCCTGCCGCCAGGTGGTGTACCGCATCACCGCCATAGGTTTCGGCCCCCGCGAGGACATTCAGGCCGTGACCCAGGAACTCTATCGGAATTGAGATACGCCATGCCATCCGACCTTACCTTCTCTCACGCCGTCGAGCAGCCCAAGTCCTCTTTCTGCAAGGGAGCGCTGCTGCGCTGGGTGCTGCTGGGAGCCCTGCTGGCCTTCATGGCCGGCATGGCGTTCTGGGTCCGCAGTCAGACCACTCCGCCGTCGATCCCCTCCATTGGCCTGACAGGTGCGCCGCTCTACAGCACCACCACCGGAGACAAGCCCACCATGGCATTGGCCCTGTCGGTGGAGTTCCCTACGGTAGGGGCACAGTATCGGCAACCACAAGGCCAGACTGTTGACAGCACTTACAGCAACACCAACGAGTATCTGGGGTATTACGACGCCGAATCCTGCTACACCTATGTGAATAGCCCTTCGGAAACCCCTGCCACCGGGCAGACAGCGGCCGATTTCAAGCGCTTTCAGCGCACAGGCGCTGCCACCAGCCGCATGTGCACCAATGCCTTCAGCGGCAACTTTCTGAACTGGGCCTCCAACTCTGCCATCGACATGCTGCGCCTCGCGCTTTCGGGAGGCGATCGCTACATTGACCAGGATGGCCTCACGATCCTGCAGCGTGCGGTGCTTCCCAACGGGAATCCTTCCTGCTTCTGGAACTCCAGCGATTATTTTCCAGCCAAACAGTTGACCCGTGATGGAGGCGGGACTGGGAAATATTGGGGTGCCATTCCGATGAATCTTGCATCTGATGTCGGGCAGGGAGATATATGGGTGTCGAATACGCTCAATAGAATCTATTTTTCTTCTTCAAATAGTGGCGGATGCATGAGCTCATTGGGTACGGCCTATGTGACATCTGCGGCAAATAATCCTCCTGCTCATGCTAATTTTTGTGCGCAAGAAGATTCAAGTTCGAAATGGTGTGCAGTGAGTGGAACGCAGGAAGTATGGTATGGTTTACCTGGATCATGGTTTGTCTTTCAGGCAAAATCAGGTTTTGAATGCAACTATCTGAATATAGGTGATCCTGCTCCGGGGCAGAGTAAGACGTGTTATACCCTCCCACAAGGAGAGTCGGCGCTTCTACCTCATTTTTCTTCTGATGGATATTTTTATTCCCGCGTTCAGGTATGCGACGTGGATGCGAGCGGCAATCTTCTGGATAACCGTGATTACACTTTCTGTACCCGCTATCCCTCCGGTAAATACAAGCCGACTGGTGTGATCCAGAAGTACAGCAAGAACCTGCGACTTGCCGCATTCGGGTATGCTATGGATCAGGTGAGCCCTGCTGACAATCCGACCACTGCCCGCTTCGGGGGGGTGCTGCGTGCGCCCATGAAGTATGTGGGGCAGTCCACCTTCGACCAGTATGGGATAGACAATACTCCCACCACAGGCAATTCACGGGCAGAGTGGAATGCCACGACCGGCGTCTTTGTGAAGAATCCTGAAAGCGATGCCATGGGGATCAGTGGCGTCATCAATTATCTGAATCAGTTCGGCCGAACCAACACCAGCAATCCTGGCATCTACAAGCAATACGACCCCGTGGCCGAGCTCTATCATGAGACTCTGGCCTATCTGCAGGGGCGGCAGCAGCCGACCACACCCGCCAATGGCATTTCGGCAGTGAACGGTCTTACGACTGCCATGTACGATGGATTTCCCATTTACGGCGATCCCAACAATGCCAGCAGCACGGCCTGGGATGATCCGTATGCAGGGCGCAGCGCCACGCAGGACTACTCCTGCCTCAAGAGCAACGTGGTGGTGATTGGGGACATCAATACCTGGGATGGCGGCTTTACGCGGTTTCCGGGATATGGCAATGCGACAAACGCCAATGGTTTTCTCAATTCCGCCAGCAACTATCCAAACTATCAATACTGGGCACAGAAAGTCTCTGATTTCGAGGCCAACACCACCAGCAGCTCCTATGTGGACGGGCAGGGAACCACCCGCTTTGTGTCCAACCCCAACACCGCGAACACGGCGCTCGGTACGGTGGCGGTGGGAGACTATCGCAAGGAACTCTGGGGTCTGACCTACTGGGCGCACACGCATGATATTCGTGGCACCAACTGGACCAATCAAGCCAGCAAGCAACGCCCCGGCTTGCGTGTCAAGACCTTCCTTTTCGACGTCAATGAGAACAGTGGATCTTCCGACGACACCACCCGACGCACCTCCAACCAGTATTTCATGGCTGCCAAGTACGGGGGATTCAATTCCCAGCCGTCGCAGACGTCTACCGTCACGCCCTACAACACCTGGGGCAATCCCTTCAAGGACAATTCCGGCACCGCCAACAACAATGTCTGGCAGAAATCCACCACAGCAGGAGAGGCGGCCACCTATTATCTGCAAAGCAATCCGCGGCAGGTTCTGGCCGCGTTCGACGATATCTTCTACCGCGCCAGTGCTTCGGCCTACAGCATCGCAGGGGTGTCGTCACAGTCGAGCGTCATCAGTTCTTCTGCAGGCACTCTGATCTATCAGGCGTCCTTCGATACTTCCAGCTGGTCCGGGGACCTGCAGTCCTTTGCCGTGACGCTCGACAGCTCCGGCACCCCCACGGTAGCCGGCAGCAGCACCTGGAGCGCCAGCCAGCAGCTCGGCAACCTCGCGACCCCTGCTTCTTCGCGCAACATCGTGATCGGCAGCAATTCCTGGACGGCAGGGGCCAACAATTTCACATGGGACAGCCTTACCAGTACCCAGCAGGCTGCCCTGAACAAGCCGGGCCCCGGTTCCTCTTCGGATGGCAACGGCCAGCTCCGCCTCAATTACCTGCGGGGAGACCAGACCAACGATGGTGTCCTGTTTCGCAACCGCAGCGGCAAGCTGCTCGGCGATATCGTGAATTCGGGTGTCATCTACAGTGGCAAGCCTGCCTCGGGCTACACCACTGCGGGTTACAAGGCCTTTGTCACCGACCATGCGGCACGCACGCCGGTGGTGTTCGTGGGGGCCAACGATGGCATGCTGCACGCCTTCAATGCCAGCACGGGTGCGGAAGTGTTCGGCTACATTCCAGGCTGGCTCACCAGCAAGCTGTCCCTGCTGACCAACACGACCTATAACGACAACCATCAGGGCTATGTCGACGCCACGCCAGCCGTGGCAGATGCCCAGCTGGGCACTACCGACACCTCCGCAAGCTGGAAGACCGTACTGGTGGGCGGCACAGGTGCAGGAGGCAAGGGCGTCTATGCCCTGGATGTGTCCGATCCCGGCAGCTTCACGGCGACCAATGCGCTCTGGGAGTTCACCTCTGCGGACGATCCCGACATGGGACAGGTCATCGGGACACCCCGCATCCTCAAGTTCCGCACCAGCGCTCGCTCAACCACCCCGGCCACCTACAAGTGGTACGCCGTGGTGGCGAGCGGTGTCAACAACTATGTGACGGATGCCGATGGGCATTTCAGCACCACGGGGCAGCCGGCGATCTTCCTGCTCGACCTGTCCAAGCCCTCAGGCACGGCCTGGCAGCTGGGGACCAACTATTTCAAGGTTTCCCTTCCCATCGACAGTACGCTGGCTGCGACGCAAGCCACCGGAGCCACCAATTTCAGCGTGGCCCTCAATGCCCAGGAAGCTGTGGGTCGCATGGTGGTGGGCGATCTGCAGGGGCGTGTCTGGCTGCTCAATTTCGACGGACAGGGCAGCGCCAACTGGAACATGAACCAGCTCTCGGTCTTCACCCAGACCGTGAGCGGCAGCACGGTGGCCTATCCCATGTTCATTGCCAAGGATGCCTCCGGCAATGTCCAGCCCATCACGGCACCGCCGGTCATGCTGCGCGGCCAGACGTCGGGCACCTACCTGATTGCCTTCGGGACCGGCAAGTATCTGGAAACCAGCGATCGCGCCACCACGGCACAGAATTCCTTCTACGTGCTCTATGACGATGGCACGGGCAGGTCGGATGGAGGGTCGAGCAATCCGATTTCCAGCGCCATCAATGGACGCAGCCGTCTGAAGCAGGGTACGGTGGATACGACGGCCCATACCATTACAACTCCCACATTTACGTGGAAACGCTCCACCAGCGACAGCGACAGCGTCTATCGCTCGGGCTGGTATTTCGACTTCCCTTCCACCGGAGAGCGGCAGGTGGGGACGGTGACGGCCTTGGTCAACCATCTGATCTTCGGCTCCCTGATTCCCGATACCACGGCAGCCACCTCCGTCTGCACCACCTCGGGGGGGAGTGGCAACACCTACGACATTTCGCTCTATACCGGAAATGGCACCTATGCGCTGTCGAACGTGGGGCTGTATGGCGGTTCCCTGCTGCTCGATGCCGGAGATTCTTCCTATACCTCGACCGACAGCACCGGCAGGCGCACCAAGACACTCAAGAAGTGGCCCATCAACTTCGGTTCCTCGGGGCAGAGTGTAGGGACGCCAGTCACCCAGACCATCCTGGCCGGGCGCCTGAGCTGGCGGCAGATATTCAACTATGTCGATCTGAAGGATGCTTCATGATGACCCGTGCAAGAGGTGAACGTGGCTTCACCCTGGTCGAGCTGATGGTGGTGGTCGCCATCGTCGGCATTCTGGCAGCCATTGCCTACCCGTCCTACATGAATTCGGTGCTCAAGGGGCGCCGGGCGGAGGCCAGAACGGCCATTCTGCAGCTCCTGCAGCAGCAGGAGCGCTACATGACCCAGAACAACACCTACCTGTTCTTCAACAACGCGAGCGGCACCATCACCGATACCTCCGGCACGGCCACCACCGTGCCCTTCAAGACCTATTCCGGGGATTCTGATACCCATCCCTGGTATTACCTGTCGGCAGGCTCCTGTGGCGGCTCGTTCACGGCCCGGGACTGCGTGCGCATCACCGCGACGCCCAACAACTTCACCGATACGGAAGCCGGAACCCTGTCGGCCGACACCAATGGGGGCAAGACCTGCTCGGGGACGGCCGCTTCGTCCAATACCGCACTGTGCTGGCCATGATGAAGACGCATTTCCCCCGCACCTCCCGAGGTTTCACCCTGATCGAGCTGATGACGACACTCACCATCGCGGTGGTGCTGATGCTGATCGCCATTCCCAACTTCGTCGATTTTCGGCGCACCTCGGCGCTCATTTCGGCAGCCAATGAGCTGGTGGCCAGCATGCAGGCCGGACGGGGAGAGGCCATGAAACGCAACCTCCGTGCCATTGTGGCGCCGACGGATGGCAGCAGCTGGGCCAACGGCTGGAGGGTCTATGTGGACACCAACAACGACCAGACCTACACCGCAGGCACGGATATTCTGATCCAGCAGACGGGAGCCTTGCCCACATACCTGTCGGTCACCGCCAACAGCACGGCCACGGGCACGGCACCCTATGTCATGTTCGACGGATCCGGGTTTCCACGTGCGTCGACCGGGGCGTTCGGTGCCATGACCATGAGCATCAACCGCAACGACAACAGTGCACTGGTCGATTCCCCATCTGGCACGCGTCGCGTCATTCTGGCGCCTACGGGCCGCATTCGGGTGTGCCGGCCGAGCTCGTCCACCGACACGTCCTGTCTGGCTTCCGGCAATACGAACTGAGCCACCTCCTGCGGCTGCACTACCTATCCAGTGATGATCGACTCCCTGCAACCAGGCAGGGAGCCGGACAGACCAGACCGTGTGAAGCGTGAAGGGGTCAGGCCCATGAAGGCGGCATGCCATGCCAGATGCGGCGGACGGCTTCCAGATCCTCGGGCGTATCGACTCCGATGCCCGGTGCATCATGGCTGACATGCACCGCAATGCGATGCCCATGCCACAGTGCCCGCAGCTGCTCCAGCGCCTCGCAGGTTTCGAGCGGAGCTGGAGGCAGATGGGCAAAGGACTTCAGAAAGTTCACCCGGTAGCCGTAGATGCCGATGTGCCGCAGCGGGGCAGGAGACGAGGAGAGCTGAGGGGCCTCCCCGGTGGGGGTAGATGTCCCATAGGCATCGCGCCACCAGGGAATCGGAGCGCGGCTGAAATACAGGGCCATGCCCTGCGCATCGCAGACCACTTTCACGATGTTGGGGCTGGTGAACTCCTGCCATGAAGTCAGGGCATGTGCCGCAGTGGACATGCTGGCATCGGCATGGCGCATCAGCAGACTCGCTACGGCAGCCGGGAGGGCAGGGTCCATGAGCGGTTCGTCTCCCTGCACGTTCACCACGATGCCGTCATCCGGCAGGCCAAGCAGCGAGCAGGCCTCAGCCAGACGGTCGCTGCCGCTGGCATGGGTGACGGCGGTCAGTACGGCTTCGATGCCGTGCTCATGGCACGCTGCAATGATTTGCGGGTCATCCCCGGCCACAACGACACGCGGGATGGGCATGCCATTTCCGGCATCGACCGATACGCGCTCGGCTACCCGCACCACCATGGGTTTGCCGGCAATGTCGGACAGCGGCTTGCCCGGCAACCGGCTGCTGGCCATGCGTGCGGGAATGAGAATGGTATAGCCGGTCACCGGAGTGACCGTGCCGCTGGAGGAGGTGTTCATGTGGCCGGTGTCGATGTCTCTGCGGCGCGGGCTGCTTCCACCTCTTCGGCAGCAAGAGGACGGGCCTCGGCTTCCAGCATGACGGGAATGCCGTCCCGCACCGGGTAAGCCAGCCGGGCACTCAGGGAAAGCAGCTCCTGCGATTCGGGGCGATAACGCAGCGGCCCCTTGGTGACGGGGCAGACCAGCAGCGCGAGCAATTGGGGATCCATGGCAGGTGATCCAATGTGTGAATGACGAATCCAACCATTGTACCGATGCCTCGGGGAGGCCTCTTTGACCAGTCTACGGCACGCTGGGCGCAGCGGCGCGTCCCGGATGGGCCGCATGGGAGAGCCACCAGGCATTGAGGGCTGCGAAAAAGGCCTTTTCAGGCTCCAGCACCAGGGGGACGGCCCAGGCTGACGGATCGACATCCCAGAGCTTGACGGCATCCTTTTCGGTGCAGAGCACCGGCAGGGAAGTGGACATCCATTGCCGTGCCAGGGAGGCCAGGGCATCCTGGCCGACGTGATCCGGCAATGCGTGGCGCTGGGCCATCGAGAGCCCCTGCTGTTCCAGCATGGAAAAGAAGCGCTCAGGCTGGGCAATGCCCGCGACGGCGATCACGGGTTGCCCGCTGTCGCGCCAGTGCGCCAGTGGGCAGGTGGTGCCATTGGCCCGCATGGCCTGGGCATGGAGCGTGCGTCTGGAGTGGTAGACGGCCTGTCCCGGTACGACCGGCACGGGCGTGGTCGGGGGAGCGGTGTACAGCATCATGTCCACACGACGGGGCCAGGGCTCGCGCAGGGGACCTGCCGGCAGCAGGAGCCCATTGCCGATGCCGCGCTCGTCCATCACGCAGATTTCCCCGTCGCGCTGCAGTGCGTGGTGCTGCAGCCCGTCGTCACACAGGATGAGCCGCACCTGGGGGTGGAGCCTGAGCAGGGTATGCCCTGCCTGGGTCCGGTTGGCACAGACCACCACGGGAGCGCCGGTGCGCAGATGGATCAGCACCGGCTCATCGCCTGCCGTCATGGCGTCGCTGTCTGCATGAACCACCACCATCTCGGGAGCCTTGGGGCTGCGGCCATAGCCGCGCGAGACGATGCCCACGGGCACCCCCAGGGAGTGAAAGTACTGTGCCACCGCGATCGTGGTGGGGGTCTTGCCTGCTCCTCCTGCAACCACATTGCCGATGACCAGCACGGGAACGGGGAGGCGCGGAGTCTCGGGATGTGCCAGTGCATGGGCACGCGCCCTGCGCTCGGCCATTCCATACAGACGAGACAGGGGGGTGAGCAGACGCACCATGGCACCATGTCCCTGCCAGAGTGCAGGAAGGACACGGTGCCACCACGGGAGAAACGGCAGGCTCATGGCCATGGATCCCGTGGGGCGCGGCTACTGCGCCGCCTTCTGGGTGGCAAAGGTGACGCGTGTCAGCCCGAGGCTGCGGGCCACTTCCATCACGGTGATGACTGCCTGATGGGTGGAGTGGGCATCCGCGCTGATGATGAGCGTGCTGTCGGGCGACGCCTGCAGCTGCTGCAGCGCCTGCGTCAGGGCGGCAGGAGAGCGGTCATCCAGGACGCTCTGGTTGACGGCATACTGGCCGTCGGCCGCCACCGACACGATGATTTCCTTGGGATGCTCGCGCGTGGCATCTGCGCTGGCCACCGGCAGCTGCAGCTGCAGTTCGTTGAACTTGCTGTAGGTGGTCGTGAGCATCAGGAAGATCAGGATCACCAGCAGCACGTCGATGAACGGGATGAGATTGATCTCGGGCTCTTCGCGGGGACGGGTTCGGAATTTCATGGGAGTGCCCTGGGGCTTACTTCTTGAGGAACTGGGTCAGATGGCGCACGAAGCGTTCAGAGCCCAGCTCCATGCCCAGCAGATAGTCATCGACCCGGGCCCGGAAATAGCGCCAGAAGATCAGGGTAGGGATGGCCACCATCAGGCCAAATGCCGTGTTGTAGAGAGCGACCGAGATGCCATGGGCCAGCTGAGTGGGATTGCCCCCCGCAGCATTCTGGGAACCGAATATTTCGATCATGCCGACCACTGTGCCGAACAGCCCCATCAGTGGAGCCGCCGAGGCAATCGTCGCCAGCGCCGGGAGAAAGCGCTCCATGCTGTGCGCGGCACGACGGCCAGCACCTTCCATGGCGCTGCGCAGATCGGATTCGTTCAGGTTGGGGTCCGCATTGATGGCACGGATGCCGGTGGCCAGCACCTGTCCGTAGAGAGAGCTGTCTTCGAGATGCTGCAGGGTGTCGGGGGCCGGGAGCTTCTCTCGGGTCGCCGTCAGGGCCTCGTCGAGCAGGTTCTTGGGGGCGATCCGGGCGCGCTGCAGACTGATGAACCGTTCAATGATGAGGGCGACGCCGAGGATCGAGCAAATCACCAGGGGCCATATCGGCCAACCAGCGGCCTGTATGATCGAAAGCACAGAGATCTCCTAGGAAAGAGGGCATCGGGACACGACGCGCCCCCTGCGCTTGCAGCGGTGCGTGGCGTGTGCCGACAGTTCGGAACCAGCGTTGATTATCACCCAGCTGCCACGACCTCCAGAGGCGATCGGTGCGGCAAGTTGTCCACGCAAAATGTGGATAACTGTGTGGACAACGGGGTGACAACCTATTTTGCCCAACGGATGATGGCGGAAAAGTTACTTTGATTACAAAATGTGCAGCAAAAAATATCAACAAAAACAAATAGTTGCTACGAGTTTGCTGGCTTTCGGCACGGTTTCTGGCAGGCATGCGGGCTGCTTTTTCCCCAGGGGGCCGCAGCATGTCTGACTCTCTGGAGAGAATTCCGGCGCGCAGGATCTGGCAGGTCGGCGCACTGTGTCATGCCATTGCCGACGCCCTGGAGGCACGCTTTGGATCGGTGACGGTGCAGGGTGAGCTCGCCGGGGTGAGTCGTGCCGCGAGCGGTCATTGGTACTTCAGCCTCAAGGATGCCGCAGGCCAGTTGCGCTGTGCCATGTTCCGCCGGGCTGCCAGCCTGCTCGACTGGCAGCCGCAGGAAGGTCAGCAGGTGGAGGTGCGCGGGCGTCTGGCCGTGTACGAGGCGCGTGGCGAGCTGCAGCTCATCGTCGAAAGCATGCGGCGTGCCGGGCAGGGGGCTCTGTACGAGGATTTTCTGCGCCGCAAGGCTGCCTTGCAGGCATTGGGATGGTTCGATGCCGCGCGCAAGCGTGTCGCCACCCCCTATCCCCGTGGAATCGGACTCGTCACCTCCCTGGGCGCTGCCGCCTTGCGGGATGTGGCGTCGACATGGGCCCGGCGCGCGCCGCATGTGCCCGTGGTGCTCGTACCCGCGCTGGTGCAGGGGCAGGGGGCTCCTGCCGATCTGGTGCGTGCATTGCAGACCCTGTACCGTCTGGTGGAGCGTCAGCGACAGGGGACCGCTCCCGCAGGCATTGCGCCCATCGACACCATCGTGCTGGTGCGAGGAGGGGGGTCTCTCGAAGACCTCTGGGCCTTCAACGATGAGGGGGTGGCAGAAGCCATCATTCACAGCCCCGTGCCCCTGATCACGGGCGTGGGCCATGAAACCGATTTCACCATTGCCGATTTCTGCGCCGATCTGCGAGCTCCTACGCCTACGGCCGCTGCAGAGCTTGCGGCGCTTCCCCGGGATGACATAGTGCATCAGGTCACTCTGGAAGGGCAGCGACTGGGGCAATGGGTGGAACGCCGACTGCAGAACGAGGCGCAGCGCCTGGATCGGCTGGGCTGGACACTGGAACGTGCATGCGGACGGTTCAGGACGCAATCCCAGCGTCTGCAACAGATCGAGGGGCGCATGCAGCATGTGCTGCCCCGATGGCTGGGCGTGCACCGGCCCCGCTGGGAGGCATGGCGGCAGCGCCTGGAGCAGGCTGTGCGGCAGCAACGCATCACGCGCGAGCAACGGATGCAGTTGTCCCTGTGGCAGACGCGCATGCAGCGCGTGCTGCATCTGCAGCATGCGATGGCTGTCTCGCATCTTCGGGAGCTGGAGCGGCGGCTTCACGACGGCGTGCACACTGCGCTGGAAGCACAGGTCGCCTCGCTCACGACGCTCGAAACCGGCCTGCGGCTCATGAACCCGCAGGCCCTGCTGCAGCGAGGCTATGCACTGCTGCAGGACGACCAGGGGCATCTGTTGTCGCATCGTCGGGATTTTCGGCTGCAGCAGCAGGTCCACGCCAGAATCAGCGACGGCGAAGTCCTGCTGACCCCCCTGCCGGTGCAGATCCCGCTGCAGGGAGAGGAGGAGGAATGAAGCGCAGTGCCTGTCACCCTGCGGGTCCACGCTGGGGCAGAACTACGTCTTGCAACAGGGACAAGAACCCCTCGGGACAGCGTTGCACTTTCCCTATGCGACAATGATTCGGTCGAGCCGCGCATGGCGTGCCGGGAGTGATGGCAGACCATGCGCAGAGCTCGCATGAAATGC
Source organism: Brachymonas moutaii (nom. illeg.) (assembly GCF_049977365.1). Taxonomy (NCBI): domain Bacteria; kingdom Pseudomonadati; phylum Pseudomonadota; class Betaproteobacteria; order Burkholderiales; family Comamonadaceae; genus Allobrachymonas; species Brachymonas moutaii (nom. illeg.). The sequence goes on along the minus strand of NZ_JBNGEN010000001.1, from coordinate 805,905 downwards.
GGCAGGTGACGCGGGGCCTGTGCATTTCCACCCACTCATTCATCCCCACAAGGAGCCCAATCATGGAACACAAGCTTCCCGAACTGCCGTATGCACTGGATGCGCTCGCACCTGCCTATTCCAAGGAAACCATGGAATACCACTATGGCAAGCACCACAAGGCCTACGTCGACAAGCTCAACGAGCTGCAGAAAGGCACCGAGTTCGAGAGCATGGCCCTCGAAGACATTGTCCGAAAGTCGTCCGGCGCGCTGTTCAACAATGCAGCCCAGCACTGGAACCACTCCTTCTTCTGGAACTGCCTGACGCCCAACGGCGGTGCAGCTCCTGCCGGCGCTCTGGCGGATGCCATCAATGCCAAGTGGGGCAGCCTGGATGCGTTCAAGGAAGCCTTCACCAAGTCCGCCGTCGGCAACTTCGGTTCTGGCTGGACGTGGCTGGTCAAGAAGGCCGATGGTTCGCTGGACATCGTCAACACCAGCAATGCCGCTACTCCGCTCACTACGGGTGACAAGGCTCTGCTGACGGCCGATGTGTGGGAACATGCCTACTACATCGACTACCGCAATGCCCGTCCCAAGTTCCTGGAAGCCTATTTCGGCAAACTGGTCAACTGGGCCTTTGCAGAGCAGAACTTCGCTTGATGGACCGATAGACCAGGTCAGTCATCGACAAAGCGGGCATGCGCACAGCATGCCCGCTTTTTTTCGGACACGGACAGGTGGCAGAGCCGGTATCGACTCCTGCATGAAAAACGCCTTCCGACAAGGGAAGGCGTGGGGGCCGGAGAAACCGCCGGCAGACAGAGAGAACAGAAGGGAGGAGCGCTACTCCCTCCCGCGCCTTCTGCAGATGGTGCGTCAGGCGATTTCCTGCACGAACTTGCGGGCTTCGGCCTGCAGCTCGCCGGTGGCATGATCTGCCACTTCCTGTGCCATGGCGCGTGCTCCATCCTTGTCGCCAATGGCCAGGAATTCGCGCGCCAGGGCCAGCTTGGTCGTGAGTGCATGCATGGCTTCGGCTTCCGGGGCAGCCGCAGGTTCGGGCGCGACACCGTTCTTCTGGATTTCGGGGGCATGGTCCAGATCGAGGGACAGTCCCTTCCAATCGAAGTCCAGCGGCTGTTCGCTGTCAGCAGCGTCACTGGCGGTGGGTGGGATGCTCGCTGCCGGTGCGGTGGGCTGCTGGGTGGCCACAGGGACTGCCACTGGCATGTCCACGGGTGTTGGTGCGATGGCCGGTGCTTCTGTGGGCAGCACCACGGTAGCGGGAGTCAGCGAGGCAGCCGCATGGCTGGCATCGAGTTCGTTGAAGTCGAGAGTGAGACCGGTGGTCTGAGCCGGTACATCGGTGGGCGCCGGCTGGGTATCCGGAGGCAGGGTATCGACATACGGCTTGACCGGGGCCTTTGGCGGAGCGGAGGACACTGCGGCAGCCTGTCCGGGAAGCAGCGATGCAGGCACACTTTCGGGAAGTTCGGTCGAGCTGAGCACGGCTCCTGATTCGGAAGCCGGAGTGCTGCCGGCTGCCGGTACCGATGCATCGGTATACAGGGGGTTGCCAGGTTCCAGTGCGAGACCGTTCTTGCGGGCCAGATCCCAGTCCGGGCCTGCGGCCTGGGTCAGGTTCTTGAGTGTCTGGGCGGTCTGTGCGTATGCCTTGGCGTCGCGGCGACGATGGTAGATTTCGAGCAGCTTAGCCAGAATGGCCACCCGGCCCGGATACTTGACCAGCGCATCCTTGAGGATTTCTTCGGCCTGCAGGTCACGCCCGTAAGCCATGTACACATCGGCTTCGGAAATGGGATCGACATCGGCCTCGGCATCGAGCTGACTGGGCGAATACAGCATCGAGGACTGGTTGATGTCGGTCTGCACGCCGGAGTCGGAGGTGTCCACCTCCTTGCCCCCCGAGGCGTGGAAGAAGGAGTCGGGAGCGAAGTTGCTTTCGAGGAAGGAGCTTTCCTGGGTTTCCGCCTCTTTCTTGCGCTGACGGGCCCGGAAGGCGATCAGTCCCCCCACCAAGGCCAGCACACCGGCACCGCCTGCGAGCAGCAGGGGGTTGTCGAGGAGACTGGAGAAGAATCCCGGTTCTTCCTTCACGGGAGCGGGAGCAGGCGTGATGTGCTTCTTCTTGAGGGGAGCAGAGGCTGTCTTGAGCGGCGCCTTGGCTGCGGATGCCGTGGAGGCTGCGCTGCTGGCTGCACTGGCCGCGCCGCTGGCGGCCTGCAGGGCTGCGGGCGTGGTGGCGACCAGCGCACCTGCCTTGGGGGCAGAAGCAGCCTGGCCTCCTGTGGAGGACGCTGCGCCAGCGGCTGCACTGAGCTTTTTCAGATCGTCCAGGTTCTTGTTGAGCTCGTTGGTGCGGGAGTTGTTGGCTTTTTCCTGGGCAGCCTTGGCAATCCGCTCCTCGGTCTTGTTCTTGCCCTTGAGCGCTCCCTTGGACAGGGTCAGGGCATCCGGTGCGGCAGCATGTGCGGACTGGGTGTCCTGCACCTGTGCCTGCACTGCTCCGCCACTCTGGCGTGCGTTGGTCGTAGCCTGAGTGGTGGTGGTTTCGGCGAGCTTGTGGCGATAGCTGCGGAAGTCGGCGCTCTGCGCGGCGATTTCACGGCTGGCCTGGGGCGCGGCTGTGGAAGTGGCCTGTGATGCCGAGGGCATCTGGATCACGGCACCCGATTTCAGGCGGTTGACGTTGCCGTCGATGAAGGCGTGGGGGTTGGTGCGCAGCATGGCCACCAGCATCTGATCGAGCGACACATTGGCGGGCTTGCGCATGGCTGCCAGGCTGCCGGCTGTGTCGCCAGGGCGTACACGAACCACTTTGGCACCATGCGAGGCATGACGAGAGGCCTTGCCGGCAGGGGCGGCAGGCCGTGCCGCGGCGTGACGGGCTGTGGCAGGGCGAGGAGCGACGTCTGCAGCCCGAGGGGGGGCTGCACGGTGCCGGGGGGCGGAGACCTCTGCGGCTGTCACGGCGGGGGCAGCGCGGTGGGCACGGCTGGGAGGATCCAGCAAAATGGAGTAGTCGCGAACCACCTGTCCAGAGCCGTCGTTGGCCTGCAGGACCACGTCCAGGAACGGATCGCTCAGGGGTCTGTCGCTGGTCAGGCGCAGCACCGTGCGGCCATTGATGCGCTGTACGCTCGAACGGATGCTGCTGACTATGGGGTTGTAATCCAGTCCACGCTTGGAATAGTTGGCTGCAGGTGCCAGCCCTGCGCGCAGTTCGCCGGGGCGGGCATCCAGGATTTCCACTTCAGCGTGCAGGGGCTGGCCCAGTGCGGATTGCACATGCAGCTTTCCGAACCCCAGGGCGTAGCTGTTGGTGCTGATTCCGGCCATGACGAGGGCAGCCGCCACGGCAATGCGTGACAGAGGGCTGCGCACGGATGCATCGCCTGCATCGGCGGGGGAAAAGTGCGTGGTGCAATGGTTCATGGGCGTGTGTGAGACAGGGTGAACGAGGTCTTGAAGTGGGAGCCGGCATCGCAACCGACCTGCACTGCCAACCTTCAGTGCCGGATCAGCCTATTGTCACCGAGTGATTTGTAAAATGAAACGTTTCGTTGCAGATAGGCTACGACGAAAGGGACATCCGCTCCCTCCTGCGTGCAGGCTGGCCTGTTTCTGCTGTCAGGACGATCCGTCGGGGTAGTGTAGGACAAATATGCGGTTGCCATGCACCCATGCAAAAAGCCTTCATCGACAGCGAGTCGATGAAGGCTTCAGGGGACAAAGTTCACTCGGTCCGGTGCCCTGTACCTGGCTCCCGTTCCGGTGGATGGAGGGGGAGCACGCAGGGAGGAGATCAGTCTTCCAGCAGGATGCGCAGCATGCGGCGCAGCGGTTCGGCCGCGCCCCAGAGCAGCTGGTCACCGATCGTGAAGGCGCCGACATATTCCGGCCCCATGGCGAGCTTGCGAATGCGTCCGACCGGAATGGTCATGGTGCCGGTCACAGCCACGGGAGTGAGATCACGGAGCGTGTCTTCCTTGTTGTTGGGCACGACCTTTGCCCACGGATTGTCGGCAGCGATCAGCGCCTCGATGTCTGCCACAGGCACGTCCTTCTTGAGCTTGAAGGTCAGCGCCTGGCTGTGGCAGCGCATGGCGCCCACACGCACGCAGTACCCGTCCACGGGAATGGGGGCTGTTCCGAAGCCTTCGCCCAGTCCCATGATCTTGTTGGTTTCGGCCATGCCCTTCCATTCCTCGCGGGAGTAGCCGTCGCCCAGGTCCTTGTCGATCCACGGAATCAGGCTGCCGCCGAGCGGCACGAGGAAATTGGCAGTTTCTGCGGCAGTCAGCGCACGCTGCTTGGCGATGACCATGCGGTCGATTTCCAGAATGGCGCTCTTGGGATCCTGCAGCAGGGACTGGACTTCGCCATGCAGGGTGCCGAACTGCGTGAGCAGCTCGCGCATGTGCTGGGCGCCACCTCCGCTGGCTGCCTGGTAGGTCTGGGTGCTCATCCATTCGACCAGTCCGGCCTTGTAGAGGGCCCCTACGCCCATGAGCATGCAGCTCACGGTGCAGTTGCCGCCGATCCAGTTGTTGCCCCCTTCGGCCAGTGCCTTCTTGATGACGGGCATGTTCACGGGATCGAGCACGATGACGGCATCGTCCTTCATGCGCAGGGTGCTGGCTGCATCGATCCAGTGCCCCTTCCAGCCTGCGGCGCGAAGCTTGGGGAAAATCTCCGTGGTGTAGTCGCCGCCCTGGCAGGAAAGAATCACGTCGCATCTGCGGAGCGCTTCCAGATCGTAGGCGTCCTGCAGGGTTTTTTCGTTCTTGGCCATGTCGGGCGCAGCGCCGCCCGCATTGGAAGTGGAGAAGAAAACCGGTTCGATCAGATCGAAGTCCTTTTCTTCCTTCATGCGGTCCATCAGAACCGAACCCACCATGCCACGCCAGCCTACGAGGCCGACCAGATTGCCAACTTTCATTGCGTACACGCCTTTCTCAGTGATGACCTAAAAGTGAGGGGCCCGGAAAGACGAGGCAGGATCCGGGCGCACGAAAAGCAAACCTTTTCAGGCAGCGCCAGAACGATCATCGGATGGGGAAAAAGGAACCTGTGCCCGGCTCGTCTGGGCCGGGAAAAGTGGCGCACGACGAACCTGGACTGGATCAGCCCTTGATGGTTGTCGTTTTGGTGATGCAGATCGATGCAAATGCACTTGCACCTGCAACCGGCAAGGGCTGCAGCGTGTGAATGGAATATTGCATGCGGATCATGCCTTGATTATAGGCAGTTGCAATGCCGGGCGGCGTGCAGCGGCTGCAGGATTGTTGCGTGGGCGCGAATCCTTGCCCCATTGGCATGCCTGTGCACACTGTGGAAGTTCAGGCGCCAGTGCTTCCGCCCTGTCTGATGCGGCCGACACGGCAGGTGGCGGAGCATTCCCCTACACTGTGCAGCCATGAAGATTTTGCTCGATGCTTTCTGGCGGGCGGTGGCGTACTGTCTGCACCCCCGCGTGATTGTGCTGTCCCTGCTGCCCCTCGTGCTGCTCATCGCTGTGGCACTGGCTTTTGCGCAGTGGGGATGGATGCCGGCGGTCGATGCCGTGCGCCAGGCCCTGGAGGGTACGGCGCTGCAGACGGTGATCGACCGTGCGGTGGAGTGGCTGCACATGCCGCAGCTCAAGGCGGTGGTGCCGGTGCTGACGGTGATCTTCGCCATCACTCCGCTGCTGGTGCTGGTCTCCCTGCTGGCCATTGCCTTTTTCATGACTCCCCCTCTGACGCGCATGGTGGCCGAGCGGCGTTTTCCGCTTCTGGAGCAGCGCCACGGAGGCTCCTTCTTCGGCAGTGTCGGATGGTCTCTGGGGCATACCGCGCTGGCGCTGGTGGCGTTGGGACTGAGCATTCCCCTGTGGTTCGTGCCCCCCCTGGTGCTGATCGTGCCGCCGCTCATCTGGGGCTGGCTCACCTATCGCGTCATGGCCTACGACACCCTGGCAGATTTTGCTTCCCGCGAGGAGAGGCGGGCCCTCATGCGCAGCCATCACGTGGAATTGCTGGTCATGGGCATCATCGTCGGACTGCTGGGGGCAGCGCCCGGGGTCGTGTGGAGTTCGGTGGCATTCTTTGCCGTGGCCTTTGTGTTGCTGGTGCCGGTGGCCGTGTGGATCTATGCGCTGGTCTTTGCCTTTTCCTCCCTGTGGTTTGCCCATTACTGCCTGGCAGTGCTGCAGCAGATGCGTCTTGCTGCCGATGCCGAGCAGGCAGCCAGAACCGCCGCAATGGACGTCATCGATGTCTCGGCGCGTACCATGGACGAGGGTGGGCCCCAGCAAGGCAGGGGCCTCGTGTCGCGTCTTTGACCTGGCAGGGCTGTGGAACGCCTGCCGCCCTCGGCCAAACGGGAACTTTCATCGGGAGAAAACATGAATTCACCTGCATCCGCAATATCGACTGAATCCCTTCAGACTGGCTCCTTGCCAGAGGGAGTGGTTCCGCCTGCTCCCCACGCCTCGATGCCCACTTTCGGGCTGCTGGTCCTGGGGGACGAGCTGCTGTCGGGCCGGCGTGCCGACAAGCATGTGCCCAAGGCCATCGAGCTGCTGGGCGCGCGGGGTCTGGCACTGTCCTATGTGCACATGATCGGGGACGACCGTGCACGCATCGCCGATCAGCTGCGGCGGTCATTTGCCAGTGGCGATGTGGTGTTCAGCTGTGGCGGCATTGGCGCCACCCCGGATGACCACACGCGGCAGGCTGCGGCAGAAGCACTGGGCGTTCCGCTCGCCATGCACCCGGCTGCCCGGGCGCAGATACTGGCGCGCATGCGCGACGTGGCCAGCGAAAAGGGCGAACCTTTCGACGAAGAGCGTGCCGACAATCTCCAGCGTCTCCAGATGGCCATGTTCCCAGAGGGGGCCAGCATCATTCCCAATCCTTACAACCGCATTGCCGGGTTTTCGGTCGGACATGTGCACTTCATGCCGGGTTTCCCGGTCATGGCGTGGCCCATGATGGAATGGGTGCTCGACACGTTCTATGCACACTGGTTCGAAAGGCGCCATTGGGTGGAGCGTTCCATCATCGTGCGCAAGGCCTACGAGGCGGCCCTGACTCCCCTGATGGAGCGGCTGGAGGCCACCTATCCCGGCATCAAGGTCTTCAGCCTGCCGAGCGTGGATCACCCCGTATATGGCCCGCACATCGATCTGGGGGTCAAGGGAGGGGATCAGCAGGCGGTGGATGCGGCCTTTGAGGACATGGTGCGCAGCCTTGGCGCCATGGGATGTGATCTGGGCCCCGAATTGCGCCGATGATTTGCACCTGTTTGGTGCAAATGCCTTTTTGTGGTGCCTTTCGGTTGCCGTCTTCAGAGGGAATCACGCGGGCGAACCCTTCCGTTTTTTTGCGGCCGGTCAACCCGGAGGCAGGAAAAAACCGCAACACAAGGCACAATAGCAGGTGGACGAAATGACCGTAAAGGCGGTTCCCCTTCGAGTCCCCGGCGGGGTATCGGAGTGCACGGAGCATCCTGTGTACATTCCTGTCTCATGGTACGTTGGCACGTTTTGTGCATGCCCGTTGCGCCGCAGGCCGCCATGAAGTTGGTTTTCTGAATAATTGTGTAACCCTCTTGAGGAGATTCCAGATGGCAAAAACCGTCGCTGAAGTGATGAGCATGGTGAAGGAGAACGAGGTCAAGTTTGTCGACTTCCGCTTCACCGACACCCGTGGCAAGGAGCAGCACGTGACCGTGCCCATCTCCGCCTTTGACGAGGGCAAGTTCTCCGAAGGCCACGCGTTCGACGGTTCCTCCGTCGCAGGCTGGAAGGGCATCGAAGCATCCGACATGCTGCTCATGCCCGATGCAGAAACTGCGGTGGTCGACCCCTTCTTCGAGGAAACGACGCTGGTGCTGACCTGTGACGTGCTCGAACCGGGCGACGGCAAGGCCTATGACCGCGATCCCCGCTCCATCGCCAAGCGCGCTGAAGCGTACCTCAAGGCTTCCGGCCTGGGCGATGCCGCCTACTTCGGACCTGAACCCGAATTCTTCATCTTCGATGGCGTGCGCTTCAGTACCGAAATGGGCCGCACCATGTACGAAATCGATGAGTACGAGGCTCCCTGGAACAGCGGCCGCGACTTCGACGGCGGCAACAAGGGCCACCGTCCCACCATCAAGGGCGGCTACTTCCCCGTTCCCCCCGTCGACAGCACGCAGGACATGCGCGCCGAGATGGTCATGATCCTCGAATCCCTGGGCATTCCGGTCGAAGTGTTCCACCACGAAGTGGCGGGCGCAGGCCAGAACGAGATCGGTACCAAGTTCAGCACGCTGGTGCAGCGCGCCGACTGGACCCAGCTCCAGAAGTATGTGGTGTGGAACGTGGCCAACGCCTATGGCAAGACCGCAACCTTCATGCCCAAGCCCTATGCAGGTGACAACGGCAGCGGCATGCACGTGCACCAGTCCGTCTGGAAGGATGGCAAGAACCTGTTCGCAGGCAACGGCTATGCAGGCCTGTCCGATTTCGCCATCTACTACATCGGCGGCATCATCAAGCACGCACGCGCCCTGAACGCCATCACCAACCCCTCCACCAACAGCTACAAGCGTCTGGTGCCGCACTTCGAGGCTCCCGTGAAGCTGGCTTACTCCAGCCGCAACCGCTCTGCCTCCATCCGCATTCCGCACGTGATGAGCGACAAGGCACGTCGCGTCGAGGCCCGTTTCCCCGACCCGATGATGAACCCCTACCTGGGCTTTGCTGCCCTGCTGATGGCCGGTCTGGATGGCGTGGAAAACAAGATCCACCCCGGAGAGGCTGCCACCAAGGATCTGTACCATCTGCCGCCCGAAGAGGACAAGCTGGTGCCGACCGTCTGCCACAGCCTGGATCAGGCCCTCGAAGAGCTGGACAAGGACCGTGCGTTCCTGACCAAGGGCGGTGTCTTCACCGACAGCATGCTCGACGCCTACATTGAGCTCAAGATGAGCGAAGTGAACAAGCTGCGCATTCAGCCGCACCCGGTTGAGTTCGAAATGTACTACTCGCTGTAAGCCGGTGGTATTCGCAAAAAAGCGGCGCAAGCCGCTTTTTTGTTGCCCGAAATGTAAAACCTGGACAGTGTCTCTTGGTTTTTCTTTGTAACTGTCAGATACTCATGTCACCACTGGTCAGTCGATGGGTGGTGTGCGTTGTCCATCTGGTCATTGACGGAAGTCGAGAGAGTCAAGCATGAAGAAACTGGGATTGCTCTTGTCGTTGGGAGTGCTGGGCGTGGGAGCCGTGCTGCCTGCCCAGGCACAGAGCCGTATCTATCGGTGTGGCAACGAATACACCAACAGTGCCGAGCGCATCCGTCAGGGGGGATGTGTAGCCCTGCGTGGCGGCAATGTGACCGTGGTGCGGGGTGGAACGATTCATGGGGTGACGGGGGGCAGTGCATCCGTGGTGCCTGCAGTGGCGAGTCCGCGCATGCGTGCGCAGAGCCGTCCTGCTCCTCTGAGCAACACCCCCACGCCACGGCGCATCGAGGATACGACCCAGCGTACCCGCGAGGCAGGGGCTCGCGCCATTCTGCAGGCCGAGTGGCAGCGCACGACCCAGAAGCTGGCCGATCTGCGCCGGGAATACAACAACGGCGAGCCTGAGCGCATGGGCTCTGAAACGCACAACTACCAGAAGTACCTGGAACGTGTGGCGGGCCTGCGTGCCAGCATCCAGCGTGCCGAGAGCGATCTGGCAGGGCTGCGCCGCGAACTGGGACGTGCGGGCGGGTAAGACTGCGTGATGCAGGGAGAGACTTCGCCTTCCTGCCATGCTCCCTTTGCAGGACGCAACCGCGCTGCAGGCTTTTGACCTGCTGCGCGGTTTTTGTTATTCCAGCCCGAGTTCCTGAATCTTGCGCGTGATGGTGTTGCGCCCGATGCCCAGCCGGTGAGCAGCCTCGATGCGGCGCTGGTGCGTCGAATGCAGGGCCGTGCGGATGAGGGTGCGTTCGCATTCGCCGATGAGCGCTTCCCAGATGTCGTTTCGTCCCTGCTCGAGCAGCAGCTGGGCTGCATGGGCCAGGCCCTGCTTCCAGTCTGTCGCCAGGGTTTGGGTGAGGTCCATCAGGGCATGTCCATCGGTGGTGGGCCAGCCTTGTGGCAGCGACATGGGCTCGGCCACCGGAGCGGAGACGGGGATCACCGTACCGCCTGAGACCGACGGACTGCCTGATGCAGTTGTGTCCGTGCCTTCGGGGGGCAGCGAAGAGCGCAGGGCAGCAGGGGCCGTGTTGAAGGACAGTGCGGCATCGGAGGCTGCCGAGGGGGCCGGGGCGCCTGCAGTGGCCGATTCGGTAAGGACTTCGGGAGGGAGATCCTTGACCTCGACGATCTGCGACGGGGACATGACGGTCAGCCAGTGGCAGATGTTTTCGAGCTGGCGCACATTGCCCGGAAAGCTGAAGGCGGAGAGGCGCTGCATGGCCTCGTCGCTGAGCCGCTTGGGTTCGACGCCCAGCTGCTGGGCACTGGTTTGGAGAAAATGACGCACCAAAATGGGGACATCTTCCCGGCGTTCATGCAGGGCCGGCAAACGCAGACGGATCACGTTGAGGCGGTGGAAGAGATCCTCGCGGAATTCGCCCAGGCGCACGCGGTCTTCCAGATTCTGGTGCGTGGCGGCGATGATGCGGACGTTGGCCTTGATGGCGCTGTGGCCACCGACACGGTAGAAGTGCCCATCGCTGAGCACACGCAGCAGGCGTGTCTGCAGCTCGAAGGGCATGTCGCCGATTTCGTCGAGGAAGAGGGTGCCGCCTTCGGCCTGTTCGAAGCGTCCACGGCGCTGGGCCTGTGCGCCAGTGAAAGAGCCTCGCTCGTGGCCGAAAAGTTCGCTTTCGAGCAGGTCCTTGGGAATGGCGGCCGTGTTGATGGCGACGAAGGGGCCCTTGGCGCGGGGGGAATGGCGGTGCAGGGCACGGGCCACCAGCTCCTTGCCCGTGCCGCTCGCACCGGTGACCAGCACCGTCACATGGCTCTGGCTGAGGCGGCCGATGGCGCGGAACACATCCTGCATGGCAGGGGCCTGTCCCAGGATTTCCTGGGGCATGACGTTTTCGTCGGCCTCTTCGGTGAATTCCTCGCGCTGGCTTTCCTGGGCGGCACGGCGAATGAGCTCGACGGCCTTGGGCACATCGAAGGGTTTGGGCAGGTATTCGAAGGCACCGCCCTGAAAGGCCGATACGGCGCTGTCAAGGTCGGAAAACGCCGTCATCACGATGACGGGCAGTGCGGGCAGGCGCTCCTGCACGCGGTTGAGCAGGTCCAGTCCCGAGAGGCCCTCCGGATCCGGCATGCGGATGTCGCTGACCAGCACCAGGGGCTGGCCATACTGGGCGGGCTTGTCGAGTGCGGCCAGCACCTGGCTGGGGCACGAGAAGCTCGTCACGGGAAGCTGGTCGCGCGCCAGCGCCTTCTGCAGCACGAAGCGGATGGACTCGTCGTCATCCACGATCCAGATTGATTTCATTGTCACCTTGGCCTCGCAATCCTGTGGCATTTTGCACAATTATGGTGCATATCGGTGCGATGCCCTGGCGGCTCCAGGACTAGAGCAGGGGAATCAGCACCCGGAATATGGTCTGGCCAGGCTCGCTTTCGCATTCGATCAGGCCGTGATGCTGCTGCACGTAGGTTTGTGCGAGCGTCAGGCCCAGACCGGTTCCGTTGGCGCGACCGGTGACGAGGGGGAAGAAGATCTGTTCAACAATGTCAGCCGGAATGCCTGGTCCGTTGTCGATGACAAGCAATTCCAGTGCCAATTTATGGCGCTGTTTACCCAAGGTAACCTGTCGGGCTACCCGCGTGCGCAGGGTGATGCGTGCATCACCGCGCGCAATGCGTTCTCCCAGGGCCTGTGCTGCGTTGTGGGCGATGTTGAGCACGGCCTGGATGAGATGTTCCCGGTCTCCGCGGAATTCGGGGATCGAGGTGTCGTAGTCGCGCACCACGGTGAGGCCATGCGGAAATTCGGCGACGATGAGTGCGCGCACCCGTTCGCAGACTTCGTGGATGTTGACTTCTCCCAGAGTGGGGGCGCTCCGATGTGGTGCGAGCAGGCGGTCTACCAGGGCCTGCAGGCGATCGGCTTCGCGGATGATGACCTGGGTGTATTCCTTGAGTGCCGGATCGGGCAGATCCATTTCGAGGAGCTGGGCTGCGCCCCGCAGGCCCCCCAGGGGGTTCTTGATTTCGTGGGCCAGGCTGCGTACCAGGGTCTTGTTGGCCATGGACTGGGTGACCATGCGGTCTTCCCTGTCATGACGGACCTGGGCTTCGAGCGGGAGGAGTTCGACGATGACCTGATCCGGATCGTCGGTCTGGGCGACCACGACGTGCACGGGCAGGGGGTCCTGCCCCTGGCGCATGAGCCGGGCTTCGTAGCGCAGGGCGGCGTAGTCGTTGCTGCTGGCCCCCCGGATGGCCTGCAGGAGTACGCCGGGGCGGGCAAAGAAGCTGGCCAGAGTGGTGCCCAGCAGGGTGTGGCGGGAGTGGCCCAGTGCGTCTTCGAGAGCCGCGTTGGCGAACAGCACGGCACCTTCCGGATTGACCACCGATACGAGGGTGGCCAGCATGTCGAAAGGGGCGTAGCGTGCTTCGAGTACCGGATCGGTGGGAACGGTGACCACGGGAGCGCCCGGAGGACGCAGTTGCGGGGACGGATGACGGGGCAGGATTTCGGAATGGGGAGGACGCGTCTCCCGGCGACCAGGGGGGCTCGATCTGTTCATGGACGGGATGGTAATGCAGAACCCCGGGATTGATACAGCTTGTAACAGCATATCCTGCCCGATCCGTGGGGCATGTGTCGTTGTCCCCACGGGTCTTCTTGCTCCTCAGGACTGGGGCGGAGCGGAGGCGAGCGCGAGGGCTGTGCGCAGGATGCCCTGCAGGGTACTGGCGTCAAGGGCGTGCGCCTTGCCGAAGCCGCCGTTGAGGCTCGCGGATTCGGGTGTCAGGCGCCAGAAGGCGAAGTCGGCAAAGTCGACATAGAGGGCTGCCTTGGGCTGCCAGGCCACGAAGGCGTCGCGGTGGATGGGCTTGTCCACATCCGGGATGCGCACGGCACGGCAGTCGACGCTGATGCGGGGGTGCGCCAGAGGGTCCCCGCTGCCGGATTCTCCCAGAAGCAGGCAGCAGCGCGGGTCATGCGACAGTGCGGCGAAATGCGCGGACAGGCCGGAGATCAGGATGAGGGGAATGCCCTCGGCATCCCGGCCCACGGCCACCCGGCTCACCTGGGGCCAGCCGTTGGAAGGAGACAGAAAGGCGAGGGCGCCCTGATGGGCATGAGCGAACAGGGAGGCAGCCAGGGACAGGGCCCGATCATCGACGGGTGTGAGAGCTTCTTGGCGAGAGCGCATGGTCAGGAGCAGGAAGAGGAGGGCAGAAGGGGATCAGGGCATAATCGGCACACACAGCGAGGGAGACACCCCCTCATTTCCGGGCACCGCACGATCCACGAGAAGTATATGGCGACCACCTCCAGCAAGACCCCCTCCACCTCTCTGCCCGAGCAGGCAGAAGCCGATCAGCCCAAGAGCGTGGACGAAGGACACCTCCGGATCATCAAGAAGTACCCGAACCGCCGGATGTACGACACCGAGACCTCCAGCTACGTGACGCTCGCCGAGATCAAGGCGCTGGTGATGGCGGGGATCCCCTTTGTGGTGCGTGACGCCAAGACGCAGGATGACCTCACCCGCAGCATTCTGCTGCAGATCATTCTGGAGGAGGAGGCTGGGGGCAGTCCGCTGTTCAGCGAGACAGTGCTTGCCAATCTGATCCGGTTCTATGGACACACCATGCAGGGATTCTTCGGAGCCAGTCTGGAGAGCAATATCCAGGCTTTTGCCGACATGCAGAAGAAGATGATGGAGATGGCGCCCGGGTTCGGGGGGCGCGATGCATGGCAGAAGATGATGCACATGCCCATGCAGGGCATGCAGCAGATGCAGGACCAGATGCAGCGGCAATACCAGAAGAGCCTGCAGCAGTGGCTGGCGGCCTTCCAGCCCAAGCGCTGACCGGGCAGGTGCTGCGGCGCGGGCACCACAAGGGGGTGCAGCGGGGCAGATGCGTGCCGGGCTGCAAGCTGCGACAATAGCGCCCCATGACTGCACCGCAAGTATCTTCTACCCCCAAGATCGGTTTTGTGAGCCTGGGCTGCCCCAAGGCACTGACCGATTCCGAGCTCATTCTGACCCAGCTTTCTGCCGAAGGCTACGAAACCAGCAAGACCTTTGCAGGCGCCGATCTGGTGATCGTGAACACCTGCGGTTTCATCGATGATGCCGTCAAGGAAAGTCTGGACACCATAGGCGAGGCCCTGTCGGAAAACGGCAAGGTGATCGTGACGGGATGTCTGGGCGCCAAGGCGGGGCATGTCGGGGACAATCTGGTGCGGGAAATCCATCCCAGCGTGCTGGCCGTCACGGGCCCGCATGCCACGCAGGAAGTGATGGAGGCCGTGCACCAGCATCTGCCCAAGCCGCATGATCCCTTCATGGATCTCGTGCCGGGGGGCTTTGGGGTGGCAGGCGTCAAGCTCACTCCCAAACACTATGCCTACCTGAAGATCAGCGAGGGCTGCAACCATCGCTGCACGTTCTGCATCATTCCAAGCATGCGCGGAGACCTGGTGAGCCGTCCCGTGGGAGATGTGCTGCGCGAGGCGGAGGCCCTTTTTGAAGGGGGTGTCAAGGAATTGCTGGTGGTGAGCCAGGACACGTCTGCCTATGGCGTGGATGTGAAATACCGCACCGGCTTCTGGAACGGTCGACCCGTGCGCACGCGGACGTTCGAGCTGGTGCAGGCGCTCGGCGAGCTGGCACAGCGGCACGGAGCCTGGGTCCGGCTGCACTATGTGTATCCCTATCCGAGCGTGGACGAGATCATTCCGCTGATGGCGCAGGGCCTGGTGCTGCCTTATCTGGATGTGCCATTCCAGCACAGCCATCCGGAGGTGCTGCGGCGCATGAAGCGTCCTGCGAGCGGCGAACGCAACCTGGAGCGTCTCCAGAAGTGGCGGGAGCTGTGCCCCGAGCTGGTCGTGCGCAGCACCTTCATTGCCGGTTTTCCGGGGGAGACGGAAGAGGAGTTCGCCCATCTGCTCGATTTCGTGCGGGAGGCGCGCATTGACCGGGCCGGCTGCTTTGCCTACAGCCCGGTCGAGGGTGCAGCGGCCAATGACCTGCCGGGTGCACTGCCCGATGCCGAACGGGAGGCGCGGCGTGCCCGCTTCATGGAAGTGGCGGAAGAGGTATCGGCTGCCAAGCTGCGCGAGCGCGTGGGCATGACCATGCAGGTGCTGGTGGACAGCGCCCCGAATCAGGGCAAGAAGGGGGCGGTGGGCCGCAGCTATGCCGATGCACCGGAAATCGACGGCATCGTGCGCCTGCTGCCTCCGCAGAAGATCAGCAAGATCCTCAAGGTCGGGCAGTTCACCCAGGCCCGCATCGTGGCGGCCGAGGGACACGATCTCGTGGCCATGCCCATCTGAGTCCAGGGGGCTGGCGGAGTGGGCCGTGCTCAGGCCGATGGGGGCGCGGTGGTGGATGCGGGACCCTGGAGTACCCGTGAGGCTCTTGCCGCCAGCGGAATCAGGCTCAGGGCGTCAGTCTGCAGGGAGCGAATGCGCTGCTGGAGCACTCTGCGCAGATGTTCGCTGCTGCCGGGCAGCGCGTCGGCGGTGAAGGCCATTTCTGCAGGTGAGGAGGGGGACGTGGCCCCTGAAGCTGTCTGGGAGGCTCCCTGCAGCGTGGTGCAGGCCTCGGTCAGTGCCTGGGTCGCCAGGTCCATGGCGGCAGACAGCTCGGTGCGGTAGCTTTCCTGTTGCGGAAGTTCGGGGTGTCGGCGCAGCATCATGCGCAGTGCCGCAACGTGGGACGTGATGAGGTAGGTGCGCACCAGCAGCTGATTGATCTGCCGCACACCATGCTGCCGATGGCGGGGCTCTTCGAGCATGCGCAGCAGTGCGGCATTGACACCGGCGATCTGGTCCAGGAAGCTCTTGCGGGCCAGACGGTAGTTTTCGTCGTCCATGGGGTGGTCGAGCAGCAGGCCACGACTCTCGTCCAGATAGAGGCGCGCGCTGCCGAGCATGCGGCGCAGCAGGGAGGGCAGGGCCTGGCGTTCCCAGTTGGGAAGCACGAAGCTGAAGATGCTGGCGATGAGCACGCCGATGCCTGTGTCGGCCAGCCGCTCCACGGCAATGCCGGCACTGCCGCCATGGTCGATGAAGTGCAGCAGGATCATGACGGTGAGCGTGGCGGCGGTGGCCGTGTAGAGATAGCGGATCTGCACAAAGGTGGCCGAGGTGGTGAGCGACAGGTACAGAATGACCAGCAGCGCCACTGGGCTTCGCACCCACCACAGCACCACACCCGCAAGCGCGCAGCCCAGCACGGTACCGAGCATGCGCTTGGCACGACGTTCCCGGGTCAGGGCGTAGCTGGGTTTCATGATGATCACGATGGTGAGCATGATCCAGTACGCGTGCGAGGCATAGGGCAGCAAGTCGCCGATGACGAGCGCGGTGGCCATGGCCAGGGTGATGCGCAGGGCATAGCGACAGATGGGGGATTGCAGGCTGAGGTTGTCGAGCAGCAGGGTGCGGCCCAGGCGTGGGCGGGAGACGAAAAGCCGGAGGTCGAGCGCGGGGAGGTCCACCTTCTGCAGCCGCGTGGCGGCGTGCAGTTCCCCGATGCAGCGGACGATGTCGCCGATCTTGACGAAGGCCGAGCGCAGCTGCGTGAGCGCCTCGGCAGGCATGGTGTGGGCCTGCACCTGCTGGGAGAGCAGGTGCAGTTCGTACTCCAGGGCACGCTGTTCGGCTGCGTAGCGTACCGGGCTGGACGACATGCGGTCGCGGGTGAGGGCATAGGCGATGGCTTCGAGATCGCGCATGGTCTTGAGCACCATGTCACGCAGGAAGATCAGCACATCGCCCTGGCCAAAGTAGAAGCGCAGGGCGGCGTAATCGGTGTGGGTGGACATCACCTGCTCATACAGGTCGAGCATGCCCAGATGGATCTGGATGAGACGGTCGTCGCCCGGATCCTGCTGGGGCTGCAGCACCATGTCGCGGGCGGCCTGCTGCTTCTCGGCCAGCACCACCTGCTGGCGGATGAGGGCGGTGTACTGGCTGTCGAGATCGGTGGCTGGATCGTAGAAACCAGCCTTGATGTCGAGATAGCGTGCCAGCTCGAACAGGCATTCGGCGAGCACCTGCTGCTTGACGCGGTGGCGCTGGCGGGTGGAGACAGCCATGGCATAGGCGAAATACAGGATGCTGCCGAGCAGGAAGGCCGCGGAGGTGCGCAGCGCCTCGTGGGGGGTACCGCCATGGGCGATCGACAGCGTCATGGCCAGCAGCATGGAAAACTGGATCGGCATGGCGCGCTTGCCATAGAGCAGCACGAAGGCCGAGGCAAAGGTCAGCAGCAGGGTGACGGCATCCTGGGCGAGAGGATGCGGCTGGAGCAGACCCACTGCGCACGAGGCCAGGGTATTGAGCAGCAGCGAGACGGCCAGTTCGCGCATCTTGCTGCGCAGGGGGCCGGTCTGGTCGACGAGGGCAAGGCAGGAGGCTCCGAAAGCCATGGCCAGTGCCAGCCCGAGAGGCAGCAGCCACAGCGCGGGCAGGGCCACTGCCAGAATGCCGCTGCTCGTGCGCAGCCCCGTGGACAGGTAGTGGCTGTACCAGAAGGTGCGCCGATCGAGCGCATAGCGCATGGGGCCGCGCAGGTCGGGAGTGAACAGGGTAACGAGCCGGTCGCGCAGCATGTCGGGAAAAAGGGCGGAAGGCGGGAGAGGGGTGGAGTTCCGGTCTGCACGGCAGGGGTGGCTCCGCATGCTTCAGGGGCATCCTGCGGAACAGGGAGGGTACAGACGAAAGATGCTTGTATTGTGAATGTATTAAATACTATGAAAGATTATTCGTGTTTTTATTATCCATTTGGTGAATGGACAAAACACTTTCGATGTGCAAGAGGGGCTCTGAAAATGCAACGATTCTATGCGACATAATCAAACGAGCATGCTATTCCCTCTCGGCGATTCAGGGGGGTGAAGGGATTATTCAGGCATGAAAAAGGAGCCTGTGCAAGGCTCCTGGGAGGATGAATATATGGCGTCAGGCCTTGATCAGGCCGTTGGCGCGTGCGATGTGGATGGCCTGCGTGCGGCTCTTGACGCCCAGACGGCGGAAGAGGCGCCAGAGGTGCACCTTGACGGTGTGCTCGCTGATGCCGAGGCGTTCGGCGATGTCGCGGTTGCTCAGGCCTTCTTCGAGGGCGGCGAGCAGCTGGGTCTGGCGCTTGGAGAGTTTGCTGTTGGCGAGATCGTTTTCTTCGATCGTGCTGTCGGGCAGCAGCATGGTACGCAGGGCTGCATACAGATCGCGGGTATCGACAAGCTTGGAGATGTAGGCATCAGCTCCGGCTTCGAGGCAGAGACTTTCGCATTCCTCGGCAGCCTGGTCGGAGATGACCACCAGCGTGGTCATGGGGAAGTGGTGCTTGATCTCGCGGATGCCGGAGAACCCGAGGGTGTCGCTGAGGGTCAGGTCCAGGCAAATGGCTTCCGGTTGGCCATGGGTCTTGACGGCCTCTGGAATGCTGCCCACGCGTTCGAGTTCCACGATGTCCTCGCCGGGGCGCAGACGCCGGACAAGACTGGCGAGTGCCTCGCGATACAGGGGGTGGTCTTCAACGATGAATAACGACATATTTCCAGAATCCGGAACAGTCGGAAGCGCCGGATGAAAGAGTAAATCGAATCTGCCTGGGCAGCTGCATGCAATTACGAATGGATGTAATCATAGCTTCAAATCTGTTTACATCTCCGGCAGCATGCGTGTGCTTTGTGCATATTGTGGGGCTGTCAGGCAAATTGGCGACGTATACGACTTTCATGTTGATACAAAAGTGTGTAGTCGCCGGCTCAGCGCACCAATATGGAAAGCGGGCTCAGTATCAAATCCACCACGGCATAGGTCAGGTTCATGAGCGGATACATCCACAGGCGCGAGGCGATGCCGGTCACCACGAGAGCCATGACGATGAAGAAGCCGTAGGGTTCGATCTTGGAATACTGCCAGGCGAGACGGGGAGGAAGGAGCCCTACCACGATGCGTCCGCCGTCGAGCGGGGGCATGGGAAAGAGGTTGAAGACGAACATGACCACATTCACCAGGATGCCGCCCTTGCACATTTGTAGAACGAAGGGCTCATGAAGACCCAGTCCGGCACACAGGTACAGTGCGGCGCCCCAGAGGATGGCCTGAGCCAGATTGGAGCCCGGTCCCGCCAGGGCGACCCAGACCATGTCGCGCTTGGGGTTGCGCAGCTTGCCGAAATTGATGGGCACCGGTTTGGCGTAGCCGAACAGCAGGGCGCCTCCGGTGAGCAGGTAGAGGACGAGCGGCATGGCGATGGTGCCGATGGGGTCGATGTGCCGCAGGGGATTGAGGGTGACGCGCCCCAGGTTCCAGGCGGTGTTGTCGCCCAGGTAGCGCGCGGCGTAGCCATGGGCGGCTTCGTGCACCGTGATGGCGAACAGGACCGGAATGGCGTAGAGGGTGATGGCCTGGATGGTTTGGGCAAGGTCCATGGGGAGGAGTGGCAAAAGGGAAAGGGGCAGGAAGGAGGCCGTGGCGATGAGGGTGGGGGCAGCGGCCTGGTGCATTCCTGCTGCGGCCTCGGTGCCGGCCTTTGTCGGGGCAGGCGCTGGTGCGCGCCTGTGCTGTGCAGTACCGGAGAGAGGCCCTGCCGAGTTTACATGCCGAGACGTGCCGGGTCGCCTGCGCCCTCTCGCACGAGCTCGGGGGCACCGCCGTGGCCCATGGGGGTGAGGTCCACCACGGTGACGGCCTGGCGCGGGCAGGCGCCGGAGTCGATCACGCCGCCGAGTTCATGGTCGAGTGCGTCGAGGATGGAATCGGCGTCGTGGAAGGCTTCGTCCGAGTCGGGCAGCAGCAGGGTGGTGGCGAGCAAGGGGCCGCCGTGTTCGGCCAGCAGGGCCTGCAGGGCATGGTGTTCGGGCACGCGCAGGCCGATGGTCTTGCGCGAGGGGTGGCTGAGCCGGCGCGGGACTTCCTTGGAGGCTTCGAGGATGAAGGCGTAGGGCCCCGGAGTGCCCTGTCGCAGCAGCCGGTACTGGCGATTGTCCACGCGGGCGTAGTTGGCAAGCTCGCTCAGATCCCGGCAGAGCAGGGTGAGGTGGTGCTTGTCGTCGAGGCCGCGGATGTGGCGCAGGCGGTCGGCGGCGGACTTGTCGTCGAGATGGCAGGCCAGGGCATAGCCCGAGTCGGTGGGCACGGCAAGTACCTCGCCCTTGTCGAGCAGGGCGCATGCCTGGCGCAGGAGCCGGGGTTGTGGATTGTCGGGGTGGATCTCGAAGAGCTGGGCCATGGGCAGAAGGAGAGGAGGGATCAGGCAAGTACCCGGCCTTCGGGCAGGGCGATGCGGGAGGCGAGTCGCTGCCACACGGGAGTGAGGTGCGCATCGAGCGGGGGCAGCGTGCCGAGGTCGAGCCGGCTCTCGCGGGGGGAGTGGAAATCGCTGCCGCGCGAGGCGAGCAGGTGGCTTGCAAGGGCACGGTCGCGGTAGCGCAGGCATTCGTCGGGGGTGTGGCTGCCGGTGACGACTTCCACCCCTTCGCCGCCCAGCGCGCAAAACTGGTCGAAGAGCGCATCTTCCTGCAGGGGAGGGAACCCATAGCGGGCAGGGTGGGCGATGACGGCGATGCCGCCTGCGCCACGGATCCAGCCCACGGCATCTTCGAGGGAGGCCCAGCGGTGGGGCACGAAGCCGGGTTTGCCTTCGGTCAGGTAGTGGTGGAAGACGTCGCCCATGTCCTTGCAGATGCCCCGCTCCACGAGGAATCGGGCAAAGTGCGAGCGGGAGATGAGGTCGGGGTTGCCCACGTAGTGCAGGGCGCCCTCGAAGGCGCCGGGGATGCCTGCCTGGGCGAGCTGCGCAGCCATGTCGCGGGCGCGGGCCTCGCGCCCGCCACGGGTGCGTCGGAGTCCTTCGACCAGGGTGGGGTTTTGCTCGTCCACGCCGAGGCCCACGATGTGGACGGTTTTGTCGGCCCAGGTGATGGAGATTTCGACGCCGGCAAGGAAGGGCAGGCCCAGCGCGAGGGCGGCGGCACGGGCGCGGGCAATGCCGCCCACTTCGTCGTGGTCGGTCAGCGCCCAGAGCTCCACGCCCTTGTCGTGGGCATGCTGGGCTAGCCATTCCGGAGACTGGGTGCCGTCGGACACCGTGGAGTGGCAGTGCAGGTCGGCATTGAGGCCGGCGGAGAGGGAGAGGGGGGCAGAAGAGGGCACCATGTTGCAGACCATTGTATGCAGATCGCGATGGGCCCGGGTGACAGGGGTGGTCAGTCGTCGAGGGCCTCGGGATCGGCGTGGAACATGATGCGTGCCAGTTCGGCAGCGCTGCCGATGTCGAGCTTGTCCATGACGCGCTGGCGATGGATGTGGACGGTCTTTTCGCTGATGTCGAGCGTCTGGGCGATGGCTCGGTTGGGGAGGCCGCGGGCCACGAGCCGGGCAACTTCGGATTCGCGCGGGGAGAGCCGGGTGAGGGCGTCATGGGCCTGGCGCGTGCGGCGGCCTCTGTGCAGGGCTGCGGCGCGCTGGCGCAGGGCGGCACCGATGACGTCGAGCAGATGCTGGTCGCGGAAGGGTTTTTCCAGAAAGTCGAAGGCGCCCTGCTTCATGGCCTGCACGGCCAGTTCCACGTCTCCGTGACCGGTGAGGAAGATGACGGGGATTTCTTCGGGATTCCAGCCGCGTGACACCAGGGCACGGAGCAGCTCCAGGCCGCTCATCTGAGGCATGCGAATGTCGAGCAGCAGACACCCGAATGTGTCCTGGGGCGAGGGGCAGGCGGCCAGAAAGTCGGCTGCGGAGGCGTGGGGTGTGACCTGCCAGCCCATGGATTCCAGCAGGAAGACCAGGGAGCGGCGGAACGGCGCGTCGTCGTCGACGACGTGCAGGTGCCAGTCGGGAGCAGGAAGGGAGACGTCATGCATGGCGGGAATCCGGGGCGGGAGAGGGCGGCGTGTCGGGGGTGTCCGGCAGGGAAGGCAGGGGCAGGCTCAGGGTGAAGCGCATGCCCCGGCTGCCGGGGAGGGGGTCTGCGGGGGTGGCATCGAGCCGGCCGCCGTGGGCCTCGGCGATGCCGCGGCAGATGGAGAGTCCCAGGCCGAGGCCTTCCGGTTTGGTGGTGAAGAAGGGTTCGAAGAGATGTGCCCGTGTGTCGGCATCGAGCGGCTCGCCGTCGTCGATGACCGCAAAGTGGGCATGGCGGGCGTCTGCCCACAGGCGCAGGGTGAGGGTCTGGTGGGCGGCGGGCAGCAGGTGGGTGACGTCGTAGGCGTTCTTGAGCAGGTTGATGAGAACCTGCTGGATGTGCAGGGCGTCGACTTCCACGCGCAGGTCGGGGGGGAAGTGGTCTTCGATGTGGATGGCCGGTGGGTGGGGCAGCATGCCGCAGAACAGCGCGATGGAGTCGCGCGCGATCTGCGACGGCGAGGCCAGGGTGCTGCTGCCGGGACGCTTGCGGGCGAAGTGGCGAATGCGGGCGATGATGTCGCCCGCGCGTTCGGCCTGCTCGGCCATGGCGTCTGCCGCTTCGCGCACGGCGGAGTCGTCGAGACGGTGGTGGTCGACGCGCAGGACCAGGCTGCGGGCGTAGTTGGCGATGGCGGCCAGGGGCTGGTTGAGCTCGTGGGCGAGCGTGCCGGAGAGCTCACCGAGCATGGACAGGCGGGCCAGGTGGTCGGCCTGTTCCTGGCTCTGGCGCACGCGCTCCTCCAGGGCCTTGCGTGCGTCGAGGGCATGGCGCAGGGCGGCTGTGCGCAGGTGGATGAGGTGTTCGACATGGACGGTGTAGAGAATCCAGCCGCACACCAGCGCGAGCAGGGCAGCAAGCCAGGGCCAGTAGCGGCGAGCGAGGCTCAGCAGGGTGGGTTCCGGCAGGCGCGCATAGGGGCCGATGTGCAGGGTGCGGAACAGTTCATGCACCGACTGGTAATCGGAGGGGACGGTGAAGCTGAGTCCGTCGCGGGGGGCTTCCATGCCGAGCAGGCTGGCAGTGACGGCGCGCGCCAGGGGCTGGGGTGTGCTGCGCAGGGTGGCGATGGGCCAGTCCGGGTACAGCGGGGTGGAGGTGGCGCAGTGCGAGCCCGGCAGGGTCTGTGGGGCGACCACGCGCAGGCGGCTCTGCCACTCGGGGTGGGATTCGAGCAGGCAGGTGCGCAGCACGCCGGCATCGGCGCGGCCGCTCAGCACGGCTTCGGCCACGCGCTCCATGGGCAGGCCGGTGGACAGGAGGGTGTCCTCCTCGGACAGGGTGATGTCCAGTGGCTGGAGCGCTCCGGCCAGGATCTGGTAGCCCGAGAAGGCTTCGGTGCCGACGATGGCGACGGTGAGATGGCGCAGGTCTTCGAGCCGCTGCAGGCCCCGGGCCTCCCGGCGGACCACGACAGCGGAGCCGATGGTGCCGGTGCGGGGACTGGGGGAGGCGCTGCCGCGCGAGGTGTCGAGCGTGAGCAGGCGGGTGACGCCGTAGCTGCTTTCGAGCTCCACGTACTGACCTGGGTTGGTGAGCACGAACTGCAGCGTGCCGGCGCGGACGGCACGGGTCAGGCCCTCGTGGTCCAAGGGCAGCAGCACGAAGTGATAACGGGGCAGGGCATGGTTCAGGTAGCGTGCCACCGGGCTCCAGTCCTGTGGGGGCTCGCTGCGCGTGAAGGCCAGCACACCGATGCGTACCTCGGGGCGCTGCTCGGTCGGCGCGGAAGCCGGGACCGCCGCCTGCGCCAGGCACCCCGTGAGGACGAGCAGAGCCGCCACGCCCAGGCGCTGCCATGCGAGGGGCACAGGATGCGGATCGCACCGGAGCGACAGAAGCCAGGCCATGCAGCAGCCAAAAAGAAGGGGGAGCATGAAGGCGATTCTAGGAGGAGGGGCGCTGCTGGCGCCGTTCCCTGTGCCGCTGGCAGGGGCAAAAGGGCGGCGCAGGCGGAGGACGCGGGTTTGATCTGGCGCAACAAGCATGTCGATACTGCGGCGGAATAGGGAAAACCGTCTATTCCGATGGGAACTAGCGCAGATGCGGCAGGGGCAGGGAGATTCCTACAGTCGGGGCAAGGTTTTGAACACGACGGAGGATCTTTCATGCACCAGCTCACCCCAGACCATGCCGCGGAATGCGTGCCGCGCGGCGAGGAGAATGCGCGCGTGGCCTCGCGCCGCAGCTTTCTGCGCGGCATTCCGGTGGTGACGGCGGCCGCCGTGGCAGCTCCCGCCCTGCAGGCTGCGCCCACGGCCAGGCACCACTGGGCCATGCTGGTCGATGTGCGCAAGTGCATCGGCTGTCAGGCGTGTACCGTGGCCTGCATCCAGGAGAACGTGGTGCCGGAGGGCAGCTTTCGCACCATCGTGTCGACCTACAGCGTGAAGCTCACCGATGCCCCGGCGCGGCAGCCGGCCGGCACCTATGTGCTGCCGCGCCTGTGCAACCACTGCGAGAACCCACCCTGCATTCCGGTGTGTCCGGTGGGGGCGACCTACAAGCGCCCGGACGGCATCGTGGTGGTCAACAGCGACCGCTGCGTGGGCTGTGCCTACTGCGTGCAGGCCTGCCCGTACGACGCGCGCTTCATCAACCACGACACCAACAAGGCCGACAAGTGCACGTTCTGTGTGCACCGCGTCGAGGCAGGGCTGCTGCCGGCCTGTGTGGAAACCTGTGTAGGCGGGGCACGCATGTTCGGCGATCTCAATGACGCTCATGGCGAACTGCGTCGCACGCTCGATGCCAACCGGGATCGCCTCAAGGTGCTCAAGCCCGAGATGGAAACCCACCCGCAGGTGTTCTACATCGGGCTCGATGAGCGGTTCGAGGGCAAGGTCGAGGGCGAGGGCACGCTGTGGAAGCCCCGCGCCCACGCGTGAGAACGAGGAGATGTCGAGATGAACACGATCGTCGAAACCGTCAACGTGACGCGCGCAGTGGCATGGCTGCCCTGGGCGGTGCAATATTTCTTTCTGATCGGGCTGTCGTATGGGGCCTATCTCTTGTCCCTGCCGGGGGTGGCTTTCCGCCGGCCGGGCTGGCAGGTGCCTTCGCGGCTGGCGCTGCTGGCTGCGCTGGTCTGCGGGCTGTGTGCGCCGGTGGCCCTGCTCTCGGACCTGCACCAGCCGGGGCGGTTCTGGCATTTTTACGCCTATTTCACGCCTTCCTCGTGGATGTCGTGGGGGTCGTTCTTCATTCCGGTCTATCTCATGGGGCTGCTGCTCTACGCATGGCTGGCGTTCCGGCCGCTGCTGCAGCAGCACGCCGACGCCCGGGGCCGGTTTGCCTGGGCTGCCCGCTGGCTGGCAGTGGGCGGACATGAAAGCCGTGGCCCGCTGCTCATGGCGGCGCTGCTGACCCTGGTGGGTGCGGTGCTGGTGGCGGTGTATACGGGAGCGGAAGTGATGGCCGTGCGGGCACGGCCCCTGTGGCACACGCCGCTGCTGCCGGTGCAGTTCTTCCTCACGGCCGTGGCGGGGGCGCTGGGGCTCGTGATGCTGCTCAACCGCTTTGGGCCGTCCCGACACGATGCTGCTCTCAACCGGCGCATGGCATGGGGCGTGGCCTGGCTACTGCTGGCTTCGCTGGGGGTGGGACTGGTGTGGCTGGTGCTGGGCATGACGGGGCTGTCTGCCAACGATGCCGAGGCGCTGCGAGAGGTTGGGCCATCGCAGAACTGGCAGACCGTGGCGATCTGGGCAGTGGGTGCCACGGGGCTGGCCTGGTGGCTGGGGTGGAAGCATCCCGATGCCAGCCTGCTCATCGGGCTGCTGGCCCTGCATTCGGCCTGGATGGTGCGCTGGGCCATCTTCATCGGAGGCCAGGAAGTGCCCAAGACCGGTGCCGGCTACTACAGCTACCAGCTCCCGCTCGGCCCGGACGGCCTGCTCGGGATCGTCGGGACGGCAGGGCTGTGGGTGTTCATCTTCATCGTGGTGACGAATGTGCTGCCACTGGATCGGGTAGGCCGGGCCACCCCTGGGCAGGTCTGAACCACCGCCTGCATGGACTGGAACAAGTAGGAGTTTTCTCATGAAAAAGATCGAACGCCGCGACCTGATCGCTGCCGGTGGGCTGGCTGCCTTCGGAGCCGGTTTTTCCGAAACGCTCGAACGCATGGCCGACGGCCTGCTGCACAAGCAGCCCGAGCGTGACCACATTGCCGGACGCGCTCCGGAGCCCGAATTCACCGTCGATCCCGCCACGGGCGCCCTCAGGCTCAATCCGCGCCAGCAGGTCAGCTACACCGCCTGTCTGGGCTGCACCACCATCTGCGGAGTGCGGGTTCGGGTCGACAAGGAAACCGGCAAGGTGCTGCGGGTGACGGGCAACCCCTACAACCCGCTGTCGACCAACCCCCATCTGCCCATGAAGGCATCGGTCAAGGAAAGTTTCGTGAGTCTGTCGCGCTTTCGCGACCAGGGGCTCGACGGGCGCTCCACGGCCTGCGGACGTGGCAATGCGGCCATGGACCAGATGGACTCCCCCTTCCGCGTGCTCACCCCGCTCAAACGGGTGGGGCCGCGCAATTCCGGTCGCTGGGAACCCATCAGCTTCGAGCAGCTGGTGCGTGAAGTGACCGATGGGGGCGATCTCTTCGGCGAAGGCCATGTGGATGGTCTTGCCGCCCTGCGGGACCTGCACACGCCCATCGACCCGCAGGCCCCCGAGCTGGGGCCCCGCGTGAACCAGGTGGCCCTGATGTCGAGCGTGGAGGAGGGGCGGGTGTCCTTCGTGCGCCGCTTCATCAACCAGTCCTATGGCAGTCTCAACTACGTGCAGCACGGCTCGTACTGCGGGGGGGCCTATCGTTCGGGATCAGGAGCACTGTTTGGCGATTTCAAGGCGATGCCGCACGCCCGGGTGGACATTCCCAGCGCCGAGTTCGCCATGTTCGTCGGAACGGCACCGGCCAATGCCGGCAATCCGTTCAAGCGCACCGGCACGCTGCTGGCCAAGGCCCGCACCGAGGGCCAGCTGGACTACGTGGTGATCGACCCGGTGCTCACCAATGCCGACAACCGCGCCGTGCCCACTCGCAGCCACTGGGTGCCCATCCGTCCCAATACCGATGGGGCGCTGGCCATGGGCATCATGCGCTGGATGTTCGACAACGACCGCATCAACAGCGACTATCTGGCCCATGCCAACCTCGCCAGCGCGCAGGCCGCCGGCGAGCCTTCGTTCACCAACGCCACCTGGCTCGTCATCACCCAGGAAGGCCATCCGCGCAAGGGCCACTTCCTGCGCGGCACCGATCTCGGCACCGTGCAGCTCGCCGAGGAGGATCGCTACAAGGAACAGGACCCCTATTACGTGCTGGGCGCCGACGGACTGCCTGCCGATGCCGCCACCTTCATGGGGCCGGCCCCGCTGGCCGTGACGGCACCTGTGGCTGTGGCGGGCAAGCCGGTCGAGATGAAGACTTCGCTGCAGCTGCTCCGGGCGTCGGCACAGAAGATGTCCGTGGCCGAGGCGAGCCAGATCACCGGCATCCCGCAGGACATCATCACCGCCTTGGCGCGCGAGCTCACCAGCCACGGGCGCAAGGCCTGCGTCGTCAGCCACGGCGGCATGATGGGCAGCAACGGCTTCTATGCTGCCTATGCGCTCATGACGCTCAACGCCCTCATCGGCAACCTCAACTACCAGGGTGGATGGGCCTACGGCGCGGGGGGCTTCAAGTACGCAGAGGAAGGCCCCCGCTACAACCTCTCGACCTTCCCGGGGCAGATCAAGCCCCGTGGCATACCCCTGGGCCGCAACGCGCCCTATGAGAAAACCAGCGAATTCAAGCGTCGCAAGGAAGCGGGCCAGAACCCCTATCCTGCCCGCGACCAGTGGTTCCCCAACGCCTCGGGACTCGCCACCGAATGGCTCACCGCCGCCATGAACGGCTATCCCTATGGGCTCAAGGCGCTGATGCTGTGGAGCTGCAACCCGATGTATGGGGTGCCGGGGCTGCGCACCCTCATCGAGAAGCCGCTCGCCGATCCCCGGCGCATTCCGCTCATCATCTCGATGGATCCGCTCATCAACGAGAGCAACGCCTTTGCCGATTACATCGTGCCCGACAGCATCATGTACGAGAGCTGGGGCTTCGTGGCGCCCTGGAGTGGCGTGTCCACCAAGTGCATGGTGGCGCGCTGGCCCGTGGTGGAGCCCCGCGCCGCCAAGACCCCCGACGGTCAGCCAATCGGGGTGGAAACCTTCCTGCTGGCTCTGGCCCGCAGGATGCACCTGCCCGGCTTCGGCCCGCAGGGCATGAGCGACGCTCAGGGCCACCCCCTGCCGCTCGAACGTCCCGAACACTGGTATCTGCGTGCAGGCGCCAACATTGCCTTTGGCGGCAAGCAGCCTGTGGGAGATGCCACCGACGAGGACATCCATCTCTCCGGCGTCGACCGGATCGCCCCTCTCCTGCATGCCAGCCTCAAGGAAGACGAGTGGCGCAAGGTCGCGTTTCTCTACACCCGTGGCGGCCGCTATCAGCCTGCTGGCCAGTCCCATGACGAGGAACGCGCCGACTGGCAGACCTGGCGCTTCGACAAGCCCCTGTGGCTCTGGAACGACCAGCTTGGCACCTCGCGCAACAGCCTCAACGGCAAGCGCCACAGCGGCTGCGCCACCTGGGTTCCCCCTTCGTTTGCCGATGGCACTCCGCTGCGCCAGATCTATACCCAGCAGGAATGGCCGCTGCTGATCGTGAACTTCAAGTCCGCCCTGCAGAACTCCTACAGCATTGCCACCAAGATCACCCGCGTGCATCCGGAAAACCCGGTCATCGTCCACCCCGTCGATGCCCGCAGGGCCGGGCTGCGCACCGGAGACCAGGCGCGCCTGCAGACGCCGGCAGGAGCGGTGAAATGCACGGTGATCGTGCATGAGAGCGTAGTGCCCGGCACCATGGCCATCGAGCACGGCTTTGGCCACCGCGAGCTCGGTGCCCGTGCCCACGTGCTCGGCCACGAGCGTCAGCCCGACCGCCCCGATCTCGGTGCCGGCGTGTGCGTCAACGAACTGGGTCTGGCCGATCCCACCCGGGGAAGTGGCGTGGTGTGGGTCGATGCCGTCTCCGGCACCGCCGTGCGCAACGGCATTCCGGCCCGTATCGCACGGCTCTGACGCACGCACCTGCCGCCCTTCATGGCCTTGCATGGGGGCAAGTCTCCACACCTCTGCCGGGGAGGCCTGAGCGTCCTCCTCCGGCTTGCCGCAGGCCTTTCCCGGTGCCTGCGGCTTTTTTGTGCGGTTCGCAGAGCCGGAGCACGCATCGGATGGGGGCAGGTCGAGGATGGGCCGCGAACAGGCCTACACTAGCCGGTTCGATCAACGCATACACAAAACGGGAACGCATGGATCACTGGAGTCTGGGCCTGCTGCTGGTGGGGATATGGATGGCGCGAGGGCATTTTCAGCGCAAGCGTGTGGCAATCCTGGCAGGCCATCTGCAGCACTACGAGATCGAGAAGCTCATGGAGTCCCTCATCAACGGCTACTTGCGTGCGGCAGGCGAGCACGATCCCGAGCGGCAGATGCAGCTCTGGCGGCGGCTGGAACCCGTGGAGGCTGCCCTGTGCAGCCAGTTCGACCGCTTTGCACGGGAGTTTGCCCAGGTGGGCGAGAGCGATGCGCGCGTCTCCCCCTGGGGCGTGCCGGGACTCGATCTCCTGCTGCCGGGGCAGGGGTTCGACGTGCGCCGTCTCTTCGAGCTGCACGCCCAGGGGCTGCGGGTCGCCTCCACCCATGCCGATACGGACACCGCGGCCCAGCGCAAGGCACAGGCCTACACCATGACGGCCGAAATGCTTCTGATGCAGCACACCTGCCACTGGTATTGCCGCTCCCGGGCCGTGGCCAGTGCCCGCATGGAAATCCGGCACCAGACTCCCTGGCGGCAGGTGGTGGAGCACGTCGGTCCCGTCACCCGCAGGGCCTATCTGGAGCTGGTCGGGCTGGCCTGATGCCGTTGCTGGCGGGACGTCTCAGGCGGGCATGTAGCCGTAGATGCGGCGGATGCGTTCGTCGAGCGGGGGGTGGCTGCTGAACCAGTGTTCGAGCCTGTGCTGCCAGCCCTGCGTGAGCGGCTCGGCCAGCAGCATGTGCGTGATCATGGGCTGCTGGCGCATGTAGGCGTCCACATCCCACAGGGTGTCGTCGTCCGCATCGTCCTCCACGAAAGGCGATGCCCCATCCTGCTGACGGAATTGCTGCGAGCTGATCTTGAGCAGCACCCCGCCGAGCCCGGCAGGGTTGCGGGTCCACTGCACGGCGCGTGCGTCCGCCAGAAATTCCCGCTGCCGGGAAACTGCCGCACACAGCAGCCGCCCGGCCACCCAACCGGCCGATCCCACGATCATCACCGGCAGGCCAAACAGCGCCCGCATCGCGCTGCCCCGTTCGTCGGCACGGATCTGGGCCAGCGCCTGTCCGAAGCGAAACACCATCTCCAGCCCGAACACCATGCCCGCAAGCCGGGTATTGAGGCGGGTATCCCCCTCGGCAATGTGGCTCAGCTCGTGGGCCACCAGTCCCTGCAGTTCCTCGCGGGTCAGGGCGTCGAGGGCACCGTCGGTGACGGCAATGGCGGCCTGGCGTGGTTCGAGCCCAGCCGCAAAGGCATTGATGGCCCACTGGCGCGGCAACACCATCACCGCCGGCATCGGCATGCCGGCCGCCACCGTCATCTCGTGCACGGTGTTGCGCAGCCGGACTTCTGTCGGGTGCTGGTCATCGAGCAGCAGCTCGCGTGCGCCGCAGCGGCGTGCAATGGCTGCCCCTCCCCGGGAGAGGTTGCTGCTCTCGATCCACCATCCCCCGAACACGAACAGCAGCACGAGCCCGGTATTGACCTGGAAGAAGAAGGGCGGCAGATAGGTCTGGCGGCTGTGCAGCAGGTGCGACAGCGCCCACCACACCAGCATCAGCCCCCCGTTGACCGCCGTCAACAGCAGCAGCACCGTGAGTCCGAACGCCAGCAGCAGGCGGCTGGTGGCCTGCCGGGCACTGCGCTGGTGTTCCAGAAAACGCATGGCGGTATGCGGACTCCGACCTCTGCCCGAGCGGGCTCAGACAGAGGAGCCGGAGAAGTTCACCCGGGGCGCATCGCGTTCTTCGGGCCGCTGGATGCTTTCGAGCATCGGCAGCAGCACAAAGCCGAACAGCCTGGCCACCACCGTGCTCGGAAACTGCACCACGGCATTGTTGTAGTCCAGCACGCTGTCGTTGTAGGCCTGGCGCGCAAAGCCCACTGTGTTTTCGGTATGGGTGATCTCTTCGGCGAGGTCGCGCATGGTCTGGTCGGCCTTGAGCTCGGGATAGGCTTCGGCCACGGCGAGCAGCTGGGTGTAGCGCCCCTGCAGCAGGGCCTCCGTCTGACCCAGCGCGGCAGCGGCCTGCGCGCTGGCAGGCTGACGCTGAAGTGCCTGACGGGCATCGCTGGCGGCATTGCGCGCAGCGGTAACTGCTTCCAGTGTCTCGCGCTCGTGCGCCATGTACTTGCGCGCCACCTCGACCAGATTGGGGATCAGGTCGTAGCGGCGCTTGAGCTGCACGTCGATCTGCGCGCGGGCGTTGGCAGTGGCATTGCGCAGGCGTGCCAGCTGGTTGTAGAGCGCCACGATGCCCAGCAGGGTCAGTGCCACCAGAAAGAGAAGGATCACGGTGAGGGACATGGGACTCCTTTGTCAGTCGCTGTGATGAGGGGCATGTGCCTGCTCCGTCTGCACTCTCTGTGGAGCCGGACACGGCAGGGTCTGTACCCATTGTGCCATTGCCCGACAGACTGCAGTCCTGTCGGGCAGGGAAACGCGGCCCGTACGCGACACGTCCGGGGCCTGTGCACGTATCCGTCTCTCAGTGGGCGCTGTCGAGCGTCAGCCCCGCGTGTTCGCGCAGCGGGTGGAAGTGGATGCGCGGGAAGCGCTCCTGTGCCAGCCGCACGTCATAGGGGCTGGTGCACAGGTAGGCCAGCGCATCGGCCGCATCGTGGGCCATGCGGGTGGGGTAGGCGTCGGTGAAGGCGCGCAGATCCTGCGGTGTGTCGGCGGAGATCCAGCGCGCGCCGGTGTACTGGCATCCTTCGAGGCGCACGTCGCAGTCGTACTCGGTCTTGAGCCGGTGCTGCACCACTTCGAACTGCAGCTGTCCCACGGCACCGAGCAGCATGTTGCCGCCCATGTCGGGCTTGAAGACCTGGATGGCACCTTCCTCGCCGAGCTGGGCCAGCCCCTGCTGGAGCTGCTTGGTCCGCAACGGATTCCTGAGCACCACGGTCATGAACATTTCCGGCGCAAAGAAGGGCAGGCCGGTGAACTGCAGGTTGGCGCCATCGGTGATGGTGTCGCCGAGCTGCACCCCGCCATGCGTGGTGAAGCCGATGATGTCGCCCGCATAGGCCTCGTCCACGGCTTCGCGGCGCTGGCTCAGGAAAGTGACCACGCTGGTGGGGCGCAGCTCCTTGCCGGTGCGCTGTACCCTGAGCTTCATGCCCGGGGTGTACTTGCCGCTGGCCATGCGCACGAAGGCGATGCGGTCGCGGTGGTTGGCGTCCATGTTGGCCTGCACCTTGAAGACCACGCCGGCAAAGGTCGGGTTTTCCGGCTGGATTTCCTTGTCCTGCATCTGGCGGTTGACCAGCACGTGGCTGACCCGGGGCTGGGGTGGCGGGGCCAGATCGACGAGCGCGTCGAGCACTTCCATCACCCCGAAGTTGTTGACCCCGGAGCCGAAGAACACGGGCGTCTGGCGACCGGCCAGAAAGGCGGCATGGTCCCATTCCGGCGAGGCGCCGGTAGCGAGCTCCATGCTTTCCTCGGCGTCCAGAAAGGCCTGGCCGAAGCGGGCGATCAGGGTGTCGCGCTCGGTCAGCGGGATGGTCTCGAAGTCCTGCGGGCGGCGCTCGCTGCCCGACTCGAACACCGTCATGGCCCGGGTGCGCAGGTTGATGATGCCGCCGAACGTCTTGCCCTGACCCACCGGCCAGGTCATGGGCACGCAGGGCATGCCCAGCTCGCGCTCCACCTCGTCGAGGATGTCGAGCGGATCGCGCACTTCGCGGTCCATCTTGTTGACAAAGGTGATGATGGGTGTGTCGCGCTGGCGACACACCTCGATCAGGCGGCGGGTCTGGGCTTCCACGCCGTTGGCCGCGTCGATCACCATGAGGGCTGAGTCCACGGCCGTGAGCACGCGGTAGGTGTCCTCGCTGAAGTCCTTGTGTCCGGGCGTGTCGAGCAGGTTGATGACATGGTCGCGGTAGACCATCTGCATCACGCTCGATGCCACCGAGATGCCGCGCTGCTTCTCGATCTCCATCCAGTCGCTGGTGGCGTGGCGGCTGGCCTTGCGGCCCTTGACGGCGCCGGCAATCTGGATCGCGCCGGAGAACAGCAGCAGTTTCTCGGTCAGCGTGGTCTTGCCGGCGTCGGGGTGGGAGATGATCGCGAAGGTGCGGCGGCGGCGGGTTTCGGAGGCGAAGGAGGACACGGCGCGGAAGAAGGGGAGTCTGAAACGGCAGGAGCCGCTGTGGGCGGCTCCTGGGGGGAAGTGCTGATTTTATCAGCGGGGCATGGTCTGCGGACAGGCATGCCGCGTGCGCAGATCAGTACCGGCGGCGTGGGCCCGGAGCGGAGGGGCCGCCCGGCTTGCGCGGTTCCAGGAAGCGGAACGTGATGCGGCCGCGGGCCATGTCGTAGGGCGACAGCTCCAGCGAGACGCGGTCGCCTGCCAGGATGCGGATGCTGTGCTTGCGCATCTTGCCGGCGGTGTAGGCAATGAGCTGGTGGCCGTTTTCGAGGGTGACGCGGTAGCGTGAATCGGGCAGGACCTCGTTCACGATGCCATGCATTTCAATCAGTTCTTCTTTGGTCATGGGATGCAGTCAGAGAGAGGAAATCGAAAGGGGAGCGGGCGTGGCTGCACCGGGATGCAGGTGTTCCAGCCCTTGCGCCAGAGCGTAGGCCCAGGCGGCAGCGGAAGTGAGAAAAAGCGGCTTGAAGCGCATGACCGTGTCATGCGTCGAGGTTCCCTGCCCACTGCGGATGGAAACGGAGGCGGCATATTGGCCGCACGACGTGGGACGGGAAGAGGGGGTCAGGACGTAGCGTCCTACCGAGAGAGTACGAGGAAAATGAAGATTCAAGAGAGAGTCAGAGTCTGCGCGGATCGTCGGGGGAACGGCACTTGTGGTGCCTGGCCTGACAAGGGCGCTTCAGTGTCGATAAAGGAAGGATTGTCCCACGGAGCATGCCGTTGTGGGAGCCGAAGGGTCTGGAACCGGAGCCTGGAGCGCGAGGCGCTCGCTGAGGACGGTGGACAGAATTCCAGTTTGTCCACCTGGGCGGCCGGCGGTGTCGATGCACGACCGGGCCCCTGCACATTGGGCATGCAGCCTGAGCATGCCAAAAGCCGTGCCATTATCGCCCCTTGTGCCGTTTTTGACAAGATGCCCTCCTTTGCAGGGCAGAAGGGGTGGGCGAGCAGGCGGTGATTCAGCGCACGCTGCTGTCGTGCAGCGGGCCTTCGGCCATGTCGTCGAGGTGACGGGTGTCGCCCCAGCCTATGAGGGTAAGGCCATCGGGTGTCCAGAGCAGGCGGTTGATGGCGCAGTTGGGCAGGTACCAGGTGCGCGCAGCCTGCAGTCCCTGCCGCGTGGCAGCGCGGTACAGGATGTCGAGCACGCCACCGTGGCTGACGATGGCGACATGCTGGCCGTTGTGCCGCGCACCGATGGCGTTGACGGTGGCCACGATGCGCTCGCGCAGGGTGAGCAGGGATTCTCCGCCCTCCGGAGGCGTCCAGTCCGGGGTGCGCTTGCGCCAGTGCATCGAGTCCTGCGGGCGCTGCACCTCGAAATCGAGGAAGGTCATGCCCTCGATGCTGCCGAAGCCGCGTTCGCGCAGGGCGGGCAGCGGGGTGACGGGCGCCTGATGGGGGGCAGCGATGATGCGGGCGGTCTGTTCGGCCCGCTGCAGGTCGCTTGTGTAGACCGCGTGGATCGGGCTGTCGGCCAGGGCTTCCGCCAGGTGTTCGGCCTGGGCTACGCCTGTGGCATCGAGCGGAATGTCGGTGTGGCCCTGAATGCGGCGGGCGGCATTCCAGGCTGTTTCGCCATGGCGGATCACCAGCAGTCGGGTTGCAGCAGCGGCGGTCATGTTTCGATGGTCTCCTTGCGCAGCGAGCGCAGCCGTGTTCAGGCTCCGGGCTCTTCGCCTGTCCACCCAGCGGGACCGCGGGGAGTGGTTTCGGGGAGCTGGATCACGGAAGCGGCAGGGAAGGATTCTTCGTCGAAGGCCTTGTCGCCGTCGGCATCCGGGACGCCGGTGGTGCGCAGGTGCTCGAAGTCATGGAGGGCGCGGTCCATCAGGTGGCTCGGCACCACGTTCTGCATGGCGTGCAGGATGCGTTCGGTGCGGCCGGGGTATTCCTTTTCCCATTCGCGCAGCATGTGGCCGACCTGCTTGCGCTGCAGGTGTTCCTGGCTGCCGCACAGGTTGCAGGGGATGATGGGAAATTCGCGGTAGTCTGCCCAGCGCTGGGTGTCGGCCTCGCGCACGTAGGCCAGGGGACGGATGACCATGAACTCGCCGTTGTCGCTCACCAGCTTGGGCGGCATGCCCTTGAGCTTGGCGCCGAAGAACATGTTGAGGAAGAAGGTGGCAACGATGTCGTCGCGGTGGTGGCCGAGTGCGATCTTGTTGCAGCCGAGGCGGCGCGCCACCGTGTACAGGATGCCTCGGCGCAGGCGCGAGCACAGGCTGCACATGGTCTTGCCTTCGGGGATGAGGCGCTTGACCACGCTGTAGGTGTCCTGGGTCTCGATGTGGAAGGGCACGCCGGTGCCTTCGAGATAGGCGGGCAGGATGTCGGGCGGGAATCCGGGCTGCTTCTGGTCGAGGTTGACGGCCACGAGCTCGAAGCGCACCGGGGCGCGGCGCTGGAGCTTCTGCAGGATGTCGAGCAGGGTGTAGCTGTCCTTGCCGCCGCTCACGCAGACCATGACGCGGTCGCCTTCCTCGATCATGCGGTAGTCCACGATCGCCTGTCCGGTGAGGCGGCACAGGCGCTTTTCGAGCTTGTGCATCTCGCGCTTGCGGCGCGAGACAGCCGGATCGGCAGGAGCATCGGTGGAAGACACAGCCGCATCGGGGCCGGTCACGGGGGCATCGGGGAGATCAAGGGAAAGGTCGGACATGGTCACAGGCACGCAGGAAAGGAACAGCACTGCGCTGAGGGGAGCGCAGCCGGGGCACGGACAGGCGATCGGGCTTCGGTGGCATTGTAAGAGCCCGATCCCGACCCCGCAGCGGGCGGGAAATGGGGACGAAAAGACAAAAGGGGGCTGGGGGTCAGGCCTCGGCTGCCGGCTTGAGCATGAACACCTCCACTCCCACGGCATCGCAGTCGGGGTATACGTCGGGCTTTTCGGTGGAGACGCGCACAGCCTGCACCTTGGGGTGCTGCAGCAGCGTGCGGGCCACGTCGTCGCAGAGGGTTTCCTGCAGCTCGATGTGTCCCGAGCCCACGCGGGCGGCGATGGTGCGGCGGATGAAGTCGTAGTCCACCACTTCGTGGATGCGGTCGGCCCGGGGAGTGGACTGGCTCAGGAGCACGTACATGTCGACGTTGACGCGCACGCGCTGCGGTCCACGCTTCTCGAATTCGTGCACGCCGATGTTGATGTGCACGTCGTAGTTGCGCAGGAACAGGCGGCGGCAGGTCAGGGCGAGGGTTTCAGTCCAGCTTTGGGGGGAGGTCATGATGGGAGAGATGGGATTGGAGCAGGTCGTCGACCACGAACATGATGTCGCGTGGCAGGGGCAGCAGGTGCTGGCCATTGTCCACGCACAGGGTGCTGCCGGTGATGGCGGGATTTTCCGCCAGAAACAGGCAGGCCCGCGCCACATCGGCCGGGTCGAGCGGGCGCCGCATGAGGTTGGCCTGGCGGGCGGCGGCAAAGTTGGCTTCGCTCTGGGGGCCGCTCACGAGCATCAGCCCGGGTGCCACTCCGCAGATGCGGGCACGCGGGGCCAGGGCCTGCGCCTGCAGGGATACAGCACGCTCCAGCGCGAGCTTGCTCACGGTGTAGCTGAAGTAATCGGGGTTGAGGTTATACACCTTCTGGTCGAGGATGTGGATGGCCACGCAGCTGCCGGCGGGCGCATCGTCGGGATGGGTGGCGGCCATGCGGCGGGCCAGGTCGAGCGGAGCCACCAGGTTCACTTCGAGCTGGCGGCGGGTGAGGGGGGCCGTGAAGTCGTCCCCGGTATCCGGCTCGAACAGCGAGGCGTTGTTGACCACGGCCTGCAGGGGGCCATGGGCGGCCTGCAGACGGGCGATCAGGTCGGCACGCTGGGTGGCATCGGCAAGGTCGGCCTGCACCGGTTCCACGGTGTGGCCCTCTGCGACCAGGCGCTCCTGCAGCGCATGGGCCTCGTCTGCGCTGCGCTGGTAGTGGCACCATACTTTCCAGCCAGCGCGGGCAAAGGTGGAGCACAGCACGGCACCCAGACGCACGGCGCCGCCGGTGATGAGAACATGGGGAGGGGCATGCAGGGCAGAAGACATGCCGCGATTATGCGGGGTGCGGCAGACACGGCGCGGCGGGTGAGGCGAAGGGTGGTAGATTCGCGGGATGTCGTCGTTCTCGCCTGCTTCTTCCTCCCTTTCTCCCTCTGTGTCTTCTTCCGGTGCCGCCGTGCCCGAGCTGCAGCAGCTCATGCGCGAGGAGGCACGCCGTGCAGGGGGCTGGCTGTCGTTCGAGCAGTTCATGCATCTCGCGCTCTATGCGCCCGGGCTGGGGTATTACGCCCATGACAGCGCCAAGCTGGGCAGGCTCCCGGACGACGGCAGCGATTTCGTGACGGCGCCCGAGCTCAGTGCGCTGTTTGGGCAGACGCTGGCTGTACAGGTGGCTGAGGCACTCGTGCGCACGGGTACCCGCGAGCTGTGGGAGTTCGGCGCCGGCAGCGGAGCCCTGGCGGAACAGGTGCTCGATGCGCTGCAGACGCAGGGGGTGGAAGTGACCGCCTACCACATCGTGGATGTGTCGGCGAGCCTGCGGGAGCGTCAGCAGAAGCGGCTCGCACGGTTCGGCGACCGGGTGTGCTGGGAGCGGGAGCTGCCGGCCCGCATGGAAGGGGTCGTGCTGGGCAATGAGGTGCTTGACGCCATGCCGGTGCGGCTTCTCGCGCGCACCGGGGGTCTATGGCACGAGCGGGGCGTTGTCTGGGGCGAGGGCACGGCCAGCTGGCGGTGGAGCGACCGCCTGACCGATGCGCGCCCACCCTGCGAGGTGCCGGGCAGTGGGGACTATGTGACGGAGATTCACCCCCAGGCCGAGGCTTTCATCGCGACGCTGGGGCGCCATCTGGTGCGCGGGGCGGCCTTTTTCATCGACTACGGCTTCGGTGAGGGGGAGTATTACCATCCGCAGCGTCACATGGGCACGGTGATGTGCCATCAGGCCCATCGTGCCGATGATGATCCGCTGGTGGCCGTGGGAGCCAAGGACATCACGGCGCATGTCGACTTCACGGGCATCGCCGTGGCAGCACAGAACGCAGGCTTCGAGCTGCTGGGCTATACCACGCAGGCCTGGTTTCTGCTCAATGGAGGCATGGCGCAGCGCATGGAGGCGGCGTCCCTGCCCGAACGCGCCATGGCGCAGAAGCTTCTCATGGAGCACGAGATGGGGGAGCTGTTCAAGGTGATCGGGCTGTGCCGGGGTGAGCCCTGGCCAGCCGTCGGCTTTGCGCGCGGAGACCGCACCCGCATGCTCTGATTCTGGGCATGGGGCGCCTTGGCTTTCAGCTGTCGGCCGGGGTGATGGGGCGCAGTCCGGCGGCGCGGCTCACGGCGTGGCGCCAGCGGGTATCCGGGATCGAGGAGTCCTCCATGCCCGAGGCGGTTTTGCCAAATACGGGGATCGCCATGGAAATGCGCAGGCCATGCGGGGTGAGGAGCCTGGCTCCTACCGTGGCCCGGTGCAGATCGGCCACCCGCCTGACCAGTGCCAGCCCCAGTCCGCAGCCGCCCGGCATGTTTTCATCCGCACGCCAGAAGCGCTCGAACAGCTTGCTGAGCGATTCAGGCGGTACGCCCGGACCGTTGTCCTCGACTTCCAGCAGCACGCAGGGCACGGGGTTTTCCACGGTCGGCATCCAGTCCATGGCCGGAGCAGACACCTTGACGGTGACGAGGGTGCCGGGGCCGGTGTAGTGGATGGCGTTGTCGATCATGTTGCCCAGTGCCTCGCACATCAGGGTGGGGTTGCCCCATACCCTGGCGTGTTCGTCCCCCTCGTAGCCCAGATCGACGGCGCTTTTCCAGGCCCGGTCGTTCCATTCGGAGGCGACCTTGCGGGCCAGTTCGGCCAGGTCATAGTGTTCCATGCGGCAGCTCGCGGATCCTTCCGTGCGGGCCAGTGCCAGCATCTGCTGCACCAGGTGGGCGCTGCGCTGGGCGGCGTTATGCATCTTCACGATGCGCTGGCGCATCTTTTCTGGGTCATTTTCGTTGAGCGCCAGCTCGGCCTGGCTGATGAGGCCGGCCATGGGCGTGCGGAGCTGGTGCGCGGCGTCGCCGATGAAGCGTTTCTCGCTGTTGACGTTGTTCTGCGCCTGGCTGAGCAGGTGGTTGAGTGCACGCAGCACGGCACGCACTTCGCGCGGGGCCTCGCGCATCACCACAGGGTGCAGGCTGCCTCCCGGTACGCCCTTGATCTCGCGGACCAGGCGCTGCAGGGGGCTGAGCTTGCGGCGGATGCTCCAGGCCAGCACCAGACTCTGCACGACTGCCACCACGAGCAGCGGCACCATCAGGAAGGTGACCAGCCGTGCTGCATAGGCATTGGAGAGGGCATCGGGCCGGGCCATGACAATTTCCAGCGAGTCACGGCCGCCCGACAGAGGAACACGCACGCAGGCCATCCGCCAGCTCTCTCCGTCGATGAACACGGTCGAGTGACGCACCTGACGGTCTGCAGGCGTATGGGCGATTGCCTGTTTCTGGTTCGAGGGCAGGGCAAGGTCTCCCGTGGAGCTGCCGTCCGACAGCCGGGTGACCCGATAGAGAAAGCGATGGGTGGCAGTGGTGGCGCGGAGAATGCTGATGGTGTCTCCGAGCGAAAGAAGGCCGCTGTTGAAGAGCTCGGCCCGCTGGGCCAGCGCCTGCAGCTGCCGTTCCTGAATATGGTCGATCTCGTTGCGCATGAACCAGAGCGCCACCACCGAAAAGCTCAGCAGACCCGCCAGCCAGATCAGAACCTGGGAAATCACCAGACAGCGCAGCAGACTCTGCAGGATGGACGAGCGTTTCATGGCAGCAGGAGCTATGGCACAGAACCCGCGAACGGGAAGGACGGAAAATGGCAGCAAGGGCAGGCATTTTCCGCCATGGGAGGCTATTCCGTCACCTGCAGGGTATATCCCAGCCCGCGCACATTGCGGATCTGGATGGTCGAGCTGGCGAGCTTGCGGCGCAGGCGATGGATGTATACCTCCAGTGCGTTCGAGCCGCCTGCGGTGGAGGGAGCCTCGCTGTCGTGCTGCCAGACGGCCATCACATCTTCGCGGCTGATGACCTGCCCCTTGCGTGCCACGAGCAGGGACAGCAGCGCCCATTCCCGCTGTGTGAGGTCGAGCGCCTCGTCACCCAGCCAGGCCAGGGGAAGCTGCGAGTCGAGGCGCAGCAGCCGGCCATGTCCTGCCGTGACCTCCAGGCTGCCCACAAAGGCCGGCAGCCGCGAGCGGCGCAGCAGGGCTGCCACGCGGGCCTGCAGTTCCTTCATGTCGAAGGGCTTGGCGAGGTAGTCGTCCGCACCGGCATTGAGGCCGGACACGCGGTCGTCGATGTCGTCCCGAGCGGTCAGGATCATGATCGGCAGTGCCCCGAAACGCTGCCGTGCCCACTTGAGCAGGCTCAGACCATCGAGGACGGGCAGACCCAGATCGAGCAGCACGCCATCGAAGCGCTGCAGCTCCATCAGCTGCTGCGCCTGCAGTCCGTCGGCTGCCACGGTCACGCTGTGCCCGGCATGGGCAAGCTGGTCTTTGAGCGCATCGCGCAGCAGGGCATCGTCTTCGACAATCAATAGATGGGACATGAGGCAAACAAGGTTTCTACATTCGGCAGTGCCTGACTGTCGTCCGTTGGCCCTCCGGGCAACAGACGTGCGCAATGCATGCCAGAGATCACCCAAGCCTGCGCCCTTGCCCTTACCTCCGCATCCTGAGAAACAGCGGCCGGACGAGATCAGGCTCCGGGCATCCCGGCCTGAGCACCAGGTGTGATGGCAGTGCAGGAACTTCCGTCAAACGCCGTCATGCATGCGCCTCGTTTGGGGAAATCCCGCATATCTCGATCCACTTTGACAAAAAGGACGCAAGTATGCATCGAAATATGCTGCCAACCCGCATATTTTGCGCTTATTTCAGCAATAAATATGCTTGCACGCAACGTTGAGAGGCATAACTTCGCTCGCCTGCACGTTTCTTGCAAGCCCTGGCAACATTTCTGCAACGAAACACGGGTAACCTCAGCCGTCCTGCGCTGTGTGCGGTGGCTGCAGGGGAGGCGGGCGAGCAAGCCCGTCAAGGAAGATCGCCTTCAGCCTGCGGCAGGCGGACGGTCAGGGGATGGCAGCTGGTCGGTCAGCAGATGCACGCGTGCCGCTGTCAGCCGCTCGCGGATGCACGCGCCCAGCGGCCGTGCAGGGGCCTCCGGGGCTGCCATTTCGCGCTGCACGGTGCGTGCAAGGGCGCCGGCATCGAGCGTCAGGAGAATGCCCAGGGCGTCTAGCAGATAGCGTCCCTGTGGGTAGTCATCTTCGGCATGCCCCTGGCGTCCCCGTGCGTCGCAGGCACAGGCGAGCACGATGGAGCGGAAGCGCTGCGGCTGCCGGAAGGCATCGCAGCGTTCCAGCAGGGCGACGAGATCTGCCGGCGTGCTGTGCAGACAGCCGTGAATGTGGCCATGCTCCCGGGTCACGACCTCGGCCAGTTCGCGGCAGTGCACCGGAACCCGCAGCCGCTGGCTGAGGATGCGCACGCGCACCAGACCGGCGGCCTCGTGACCGGGATGGTGGGGCCACGCCGTGCGGGGCGTGTCGGCCTTGCCCAGGTCGTGACACAGGCAGGCATAGCGCACTTCCAGTGGAGCTCCCAGACGGGCGGCCATGTCGATCACGCGCATGACGTGCAGGCCAGTGTCGATCTCGGGATGATGCTGTGCGCTCTGCGGCACACCCCACAGGGCATCGAGCTCGGGCAGGATGCGGGCCAGTGCACCGCAGGCACGCAGCACCTCGAACATGCGCGAAGGTGCACTTTCCATCAACCCTCGGCTGACTTCCTGCCAGACCCGTTCGGGCACCAGGTGATCCACCTCGCCCCCAGCCACCATGTCGCGCATCAGGGCCATGGTTTCCGGTGCAATCGAGAAGTCGGTGAAGCGTGCCGCAAATCGTGCGATCCGCAGGATGCGCACAGGGTCTTCCGCAAAGGCGGCTGTCACATGGCGCAGGATGCGCGCTTCCAGGTCGCGCTGGCCACCGTAGGGGTCGATGAGTCGCCCCTGTGCATCGGAGGCAATGGCATTGATGGTGAGGTCGCGCCGCGCCAGATCCTCTTCGAGCGTCACCTCGGGCGAGGCGTGCACGGCAAAACCGCGGTAGCCGTGCGCCGTCTTGCGCTCGGTGCGGGCCAGGGCATATTCTTCCTGCGTGTCCGGGTGCAGGAAGACCGGAAAATCCTTGCCGACGGGGCGGAAGCCCCGGGCCACCATGGCTTCGGGCGTGGATCCCACCACCACCCAGTCGCGGTCTTTCTGCGGCAGGCCCAGCAGGGCATCGCGCACGGCACCCCCCACGACATAGACCTGAAGAAGCGGGGTGGACGAGGAGGCAGAGAGAGAATCGATCATGGAACGATGGTACCGGACATCGTCCAGGCCCCACGCTGCATGTCTGTTGCGGCAAGGGCTGGGGTGGTGTTTCCACCAGAGAGGAAGGGCCCGGGCGTGCGCTATGGTGGGGGTTCCTCCTTCCCTGGCCTCCGGAACCTGTCCATGCCCCTCGAAGACGCTTCTCTTTCTTCCCCGCCGCAGTCCGATGTGTCGCCTCCCTGGGTCGAACGACAGATCCGGGACGGCATCTGCACCCTGTGGCTCAACCGGCCACTTCAGTACAACGTGCTGAGCGAGGGCATGCTCGATGCGCTCGATGCCGCGTTCAGGGATGTGGCGGCCGATCCCGGCATCCGCTGCGTGGTGCTCGCCGCACGGGGCAAGGCATTTTCCGCCGGGCATGACCTGCGCGAGATGCGGGCACA
This sequence comes from Brachymonas moutaii (nom. illeg.), assembly GCF_049977365.1. Lineage (NCBI taxonomy): Bacteria > Pseudomonadati > Pseudomonadota > Betaproteobacteria > Burkholderiales > Comamonadaceae > Allobrachymonas > Brachymonas moutaii (nom. illeg.). The sequence goes on along the minus strand of NZ_JBNGEN010000001.1, from coordinate 762,456 downwards.
GTACCGGCTCGACTACTACCGGCGGCTTTTTGCACGCTGCTCGGCCACGATGCAGACCCTCATGGCACTGCCCGTGCCGGTGATTGCCCGGGTGCAGGGCATAGCCACGGCCGCCGGGTGCCAGCTGGTGGCGAGCTGCGATCTGGCCGTCGCGTCGGAGTCGGCACGCTTTGCCGTCTCCGGCATCCGGGTGGGGCTGTTCTGTGCCACGCCTGCGGTGGCACTGAGTCGCAATGTGGGAACCAAGCGTGCCTTCGACATGCTCAGCACAGGGCGCTTCATCGACGCCGCCACGGCCGAGGACTGGGGGCTCGTCAACCGCGCCGTGCCCGACGAGCAGCTCGACGAGGCCGTGGCTTTCTACACCACGCAGCTGTGTGCCAGGAGCCCGGCAGCCCTGCGACGGGGCAAGGCCATGTTCTATCGCCAGCGCCAGATGCCCCTGCAGGAAGCCTATGCCTTTGCAGCCGAGGCCATGGCCCACAACATGATGGAAGCCGATGCGGCCGAAGGCATCGATGCCTTCTTCGAGCAGCGCACACCGGTATGGGGACAGCCGAACGGGGGCTCCAGGCGCTGACAGGGCCACAACAGCCTGCTGGACGAGTCCCTGGCCCTTGGGCCAGGGTTGCCAGCCGCCTGCAGAGCATGCAGGTGGACGGGGAAGAGCCCATGGGCAGGTCAGGTGCTGTACGGTGTGCTGCACGGGATGGCCAGCCTTTTTATAATTCCCCCCGGTCTTGGGCCCGGAGTCCGCCATCGGAACATGGGTGCAACATCGCTGGTTTTTTCTTCTTCGCGTAAGCCGTCCGGGATCCGCCGGATGGTGGCTGTCGTCCAAAACGGAGTCCTTCCATGTCCTTTTCCGCATCGCGCCGCCAGGCGCTGCTGGGCAGCGCTGCCCTTGCCTGTGCTTCCCTGACTTCCCTTGCTGCGGCGCCTGCCGTGGCCGCACCCAATGTGCTGCGTGTGTCGGCCATTCCCGACGAATCTCCCACCGAGCTGCAGCGCAAGTTCGCCCCTCTCGGCAAGTATCTCGAAGCCCAGACCGGCATGAAAGTGCAGTTCGTCCCGGTGTCCGACTATGCGGGTGTCGTCGAGGCGCTGGCCACCCATCGGCTCGACATGGCCTGGCTGGGCGGCTTCACCTTCGTGCAGGCCCGTCTGCGCACCCACGGCAAGGTGGTGCCCATCGTGCAGCGCGCGGAAGACGCCAAGTTCACCTCCCGTTTCATCACCACCGACCCTGCGGTGCACAAGCTCTCCGACCTCCGGGGCAAGACCTTCGTCTTCGGTGCGCCTTCCTCCACGTCGGGCAGCCTGATGCCGCGCTATTACCTGCAGCAGGCCGGCATCCATCCCGAAAAGGATTTCAAGACGGTTGCCTATTCCGGCGCCCATGACGCCACCGTGGCCTATGTGGCTGCAGGCAAGGCCCAGGCCGGCGTGCTCAACACGTCGGTATGGAGCAAGCTGGTGGAAGAGAAGAAGGTCGATCCGGCCAAGGTGCGCGTGTTCTACACCACGCCTCCCTACCATGACTACAACTGGACCGTGCGCAGCGATCTGAGCCCGGCGCTGATCCAGAAGATCACGCACGCCTTCCTGCAGCTCAATCCCGCACGCCCCGCGGATCGCCAGATCATGGAGCTGCAGCGGGCCAGCAAGTTCATTCCCACCACGTCCTCGAACTACGACACCATCGAGAAAGCCGCGCGCAGTGCCGGCCTGCTGAAGTAAGCCATGGGCACGGGGCACTCCCCGGCGTCCGATCCTGTGGCCTCTCAGACTCCCGCCTTCCAGCTGGAAGGAGTGGGGCTGACGCGGGCCAACGGCTATCGGGCCCTGGACGGGATCACGCTGGCAGGGCGACGCGGCGAATGCATCGCCCTCATCGGGCCCTCCGGAGCCGGCAAAACCACACTCCTGTCCGTGCTCGGCACGGCACAGGTGCCGACCGACGGAGCGGTGAGGGTGCTGGGGCAGGCTGTGCCTGCAGGCGCTTCCGACCGGCGCCTGCGCGCTCTGCGCAGTGCGATCGGCATGGTGCACCAGGCGCCTCCGCTGCCGCCGCGTCAGCGCGTGGTCACGGCGGTGCTGGCGGGCCGGCTGGGCCTCTGGCCCTGGTGGAAGTCACTGGCTTCGCTGCTGTATCCCCTCGACATCGCCGGCGCGCGAGCCGTGCTCGACCGTGTGGGACTGGCCGATCGGCTCTTCGTGCGCTGCTCCCAGCTCTCGGGAGGGCAGCTGCAGCGTGTGGGCATTGCCCGCGTTCTCTATCAGGAGCCTGCGCTTTTGCTGGCCGATGAGCCGGTATCGGCACTCGATCCCGTGCTTGCGCGGGCCACAGTTGACCTGCTGGTGCAGGAAGCGCGTGCGCGCGGCGTGACGCTGGTAGCGAGTCTGCATGCCGTGGATCTGGCGCTGGACCGATTCGACCGGGTGATCGGACTGCGTGCCGGTCGGGTGCAGTTCGACCTGCCGGCTGCAGCCGTCGATGCGGCACGGCTGCAGGCGCTGTATGCCACCGAGGCTTCGACCACCACGCTTCCTGCCCCGATGGCGGAGGGGGCTGTCGATGGCAGCGATGCTTTCGTGTGTGATGGCGGTGCCGCCGCCGCTTTGCCGCCATGCTGTTGAATTCTCCTTCTTCCCCCCAGCCGGCTGGGTCGAGTCTGACGCCTGCCCATTCTTCGGCGCAGCGCGACCCCGATGCCTGGCGGCGTCTGCTGGGGCTGGTCATCGGGGCGATGGTGCTCTGGCCGCTGTGGCGAGGGGCGCATATCCGGCCTGCAGACCTGTTCGATCCCGCCAATGTCCAGGCCATGGGGCATTTTCTGTCCGGGTTTCTTCCGCCCGACGTCAGCCCCGACTTCCGTGATCTGCTGTGGCAGTCCACCCTGCAGACATTGGCCATCGCCAGCTGCGGCATGCTGGGGGCCTGGCTGCTGGCGGTTCCCCTGGCCTATGTCGTGACGGCAGCCGCCCGGACGCGCTTCACGCTCCACCCTTTCAGCCGGGCCCTGCTCACCATCTTGCGGGGCGTGCCGGAACTGGTCTGGGCGCTGCTGTTCGTGCGCATCTTCGGGCTGGGGCCGGCGGCCGGCGTACTGGCGCTGGCGCTCACCTATGGCGGCATGCTGGCCAAGGTGTATGCCGACATTCTGGAGTCGATCCCGCCGCAGCGCGCGCTGGTGCTGCGCCATGCAGGAGCGCCCCGCAGCATGGCGCTGCTGTACGGTCTGCTTCCGCAGGCGTCGCGCGAGCTGGTCTCCTACACCGTCTATCGCTGGGAGTGCGCCATTCGCGCCTCGGTGGTCATGGGCTTCGTGGGCGCCGGCGGTCTGGGGCAACTCATGGATCAGGCCATGAAGATGCTCGACGGCGGACAGGCCGCCAGCATCCTGCTGGCCTTCATGGTTCTGGTGCTGATGGCCGATCTGGTCTCCCTGATCCTGCGTCGCTGGATGGATGCCCCCGCGCAGCCGCGTGCCTGGCCCATCGGCTGGCGTACCCTGGTGTCCCTGGGGGTCATCGGCTGGGGTCTGGTGGCGAGCTATCGGTTCCTGGAGCTCGATCCGGCTCCCCTGTGGAGTGCGGATGCCGCGCAGTCGGTGCAGGAATTCCTGACCGGGTTCTTTCCGCCCGATCTCTCGGCAGACTGGATGCGGCAGATAGTCAAGGCCACGTGGGAAACGCTGGCCATGTCCGTCATGGGGACACTGATTGCCGCAGTGATCGGGTTCGGACTGGCCTTGCTGCGCAGACAGCGGGGCTGGATGGGAGCTCCGCTGGCCGTGACCCTGTGCAACATCCTGCGTTCCGTACCCGAGGTGGTCTGGGCCACGCTCACCGTGCTGGCTGCAGGACTGGGGGCCTTTGCCGGCACCCTGGCCCTGGCGCTGCACACGGCTGGAGTGCTCGGACGCCTGTATGGAGAAGCCCTGCAAAACGCGACCCCGCAGCCTGCGCAGGCCCTGCGGGACAGCGGTGCGGGCGGCGGCATGGCCTTTCTGTATGGCACCTGGCCGGGAGTATCGGCGCAGCTCATGTCCTATACCCTCTACCGCTGGGAGATGAATATCCGCATGGCGGCAGTGCTGGGCTTCGTGGGGGCGGGGGGACTGGGGCAGCAGCTCTATGTCGAGCTCTCGCTGTTCCACCAGGATCGGGCCTGCACGGTCATCATGGCCATGCTGGCGCTGTCCATTCTGGTCGACGGACTCAGCACCTGGCTGCGCAGGCGCCTTGTCTGAAGGCGAGGCCTCCCTTCGGCGCGCAGCATGCAAGCACCCCACTGCAGCACTTGGGCTATGACACCTTCCGTCAGCCTGGGTAAGGGCGATTGAGTAAAATTGCCAGCTTCAGTCGATCCCTGCCTGCTTCGGGTTCAAGGCATTTCAGAGCCTGCGTCAGCCTTCATTCATTGCCCGCCCCATGAACTCCCCCCATACCGCAGAAGAAGTCTTCATTCTTGGTCTCACCCAGGAGGGGCGGACCTTCCGCCCCAGCGACTGGGCCGAGCGTCTCGCGGGAGTCATGAGCCAGTTCCGTCCCCAGGGCAGTCTGCCGCGGCAAGGCGGCCATCTGGTCTATTCGCCCTGGTGCACGCCCAATGTCATGAACGGCGTCAAGTGCATCATCGTGCAGCGCGAGCTGCAGGTGCACGAACCCATGGCCTGGGATTTCGTCATGAATTTCGCACGGGACAACCGCCTCCAGATCGTCGACGCCTGCCTGCTGCCGGATCAGCCGGGCGCATCGGCCTGATTCTTCGCTTTCCTCACTCTTCCTTCACCGAGTCGCTCCGTCTTGCATGCTGAACTGCGGCTCGGCACTGCCGTGCAGAAGTGCGGTGCAGTGTGCACCTGTCTGGTGCCAGAACTGATGGAGTTCCATTCCCTCGCGTTCCGGGCTGACTCCCGTCTGTGCATGCCTGCCGCGGCCACCAGAAGCGGTGACACGACATCCGCTGCCTCCATTGCTGGGCTATCGCCCTCTCTGTTCCCTCGGCCTGATCGGAGCTTCGGCTCGGCCTTTTATGGCATCGGGTGATACCCCCCGGAGAGGCATGGTGCAACCCGTGCATGCACGCGGTCTGCCGCTGGAGGCAGTCAAGTGCAAACGTAAGATTGCGTTCAGTTTCAAAATATCAGCAGCACGCACCTGCTTTTCTTAACCGGAATTCCTTGCGGCCCGGCGGCAAATTGCAGAGCGCTGCGCGTCTGTGCATGGCCCATGCGGAGTTGCGCCCGACAGCGCCTTCTGGCCGTGGCAGGCTGCTCCCCTCGGTACGTGGTGACCGTGTGGCTGCCGCTGCCGTGAACCCCGGTGCAACCAGATCCTCGCAAAGTTAACCAGATTGCAGGGTTGGCACGATTCCTGCTGTGGTGAGTGGCGCGGGGAGTTGCGTTCTTTTTTTGCACCCATTCTCTCAGTGTGTTCGGTTTCTATGGAAAACCCGAAGCGCTGTGCATGTTTGTGGTGCATGCAAGGAGTGCAAGTTCGCTACAATGCGCCCCACCAGTGCTGGTTGTAAGGTATTTGAAACAATTACATGCCAGTTGTTTCGTTGATCGTGAAAACAGGTTCCAAAAAAACTGTTGAGCGGTTGCTGTGTTGGATCTGGCCCGCACACCCGATGGGCCGGAAATGGAGCATCTACATGGATATCTTGCTGCAACAGGTCATCAACGGCCTCGTGCTTGGCAGCATGTACGCCTTGGTGGCCTTGGGCTACACCATGGTGTACGGCATCATCAACCTGATCAACTTCGCCCATGGTGAAGTCCTCATGGTGGGGGCTCTCACGAGCTGGTCAATGATCGGAACGATGCAGAAGAGCATGCCGGACTCTCCCGGCTGGCTCATCCTGCTGATCGCCACGGTGATTGCCTGTGTCGTGGCCGGGCTGCTGAATTTCGTGATCGAGAAGGTCGCGTATCGTCCTCTGCGCAACAGCCCCAAGCTGGCCCCGCTGATCACCGCCATCGGCATGAGCATCCTGCTCCAGACGCTGGCCATGATCATCTGGAAGCCCAACTACAAGTCCTATCCGACCCTGCTGTCCACGACGCCGCACCACATCGGAGGGGCCGTGATCACGGTGACGCAGATCACCGCGCTGGCGGTGACGGCGATCTCGCTGGCCATCCTCATGTACCTGGTCAACATGACCCGGCTCGGACGGGCCATGCGCGCCACGGCCGAGAACCCCCGTGTGGCTTCGCTCATGGGGGTGCGGCCCGATACGGTCATCTCTGCCACCTTCATCATCGGCGCCGTGCTCGCAGCCATTGCCGGTGTCATGTTCGCGGCCAACTACGGCACGGTGCAGCACACCATGGGCTTCCTGCCCGGGCTCAAGGCCTTCACGGCAGCCGTGTTCGGCGGCATCGGCAATCTGGCGGGGGCAGTGGTCGGCGGTTTCCTGCTCGGCCTCATCGAATCCATCGGTTCCGGCTACCTGGGCCCCCTGACGGGGGGCGTGCTGGGGAGCAACTACACCGACATTCTTGCCTTCATCGTCCTGATCGTGACCCTGACCCTGCGTCCTTCCGGTCTGCTGGGCGAGCGGGTGGCCGATCGCGCCTGAGCCACGGAGAAATCTCACCATGCAGACCACCAAAAACAAACTCCTGGTATTCCTGCTCTCCGCAGTCGGCCTCATCGTGCTGCCGCTGGTGCTGCAGGGCTTCGGCAACGCCTGGGTGCGCATCGCCGATGTCTCGCTGCTCTACATCATGCTGGCTGTCGGCCTGAACATCGTCGTGGGCTATGCAGGCCTGCTCGACATGGGATATGTGGCCTTCTTCGCCGTGGGGGCCTATCTGTTCGGCCTGCTGGCCTCGCCTCACCTGACCGAGACCTTCCCGGCCATTGCGGCCATGTTCCCGAACGGGCTGCACCTGCCGCTCTGGGGCGTCATTCCGATCTCGGCCGCCCTGGCTGCCTTCGCCGGGGTGCTCCTGGGGGCACCTACGCTCAAGCTGCGCGGAGACTATCTGGCCATCGTCACCCTGGGATTCGGTGAAATCATCCGGATCTTCATGAACAACCTCGACCAGCCCGTCAACATCACCAACGGTCCCAAGGGCATAGGGCAGATCGACGCCGTGACCGTGTTCGGCTATCCGCTGTCGCAGTCCCTCACGCTCGGGGGCTTCACGATCCAGTCGGTGACGCTGTACTACTACCTCTTTCTGGTGCTGGTGGTGTTCATCGTGGCCATCTGCTATCGCCTGCAGGATTCCCGCATCGGACGCGCCTGGATGGCCATACGCGAAGATGAAGTGGCCGCCAAGGCCATGGGGCTCAACACCCGCAACCTCAAGCTCCTTGCCTTCGGCATGGGCGCGAGCTTCGGCGGGGTGTCCGGCTCCATGTTCGCAGCCTTCCAGGGCTTTGTCTCGCCCGAGTCATTCAGCCTGATGGAATCCATCATGATCATCGCCATGGTGGTGCTGGGCGGTCTGGGACACTTGCCGGGGGTCATCCTGGGGGCCGTGCTGCTGTCTGCGCTGCCAGAGGTGCTGCGTTATGTGGCCGATCCTCTGCAGGCCATGACCGATGGGCGTCTCGATCCGGCCATCCTGCGTCAGCTGCTGATCGCGCTGGCCATGATCATCGTGATGCTGGTGCGTCCGCGTGGCCTGTGGCCCTCTCCCGAGCATGGACAGGCTGCCGCCCCCGAGCCGGTCGGCAAGATCCAGCCCGAGACGGCACAGCAGAATCCTCCGGGCATCGACTTCCCGTCCGACGCAGTGCCCGAGACGACCGAAGTCCGCCAGTTTTCCGTCAATCCCTGAGGCGCAGAGACCATCATGAGCAAGACGATTCTCGACGTACGCAATGTATCCAAGCGGTTTGGCGGTCTTCAGGCATTGAGCGATGTGCGCCTGCATATCGAGCAGGGTCAGGTCTATGGCCTCATCGGCCCGAACGGTGCCGGCAAGACCACCTTCTTCAACGTGATCACTGGCCTGTACACCCCGGACAGCGGAACCTTCGAGCTCGGCGGCAAGCCGTACGAGCCCACCGCCGTCCATCTGGTGGCCAAGGCGGGCATTGCCCGCACCTTCCAGAACATCCGTCTGTTTTCCGACATGACGGCCCTGGAAAATGTCATGGTGGGCCGCCACATCCGCACCCGTGCCGGGGTAATCGGAGCCATCTTCCGCACGCCTGCCTTCAAGGCCGAGGAAAAGGCCACCCGCGACCGTGCCCGCGAACTGCTCGACTATGTGGGCATCGGGCGCTATGCCGACTTCCGGGCCCGCACCCTGAGCTACGGCGATCAGCGCCGGCTCGAAATTGCCCGTGCGCTCGCCACCGATCCCGAGCTCATCGCGCTCGACGAGCCTGCTGCCGGCATGAACGCCACCGAGAAGGTGCAGCTGCGCGAACTCATCGACCGCATCCGCAAGGACAACCGCACCATCCTGCTCATCGAGCATGACGTGAAGCTGGTGATGGGGCTGTGCGATCGGGTCACCGTGCTCGATTACGGCAAGCCCATTGCCGAGGGTGCACCTGCCGAAGTGCAGAAGAACGAGAAGGTGATCGAAGCCTATCTCGGCCCCAACAACCACTGAGCACAGGATGACCCAAATGACGACAGCGACGAACAGCGACGTATTGTTGAAGGTGAAGGGGCTCGAAGTGGCCTATGGCGGCATCAATGCCGTCAAGGGCATCAGCTTCGAGGTGTACGGCAAGGAACTGGTGTCGCTCATCGGCTCGAACGGAGCCGGCAAGACCACCACCATGAAGGCGATCACCGGCCTGCTGCCGATGCGCGCAGGAGACATCGAGTTCCTGGGCAAGAGCATCCGGGGGCGTGGCGCCTGGGATCTGGTCAAGGACGGCCTGGTCATGATTCCCGAAGGGCGTGGCATTTTCACGCGCATGACCATCACCGAGAATCTGCAGATGGGCGCCTTCATCCGGCACGACAAGGCGGGGATTGCCGAGGACATCGAGCGCATGTTTGCGCTCTTTCCCCGTCTCAAGGAGCGCAAGGACCAGCTCGCAGGCACCATGTCCGGTGGCGAGCAGCAGATGCTGGCCATGGCTCGCGGCCTCATGGCACAGCCCAAGCTTCTGCTGCTCGACGAACCCTCCATGGGCCTGTCCCCGATCATGGTGGACAAGATTTTCGAGGTGGTCGATGACGTGCACCGACAGGGCGTGACCATGGTGCTCGTGGAGCAGAACGCCAGCCGAGCCCTGGGCATTGCCGACCGCGGCTATGTCATGGACTCGGGCGTTCTCACCATGACGGGCGATGCCAGGACCATGCTCGACGATCCCAAGGTGCGCGCCGCCTATCTCGGCGAATGACACCCTCGCGGAGGGCGCGCCGTTCCTGCATGTGAACAGCACGCGCGCTTCCCGCTGTCCCCAACGCAAGGCCCGGCATTTCTGCAGAGGAGTGCCGTGCCTTGCCCTGTGGGATATGTGCGATGCAGGAGAAAGACGCAGGTCATCTCACTCCTGCGATGCGATTCGCCTGCGCCTCTCGATCACTCTGCCGTGGCTTCCGGGGCCGTCTGCTTGTCGCGCAGCGACGTGAAGGCATCTGCATGGAAGCGGTCGTCGGCCAGTCCCGCTTCCTGCACGCAGCGGGCGTGGGCAGCCTGAACCATGGCCGGCGAGCCGCACACATAGGCATCGTGGTCGTGCATGTCGGGCACATCCGCCAGCATGGCATCGAGCGCCAGCCCGGTACGTCCCTGCCATCCATCCTCGGGCTGGGCCTCGGAAATCACGGGCACATAGCGCACATGCGGATGCGCGCTGCAATAGTCGAGCATCCACTGGTGCATATACAGGTCAGCCGGACGGCGGGCGCCCCAGTAGAGCACGGCGGCGCGCGGACTGTTCTGGTGAGCCATCTGTTCCAGAATCGCCTTGACAGGAGCAAATCCGGTCCCGGACGCCAGAAACAGCAACGGACCGGCACTGTCATCGCGCAGGAAGAAGCTGCCATAGGGGCCTTCGATGCGCAGGATTTCCTTTTCCTTCATGCTGCCGAAGACATGGTCGGTGAACTTGCCTCCCGGCATGTGACGGATGTGCAGATCAATGCGCGGCAGGGCCGGATCGACCTCATGGGGCGCCGTGGCCATCGAGTAGCTGCGCCGCTGCCCATCGGCGAGCAGGAAGTCGATGTATTGGCCCGCATGGTATTGCACGGGCACATTGGCAGGCAGCTGCAGTGTGACCCGCATCACGTCGGGCGAGAGCTGTTCGAGGTGCATCACCCGTACCGGCATCTTGCGCACGGGGAACGCTCCTTCCGAGGTCACCTGGCGCGATTCCAGCACCAGATCGCTCCGGGGCAGCGCACGGCAGGTGAGGATGTAGCCTTCTGCGGCTTCCGCATCCGACAGGGCATTCTTCTGATAGGGGCGGTGTTCCACCTCGCCACTGAGCTTGCGGCATTTGCACGACCCGCAGGCTCCATCCTTGCAGCCGTAGGGCAGCCCGATGTTCTGCCGTATGCCGGCATCCAGCACCGTTTCGTCCGCAAGCACCTCGAACTGACGACCACTCGGCTGTACGTTGACCTGAAAACCCATTTGGGATCACGCTCCTGATATATAACAACGGCAGAACCCTGCGGCAAAATCCTCGACACGCGGGACCTTGCCCATTGCTCCGCACTCCATACAACGGACCGGGGCAGGATCTCCGCTTCCTTCACCTGCCCCTCACGCCTATTATCTCCGACCATGTTCAGCCTGTATCCCGTGCGGCCAGCCCTTCCTGCCCGATTCCGTCGTCCCCGAGTGCTCATTGTGGGCTGCGGGGATGTGGGTATCCGGCTTGCCCGTCTGCTGGTGGCCCCTGCGGCCCATGGGCCGCGCGCAAGGGTGCTTGTTCGCGATCCTTCGCAGGTCCCTGCACTGCGGGCACTGGGGGTAACGCCCCTGCAGGGCGATCTCGATCGGCCTGCCAGCCTGCGGCGCCTGGCCGGGCTGGCCCAGTGGGTCGTGCACCTTGCCCCACCTCCTTCCCATGGGGACAACCGAGATGCCCGCACCCGGGCGCTCGTGGCAGCCCTTCGGCGCCACGGGGCTCCCTCCCACTGGGTGTATGGCAGCACAAGCGGTGTCTACGGCGATCGCCGGGGACAGTGGACTCCGGAAACCACGCCCCTGCAGCCCCTGACGGCTCGCGCCCGGCGCAGGGTGGATGCGGAGCAGGTACTGCTGCATTGGGCACGACAGGCCCTGCAGGTCCCTGCCATGCAGATCCTGCGCATTCCCGGCATCTATGCGCCCGACCGTGAAGGCGGCACACCGCGTTCCCGCCTGGAACGAGGGACTCCGGTGCTCTGTGCCGATGAGGATGTCTACACCAACCACATCCACGCCGATGATCTTGCGCGCGCCTGCCGCATCGCCCTGTGGCGCGGCCGTTCCCTGCGTACCTACAACGCCAATGACGATTCCGTGAGTACCATGGGGGCGTATTTCGACATGGCTGCCGATCTGTATGGTCTGCCCCGCCCGCCCCGCATCACGCTGGAGCAGGCGCGTGAGCAGCTCTCTGCCGTCTCCCTGAGCTTCATGCAGGAATCCCGGCGGCTCGACAATACCCGCATCCACCGCGAACTCCGGCTCGCATGGCACCACCCGACCCCCGCCGAGGGGCTCCGCACCGTACAATCCTCCGCATGTTAGCCAAACGCATCATTCCCTGTCTGGACGTCACCGGCGGCCGCGTCGTCAAGGGCGTCAATTTCGTCGAACTGCGAGACGCCGGTGACCCCGTCGAGATCGCTGCCCGCTACAACGAGCAGGGTGCCGATGAAATCACCTTCCTGGACATCACCGCCACCAGCGACGGCCGCGATCTCATCCTGCAGATCATCGAGGACGTGGCCAGCCAGGTCTTCATTCCCCTGACGGTAGGAGGGGGCGTGCGCACCGTCGAGGACGTGCGTCGTCTGCTCAACGCAGGCGCAGATAAAACCAGTTTCAATTCGGCGGCCATCGCCAACCCGCGCGTCATCCGCGAGACCTCCGAGCGCTATGGTTCGCAGTGCATCGTGGTCGCCATCGACGCCAAGCGCCGCACCGCGCCCGACGAGCTCGCGGCTCGGGGAGAGGGCTGGGACGTCTACAGCCATGGCGGACGCCGCAACACCGGACTCGATGCCCTGGAATGGGTACGCAAGATGGCCGATTACGGAGCCGGAGAAATTCTCCTCACCAGCATGGACCGCGATGGCACCAAGAGCGGCTTCGATCTGGCCCTGACCCGTGCGGTCAGTGATGCCATCGATATTCCCGTCATTGCCTCCGGTGGCGTGGGATCGCTGGACCATCTTGCCGAGGGCATCCGCGAAGGCGGAGCCGATGCCGTGCTGGCTGCCAGCATCTTCCACTATGGCGAATTCACCGTGGGCGAGGCCAAGCGGCATCTGGCTGCCCAGGGCATTCCGGTCCGCCTCTGAACAGGAAACCCTGCGTATGGATACTTCTTCCACCTCCCTTGCCCCTGCCTGGCTCGACGCCGTGCGCTGGGATGACAAGGGCCTCGTACCTGTCATCGCCCAGGAGCGCGACAGTGGCGACGTGCTCATGTTTGCCTGGATGAACCGCGAAGCACTGGCCAAGACTGCCGAGCTGGGCCGGGCTGTGTACTTCAGCCGCTCGCGCCAGCGTCTGTGGTTCAAGGGTGAAGAGAGCGGCCACGTGCAGATCGTGCACGACATCCGTCTCGACTGCGACAACGACGTCATCCTGCTCAAGGTCACACAGACGGGGCACGAGCCCGGCATTGCCTGCCATACCGGGCGACACAGCTGTTTCTTCCAGAGTCTGCAGCAGGGTGCCTGGCAGGCCGTCGATCCGGTCTTGAAAGACCCGCACAGCATCTACAAGTGAGTCCCATGAACATGTCCGTCACAGACACGCTGGCCCGGGTGGCCGACGTCATCGAATCCCGCCTGCCTTCCCATGGAGGTGATCCGGGGCAGAGCTATGTGGCCCGTCTGTTCCAGAAGGGGCCCGATGGTTTCCTCAAGAAGGTCGGAGAAGAAGCCACCGAAACCGTCATGGCCGCCAAGGATGTGAGTGCCGGCGGCGACAAGAACAAGCTCGTGTACGAAGTCGCCGATCTGTGGTTCCACACCATGGTGGCGCTCGCCTATTACGGATTGCGCCCGGAAGACGTGGCACGCGAGCTGGCACGACGCGAAGGCGTGAGCGGCCTGGTGGAAAAGGCCAACCGTACCGCGTCCTGATTTCACGCGGGTACGCATCTTTCTGACGCGGTGCGGCACAGTTCCGCACAGTCCAGCACAGTTCACTTTACGCAGGAGAGCTTCATGAAGGATGACATCATCGACGTGCAGGCCCGTGAATTCCGTGCGCAGCCTCCCGAACAGGGGGGCACCGGGTCCCAGGCGCAGACAGGCGCTGACCGGCTGGATCGGCTTGTGTCCGTGGGGTGGGTCAGCTATGTGCTCCATCTCATTGTGGCCGTCTCGGCTGTGCTGCCCGGCACGCAGGTCGGAGTCGGGTTGCTGATCGTCGCCTTTGTGCTGGATCTGGTCATGCGGGACGATGCCGCCGGCACCTGGCAGGAGAGCCATTTTCGCTGGCGCATCCGTACGGTGATCTGGGCGGCCCTGTGGTATGCCATCACCGCACCTCTCTGGATCATGCTCATTCCCGGCTGGGTGGCGTGGAGTCTGGTGTCGATCTGGTTCCTCTATCGCATCGTTCGGGGCATGGTCTGCATGCGGGATGGGCGGCCTGTACTTCCCTGATGCAGTTTTGTCATTCCAGGGTGGCGTGTTCCACGCCATTTCCTTTCTCTTCCTCTTTCATTGCCATGACACACGATCCGGACTGCATTTTCTGCAAGATAGTCGAGGGCCAGATTCCCTCCAGCAAGGTCTACGAGGACGAGGACGTCTACGCCTTCCATGACATCCACCCCTGGGCGCCGGTGCATTTCCTCATCGTGCCCAAGCGACACATTCCGTCCATGGCACAGCTCACAGCGGAAGATGCCGCTCTCATGGGCAAGATCATGACCCTCGCCCCGCGCCTGGCGATGGAGCAGGGCTGCGAGCCCTATCCCCAGGGAGGCTTCCGCATCATCATCAACACGGGGGAGCACGGTGGACAGGAGGTTCAACACCTGCACGTGCACGTCATCGGTGGCCCTCGTCCCTGGCTCAAGGGCTGAACAACCTGGATTCCGCACCATCTGCAGGGCGGAGCGCCTTGACGCGTGCAAAGGGCAGTGCAGGGGAGCCTGCGCATCCGGGCCTGCCCCATTACAATCCCCTCATTGATTCTGCTAGGAGAGCGACATGGGTTCTTTTTCGATCTGGCATTGGCTCATCGTGCTGCTGATCGTGGTGATGATCTTCGGTACCAAGAAGCTCAAGAACATCGGTTCCGATCTCGGAAGCGCCGTCAAGGGCTTCAAGGAAGGCATGCGCGATGGCGAAACGCCGGCTGCCGATCAGCCCAAGGTCACTGCGGACTCTTCCGCTGCCAGCAATGCGGCACGCACCATCGATGTCGAGGCCAAGAACAAGTCCTGAGTCTTCGGGAGCCGGGGGTAGGCGGACGTGATCGATCTGGGTATTTCCAAGCTGGCGCTGATTGGCGCGGTGGCGCTCATCGTCATCGGGCCGGAGCGTCTGCCTCGCGTGGCACGCACTGTGGGCACGCTGCTCGGGCGCGCGCAACGCTACGTGAACGACGTCAAGTCCGAAGTGGCTCGCACCATGGAAATGGAAGAGCTGCGCAAGATGAAGGATTCCGTCGAGCAGGCTGCTCACGATGTCGAGCAGTCCTTTCATGCCACTGCCGGAGAGATGCAGGCGGGGCTGGAAGGCACCGAAGGCGCTGCGCAGTCTCCTCTGCCGACCGGTGCTGCCGCGGGCAGTGCCGCGAGCGGGATGTCCTGGGCCGATGTGGGGCACACCGCCTACCAGCCTCCCCGCAAGAACTGGCGCATCAAGCGCACCGCCATGCCGCACTGGTACAAGACACGGCAGGGCGTGCGTACCCATGTGCAATCGGGGGCGGCCCGGGTGGCGCGCTTCCGTCCACGCAAGCCCACGCCCCGCGTGTAAAGGCAGGGCCATTCCGCGCCGCTTCCATGCATCCGTGTTTCCTTGGCGCAGACTTCTCTGGCGCGTCCTTCTGGCGGCGCCAGCCTTCATCGTGACTGATTGACCCTTCCACTATGGCAGATCCTTCCCAGGAAGACGAACTCACCGGCTCCGAACAGCCTTTCGTCGAACACCTCATCGAGCTGCGTGACCGTCTGCTCTACAGCCTGTACGGCATCGCGGCCGCTGCGATCGTGCTGGCGATCTATCCGGGGCCGGATGGGCTGCTCAACTTCATCGCGCACCCCATCCGCGCCCACATGCCGCCCAACGCCAGACTCATCGCGGTGGATGTGTTCTCGCCCTTCTTCATTCCCCTGAAGGTGCTCATGATCGTGGCGGTGCTGCTGGCTCTGCCATGGGTCATGTACCAGCTGTGGTCCTTTGTGGCGCCAGGCCTCTACAGGCACGAGAAGCAGTTTGCACTTCCCCTCATCATCTTCGGGAGTTTCCTGGCTTATTGCGGCATTGCCTTTGTGCAGTTCTTCGTGCTGGACAAGATGTTCACCTTCATCCAGCGCTTCACACCGGCTTCCGTGGCGGCCACTCCGGACGTAGCTTCCTATGTAGAGGCCATTCTGTCGCTGTACCTGGCATTTGCACTGGCATTCCAGGTGCCCATCATCGTCATGCTGCTGGTGCGCTTCGAGATGGTCACGGTCGAGAAGCTGCGGGCGTTCCGGGGCTACTTCGTGGTGGTGGCCTTCATCGTGGCTGCCGTGGTGACTCCTCCCGATGTGATGTCGCAGCTGGCACTGGCCATTCCCATGTGCCTGCTCTATGAAATCGGCATTCTGGGAGCGCGGTGGTTCTCGCATGTGGGCCGTGCTCCCGAAGACGCAGAAGAAGCCCAGACTTCTGCGTCGACCGACGTCACGACAGGCAAGTAGGTCCACGTTCCGTATCCAGGATTCGGCGTTCTGCCCAGCGACACTGCAAGGTGCCGAACGTCAATCCGTAGGGTAGGGGCTTTCTATTCCGTCACTCCTGGAGCGTTCTGTATTGCTGCCTTGGGCGGCCGAGGCCGCTGCTGGATCGTGACCTGCAGCACCACCGTCGCTCCCTTGCGCATGACCCCGAACGGGGCTGTCCTGCCCGGCTTCAGGCCCGAAACGGTGGACAGCAGACTCTGCACACTGTCCACCCGGGAGCCATCGACCGTGGTGATCAGGTCCCCCGGAAGCATGCCGGCACGGGCAGCCGGTCCGCCCTGGATGACCCCCGTCAGCAGCACGCCACTGCCCTCGGGGACATGGAAGGTGCTTGCCATCTCCGGAGTCAGGTCGGACGGTTCCACGCCGATCCAGCCCCGCGTCACATGCCCGTCGCGAATGATGCCTTCAAGCACCTGGCGTGCCGTGGCGGCAGGCGTGGCAAACCCTATGCCCATGTATCCCCCGGTGCGGGAATAGATGGCCGTATTGATGCCGATCAGCTTGCCATGGATGTCGACCAGCGCACCACCGGAATTGCCCGGGTTGATGGCTGCATCTGTCTGGATGAAATCCTCGAAGGTGTTGATGCCCAGCTGGCTGCGGCCCAGCGCGCTCACGATGCCGCTCGTCACGGTCTGGCCCACTCCGAATGGATTGCCGATGGCCAGCACGGGGTCTCCCACCTGCAAGGCAGTGGAGTCTCCGAAGGCAATGGCAGGCACCTGTCCGAGATCGATCTTGAGCACGGCCAGATCGGTATCAGGATCGGTTCCCACGGTGCGCGCATTCGCATGCCGTCCATCATTGAGGACCACTTCGATGGTCCGCGCCTCCTGCAGCACATGGTTGTTGGTGAGGATGTAGCCGCGCGGGTCGACGATCACCCCGCTGCCCACTCCGGAAAAGATATCGTCTTCGCCGTCTTCGCTCGATGCCGCAGCAGCAGGAGGCGACAGCCTGTCTCGACCGTCCCCCGTGCGCTGATCGGGATTGGTGATGATGCTCACCACCGCAGGCGAGGCCGTGCGTGCCGCGCTCCGCAGCGTTTCGGGGGGAGGCTGATGCGAGGAGGGGGTCACTTCGATGGGAGCAGATGCTCCCGATGTGCGCGCCATGCCGCCAAGCCATTGCGGACGCATCGCCGCCACGACCAGATACACGGCGAGAACCACGGTCACGACCTGCGAAAATAACAACCAAAGACGTTTCATGACCGGAAGGTGACGGCAAAACGGGGCCGTGCTTCATTCACAGACGCCCCTCTTTCAGGAAGGAGAATTCATGCACCGCAATGAACTGCTGCAGACGTTGGACCAGATACTGCAACCAGGCGGCTTCCGCGATTATGGCCCCAATGGACTGCAGGTCGAGGGCAGGGCGCAGATTCGTCGGCTGGTGACGGGAGTCACGGCAAGCCGTGCACTCATCGAGGCGGCCATCGCGGCAGGAGCCGATGCCCTGCTGGTGCACCATGGCCTGTTCTGGCGTGGACAGGATGGTCGCGTCACTGGCTGGATGAAGGAGCGACTCCGGTTGCTTCTGCAGCATGACCTCAATGTGTACGCGTACCACCTTCCCCTGGATGCGCATCCTGAGCTTGGCAACAATGTTCAGCTGGGGCAGCAGCTCGGTCTGCGGGTGGACGAGCGAACGGGCGAACAGAACCTGCTTTGTCTTGGGGAGCCGGCCGGAGACGTGTTTCCCAGCGCAGCCCTGTTTGCCCAGCACGTGGAGCGCGTGCTGGGCCACCGTGCCCTGCTGGTCGAGCCTTCAGAATCCCACCGTTCCGTACGGCGCGTGGCGTGGTGCACGGGAGGCGGGCAAGGGTATTTCGAGGCAGCCATCGCAGCAGGAGCGGATGTGTATCTGACCGGCGAGATTTCCGAGCCCCAGGTGCACTATGCACGGGAATGTGGGGTGGCGTATATTGCCTGTGGGCACCATGCCACCGAGCGCTACGGCGTACAGGCACTGGGGCGTGCCGTTGCCGACCTGCACGGGCTTGAGCACCAGTACATCGAAATCGACAATCCGGCATGACCGGTGCGTCACTGCCGTGAAACTTCCCGAACTGTTCCCCTATGCACGGGGACGTCTCGTACCCGTGCTGTCAGAGACTCATGCAATCTTCCTCGCCTTTCATTGCGTCGGCGTTTGCCGAACCTCCCATCGTCATCAGCATGGGGGATCCAGCCGGCATCGGCCCAGAGATCATTGTCAAGGCCTGTGCCGCACGGCCAGAACTTTTTCGGGATGCGGTGGTGGCGGGCGATCGACGCATCATGGAGCGCGCACTTGATGTCTGCAGGCGTCATGGCCTTCCATCCCAGAATATCCCCCGTCTGGTGCCTGAAAATGAAGCGCCTCGGCAGGGCCTGGCAGGGCAGCCGATCCTGCGTGTGTCGCAGGTGGGAGAGCCGTGCTCCGACTTGCCCGCATGGGGACAGGTGCAGTCCCTGGCAGGCCACATGGCCGCGCAGGCCATTGAGCATGGAGCGCGAGGCGTGCTCCAGGGACGTTACCGTGCCCTGGTCACCGCGCCCATCCACAAGGAGGCGCTGGCCCAGGCAGGATATCCATGGCCGGGGCATACCGAAATGCTGCAGGCGCTGGCCGCGGAACATGCAGGGGTTTCCGTGTCCGACATGCCGGTGCGGATGATGCTGGCCAATCCGGATCTGCGCACTGTCCTCAACAGCATCCATGTCAGCCTGCGCCAGGCGATCGAGGCAGTGACAGCTTCCCAGGTCGAGGAAACCCTGCGCATCACCCATGATTTTCTGGCGCGTACCGTGGCGCGGCAGGCCCATCGCCCTCCGAACATCGCCGTGGCGGGGCTCAACCCCCACGCTGGAGAGGGAGGGCTGTTCGGCACCGAGGAGCAGGAGGTGATCATTCCTGCGGTGGCGCGTGCGCAGGCCTTGGGCATGCATGTGCATGGTCCCTATCCACCCGACACCGTCTTCATGCAGGCCCATGCTGCTGCACATGCACCGATTCCGTTCTGTGACGTCGTGATTGCCATGTACCACGACCAGGGACTGATCCCTGTCAAATACCTCGGAGTGGAGCAGGGCGTCAACGTCACGCTCGGCCTCCCGCTTGTGCGCACCAGTCCAGACCATGGCACCGCCTTCGATCTGGCGGGGACTGCCAGGGCCGATGCGCAGAGCCTGTTGGCTGCACTGGACATGGCACGCATGCTGAGTGCCTCGGACTTCTCACCGGCACACGGCGCGGGGAGCTGAAAAGCGCCCGCTTCCTTGTACGGCAGCGGGCGCAGAGGGCATCACTGGCGATTCAGGCTGTCGCGGATCTCACGCAGCAGAACCACTTCTTCCTTGGGCGCCTCGGGTGCCGGAGCGGCCTCGGGTTCGGCGTGCTTGAGGCGATTGATCTGCTTGACCATCAGAAAGATGATGAAGGCCAGAATGAGGAAGTTCACCAGAATGGTGATGAAGTTGCCGTATGCGAAGACCGGTACCCCTGCTTTCTGCATGGCGTCGAGCGTGTGTGGAGTTCCTGCAGGAACCGTGCCCAGCACGACGTAGAGGTTGGAAAAATCGATCTTGCCGATCACCATGCTGATCACGGGCATGATGATGTCCTTGACGAGGGAGTCGACGATCTTGCCGAAAGCCCCCCCGATGATCACGCCGACCGCGAGGTCAACGGCATTTCCTTTGACGGCGAACTCCTTGAATTCATTGAGCATTCCCATATCGAACCTTTCTGGATGAAAGCAGTGTGAATGGTGGGAGTATGGCATACGGAGGTTGGGGCCTCCTTCCCGGGCTACATTGAATTACAGACTGTCACTGAGCTACAATAACAAGGTTAACCCTGCTGTGAACATGCGTAACAGTACATCTTGAGGATTCCCTATGAGTGATACACCAGTGGACGCCAGTAAACGCACCTGGCTGATTGCATCGGGCTGTGCCGGTGCAGTAGGAGCGGCCGGCGTTGCCGTGCCCCTGATCAGCAGCTTTGAGCCGTCGGAGCTGGCAAAGGCTGCTGGTGCGCCCGTGGAGGCCGACATCTCCGACATCAAGCCCGGCGAAATGAAGACCGTGGAATGGCGCGGCAAGCCCGTGTGGATCCTGCGTCGCACGCCCGAGATGCTGGCATCGCTCAAGAAAGACGAAGCCCAGCTGGTCGATCCCCAGTCCGATCGCACCAACATTCCCACCCCCGAATACGCCAAGAACCAGTGGCGTTCGCGCAATCCCGAATTCATGGTGATGATCGGGATCTGCACGCATCTGGGCTGCTCCCCGAATTCCAAGTTCGCGCCAGGTGCGCAGCCGTCGCTGCCCACCGATTGGCCGGGTGGCTTCCTTTGCCCCTGCCACGGCTCCACGTTCGACCTCGCAGGTCGCGTGTTCAAGAACAAGCCCGCACCGGACAACCTGGAGGTTCCTCCCTACATGTTCCTGTCCGAGACCAAACTGCTCATCGGCGAAGACAAGAAGGCTTGAGGTGACACAACATGGCTGAATTCAAAGAAATTTCTCCCAATGCACCGGCCGGCGCCAAGCTGACGAACTGGTTCGAGAACCGTTTCCCGACCATGTTCTCTGCCTACCGCGTGCACATGTCCGAGTACTATGCGCCGAAGAACTTCAACTTCTGGTACATCTTCGGCTCCCTGGCACTGCTGGTTCTGGTGATCCAGATCGTGACGGGGATCTTCCTCGTCATGCACTACAAGCCCGACGCACGCCTGGCGTTCGCCTCGGTCGAGTACATCATGCGCGACGTGCCCGCAGGCTGGTGGATCCGCTATACCCATTCCACGGGGGCTTCGGCCTTCTTCGTGGTGGTGTATCTCCACATGTTCCGCGGTCTTCTGTACGGCAGCTACCGCAAGCCCCGCGAGCTGGTGTGGCTGTTCGGCTGCGGCATCTTCCTGGCGCTGATGGCCGAAGCCTTCATGGGCTATCTGCTTCCCTGGGGGCAGATGTCCTACTGGGGTGCACAGGTGATCGTGAACCTGTTCTCCGCCATTCCGTTCATTGGTCCGGATCTCTCCCTGCTCATTCGCGGTGACTATGTGGTGAGCGACGCCACGCTGAACCGCTTCTTCAGCTTCCACGTCATTGCCGTTCCGCTGGTGCTGCTGGGCCTGGTGGTGGCTCACTTGCTGGCCCTGCACGATGTGGGTTCCAACAACCCTGACGGTGTCGAGATCAAGCAGGGTCCCAAGGGCAACCGCTGGTCCGCCACTGCGCCTGCAGATGGCATTCCCTTCCATCCCTACTACACCGTCCATGACATCCTGGGCGTGGCCGTGTTCCTGTTCGTGTTCTGCGCGGTGGTGTTCTTCGCTCCCGAAATGGGCGGTTACTTCCTCGAGTACAACAACTTCATCCCGGCTGATCCCATGACCACCCCGCTGCATATTGCGCCGGTCTGGTATTTCACCCCGTTCTATTCCATGCTGCGCGCCATGACGACCCAGATGGTGTATGTGGTGATGGGCATTACCGTAGTGGCAGCCCTGTTTGCGGTCACCAAGTGCAAGCTCTCCGCCATTGCCAAGATGGTGACGGTGGGTGGCGCTGCGGTGCTGTGTGTGCTGTTCCTTGCCATCGACGCCAAGTTCTGGGGTGTGGTGGCCATGGGTGGTGCCGTGATCATCCTCTTCTTCCTGCCGTGGCTCGACAACAGCCCCGTCAAGTCGATCCGCTACCGTCCGGACTGGCACAAGGTGGTCTATGGCGTGTTCGTCGTCGACTTCATCGCGCTGGCCTACCTGGGTGTTCAGCCGCCCTCTCCGGTCTACCAGTTCATCTCCCAGGTCGGTACCCTGATCTACTTTGGTTTCTTCCTGCTCATGCCCTGGTGGAGCCAGCTGGGTGATCCCAAGCCCGTTCCGGCTCGTGTCACCTTCAAGCCCCACTGAGAATGAGCACAGGAGAAAGCATCATGAAACAAATCAAGAATGTGATCGCTGGCCTGCTGTGCGCAGCCGGCATGCTGGGCAGTGTGGCGTATGCCAACGAAGGGGGCGACATCAAGTGGGACAAGGCTCCGGTCGACAGTTCCAACCTGCCCTCGCTGCAGAACGGTGTCAAGCTGTTCGTCAACTACTGCCTGAACTGCCACTCCGCGAACTTCATGCGTTACAACCGTCTGAAGGACATCGGTCTGAGCGACCAGCAGATCAAGGACAACCTGATCTTTACCGACCAGAAGGTGGGTGAGACCATGTCCGTGGCCATGACGCCCAAGCAGGGCAAGGCATGGTTCGGTACCACTCCTCCCGATCTGACCGTGATTGCCCGTTCCCGTGCAGGGGCTGGCCGTACCGGTGCGGATTACCTCTACACCTATCTGCGCAGCTTCTACCGCGATCCCAACAGCCAGACCGGCTGGAACAACACGGTGTTCCACAACGTGGCCATGCCCAACGTGCTGTGGGAACTGCAGGGCGAGCGCAAGCCGGTATTCCACACCGTCAAGGAAGGTTCCGGTCCGGCAACCGAGGTGTTCACAGGCAAGTGGGAACAGGTCAGCCCGGGAACCATGGATCCTGCCGTGTTCGATCAGAACGTCGGTGACCTGGTGAACTACATGCAGTGGATGGCCGAGCCGGCTCAGAAGACCCGCAAGACCATCGGGATTTTCGTGCTGGCTTACCTTGCGATTTTCGGGCTCATCGCCTGGAAGCTCAATCGTGCCTACTGGAAGGACGTGAAGTAAGCACGTGAGGTCAATCCCTCGCAGTCTGCGGGGGACAGGAGAGTGGGCGCACCGGCACTGACGGTGCCCACTCTTTTTTGGTTTATAGGCTGTCATGCCCCATGGCAGCGCAGAAAGGGACTTTCCCATCATGATGGTTCTGTATTCCGGCACTACCTGCCCCTTCTCTCACCGTTGCCGATTCGTGCTGTTCGAGAAGGGCATGGACTTCGAGATCCGCGATGTCGATCTGTACAACAAGCCCGAGGACATCAATGTGATGAACCCCTACGGGCAGGTGCCGATTCTCGTCGAGCGTGATCTGATCCTGTATGAATCGAACATCATCAATGAATACATCGACGAGCGTTTTCCGCATCCCCAGCTCATGCCTGGAGATCCGGTGGACCGCGCGCGCGTGCGTCTGTTTCTGCTGAACTTCGAGAAGGAACTCTTTACGCACGTCTCGGTGCTGGAGGATCGCAGCATCAAGGGCAACGACAAGGCACTCGACAAGGCACGCAACCAGATCCGCGATCGCCTGACGCAGCTGGCGCCTGTGTTCCTCAAGAACAAGTACATGCTGGGAGACAATTTTTCCATGCTGGATGTAGCCATTGCACCGCTGCTGTGGCGCCTCGACTACTATGGCATCGAGCTCAGCAAGAATGCCTCTCCGCTGCTGAAGTATGCGGAGCGGATTTTCTCGCGTCCTGCCTACATCGAAGCGCTCACGCCTTCCGAAAAGGTCATGCGCCGCTGATTTTTCGTGGCTTTCCACTTCCCTGACTGAAGGATCCTCCCATGTCCCAACCTGCCTTGACATCCACGCGTCCCTACATGATTCGGGCATGGCACGAGTGGTGTTCGGACAATGGGCTGACTCCCTATCTGCTCGTGAAGGTGGACCATACGGTCTCGGTCCCCCGTGAGTTCGTGCATGATGGCGAGATCGTGCTCAATGTCGGCATGGATGCGACTGGAGGCTTGAGCCTCGGCAACGAGGAGGTGCGTTTCAAGGCACGCTTCTCTGGCAAGGTGCGCGAAATCATCGTTCCTGTGGAGCGGGTGCAGGCCATCTATGCCCGGGAAACCGGGCAGGGCATGGGTTTCGAGGTGGAGGATGCGCCGGATGACGGTCAGTCCTCCTCTGAGCAGCCCTCGCAGCCATCCACGCTGGAAGTGCATGGGCATGATCCGATGGGAGGTGATGAGCCGCAGGCTGATGCTTCGTCTCCTGCAGCTGGAGAGGGTGGCATGCAATCGACGCCTGCCCGCAAGGTCAGCTCCCTGCGTGTGGTGAAGTGAACACCTGCATCATTTCTTCGAATGAAGTGCCATCTGGCATCAGGCAGGGTGCAGGACGTTGTCCTTTCTTCCCTATAATGCACGCGTTGCCGGTTTAGCTCAGTTGGTAGAGCACCCGCCTTGTAAGCGGTAGGTCGTCAGTTCAAATCCGACAACCGGCACCAGCGATCGCTTCGATCAAGCCCTGCAGACCTCGGTCCTCGCGGGGCTTTTTCATGTCTGTTTCCGAAGTGTGGGAGTCACTGTCTTGACCAGCGAGGAAGTTCCATCTTCCCTGTGAGGCTCTGGTATGTCTATGATGCCTGTCACGGACATTTCAGGATGGAGACACCATGAAGCGTTTTCTGGCTTTGGGAATGATGTGGATGGGGCTGTTGCCGGGGGTGCAGCCGGGATATGCACAACCCATCTATCGTTGCGGAAACTCCTATTCGACCGAGCCGCGGTGTGCAGCGCCCAAGGCGATGGATGCGGCGCCGGTTTCCACCTACAGCAACGAGCCTCCTGCCGGGACCGTGTTTCTGTATCGCTGCAGTGCCTACAGCGGAGGAGGTTTGTTCTGGTCGTTGCGCCGATGTGCCGATCAGGCGGGGCTGACGACTGACATCTTCAGCGTTCCTGCGGCAATGTCCTTCCAGGATCAGGTGGTCTATGCACAGCAGCAGTGGCAGGCGCGACAGCCGGCTCCCGAACCTGTCACCGCGGTTGCAAGAGGATCTTCTGCATCGCAGACAGGCCGGGGCGCGGTGGTGGTGCAGGGAGCACAGGCTTCCTGGCATGACCGGCAATGCCGTGCACTGGACGCGCAGATCCGCAATCTGGACGCCATGGCGCGTCAGGGCGGAGGGCCGCAGAAAATGGATCACATCGCACGCCAGCGCAGGGAGGTGCGTGACCGCATGTTCCGTTTGCACTGCTGAGAAATGGGGAGGGGAATGTGTGCCTGTGAGCGCAGAAACAGGATTTTTGGCTGATTACAATGGAGAAGTTATTCCTTCCGTAATCGAATCATGCAAATACCTGCTTCCATCTTCAAGGCGTATGACATTCGTGGTGTGGTGCCTTCCACACTGGATTCCGACATGGCCCGCGCCCTGGGGCGGGCTTTCGGGACCCGGGCCATGGCATTGGGCAGCCGCAGCGTGGCCGTGGGCCGCGATGGACGGCTGAGTGGCCCGATGCTGGTGGAGGCGCTCAAGCAGGGGCTGCAGGAGACGGGTGTCGAGGTGATCGACATCGGCATGGTGACGACTCCCATGCTGTATTTCGCAGCCCATACCGAGTGCGACAGCGGCATTCAGGTGACAGGCAGTCACAATCCCAAGGACCACAACGGCTTCAAGATGGTGCTGCAGGGACGTGCCATTCATGGAGAGGAGATTCAGCAGCTGCGCACCCTCATCGAGGAGGAAAGCTGGAACCTCCAGCCCGGAGGCCGTGTGCGGACGGTGGATGTGTTTCCGGCCTATCGCGACCGCATCGTGAAGACCATCGCGCTGGCGCGTCCCATGAAGATCGTGGTGGATTGCGGCAATGGTGTGGCAGGTGCCTCGGCACCGGAGATTTTCCGCGGGCTGGGCTGCGAGGTGCAGGAGCTCTACAGCGAAGTGGACGGGAATTTCCCCAACCACCATCCCGATCCCAGCAAGCTGGAGAATCTGGAGGATGTCAAGCGGGCGCTGCGCAACTCGGACGCTGAACTGGGGCTGGCCTTCGATGGCGATGGGGATCGCCTGGGCATCGTCACCAAGGACGGGCACGTCATCTATCCGGATCGTCAGCTCATGCTGTTTGCACGTGATGTGCTGTCGCGCGTTCCAGGGGGCACCATCGTGTTCGATGTGAAATGCACGCAGCAGCTTGCGCCCGCCATCGAAGCAGCAGGTGGGCGTCCACTCATGTACAAGACAGGGCATTCGCTGGTGAAGGCCAAGATGAAGGAGCTCGATGCCCCACTGGGTGGCGAAATGAGTGGCCACATCTTCTTCAAGGAGCGTTGGTACGGCTTTGACGATGGCACCTATGCCGGGGCGCGTCTGCTCGAAATCCTGAGCCATTCCGATGATCCTTCGGCGGTGCTCAATGCGCTGCCCACCAGCTGCTCCACCCCGGAAATCAATGTGTCCTGCGCCGAGGGCGAGCCCCACCGTGTGGCCGCCGAGCTGCTCCCGCTGGCCGAAGAAGCATTTGCAGGGCAGGCGACCATCACGGGAGTGGATGGTGTGCGCGTGGACTGGGAGGATGGTTTTGGGCTGATTCGGGCCTCCAACACCACACCGGTGCTGGTTCTGCGGTTCGAGGGGCAGACGCCTGACGCACTGGCACGGATCGAAGCAGCCATGATGGCGCTGCTGCGCCGGGTCAAACCCGATGCGCAGCCGGGAGCTGCAGCGCACTGAGCGCGGCAGACGATGCATGTCCCCGCATGATGCGAGAACCGCAGCCGCAGCGACGGACGCCAGGGGCGTGCTCCGCATGGGAGCCCCTGCCCCGGACTCTGTCAGGCGGGCGGAGAGCCGAGGCCTTTCCTCGGCTGAGGAGTGAGCAGGCATGCTGATGTCCATCTACCGGGGGCTGACCACACTGGCCACGCCCCTGCTGCTGCGCAAATTGCACAGGCGGGGACGCAGCGAGCCGCTGTACCTGCATGCCATTCCCCAGCGCTTCGGGCGCTACACCGTCGAGGAACAGCAGCTTGCACGGGCGCATGCGGGGCAGTGGGTGTGGATCCACGCCGTGTCGCTGGGCGAGACGCGTGCGGCCGGGCTGCTGCTCGCGGCGATCCGGGCAGCACAGCCGGACGTGCATGTCCTGCTGACGCACGGCACGGCTACGGGCAGGCAGGAGGGAATGCGTCTGCTGCAGCCGGGCGACATGCAGGTGTGGTTGCCCTGGGATGCGCCGGGGCCGGTGCGGCGCTTTCTGGAGCTGTTTCGGCCTCGGGTGGGATTGCTCATGGAAACCGAGATGTGGCCCGAGCTTCTCGCGCAGAGTCGTCGCCACGGGGTTCCCATGGCACTGGTCAATGCCAGAGTGAACGATCGAACCTTCCGCAGATCCTTGCGCCTGCGCGGACTGGCCTTTGCAGGATATGGGGGCTTGGCGGTGGCCTATGCCCAGACCGCGCAGGATGCCCGGCGTCTGCGTGCGCTGCATGCACCCGAAGTGCAGGTCACAGGCAATCTGAAGTTCGATGTGCGGCCGGACGAGGCACTGTCCGTTGCCGGCCATGCCTGGCGTGAGCAGCTCGAAATGCAAGGGCCGGTATGCATGCTGGCGAGCAGCAGGGAAGGGGAGGAAAAGCTTTTTCTGGATGCGCTTGCGGCCCTGCCGTCGGATGCGCTGCATGGCGTGCACTGGATGCTGGTGCCGCGTCACCCGCAGCGGTTTGATGCAGTGGCGGCCGAGGCACGGGCAGCTGGCTGGGAGGTGCGGCGACGCAGCCAGTGGGGGCAGGTGGTGCATTCTGTGCCCTCGGAGGCGCCCCGGCCGGTGCTGTGGCTGGGGGACAGCATGGGCGAGATGCAGATGTATTACGCCATGGCCGATCTGGTGCTCATGGGGGGCAGTTTTGCGCCGCTGGGAGGACAGAACCTGATCGAGGCCTGTGCCTGTGGCTGCGCCGTGCTGGTGGGGCCCCACACCTTCAATTTTGCGGAGGCCAGCGAACAGGCTGTGGCGGCGGGAGCGGCGCGGCGCTGTGCGGACATGTCCGTCGCGGTGCATGGCGCAATGGAATTGCTGCAGCCGGGCGGATCGGCCCCTCTTTCCCCGGAGCTGCTGGCCATGCGGGAAGCGGCTCGGGTGTTCGGAGCGGAGCATGGCGGGGCGGGCCAGGCTGTGGTGGCAGATATGCTGCACAGGGGATGGCTGGTGTCAGGGGGAGATGCACCGCGCGGTGCTTCAGGGAATGTTCAGTCGGAATTGGTCTGAAAACCTGACCAATTTACCAGAGAACCTGGATGTGGATATGCATGTTTCGGAGCGCTGCATATCATCGCGCCTGCAACGTCGAGAAAGCGCGTCCGATGTGGCGCGCACTGCATGCAGCCGGGTAGGGAACAGGTCTTGTCCAGACTCACCGGGAAAACCCGGCAGAAAGAAAGACACGTTCGCCTTAGGATGCGGCTGTATGCAGGTTCGGACATCACTCTGACAGACAAGGAGAAAATCCCCATGGACATGGACCGGAGGCAGTTCTTCCGGGTCAGCGCGGCGGGGCTGGTGGGATCGAGTCTGGCGGCTCTGGGCTTTTCGCCCACGGCTGCCATGGCTGAGACCCGCGGCTTCAAGCTGGCCCGTTCGACCGAGACCCGCAATACCTGCACGTACTGTTCCGTGGGGTGCGGGCTCATCATGTACACGCAGGGTGATGGCGCCAGAAATGTGCGCGGCAGCATCATTCACATCGAGGGAGATCCCGATCATCCGGTGAGCCGGGGATCGCTGTGCCCCAAGGGAGCGGGGTTGCTGGACTTCGTGCACAGTCCCAGCCGCCTGGAGTATCCCGCCGTGCGGGAGCCGGGCAGCACCGAATGGAAGCGCATTGGATGGGATGAGGCGCTCGACCGCATTGCCCGCCTGATGAAGGAAGACCGGGATGCGCACTTCCAGGCCACCAACGAAGCAGGACAGACGGTGAACCGCTGGCTCTCCACGGGGTTCCTGGCAGCCTCTGCTTCCTCGAACGAGGCCGGCTATCTCACCCACAAGGTGATGCGCAGTCTGGGACTGCTGGTATTCGACAACCAGGCACGTGTCTGACACGGCCCGACGGTAGCCAGTCTGGCTCCGACGTTTGGCCGCGGCGCGATGACCAACCACTGGGAGGACATCAAGAACGCCGATATCGTGCTGGTCATGGGAGGCAACGCCGCCGAGGCGCATCCCGTGGGATTCAAGTGGGTGATCGAAGCCAAGCAGCGCAACAAGGCGAAGCTGGTGGTGGTCGATCCGCGCTTTACGCGCTCGGCTGCGATGGCCGATTACTACGCCCCTATCCGGGCGGGCAGCGACATTGCCTTTCTGGGCGGCGTGATCAACTATCTGCTCACGCACGACAGGATCCAGAAGGAATACGTGCGCAACTACACCAATGCCGCGTTCATCGTGGGCGAGGGGTATGGCTTCGAGGACGGTATCTTCTCGGGATACGATGCGGCCACGCGCAAGTACGACAACAGCAGCTGGGCCTACGAGAAGGATGGCGAGTACGCCAAGGTCGATCCGACCCTGCAGCATCCGCGTTGCGTGCTCCAGCTCATGAAGCGCCACTATGCGCGCTATACGCCCGAAAAGGTCGAGCAGATCACTGGCACGCCCAAGGACAAGTTCCTGCATGTGTGCGAGACGATCGCCAGCACCAGCACCACCGATCGGGTGATGACCATCCTGTACGCCCTGGGCTGGACACAGCACAGCATGGGTACGCAGATCATCCGCACGGCGGCGATGATGCAGTTGCTTCTGGGCAATATCGGCCTGCTGGGTGGAGGCGTCAATGCCCTGCGTGGGCACAGCAATATCCAGGGTCTGACCGACCTGGGCCTGCTGTCGACGAATCTGCCTGGCTACATGACGATTGCCAAGGAAGCCGAGCAGGATTTGCAGGGCTATCTGGCGGCGCGCGCGCTCAAGCCCCTGCGGCCCAACCAGATGAGTTACTGGCAGAACTATCCCAAGTTCTTCGTGAGTCTGCAGAAGGCGTGGTACGGCGATGCGGCACGGGCCGACAACGACTGGGCTTTCCAGTATCTGCCGAAGTCCAACGAGCTCTACGACGTGCTCAAGGCCTTCGAGATGATGAACCAGGGGCGGCTGACGGGCTACTTCTGCCAGGGCTTCAACCCAGTGGCTTCCTTCCCGAACAAGAAGAAGATCATCGCCGGGCTCTCGAAGCTCAAGTTCCTGGTCACGATGGATCCGCTCAACACCGAAACGGCGGAGTTCTGGAAGAACTACGGCGAGCACAACGACGTCAGGAGCGAGAGCATCCAGACGACCGTCTTCCGGCTGCCGACCACCTGCTTTGCCGAGGAGGAGGGTTCCATCACCAATTCCAGCCGCTGGCTGCAGTGGCACTGGGCCGGAGCACGTCCACCGGGTGAGGCGCGTCCCGACATCGAGATCATTGCCGAGCTCTTTGTGCGCCTGCGTGCGGCCTACCAGAAGTCGGGAGGGGCTTTCCCTGACCCGATTCTCAATCTGGACTGGAAATACCGGCTGCCGAAGTCACCCAGTCCGTCCGAGCTGGCCATGGAGTACAACGGCAGGGCTTTGACCGATCTGGTGGCGCCAGCCGATCCCAAGCAGCCCGGTGCACAGCCGCAGCTGCTGGCCAAGGCGGGGGAACAGCTCGGGAGCTTTGCGTGGCTGCGCGATGACGGCAGCACGGCAGCGGGGTGCTGGGTCTACACAGGGGCCTGGACCCAGGCCGGCAACCAGATGGCACGCCGCGACAACAGCGATCCCTGGAACAACGGTCAGACGCCGAACTGGGCCTGGGCCTGGCCGGTGAATCGCCGCATCCTGTACAACGCGGCATCCGCTGCGCCCGACGGCAAGCCCTGGGATGCACGGCGCAAGCTGGTGTTCTGGAACGGGACCAAGTGGGCCGGCTCCGATGTGCCGGACTTCAAGGTGGATGCCGATCCGGCAGAGGCCGAACGCATGATGCCGTTCATCATGACGGCCGAGGGGGTGGGGCGGCTCTTCGCGCCGACCGGCCTTGTGGACGGACCACTGCCCGAGCACTACGAACCGTTCGAGACGCCGCTGGAACGCAACCCCATGCACCCTCAAAATGTCCGTGCCAAGTCGAATCCGGCTGCGCGGGTGTTCAAGGGCGACATGGAGGCCTTCGGCAAGCCGTCCGAATTCCCCTACGTGGCCACGAGCTACCGGCTCACCGAGCATTTCCACTACTGGACCAAGCACGCACGCATCAACGCGGTGCTGCAGCCGCAGCAGTTTGTGGAGATCGGCGAGGAGCTGGCTCGCGAAAAGGGCATTGCCCACGGCGACATGGTGAAGGTGTCGAGCAATCGGGGCTACATCAAGGCCGTGGCCGTGGTGACCAAGCGCATTCCGCAACTCTCGTGTGACGGCAGGAAGGTGCATACCGTGGGGCTTCCCAATCATTGGGGCTTCCTCGGACAGACCAAGCCCGGCTATCTGGTCAACACGCTGACGCCCTTCGTGGGGGATGCGAACACCCAGACGCCCGAGTACAAGAGCTTCACCGTCAATATCGAGAAGGCCTGAGCGGCAGGAGAGTTGTGACATGTCATCTTTGCAATCCCTCGACATTGCCAAGCGCTCGGCCACGACCACGCCGACGCCACAGGTGCGCAATGCCATCCCTGAAGTCGCCAAGCTCATCGACGTCTCCAGCTGCATCGGCTGCAAGGCCTGCCAGTCGGCGTGCATGGAGTGGAACGACCTGCGTCCGCCCGTGGGGGTGAACGTGGGGGTGTACGACAATCCGGCCGATCTGGGGCCGGAGGCCTGGACCGTGATGCGCTTCTCCGAAGTGGAAGTGGAGAAGGGCCGGCTCGAATGGCTGATCCGCAAGGACGGCTGCATGCACTGCGAGGACCCGGGTTGCCTGAAGGCCTGCCCTTCGCCCGGAGCCATCGTGAAGTACAGCAACGGCATCGTGGACTTCATCAGCGAGAACTGCATCGGCTGCGGCTACTGCATCAAGGGATGCCCCTTCGATGTGCCCCGCATCAGCGAGAAGGACCACCGCGCCTACAAGTGTTCGCTGTGTGCAGACCGCGTGACCGTGGGGCTGGAGCCTGCGTGCGTGAAGACCTGTCCGACCGGGGCCATCCGCTTCGGTGCCAAGACCGACATGCTGGCCTTCGGCGAGACGCGTGTGCAGGATCTGAAGGAGCGCGGCTTTGGCCAGGCCGGGGTCTACAACCCCGAAGGCGTGGGCGGCACCCACGTCATGTACGTGCTGCAGCACGCGGATCAGCCAGAGCTGTACAGCGGCCTTCCCAGTGAGCCGCGCATCAGCCCGCTGGTGGCGCTGTGGAAGGGGCTGGCCAAGCCGATTGCCCTGGCCGCGATGATCGGCGCGGCCGTGACGGGATTCTTCCACTACGTCAAGGTAGGCCCCGAGGAGGCCCCCGAGGATGAGGACGATGTGCCCGATCCGATTCGACGCGCCGATGGCGAGCTGGTCCAGGTCATCCCTGCCCATCCCAAGGAAGGAGGCAACGAATGAAACGCTACTTTCTCCGTCACAACGGCCTGACGCGCTTCAACCACTGGATCATGGTGATCCTGTTCGGCATGGCTGGGTTCTCGGGGCTGGCCCTGTTCCATCCCAATCTGTTCCCGCTCACCAACCTGTTCGGTGGGCCGCAGTGGACGCGCATCGTGCATCCGTATTTCGGCATCTGCGTGTTTGTGGCCTTTCTGTTCATGTTCGTCCGTTTCTGGCGCGACAACGTGCCGGTGCGCAGCGATTGGGAATGGGTAAAGCATTCCTCGGACATGCTGGCCGGCAACCAGGCCGCCATGCCTCCCGTGGGCAAGTACAACGCGGGGCAGAAGGGGGTGTTCTGGGGCACATTCGTATGTCTGCTGCTGCTGTTCGTGACGGGCGTGCTGTTCTGGCAGGCCTGGTTCGCCCATGCGGTTCCGATCCCTGTGCAGCGGCTCGCCGTGCTGGTGCATGCGGTGGCTGCCTTTCTGATCTCCCTGACGGTGGTGATCCACATCTATGCTGCGCTGTGGGTGAAGGGCACTGTCCGTGCCATGACGCAGGGGACGGTGTCGTCGGGGTGGGCCAAGCAGAACCATTACCTCTGGTACCGCAAGGTGGCCAACGACCCGGCCGCACAGGCCGACAAGTGATGCCGATGCACGGCGGGCGGCGCCTGGCCGGTCTCCGTGCACGGTCTGCGCCGTGCATGCGCCATGCATGGGTGCAGGTGCCGGCATGATCCGCATGGTTGAAGGCCTTCTCCTGCTTCGCGATCGACCGTGGTCGGGGAGGGCATGCCTGCATGCCCTCTTGAAAGACCCGAGGCACCGGAGTGGGGCTGAGTGACAGCTGCCTCTGCGGGTGTGCAGAGCGGTCCTTTTCTTTGTGTGTCTTTTCCCTTGCCGTCTTCCTTATCCCCGGGTTCCGGGGCGGAAGACTGTCTGTAGTATTCTGCCGTTCATGAGTTCCCCGCTTTCTTCGTCCCATCCTGCCGCAGAGGATATTGCTGCGCGCGAGCCCCGTGAACCCGGCTTTCTGATCCTGCCTGAAGCCTCGACCTGCTTTGCCGAGCGGGAGATGCGCCTGCGCCAGCTTGCTGCCGGTCACCCCATGGGGGACTTTCTGCGGTTCGTGGCGGACATCGCCCACCTTCAGCAGGAGGCACTGGACCGCTTTCCGGCAGTGCCCCTGCCGGATGCCGAGGCTCTCCGGCAGGCAGCCCTGTTCGGGCAGCCCCCTCTGCCTGCGGCGCACTGGCCGCGTGATCCAGCCTGGCAGGCCTGTGTGCGCGACATGGCGCATGCTCTGTCGCACAAGGCACCCGAGGCGGCACTTTCGGCCCTGAAGACGCTGGAGCAGGCCTCTGGTGAGTGGCTGGAGACACAGGCAGACCGTCTGCTCAACGGAATTTCCACCGGGCTGGATGTGGCGGCAGCTCCGCTCATCGGAGCTGCCCTGCAGGTGTACTGGACGCACCTCGTGCGGGCCGTTCAGGCCGTGGAACTGCCCCCGGGGCAGCCGACCGCCTTTGGCCGCATCGACGATGCCAGTGTCTGTCCTTGCTGTGGCAGTCGGCCGACCGACAGCATCGTCAAGGCCGGGGGCGACCATGCGGGGCAGCGCTATCTGCACTGCAGCCTGTGTGGCACCGAGTGGCACATGGTGCGCATCACCTGCACGCACTGCCATACCACCAAGGGGCTGGTCTACCAGTCTCTGTCGCGGGTGCTCCCCGGGCAGAGCGAGGACGATGCCGAAGACGATGCGCGAGAAGCCGCGACCCATGCCGTCATCCAGGCAGAAACCTGCGAGTCCTGCGGGCACTATCTCAAGCTGCTGCATGCCGATCGCGATCCCATGGTGGAACCGGTGGCCGATGACCTGGCCTCGGTCACGCTCGATCTGCTCATCGGCGAGACTGGCGTGGAACGGCAGGGGGTGAATTTCATGCTGATGTTCGGGGATGCCGAACCGGATGCGGAATCTGCGGCCGCTGCAGCCGCCCAAGCGGCAGAAGACGGTCCTGAGGCTCCCGTGACAAACGGAACTGCCGGGACTGCCCCATGAGCCTGGCTTCGTCGACCGAGCCCATGCAGGGCGCAGCGGAGCTGGCACAGGCCCGCGATCTGCCGTCGGTGGACCGCCTGCTCCATCTGCCCGAAGTGGCGGCGCTCGTGACCGAACACGGGCACACCCTGGTGGCGGCGGAGACCCGCAGCTGGCTCGACGCACTGCGGGCCCGTGTGCTGCAGGGGCAGGTGCTGCGCAGCGACATGACGCCATCCCGCTGGACGGTCGGCGTGCGAGGACAGGTGGTGGCTGCATTGGCTCCCCGCATGCGGGGGGTGCTCAATCTCACAGGGACTGTCATTCACACCAATCTGGGTCGGGCCCTGCTCCCCGAGGCGGCACTCGCGCATCTGCAGACCCTGATGGCGAGCCCGAACAATCTGGAATACGACCTTGCTGCCGGTGGCCGGGGGGATCGCGACAGCCTGATCGAATCCCTGCTGTGCCGCCTCACCGGGGCAGAGGCCGCCACCGTGGTCAACAACAATGCCGCCGCCGTGCTGCTGACGCTCGCGGCGCTGGCACGCGGGCGCGAGGTGGTGCTGTCGCGCGGAGAGCTGGTCGAGATCGGGGGTGCCTTTCGCATGCCCGACGTGATGGAGAGCGCCGGCGCCCAGCTGGTCGAGGTAGGGACGACCAACCGCACCCATCTGCGTGATTACGAGGCGGCCATCGGAGCGGAAACGGCCCTGCTCATGAAGGTCCACACCAGCAACTACGCGATTCAGGGGTTTACCAAGGCGGTGCCCGAGGCAGAACTGGCGGTTCTGGCCCATGCCCGGGGGGTGCCGCTGGTGAGCGATCTCGGCAGCGGTTCGCTCATCGACCTGGCCGATCATGGCCTGCCCCGGGAACCGCTGGTGCAGGAAATGCTCGCTGCAGGCTGCGACGTGGTGACCTTCAGCGGCGACAAGCTGCTGGGAGGGCCACAGGCGGGGCTCATCGTGGGACGGCGCGATCTGGTCGAACGCATCCGCAGGCACCCCATGAAGCGCGCCCTGCGCATGAGCAAGCTGCCTCTGGCCGCGCTGGAAGCGACTCTGCAGCTGTATCTGCGTCCCGAGCGGCTGACGCGTGATCTGCCCACGCTTCGTCTGCTCACGCGTTCTGTGGACGATATCCGTGCCATGGCACAGGTGCTGCAGCCTCTGGTGGCGCAGGCGGTGCAGGGACGGTATGTGGTAGAGGTGGCAGAGCTGAAGGGACAGATCGGCTCCGGCTCGCTGCCGGTGGAATCGCTGCCTTCGGCGGGGCTGACGCTGGCTCCGCTGTCACGGCAGGGCGGTGGGCGTGCGCTGGAGCTCCTGGCATCGGCCCTGAGACGTCTGCCCCTGCCGGTGATCGGGCGCATTGCCGAGGATCGGCTGGTGCTCGACCTGCGTTGCCTCGAAGTGCCGGATCTGCTGGTGTCGCAGCTCGCACAGCTGCGGGAGGCGCTCGCATGATCGTGGGCACCGCAGGCCATATCGACCACGGCAAGACCACGCTGGTGCGTGCGCTCACCGGCGTCGATACCGACCGCCTGCCAGAGGAACGTCGGCGTGGCATCAGCATCGAGCTGGGCTATGCATTCATGGAGGTTCCGGGCCTGGCCGAGCGCATCGGATTCATCGACGTACCAGGCCACGAGCGTCTGGTGCACACCATGCTGGCAGGAGCGACCGGCATCGACCATGCCCTGCTGCTGGTAGCGGCCGATGACGGCGTCATGCCCCAGACGCGGGAGCATCTGGCAGTGCTGTCGCTGCTGGGCTTGACTTCGGGAGCCGTGGTCATCACCAAGGCCGATCGTGTCGATGCGGCACGGATCGAGGCCGTGCGGCAGGAGGTGCAGGCACTGATGGCACAGACTCCCCTGCAGGATGCTCCCATCCATGTCGTCTCTGCCGCCACCGGGGCAGGGGTGGCTGCGTTGCGCGAATCGCTGGCTGCGCTCGCACGGGACCGTGCCACGCGGCAGACCGGCGGTGCGGCGGCACCGTGTGCGGAGCCGGAGCCTGAACAGGGCTTTCGGCTCGCCATCGATCGCGCATTCACGCTCACCGGTGCCGGCACCGTGGTGACAGGCACTGTGCATCGAGGGCGGGTCCGCGTGGGCGACACGCTCACGCTGGTTCCCGCACAGAAGACCGTGCGGGTGCGCAGCCTGCATGCGCAGAACCAGCCCGTGGACGAAGCCCATGCCGGACAGCGCTGTGCCGTGGCCGTGGTGGGGGTGGACCGCGATGCGATTGCACGCGGAGACTGGCTCGTGTCGCCCATGCTCGCCCATGCCACCCAGCGTGTCGATGCACGGCTGACCCTGTGGCACGAGGAATCCAAAACCCTGCGTTCCGGAAGCCCGGTCACCCTGCACCTGGGAGCCTGCGCGGTACCTGCCACGGTGGCGATTCTGGATCGGGACGTGCTGGCGCCCGGACAGTCTGCCTGCGTGCAGATCGTCACGCGCCGCCCCATCGGGGCCTGGCATGGAGACCGAGTGGTACTGCGGGACGGTTCCGCCACACGCACTCTCGCGGGAGGCACGGTGCTCGATCCCTTTGCGCCGGTACGCTATCGGCGTACCTCCCAGCGGCTGGCCGAACTGGAGGCCGCTCTAGCTCCCCAGGCGGACCAGATGCTCGCTCTTTTGCTGAAGCTCGCTCCCCATGGCGTCGATCTGGAGCGATTCCGTCGGGCGCATGGGCTCCTGAACCTGCCCGGGGTGCCCGCCGATGCGCTCGTGTACCGGGACGCGCAGGGCACCTGGGCCATGGGTGCTTCCGCCATGGAGCAGGCGCGGGCTACCGTGGTGAAGGTGCTGGCTGAATTTCACCATCAGCAGCCCGATGAACTGGGGCCAGCCTCCTCGCGCCTGCGGCGACTGGCCCTGCCGCGTCTGCCCGATCCCTTGTGGCAGGCCCTGCTGGCGCGCTGGATGCAGATGGGCGTGCTGGTAGGGCAGGGCGCCTTCGTGCACCTGCCGGAGCATGGGGTGCGTCTGTCCGCTGCCGAGCAGCGCCTGTCGCAGAAGGTGACTCCCTGGCTCGAACAGGCCGCGTTCGACGGCATCTGGGTGCGCGATCTGGCGGCCCGCATCGGCGAACCCGAGCCCCTGCTGCGCTCGACCCTGATTCGCATGGCGCGGCGTGGGGAATTGCACCAGGTGGTCAAGGATCTTTGCTTCGCACCCGCTACCATACGGTCCCTGGCACGCAGGGCCCAGGAGGTGGCTACGCGTCACCAGGGGGAGATTCTGGCAGCGGATTTTCGCGATGCCACAGGGCTGGGCCGCAAGCGCGCCATCCAGATCCTCGAATACTTCGACCGCATCGGCATCCTGCGCCGGGTGGGCGATGTGCACAGGCTGCGCACCGACAGCCCCGTGCTGGAGGAGAGCGAAGCCCCGGTCTGAGCTGCACAGGAAGCAGTCCGATCGTGGCAGTTCCATGAAGGAAGGGAAACGACCCCGGTGGGTCGGCCGGGCTTCAAACCCGGTGGGTGGCGCCATGCGCTGCCGGGCAGGTCCGACTCCTGTTCCCTTCCGCCACCCAGGGCAGCTGAACGTGCATGCAGCAGCTCAATGATCGGAGGCGGGGCTGGCCGGCCGATCGCCCGGCATCGGCAGGAGGGCCAGTGCGGCGGGACGGCGCTTGCCGCGGGCACGGATGTTGAGCATTTCCACCGTCAGCGAGAACGCCATGGCGGCGTAGAGGTAGCCCTTGGGCATGTGGACATCGAAGGCTTCGGCCGTGAGGGCCATGCCCACCATGACCAGAAACGCCAGCGCCAGCACTTTCACCGAAGGATGCCGGTCCACGAATTCCCCGATGGGGGCTGCGGCAAACATCATCACCCCGACCGAGCACACGACGGCAGCCACCATGACGCCGATGTGGTTGACCATGCCCACAGCCGTGATGACCGAATCAAGCGAGAACACGATGTCGATCACCGCAATCTGTGCAATCACGGTCCAGAACACGCGTCCGCCGGTTTCGCGCAGGATGCGCCCGTCGCCCTGCACCTCGGCCGGAATGGCCTCCTCGCGCGCCTCCACCTCCACGAAGATCTCGTGGGCTGCCTTGTAGAGCAGGAAGAGTCCGCCGCCGAGCAGCACCAGGTCGCGCCCGCTGATGCCATGTCCGGCCAGCGTGAACAGATCCCGGGTAAGCCCCATGACCCAGCTCAGCGAGAACAGCAGCAGGATGCGCGTGACCATGGCAAAGGCCAGTCCGAGTCGCCGGGCCCGATTGCGCACGGCAACCGGCAGCCGGCCGACCAGCACCGACAGAAAAATGATGTTGTCCACACCAAGCACGATTTCGAGTGCGGTGAGCATGGCAAAAGCCATCCAGAGCTGGGGATCGAGCAGAAATTCCATGGCAGAGAGCATCAATGGGCAACAGAAGGAGACGGAACGCCGGCAAAAGCAGGTTTGCGCTTTTCCGTACAGAGGGAGCAGGGCCTGACTGGGCAAGACATGCTGGAAGCCATTCTAGGAATCGACATTCATCAAGTAAATTCTAAAATTCACGATGTTTATTCAATGGAAATTGACGATTACCCATGATCAACTTCAAGCATCTCCACTACTTCCAGCAGGTGGCCGAGCTGGGCGGCGTGACGCGCGCGAGCCGGGTGCTGCATGTCAGCCCGCAGGCGATCAGCATGCAGCTCGCCGAACTGGAGGAGCGGCTCGGGGTCGAGCTCTTCGCGCGGGTGGGCCGCTCCCTGCAGCTCACGGATACGGGCCGCATGGTGCTGCGGTATGCGCAGGACATCTTCACCACCGGGGCCGAGCTGGAGGCCGTGCTGCGCGACCAGCGAGAGCAGGGGCGCACTCCGGAGCTGCGTGTGGGGGTGTCGGACAGTCTGGCCAAGACCGTGGCCTTCCGGCTGCTGGAGCCGGCACTGACGCTGTCCGACCCGGTCCGGCTCATCTGCCGCGAAGGCCCCCTGGAGCGGCTGCTGTCGGCGCTGGCCCTGCATGAGCTCGATCTGGTGCTGGCCGACCAGCCGGTGCCTGCTGCAGTGAGCGTGCGGGCCTATGCACACCGCCTGGGGCGCTCGCATCTGGCATTCTTTGCCAGTCCCCGGGTGAGGGCGGCTCATCCGGGAGCGTTTCCGGACTGTCTCGACGGGGCTCCGCTCCTGGTGCCCGGTGCTGCGGCAGCCACCCGTCCCCTGCTGCGTGCATGGCTGGCCCGGACGGGGGTGCAGCCGCAGGTGGTGGGCGAATTCGATGATGCCGCACTGGCACAGGCTTTTGCCGAGCGTGACCAGGGCTTCTGCCTTGCGCCGGCGGTGGTGGGGCAGGTGCTCGAACGGCAGTCCGGTTTGTGCTGTGTAGGGATCGCCACCGGGGTGCAGGAGGACTACTACGCCTTGTCCATCGAACGCCGCATCACCCATCGTGGAGTGGTGGCCATTACCGAGGCTGCCCGGACGCTGCTGGACGAGGGGGGCGCCGACCGATAAGGGCCCGGGTTCCGACATCGGAAGCGTGCAGTGACGGGCATGGCAGGGGACTTGCCGGGCAGGCGCATGCCCGGTGGAGCCGGCCGCGCTACACTGGCGCCCGGCCCATGCGCGGGGCCCCTGTTTCATCCCCGATTCCTGGAGTGACCTTCATGCAAGCCTGCGGCCTGGAGTTTCCCGATGCACTGCATTACTTCGTGCCCCATCAGACCTGGGCGTCTCCCGAGGACGATGGACATGTGCGCATCGGCATCACGGCGCTGGGCATCCGCCTGGCGGGCGATATCTACATGTGCCGGCCCAAGCGGGTGGGCAGCGGCATCGTGCAGGGGGGCTCGGTGGCTGTGGTGGAACTGGCCAAGTCCATCGTGTCGGTCAAGTCGCCCGTGAGCGGCGTGATCACGGAAGTCAATCCGCTGCTCGAAGACGCCCCAGAGCTCGTGCACCGCGACCCCTATGGCAAGGGCTGGCTCGTGCGCCTGCGCCCCACCGACTGGGCGGCAGACACAGCACAGCTGGTGCATGGGCACGCGGTGATGGCTGCCATGGAGCACCATGCCTGGCTCGAACGCGCCCAGACGCGCTGAAGGAGTGCAGTGATGACGGGATTCGTGGACGAAGGACAGGCGGTGGAGGGCGTGGCCATCCTGCTCTGGGCAGCAGACGCCAGCCGGCCGGAGCTGCTGCATACCCCCTTCTTCTTCGCGGCAGCGGCTGCCGCCATGGAGGTGCCGGTGGAAATGTACTTCACGGCCGCCAGTGTGCGTCTTCTGGTGCCCGGGGTGGCCGAGGGGCTGCGGGCAGCATACCACGCCAAGGACGTGGCCACGGCCATGCACGAGGCGGTGGAGCAGGGGGTGCGGTTTATGGCATGCAGCGATGCCCTGCGTGCGCAGGGGCTCACGCTCGAAGCGCTGATACCGGAGTGCCGGGGCCATGGCGGAGCCGTGCAGTACATGGCCCGGGCCGCCGATCGCCGCTGGCGGACTCTGGTGTTCTGACGGAAGCTTCTCCTCCACACCAAAAAACCGCTGCCGGTCGTCTGGACCGGGCAGCGGTTCTTGTATGTGCCGATAGGTTCCAGCTTCTGGGGAACCGGACATCTTTCAGCAGGGAAAGACGTTCGCCCCCGTTGCCGGACTGAATCAGCGGTAGACCGGGAAGCGGCTCGTCAGGGCCTGCACCTTCTCGCGCACAGCCGCAATATGGGCCGGATCGCGCGGGTTGTCGAGCACATCGGCAATCAGGTTGGCCGTGGCGCGGGCTTCTTCTTCCTTGAAGCCGCGGGTGGTCATGGCCGGAGTGCCGATGCGGATGCCGCTGGTCACGAACGGCTTTTCAGGATCGTTCGGGATGGCGTTCTTGTTGATGGTCATGTGGGCTTCGCCCAGCACGGCTTCGGCTTCCTTGCCGGTAATGCCCTTGCTGCGCAGATCGACCAGCATCACGTGGCTCTGCGTACCGCCGCTGACAATGCGCAGACCGCGTGCGGTCAGGGTTTCTGCGATGACCTGGGCGTTCTTCTTGACCTGAA
Organism: Brachymonas moutaii (nom. illeg.); assembly: GCF_049977365.1. NCBI lineage: Bacteria > Pseudomonadati > Pseudomonadota > Betaproteobacteria > Burkholderiales > Comamonadaceae > Allobrachymonas > Brachymonas moutaii (nom. illeg.). Next base: position 721,093 of record NZ_JBNGEN010000001.1, on the reverse strand, counting down.
TGGCATAGTCCTTGAACTCGGGAGCCAGGGCTTCCTTGAAGGCCACGGCCTTGGCTGCGATGACGTGCATGAGCGGGCCGCCCTGCAGGCCGGGGAACACGGCGCTGTTGATGGCCTTTTCGTGCTCGGCCTTCATCAGGATGAAGCCGCCACGCGGGCCGCGCAGGCTCTTGTGGGTGGTGGAGGTCACCACGTCGGCATGGGGAACCGGGTTGGGATACTGGCCAGCGGCGATCAGGCCGGCGTAGTGGGCCATGTCGACCATGAAGATGGCGCCGACGTCCTTGGCGACCTTGGCGAAGCGGGCAAAGTCGATTTCGAGCGAGTAGGCGCTGGCGCCGGCAATGATGAGCCTGGGCTTGGTCTCGTGGGCCTTGCGCTCCATTTCGTCGTAGTCGATGGCTTCCTGGGCGTTGAGGCCATAGCTCACCGCGTTGAACCACTTGCCGCTCATGTTGAGCGCCATGCCGTGGGTCAGGTGGCCGCCTTCTGCCAGGCTCATGCCCAGAATGGTGTCACCGGGCTTCAGGAATGCGAGGAACACGGCCTCGTTGGCGCTGGCGCCGCAGTGCGGCTGCACGTTGGCAGCTTCTGCACCGAAGAGCTGCTTGAGGCGCTCGATGGCCAGGCGCTCGGCCACGTCGACGAATTCACAGCCGCCGTAGTAGCGCTTGCCGGGATAGCCCTCGGCGTACTTGTTGGTGAGCTGGGTGCCCTGGGCGGCCATGACGGCCGGGGAGGCATAGTTCTCGCTTGCGATGAGCTCGATATGGTCTTCCTGGCGCTGGTTTTCGGCGCAGATGGCAGACCACAGTTCGGGATCGGTTTGTTCGATGAGGATATTGCGCTGGTACATGGCAGGCTTTCGTCAAAGGATGTTGACGCCTCCAGTGTGGAGGCTGCCCAGGCGAACGGCGGGTAAACGCAGCGTGGCACGATGGCGCAGGGCCATGGCATGACAACGACATGCGGCGCACTTCCCCGTGGTGAATGAGGCGGAACACGGTTCCGCTGGAGGCTCCACGTCAGCTGCCGGCAAGGCAGCCTATCGCCAGTTGTGCGCGGGTGTTAGTGTAGCGGAAGATGGCACCAAGCCCAACAACAGCCAGCGATGGAGGGGCCCGGCTGGCGGGCCGGCGTGGCGAGTCAGGTGCGCAGTGAGAGGGTTTTTTCTATGGCAGGCATGGCCTGCCGATCCGTCACTCGGTCATCGTGGAGGCATCGGCTGCGCCGGTTTCCACACCATGGGAAGGGGTGGCAGCAGCGAGCTGCTGCCCAGCGGAGGCAGCCCGCGAGCGCAGCACGGCCACTTCGACCGGATGCGAAGAGCCTGGAGTGCGGGCTGCTGCATGGGGCGGGGTATGCCGGGCCGAGGCCACGACGGCAGGCGCCACATGGACAGGTGCGGTGCCTGCATGTGCGACCTGTGTCTGTGCGGGATGGAGGGAGCGTCCTTCTTCCGGAATCGGCAGGCGGGCATCGTGGGCCACGGTGCGTCCCCTGGCCACGGCGCGGATGCGGGCATATTCGCGCAGCACCTTCTCGCCATATCCCTGGTCGTCAGGCAGTTTGGCTGCCCCCACGTAGTATTTGAGTCCGCCGCGCAGGGTGCCTCCCGAGCGGGAAATGGTTTCCTTGAGCACCTTGGCCCCCACACGCAGATTGGTCAGGGGATTGAAGGCAGCCTGCTCGCCCCCGTAGCTGCCGTATTTGTCGGAGTGGATGTGGGTCATCACCTGCATCAGGCCCTGGGCGCCGACATGGCTCTGTGCAAAGGGATTGAAGCTCGACTCGATGGCCATGACGGCCAGCAGCAGGGCCGGATCGATGGCTTCCTGCTTGCCGACGGCATAGGCTTCGTGCACCAGCAGCCCCACAGGCTCGGGCGCGACATGGTATTTGCTGGCCAGCCAGTGCGTGACGGCTGCCTGGCGGGCTGTGAGCGCCGCGGCAGGCGCATCATCCTGCAGCTGCTCGCTGGTGGCCGCAAGAGCCTGGGCGAGCTGGATCGTGGGGGGCGTTTCCATCTGTGCGTCCGAGGGGGATGGGCTGTCTGTGGGGGTGGCCAGCGGTTCGAGCAGGGCCATTGCGTGGGTGGCGGCCGCGGCACGCCAGCCCGGCTGTGTGGCGAGCAGCGCAGCAGCGGACACGACACCGATGCCGACCATGGCCATGCCGTTGTGGGTGATGAGCCAGCCCACGCGTGCCAGCCGGCGGGCCAGCGAGGTGTCCTTGCGGGACGGGGTGGATGGCGCATCCATTCCGGGAGCGGAAAGCGGCATTGTCAGAACGGCAGAAGAGGCAGTGGTCATGGTTGTTGTTCTCGTCGGACATGGACCTCAGGGCCCATGGGCTTGCGGGAGCCGTGGCTCCTGGGGAAACGCATGCCGGATCGGGACATGCCCGGAGTCTCTGCGCTGTGAGCGGACAGGGCTTCCGGTGGCGCCTGTGCAGACACCTGCGAGGTCTGCGGGACCGGGGCATCGGGCTGGTGGAGAGCTGCGCGCCTGCGGTCGATACCGCGTGCCAGGCGTGTCCTCCAGACCAGTCGATGCACGGACTGGCGGGATGCCGATCCCCGGAGGGAGCGGCGCCTTCCTGCTTGTGGAAGGGATTTCGGCGCGATTGTAGAAGGCGTCAAAATTACCAGTCAAGCATAAGGGTTGTTTTTATATTATTTATTAAAATATCAAAGCGCCGTGCAGCCCCTGATCGGGGAAGGCTGCAAGAGCTGTTACAGAATCCAAATGCGTGACGCTGCGCGCACTTGCGCGCATTCTGCAAGCCGCCTGAAGTCAGAAACGGAAGCCCATGGACGAAAGCGGGACGAAGCACCAGAAGATGTATCAGACGCGCAACATATTGCTTTTGGGTATATGCGAAAGCGCTTTTGCTATGGGCTGCAAGTGGTGGCCCGCAAAGCCTTTCGCAGGCGTCCTGCCATGCAGTGTCTGAGCGAGCGCCTGTGGACTGGAGCGCGTGGCCCTGCACGGGAGGTCAGGAGACATGCAGCCCGAGCGCAGGGCAGCCTGTCCTGTGGGTGCACGGCCTGCGCGGGGATTGGCAGCGCGGTGATCTGCGGATCCCCTCAGGGCAGGTCTGCAACCGTGTGCAACGGGATGTGAAATCGGCAAAAAAGAAGTACAGCGTGCTGCACCAGGCATCCTGCTGCACCTGCCCGGAGCACTGGGGACGATTCCAAGCAGGAACCAGACTGTCGGCGCCGGTCTCGGACAGTCTGGATGCTGCGGGAGCTGGATCAGGGCCTCAGGCCGATACCCGGGCGATCCATTGGGCAATGCCGGGCCAGGTGTCGCGCAGGGTGTGGCTGCCCATGAACAGGCCGATGTGGCCACCGGGGACGAGCAGCTTGACGATGTCCGAGGCAGGGGTGCCGAGATACTTGTCGGCGTCGAAGACCTGTTCCTTGGTGGTGATGTCGTCGGACTCGCCGGCCAGCAGCGTGACGGGGCAGTGGATGTCTCCGAGCGAGAGACGCTTGCCGAGTCCGACGAAGGTGCCCTTGGCCAGGCGGTTCTCCTTGAAGAGCTGTTCCACGGCTTGTAGATACCATCGTCCCGGGAGGTTGATGGGGTTTTCGTACCAGGCCTCGAAGGCTTCTTCCTTGTGTACGTAGGCAGGGTCGTTGATGTTCTCGAACAGATCCACGTACTTGCGGAAGTAATGCTGTTCGGGATGCATGTTTTTCCAGGCGGCAAGCATGAAGCGTCCCAGCATGAGTCCCCCTCCGAGCCGCACCAGACGCTGAAAATCGGACATTTTCATCTTGTGGGCCATTTCGCGGATCGGGCCATGGCCGGCATTGGTGTCGATGGGCGAGCCTGCGAGCACGAGGCTGCGCACCTTGGCGGGGTAGCGTGCCGCGTACATGGCAACCATCCAGCCCCCCTGGCACAGGCCCACGAGGTTGACCTGTCCGCCGAGCTCGTCGACCACCACATTCAGTTCGGCAAGGTAGTGGTCGATGTTGTAGTCCTTCATGTCCAGAGTGGCGCTGCGCCAGTCGGTGACGTAGACGCGGCGCAGCCCGTTGGCCATCATGGTCTCGACAAGACTTTGGCCCTTGGTGTAGTCGGCGATGGTGGAGGGGTGGCCTGCAAAGGGGGCATCGATGAGAGTGGGGATCTCGGTGCTGGTTTCGCCCTCGACCGAGAAGTCGCGCAGCCGCATGGTGTTGAGTTCCAGCAGAATGCGGTTGGGGGTGGCGAACTTGGCTTCGAGGCCCACGTTGAGCTTCAGGGCTTCGGTGGCGGTATCGAAGCCGCGCATGACGGTCTTGAAGCCTTCCTGTCCCAGGGCCGTCATCAGTTCCAGCGGCCAGAACACCGGAAGGGAATAGTGCGCCTGGGCGGGGGAGTGCGTCCTGGTGGGAGGGGTGCCGTGCTCAGCAGTGGCGGCAGAGGCTGTGGTCATGAGGAAATCTCCTGTGGATGAAGGAAATGAAGAGAGCCCGTGGCAGAACGCAGGCGCAGGAATAAGGGAAAACCCGCATCACAGTACCACGGGACGGAAAGAATGCCGATCCCAGAACCGCAGCACGGCCCGCTTGACCATGTTGTTGAACAGGAACCATGCAAAGGCATAGATCCAGACGATGAGGGCCAGCCGCCATCCGATGGGATGCACGAACCAGCCGTAGACGGCAGCCAGGGTGCCTGCCACCTGCGTGGCTTCGGTGGTCAGGAAGAGACGCAGGCTGGGCCAGGGCTTGTCCCAGAAATGGCCGTCGTTGCGTGCGAGGTACAGCGTCATGTGGCCCGCAACGAGCAGCTTGAGAAAGATGAGTGTCTGAGTGACTGGCCGAGGCAGCTGCCAGACGTTTTCGGCAAGCCAGAACATGCCGAAACTTGAAATCAGGCCGAGGCCTCCGAGGATGCCGGCGAGCATCAGGATGCGGTGCATGTCCCAGCGGACCGGATCGGGAGCGGGCACGGCATTGTCGTAGGCGATCATCATGATCGGGAAATCGTTGAGCAGCGCGAGCAGCACGATCATGATGGCAGTGACCGGATAGAACTGGAACACGATGATCGAAAGGCTCATGAAAAGCATGACCCGTACCGTTTCGCTGATGCGGTAGACCGCATAGGCGGTCATGCGCTGAAAAATGCGTCGCGATTCTTCTACCGCACTGCGGATGACGCCGAGCCCTGGTTCGGTGAGCACGAGGTCGGCTGCCGCACGGGCTGCGTCGGTTGCACCACTCACGGCAATGCCTACATCGGCCTGACGCAGGGCGGGTGCATCGTTGACGCCATCGCCGGTCATGCCGACCAGATGGCCGCCGGATTGCAAAGTTTTCACGATGCGGAACTTGTGTTCCGGGAAGACTTCGGCATAGCCGTCATGGGACAGCAGAGCGTGTGCATCCGGCCCGTGCTGGTCCGGGAAGGCTTGGCTTGCCGTCACGAAATCATCGCCCATGCCGAGCTTTCGTCCGATCTGGCGTGCAATGGCGATGTGGTCTCCGGTCACCATGCGCACCTGGATGCCCAGTTTGCGCAGGGCAGAGAGTGTGTCGGCACTGTCGGGGCGAGGGGGGTCGAACAAAGGCAGGAGGCCCAGCAGGATGCGCTGTCCCTGCGAGTCGGCCATGCCTACTGCCAGAGCGCGGTAGCCGCCTTCTGCCAGCTGTTCCACAAGGGCACTGACCCGGGCATGCACCGCATCGTCCGCACCACACCAGGCCACGATGGCCTGAGGGGCTCCCTTGGCCACGGTGAGGGGATGCCCGTCGAGGGTGACACGTGCTTCGGTGAGCTTGCGCACCGGATCGAAGGGGTGAAAGTCGATGGGGGTGACTGTATGGTGCTGCAGCGTGTGGGCTGCAGCTGTGAGGATGGCCGAATCTATGGCGTCGGTACTGGCAGGAGCACAGGCCAGTCCGGCCACCAGCAGCACCTGATCTGCCGAAGCGCCCGATACGAGCTGAGGAGTGGCCACCGTGAGCCTGTTCTGGGTCAGGGTGCCGGTCTTGTCCGAGCACAGTACATCCATGCCGGCGAGTTCCTCGATCGCTGCGAGCCGCGATACGATGGCTCCCAGCCGACTCAGGACGGAGGCGCCCACGGCCATCGTCACCGACAGCACCGCAGGCAACGCGACCGGAATGGCTGCTACGGTCAGGATGAGTGCGAATTTGAGCGAGTCGAGCATGGGTTCATGACGCCACCATGCCACGGCCAGCACAATGGCCACGAGCACCAGCGTGCCGACAATGAGGGCATTGCCGATTTTCAGCACAGCCTGCTGGAAATGCGAGGGAGCGCCGGCGGTTTCGACCAGTGCGGCCGTCCTGCCGAAATAGGTACTCATGCCGGTGGCCGTGACCCGCGCTGTCATCTGCCCCATGCGGACGATGGAGCCGGAGTAAGCCGTTTCGCCCACGCCTTTGTCGACCGGCAGCGATTCCCCCGTGAGGGTCGATTGATCGATCGACAGGGTATTGCCCGAGAGCAGAACGAGATCTGCCGGCACGATGTCGCCCAGCTCCACATGCACGATGTCGCCAGGAACCAGCTCGCTTGCCGGCACATCGAGCCAGTGGCCGTCTCGCAGCACCCGGGCCTGCGCTGCCAGTTTCTTTCTGAGCAGGGCAATGGCGTCATCGGCCTTGTGTTCCTGCCAGAAGGCCACGCCGGCATTGACTACCAGCATCAGCGCAATGATGGCAAAGTCGGACCAGTCCCCCGCAATGGCCGACAGGATCGCAGCCGCCTCGATCATCCAGGGAATGGGGCCCCAGACATACGAAAACAGCTTGACCCACACACTCTGGCGCTTTTCGGCCAGTGCATTGGGACCGTGTTCGGAGAGCAGGCGGGCCGCCTCGACCGAACTCAGGCCGCCGGGCGGTGTGGATGAGGGGGATGCAGGATCAGAAGTGGACGGCATGGCGTGGGGTGCTCCGGGCGACTGGACATGGCATGCAGACAAGAAGATGCCGGTTCTGTAGGGGCCTCTCTTTTCTTTGCGCGGAGCCGGCAAGAGGCCTGTGACTGCCTTCACCTTACTATGGCGCAGCACCGGGTGGACTCCCTGATACAAGCGGATACCGACATGTCATTCAGACGACAGCAGGCGTTCTGTTTCGGGTGTGACACTCCTCCCCAGCGGGGCTGTCGGGCATGGCGGAGCGCTCGCATCACGCGGAGGCTGCTGCCGCCGCTGGCGGTGTCTGCAGGGCCTTGCTCGGCCCCAGTTGGGCGGCGTGCGCCAAAAAGCGGGCAAAATACTCTTTTGTCCGCCAGTCGAGTGCTCCTGTTTTGCAGTTCGCGCCCACGGTGGACATGTACTGATTTCTGGAATGCAACCGTCATGATCCGTTTCCCCCTCTTTGGTGATTCCGACAAGGCCGAATCCCGCGAGCCTTCCGCAGTGCCGGCTGCCGATCAGGCCGCTGGCAAGCCCGTGTCTGCCACGCATCCCCTCGACGCCCTGACCGGGGGAGTGTTTTCTGCCCCCACGTCCGGTGATCGTGCAGCGCGCGTGCGCGCATGGATGGCCACCGATCCCGATCCCGCCGACATGCAGCAGGTCTACAAGGAGCTGAGCGCGCGCGACAAGGGTGCTGCCAAGGCCTTGCGCGAAAAGCTCGATGAGATCAAGCGCAGCAAGGGCCAGGAGCAGCTCGGAGTCGAGTGGGCAGCCAAGGCCGAGGCGCTGCTCGATGCACGTCGACTCAACATTGCAGACGCCATGGCCTGGCAGCGCGATGCGGCCAAGGCCGGTGCTCCTCTCAGCAAGGAGCCGCTCGCATCCCTCAAGCAGCGTCTGGCCGAGCGCGTCAAGGGCATCGAGGATCTGCAGACCCGTACCCAGATCCAGCGCGAAGCCGCCGTGCTGCTCGCCCAGCGCGTGGAAGTGCTCTCCACCAAGAGCTGGCAGGATGCCGACGCCGCCCAGGCCGCCCTGCAGGCCGACGTGGCCCACTGGCAGACCCAGGTGCAGGAACTGCAGCAGGATGCCAACTGGTCGAGCGTCGATCCGCGTTTTGCCACCCAGCTCGACAGCTCCACGCAGCAGCTCCAGCTGGTCGTACAGGCTTTCGACGAGGCACTGGCGCAGACCCGTGCTGCCGTGGCCGATGCCGCACAGCCCCTTCCGGCCGTGCCCGTCTGGGCCGACGAGCTGCGCGCGCTGCGCGGAGAAAGCGTGGAGCCTGCTGCGGAAACGCTCAGTGCCGAAGACCAGGCCGCTGCCGCCGAAAAGACGGCAGCGCAGGCCAAGCGCCGTGAAGAGGCGCAGGCTGCCGTGCTGGCAGCCATCGCTCGCCTCGAGCAGGAACTCAAGGGCGGACACAGCAAGGCTGGCGTGACTGCTGCACAGACCCTGCGCCAGGCCCTCAAGGAGCATCGCAAGCTGCTGGGAGCCGAGGTCGAAGGCAAGGCCCATGCGGCACTCGCTTCGGCTGGCGAGCTCGAAGGCTGGCAGCGCTGGCGTGCCGACCAGATCCGGCAGGAGCTGGTGCAGAAGGCCGAAGCGCTCATAGAACGCGCATCCCCCCCTGCACCGCAAGAGGCCCCGGAAAGTGCGGCTCCCGCCCCTGTGGCCGAGGCCGATTCTGCTGCCGCAGTGCAGGCACAGGCTCCGACGGGCGAGGCTGCTCCTGAGGCGTCGGTGGCTGAATCCATGCCCGACGCGGCAGCAGCGGCTCCGGGTGAGGCAGTCGCCGCTGCCGCGGAATCTGCTCCTGGGCAGGAGCCTCCTGCAAGTGCCAGCACTGCAGAGCCAGCCGAAGCCCCCGCCGCAGTGCTCGCACAACCACCTGCGGCACCGTCCGGCGACGCTTCCGCAGCGGCACAGACCGCCACTCCGGCGGAAGGCTCGCAGGCCGAGGCTCCGCGTGCCCTGCCCGTGAGCAAGCTCACTCCCCGCAAGCTGCAGGAAACCCTGCGCCAGCTGCGTGAACAGTGGAAACAGACCGACCAGGGTGGCACACCCAATCACGCCCTCTGGAAGCGGTTTGATACGGCATGCAACGACGCCTACCGCATCGTCGAGGCCTGGCTGTCCACCATGAAGGAACACGCTGCCGAGCACAAGGCTGCCCGCGTGCGTCTGATCGATGAGCTGCGCCAGTGGGGCGACAGGCTCACCGCGCAGGCAGAACAGGGTGCTGCCGACTGGAAGACCGCCCACCGCGAACTGCTGGCTTTTTCCCGCCGTTGGCGCGAGGCTGGGCATCTGAGCGAAAAGGTGTTTGCCGACCTGCAGCCTCGCTGGAAAGCCGCAGTGGCCCAGGCCAGTGCGCCGCTCGAAGCTGCCCAGAAGGCCAGCATTGCACTGCGCCAGGCCATGATCGAGGAAGCCGGCAAGCTCGGCGAGGCCGCGAGTCTGCGCATCGATGCCGTCAAGGCGCTGCAGCAGCGCTGGCAGCAGGAAGCGCAGAACGTGCCGCTCGATCGCAAGCACGAGCAGAAGCTCTGGGATGCCTTCCGCAAGCCCATCGACGAGGCTTTCCAGCGCAAGAGCCAGCAGCGCGAACAGGTGCAGGCTGCCCTGAGTGCCCACGACCAGCAGGTGCTGGACGCATCGCGTGCCCTCGAAGCCGCCAACGCATCTGGCGATGCCCAGGCCATTCTGCAAGCCGTGCAGGCACTGGAAGACGCCATGCGCCAGTCGGCAACCTCGCCACAGACGGCCGAGGGAGCTGCTGCGGCTGCCCCGCATGCAGAGGCAGCCACTGAGGCTGCTGCACCCGAAGCAGCTGCTGCCGAAGAAGGTGCACCCCGCGCTCCTGCGGCCAGTGCCGTTCAGCACCGTCCGGCCATTGCCGTGCGGGGAGATGATCGGCCTCAGGCTCGCGGTGCAGCGGGAGCGGGCAGCTCTGCCGCTGCTGCAGGGCAGGAGCGCCGGGGTCCAGCAGGCCGGGGAGCCCGTCCTGGGGATCGAGGTGGCCGTTTCGGAGATCGCCCCGAACGCGCCCCGCGTGGCCCGCGCCTTGGAGATACCGCCTTCCGAGCCCAGCGTGATGCCATGGATCATGCGCAGGCAGCCCTGCGCAAGCTCAGCGAGCAGGCGCATGGCGCCACGCTCACCCATCTGCTCGGTGCCTGGGAACAGCGCCAGGCGGATGCGCTTCCTCCGGCCAGCGAGTTGGGCAAGCGCGTCACCGGCGCTCTGCGCAACCAGTGGGTCGCTGCGCTGTCTGCCGCTCCTCACGGCGAGGCTGCCACAGCCCTGTTGCGTCTGGAAATGGCAGCCGAAGTGCCTACGCCGGCCGATCAGCTCGACGCACGCCGTGCCCTGCAGCTGCAGCTGCTCACGCGGCGCAACGATCCGAGCCCCCGGGAAACCTGGGGAGCCGATGTGGCCACAGTGCTGGGCAGTGGCTACGACGCTGCCCAGGCGCGGCGTCTGCAGCAGGCGCTCAAGGTGTTGATGCGCAAATCCTGACGCGGGCAAAGGCGCAGCCCACCCTCCACGCCGGTTCTTTGCAGCTGCCGCAAGGTGGCTGCAGCCGGAGGGGGGCGAGCCGCGTCCTTCCTGTTTCCACTACCTCGCGGGCCGATGACATCGGTCCGTTTTTTTTGCGTGTGGCACACGGTACTGCAGCCCATATCCGGCCTGTCGATTTAAGAGCCGCTTCAGATGCAAAGACCATGATCGCGTCATGCCCTTTGAGGCGTGACGACATGTGCAGGACAGTTCCCAGCGGCCCACCCGTCTTGGCTGAATCGGTCTGGATCTTCCTGATCTCTGCAGTGCGCGCATGCCCCCGGGGCCTCATGTCTTTATCGATCAGGAGGTTTTCCATGCATGCGCGTTCATTTTCGTGGTCGCTGGTTCTGGCGGGGCTGGCGGCACTTTCCGGCGTCTCCCCGGCCTTTGCGGCAGACACCAGTCCCGCACAGCAGCTGCAGCGCTGGCAGCAGGCCGCCGGTGGGGTGGGAGTCGCCGCGCGCGGGCAACAGTTCTATGCCAGCCGCCACGGTGCGGAATGGAGCTGTGCCTCGTGCCATGGCACGACTCCCCGGGGCATGGGCAAGCATGCTTCCACCGGCAAGAGCATCGAGCCCCTGGCTCCTGCGGCCAACCCGCGTCGCTTCACCGAAACCGCCAAGGTGGACAAATGGTTCCGCCGCAATTGCAACGATGTGCTGCATCGCGAATGCACGCCTCGCGAGAAGGCCGACTTTCTGGCTTACGTCACCACGATCCGCTGAAGCGGGCTGATGTCCCTTCTTTCTGAATTTTCCTACGGAGCATCGCCATGCGTTTGATCGCACGAATTCGTTCATGGACTCCCGGCCGCTGGGCCCTTCTGGCCATTCCCATGCTGGTGGCTGTCGCTTCGGGACTGACCGTACTGGCCACCAGCGCCCATGCGGACGACGACGAGCATGCAGAGGGAAGTCACTTCTCCTCGCGCCACGAAGGCCGGGAGGAACACCATGGACACGAAGGCCGTCCGGCTGCCGCGTCCCGCGTGGCCGCCATGCCCCCCGCCTACCGGCAGGAATGTGCCGCCTGCCACATGGCCTACGATCCCCGCATGCTGCCGGCCAGTTCCTGGAATGCCATCATGGGCTCCCTGTCCCGCCACTACGGCACCGATGCTTCCGTGGATGCGGCCACTGCACGCACCATCAGCCAGTACCTGCAGAAGGAAGCCGGCCAGGGACGCCGCACGGACACGGAGCGTCCTCCGCAGGACCGCATCACGCGCAGCCGCTGGTTTGTCCACAAGCACCACGAAATCGCTGCCAGCACATTCAAGCGGGCTTCCATCCGCAGTCCAGCCAACTGCATGGCCTGCCACCGCGGTGCCGACAAGGGCGACTACGACGAGGACCGCGTGCGCATTCCACGCTGAGGCCGCGCGGTATTGCATCCCGCATCCCGTCGCATCTTCCGGAGTTTTTTCATGTCCCTGTTGCATTTCCCGCCCGGCCCCCATTCTGCCGGGCAAAGGGAGCGCACCCCTGCTGCTGCCCTTCATCCCGGCCCGGGACGTCTCGTCAAGGACGCCCCGACCCGCGTGGCCCATGCCGGCATGGCCCTGTCCTTTCTCGTGGCCTATCTGACGGCCGAAGGGGAGGCCTGGCGCCTTTGGCATGTGATCGCGGGCTACGTGCTGCTGCTGGCGCTTGCCTTCAGACTGGCATGGGCCGTGGTCGGGCCGCCATCGGCCCGCTTCACGGCTTGGTGGCTGCGCCTTCGGGCGGGCTGGCAATGGCTGGCAGCCCATCGCCATCGGGTGGTATGGCAGGAATGGCGTCGCCAGCCCGCCGCACGACTCCGCCAGGCACTGGCCCAGCTGTCCCAGATGGTCATCCCCACCTTGCTCGTGCTCAGTCTGGCAGCAGGGCTCAGCGGCTGGTTCGTCGAGTTCGATTGGGCGAGCGAATCCATGGCCGAGTGGCATGATGCGCTGGGCAACGCCTTGCTCGTGGTCGTGCTGCTGCATCTGGCCCTGCTGCTGACCCGAAGCTTCTGGCAGCGCCAGAATCTGATGATAGTCATGTGGTCGGGCCGCCTGCCCGGCAGAGGCCCTGATCTCGTCCCCTCCCATCGCAGTGGACTGGCCTGGGCACTCGCCCTGAGCCTGATCGCCTTTGCCGCATGGTACTGGTGGCAGGCACAGGCGAGCCTGCTGTGAATCCCGGCAGAATGATGTCCCCAACGCACCTCAAGGAGAACACAGATGCGTATCCTGCTCGCAGAAGACGATGACCTGCTCGGCGCCGCCATCCGAGCTGGCCTGCAGCAGCAGGGCTTCCAGGTGGACTGGGTCCGCGACGGACAGGCTGCATTGCGCGAGGCTTTGGCCTCGGACTACGAAGCCCTGGTGCTCGACCTGGGCCTGCCGCGGCTCGACGGCATGGAGGTGCTGCATGCGCTGCGGGAGCGGCGCCAGACCCTGCCCATCCTCGTGCTCACTGCCCGCGATGCCGTCCGGTCCCGCATCGACGGGCTCGACGGCGGTGCCGATGACTACGTCGTCAAGCCCGTGGATCTGCACGAGCTTGCCGCCCGTCTCCGCGCACTGGTGCGCCGTGCCCATGGATTGCCCCATACCGTGCTTCGGGTCGGCGACCTCATGCTCGACCCCGTGGCGCACCAGGTCACCCAGCAGGGGCAAATCCTCGATCTTTCCCAGCGCGAATTCGATCTGCTCCATGCCCTCATGCGCAACCGTGGACGGGTCATGAGTCGCACCCAGCTCGAACAGCAGATCTATCCCTGGGGCAGTGAAGTTGCCAGCAATGCGGTCGAGGTCCACATCTACCATCTGCGTCGCAAATGCGGCAGCGATCTCATCGACACCGTGCGTGGCGTGGGCTATCTCATTCCCGCCGAGGCGGCATGAGCGCTCCCGCCGTCTCTCCTCCGTCCGATGGGGCGTCTGCCCAGGCACCGGGGCACCAGCCCCGGCTCTACAGCATGCAGGGGCGCCTGCTGGCCCTCCTGCTGGGCATCCTGTCCGTCATCTGGATCCTGGTCAGCCTCGGCACCTACCAGCACAACAAGCAGGAAGTCGGCCATCTGCTCGACATGCACCTCGCACAGACGGCCAATCTGCTGGCGGCACAGCCCGTGGATGACATCCGCGACGAGGAAATCGAATGGCGCCCCCTTGGGGACGAGGAGACAGCCGACCACCATCGCTACCGGGTGCCCGTGATCTTTCAGGTCTGGCAGGGGGAACAGTTGCTCGTGCGTTCGGCACAGGCTCCCGATACCCCCCTCGTGCCGCCCGCCCAGACCACCGGTTTTTCCACGGTAGGGGAGGGGCATCATGGCTGGCGTGCATATGCCCTTCCGGGGCGGGAGCACGATGTGCGCATCATCGTGGCCGAACGCATCGAGGCGCGCCAGCAGATCGTCCGTGCCAGCGTCGAAACCCTCATGGTCTCCCTGATAGTGGCCTATCCGCTGCTGGCCCTCGTGCTCTGGTGGGGCTTGCGCCGCGCCATGCGCCCCCTGACGCAGATCGGGCGCCAGATTGCCGGCCGCACCCCGCAGGACCACAGCCCGCTGGCCATCGACCGCATGCCGCGCGAGGTCGCTCCTCTGGTGCAGGCCCTCAATGAACTGTTCGGCCGCATCGGCGAGATGCTGCAGCAGGAGCGCCGCTTCACCGCCGATGCCGCACACGAGCTGCGCACGCCCATTGCGGCCATTCGCATGATGGCCCAAGTGGCAGAAGGGGCCCGCACCGAACCCGAACGTGCCACGGCTCTCGCAGGCGTGCTGCAGGGCTGCGACCGTGCTACCCGCCTCGTGGAGCAGCTGCTTCAGCTTGCCAGGCTCGAATCGGACCGGCGTGCCGAAGCCGCCGTGGAAAAAGGGAGCTGCGGTGCACACCCTGACGTTCCCCAGACGGTCGACGTGCTGCCTGCCATGCGACAGGTCGTGGCGGATCTGACCGCCACCTGGGCCGTGCCCCATCATCAGACCATTGCATGGGAGGCGCCTCCCGCGCTCTACGCCACCCTGACACCGGCGCTGGCCGCCGTCCTGCTGCGCAACCTGCTCGACAACGCCCTGCGCTACAGCCCGGACGGTGCCCAGGTGCAGGTCACGCTCTGCCAGCAGGGGGCCGACGCCCTGAGCTGCACCGTCGAGGACAGCGGTCCCGGCATGCGCGATGAAGACATGCAGCAGCTCGGCAAGCGGTTTTTCCGTGTGCTCGGCAACCAGGCCACCGGCAGTGGGCTGGGCTGGTCCATCGTCCAGCGCATCGCTGCCCTGTACGGCTACATGCCTTGTGTGTCGCGCAGCGAGCGGCTGGGGGGGCTGAAAGTGACCTTCGCTCCGCGCGACCGCCGTGCACCCTGATGTCTCGTGCCGGGGGAAGGCTCCGGCACGCATGCACGGAAAATCCAGCAGGCAACAAAAAACCGCCTTGCGGCGGTTTGTTTGCAGGTGCATGCCGATCATCGACCGGATGCTGTCTTGTGTGCTGGTGCCCAGGAGAGGACTCGAACCTCCACGATGTTACTCGCTAGTACCTGAAACTAGTGCGTCTACCAATTCCGCCACCTGGGCCAGCTGTGGATGCGCGATTGTAGCAGGGCCTGTGCCGTTTTCAATGACCTGCAAGCGGATCATCGATACTTTTCTGCTTTTATGGCATCACCACAAAAAAGCCACCTTTCGGCGGCTATGATGATTCTTTGCAGTCGCTGGTGCCCAGGAGAGGACTCGAACCTCCACGATGTTACTCGCTAGTACCTGAAACTAGTGCGTCTACCAATTCCGCCACCTGGGCAGCAACTGAAAGAAGCTGCTATTCTAGCAGTCAAATATGAAAAAAACAAACATGGAACGAAAAATCGAACAGGAAATCATCGGTGTGGTGCAGGGGCATCGCGACGGACATGGTTTCCTCATCCCTGACGACGGGGGCGTGGATATCTATCTGCCGCCGAATGAAATGCGGGCTGTGCTCCACAAGGATCGCATCAAGGCGCGCGTGGCGCGCTACGACCGCAAGGGGCGCCCCGAAGGCAAGGTGCTCGAAATTCTCGAACGCAGCACCCAGCCACTCATCGGTCGCCTGCTCCAGGAAAACGGAGTCTGGCTCGTCGCCCCCGAGGACAAGCGCTATGGCCAGGATGTGCTCATCCCCCGTGACGCCATCGGCGCGGCCAGTGCCGGGCAGGTGGTGGTGGTCGAACTCACCGAGCCTCCGGCGCTCTATGGCCAGCCCGTCGGACGGGTGGCCGAAGTGCTGGGCGAGGTGGACGACCCTGGCATGGAAATCGAGATCGCCGTGCGCAAGTACGGTGTGCCCCACGTGTTCTCCGATGCCTGTCTGCAGGTTGCCAAGGCGCTGCCGGCCACCGTGCAGCTCCGCGACTGTCAGGGCCGCGTCGATCTCACCGATGTGCCGCTCGTCACCATCGACGGCGAGGACGCCCGCGATTTTGACGATGCCGTCTACTGTGAGCCCGCCACACTGGGCGGGCGCGGCAAGTCTGCCCGCAAGGGCTGGCGGCTGCTGGTGGCCATTGCCGATGTGAGCCATTACGTGCACACCGGCAATGCCATCGACATCGATGCCTATGAACGTGCCACCAGCGTTTATTTCCCGCGCCGCGTCATTCCCATGCTGCCCGAGAAGCTCTCCAACGGCCTGTGTTCCCTGAACCCCGAGGTGGATCGCCTGTGCATGGTCTGTGACATGCTGATCACCTCCGAGGGCGAACTGCACGCCTACCAGTTCTATCCGGCCGTCATGCACAGCCATGCCCGTTTCACCTACACGCAGGTGGCGGCCATTCTCTCCAATACCCGCGGCATCGAGGCGCGTCGGTTCGCCGAGCGCGTCGACGACCTGCTCAACCTGCACGGCGCATACCAGTCTCTGCTGCACGCACGCGAGGCCCGCGGAGCCATCGATCTCGACACGGTCGAAACCCAGATCGTCTGCGACGAGAACGGTCGCATCGAGAAGATCGTCCCCAGGGTGCGCAACGAGGCACACAAGCTCATCGAAGAGGCCATGCTGGCGGCCAACGTCTGTGCATCCGATTTCATCGCTCGCAGCAAGCGCCCCTGTCTGTACCGTGTGCACGAGGGGCCCACCCCCGAAAAAGTCGAGGTGCTGCGCAATTACCTGCGCACCATGGGCGTGGCCATGAGCGTGAGCGATGAACCAGAAACCCATGAGTTCGCGGCCATCGCCGAGGCGACGAAGGATCGTCCCGACGCCGAGCAGATTCACACCATGCTGCTGCGGAGCATGCAGCAGGCGATCTACACCCCCATCAACAGTGGGCACTTCGGGCTGGCCTACGATGCCTACACCCACTTCACCAGCCCGATTCGACGCTACCCCGATCTGCTGGTGCACCGTGTCATCAAGTCCATCCTGCGCAACGAGCGCTATGAGCTTCCCGCGCTGCCCACTCCTGGCGAAGCACAGGAAAAACTCGCCCGCCGGCTCGAAAAGACCGCAGCAGCACGTGTCAAGGCTCCCGGCATCAAGCCGCGCAAGAAAACGGCCGAAGTGCAGGCCTGGGAGGCTGCGGGCTTGCATTGCAGTGCCAATGAACGCCGCGCCGACGAGGCAAGCCGTGATGTCGAGGCGTGGCTCAAGTGCAAGTACATGCGCCAGTTCCTGGGCGAGGAATTCAGCGGCACGGTCAGCGCGGTGACGGGATTCGGTCTGTTCGTCACGCTCGATTCCATGTATGTCGAGGGTCTGGTGCACATCACTGAACTCGGAAGCGACTATTTCAGATTCGACGAGGCACGTCAGGAGCTGCGCGGCGAGCGCACCGGCGTGTGGTTCTCGCTCGGTGCACGGGTCCAGGTTCAGGTCATCCGGGTCGATCTCGATGGGCGTCGCATCGACTTCCGGCTCGTGCATGCCGGGGAAGCGCTCGACGATGCCGATGCACCTGCGCGCAAGTCGGCACGGCGAGGCGCAGGCAGGGCAGGCACACGTCCCGCGAAGCCGGTCCAGCCAGCAGAGGCTGCGGCCGATGCCTTGCCGGACGTGCCTCATGGCGTCGAGGAGGAAGTCTGGAACCCCGCTTCGAGCCGCCGGCGCAAGGCGACCGATGCAGGTTCGGCGCGGGACGACACCGCAGCAGGCAAGCGTGCGAAGCCCGGAGCCAAGTCCGCCGTAGCCCAGCGCAAGTCCGCAGCGCGCAAGAAGTCTTCCTCAGGCAAGCCGGCACGCGGCGCCCAGAGCTCCCGCAGGGGCTGAACGCTGTCTGCGCTTCAGGCCCCGACGTGCAATCGGGGAATGTGACGGGCCACCGCACCTGCCGTCAGAGTCTCGGACAAGGCCCAGCCATCGGCCACGCTGCCATGGGCCTGTACCCCCAGGCTGCTGGCACGGCATGCGGCGGACAGTGCGCACGCCGGTGTCGAATGCGTATCGACCGATGAGGTCAGCTGTGCCCAATATCCGGCAATGCACCCTGCCAGAACATCCCCTGTGCCCGCAGTCGACAGGCGGGCATTGCCAGCCAGGTGCACTAGAGGCAGATGGCGGTGCAGGAGGGGCATGCACGGATGGGCATGGCTGTGCATCGGAGCACGGGGGGGCTCTGGCGAGACCGCAGGGGCCCACACCACGGTTCCGGAACCCTTGAGCACCACCACGGCCTGCAGCCGTTCGCCGAGCTGCTGCGCGGCTCGCAGTCGATCCGCCTGGACGGCGGCCGTATTCGATTTCAGCAGGCGAGCCGCTTCCGTAGGGTGGGGGGTCAGGATCGTGACCTGACCGCGTTCCAGACGACTGCGCACCGCCTCCTGCAGGACATCCGAACCAGCCACGGCATTGAGTCCATCGGCATCCAGCACGAGGCGGGGAGCTGTCAGGCATACCGTTTCTGTCCAGGCGGCCACGGCTTCTCCGCCGCCGCATCCCAGCACCACTGTGGACGTGGTCCAGGGACATGCTGATGCGACACCTGCACCCGGGGTCTCGCCTATCGAACGGATCATCAATTCCGGTTGCAGCGACAGGGCTGCATCCGTGGCCCGGCGGTCAGAGGTCAGAAGTCCGACATACACCCTGCCGGCTCCCGCATGAAGGGCAGCGCTGCCCGCCAGCAGGGCTGCTCCCGTCATGCCACGGGCTCCTCCTGCCACGCATACATCCCCAAAACTGCCCTTGTGGCTGGCATAGGGGGGCAGCAGGGCGGCGGACGCGCTGGATGAATGACTCTTTCCATTCAGGCAGGCTCCCTGCAGATAGGCCACGGCGTGCGCATCGGCAGGGCCTTGCGGGCAGATGCCCAGTCCGTCCCACCACACCTGTCCGCAGGCATCGCGCCCATGCCCCGTGAAGAATCCCGGCTTGAGCGTCAGCATCGTCAGGGTATGCTGGGCATGCACTGCATGGGTGCCCTGTGCCGCATCGTCGAGCCATGTGCCCGTATCCGGGTGCAGACCTGTGGGAACATCGATGGCCAGGACCGGGCAGGGAGCATGCTGCAAACCGAGGATGCTGTCGAGCATCCGTCCCGCAGGTGGGCGCTGTGCGCCTATTCCCAGCAGGGCGTCGATGCAGAGATCCCCGGGCGTCAGCGCAGGGGCGGCATCCACAAAGGCAACGCCTGCAGCACGGGCATCCTCCCATGCGCCACGTGCGTCGCTGGGCAGCCGGTCGGGTTCTGCCAGCAGGGTGATCTGGACATTCTTGCCTGCCTGACGCAGGCAGGCAGCCGCCTGCAGACCATCGCCGCCGTTATTGCCTGGGCCGCACGCGATCCATATCTTCTGGGCATGAGGGGCAATCGCCAACGCCACGCGTGCCACGGCCATGCCGGCGCGGCGCATCAGCGTGCGCGGGGGAACCGTGGCCAGTCCCTGGGCCTCGATCGTGCGGGTGCCGGCCACATCATGCAGAGGCAGCTGCTGCAGGGCATCACCGGCTGTCACGCGCAGGGGAGGGGGGAAACAGGGCTCGCTGGACATGGGTTTCCTTGTCTGTGGTGCATGCTATAATTCGCAGGCTTTGCTGCAGCTTTGAATGCACTTTAGTGGTGCAGTGCTTGGCAAAGTCAATCGCAAATCCGCTGATCCGGGTGCTGGTCGATCCCATGGACATGGGGGCCAGACGCAGCGGAATTTTAGACCTAACCTCTGGAGTCAAATCATGTCCATCACCATGCGCGAAATGCTGGAAGCCGGTGTCCACTTCGGCCACCAAACCCGTTTCTGGAACCCCAAGATGGCCCCCTTCATCTTCGGTTCCCGCAACAAGATTCATATCGTCAACCTCGAAAAAACCCTGCCGATGTTCGAGGAGGCGATGAAGTTCGCTCGTCAGCTGTCTGCCAACGGCGGCACCATTCTGATGGTCGGTACCAAGCGCGCAGCCCGCGAGATCGTGGCCGAGGAAGCCACCCGTGCCGGCATGCCCTATGTGAACCAGCGTTGGCTCGGCGGCATGCTGACCAACTTCAAGACCGTCAAGACCTCCATCAAGCGCCTGAAGGACATGAAGGCGCAGCAGGAAGCCGGGCTGGAAAGCATGAGCAAGAAGGAGCAGCTCATGTTCGCCCGCGAACTCGAAAAGCTCGAAAAGGACATCGGTGGCATTCAGGACATGAACAGCCTGCCTGACGCCATTTTCGTGATCGACGTCGGCTACCACAAGATCGCCGTGGCCGAAGCGCAGAAGCTTGGCATTCCCCTCATCGGTGTGGTCGATACCAACCACAACCCCGTGGGCATCGACTATGTCATCCCCGGCAACGATGACTCCGCCAAGGCCGTGGCTCTGTATGCGCGCGGCATGGCAGACGCCGTGCTCGAAGGGCGCGAAAATGCCGTGAATGAGGTGGTTCAGGCCGTCTCCGAAGGCGAAGACGAATTCGTGGAAGTGGATGCCACCCAGGCCTGATCGTACAGACCCTGGTCATTCACGGAAAAGGGGCATGCATGCCCCTTTTTCACAAGTGTCACATGATTGAATAACCCAACGAACAACGGAGAAACACATGGCAGCAATTACCGCAAGCATGGTCGCCGAACTGCGTGGCAAGACCGATGCCCCGATGATGGAATGCAAGAAGGCGCTGACCGAAGCAGAAGGCGACATGGCCAAGGCCGAGGAAATCCTGCGCATCAAGCTGGGTACCAAGGCAGGCAAGGCCGCTTCCCGCATCACCGCCGAAGGCGTGGTCGCCGCCTATCGCGATGACCAGTGCGGCGCCATCATCGAAGTCAACTGCGAAACCGACTTCGTCACCAAGAACGACAGCTTCCTGGCACTGGCCCAGGCAGCGGCCGAGCTGGTGGCCAAGCACAATCCCCAGTCCATCGAGGAACTGGGTGCCCTGGCCTACGAACAGGACGGCTTCGGTCCCACGCTCGAAGACGTGCGCAAGGGCCTGATCGGCAAGATCGGCGAGAACATGTCCTTCCGCCGCTTCAAGCGCTTCACCGGCGATGCCAAGCTGGCTTCCTACCTGCACGGTACGCGCATCGGCGTCGTGGTCGAATACGAAGGGGATGACCAGGCTGCCAAGGACGTTGCCATGCACGTGGCTGCCATGAAGCCTGTTGCCCTGTCCAGCAGCGAGGTGCCCGCCGACCTCATCGAGAAGGAACGCACCGTGGCTGCTGCCAAGGCTGCCGAATCCGGCAAGCCGGCCGAGATCGTGACCAAGATGGTCGAAGGCTCCGTCCAGAAGTACCTCAAGGAAGTCGCGCTGTTCAGCCAGCCGTTCGTCAAGAACGACAAGCAGAGCGTCGAACAGATGCTCAAGGAAAAGCAGACGACCGTGAAGGGCTTCACCCTCTATGTGGTGGGCGAAGGCATCGAGAAGAAGGTGGACGACTTCGCAGCCGAAGTGGCTGCCCAGGTCGCTGCTGCCAAGCAGGGCTGATCCTGCCCAAGGCCTCGGTGACAGAGCGATGACGCATCGTTCTGCACCGTGGCTTTTTTTTCGCTCCCTCACCCGTCATCTCTCATCTCCCAAGGAGAATCTGCCATGAGTACTGCCCAACCTGCCGTTCAACGAGTCCTGCTCAAACTCTCTGGGGAGGCTCTGATGGGCGATGATGCCTACGGCATCAACCGCGAGACGATCGTGCGCATGGCGCGCGAAATCGCGGAAGTGACCGAGCTGGGGGTGCAGGTGGCCGTCGTGATCGGCGGGGGCAACATCTTCCGTGGCATGGCAGGCGGTGCCGTCGGCATGGATCGTGCCACGGCGGACTACATGGGCATGCTCGCCACCGTGATGAACGCGCTGGCTCTGGCCGACACCATGAACCATGTGGGGCTGACGGCGCGGGTCATGTCTGCCATCTCCATCGATCAGGTCGTGGAGCCCTATGTGCGTCCCAAGGCGCTGCAATATCTGGAGGAAGGCAAGGTCGTGGTGTTCGGCGCAGGCACCGGCAACCCCTTCTTCACCACCGATACGGCGGCTGCCCTGCGGGGGGCCGAGATTGGGGCCCAGGTGGTGCTCAAGGCCACCAAGGTCGACGGTGTCTACACGGCAGATCCCAAGAAGGATCCCTCCGCCAAGCGCTATGACCGTCTGACCTTCGATGAAGCCATGGCGCGCAATCTCGGCATCATGGATGCCACGGCATTTGCCCTGTGCCGCGACCAGAAGCTGCCCATACGCGTCTTTTCCATCTTCAAGGAAGGCGCGCTCAAGCGGGTGGTCACTGGCGAGGACGAGGGCACTCTCGTTTATATTTGACCCTTTCATTCCTCATTCGCTGATCTTTCGATTCTGGAGAGCACCATGTCGCTTGCCGACGTCAAGAAGAACATGCAGGCCAAGATGGAACAATCCATCAACGCCTTCAAGCACAACCTCACCAAGATCCGCACGGGACGTGCCAATCCGGCCATTCTCGATACCGTGCAGGTCGAGTACTATGGATCCATGGTGCCGCTCAGTCAGGTGGCCAACGTGGCTTCCATTGACGCACGCACCCTGAGCGTCCAGCCGTGGGAAAAGAACATGGGCCCCAAGATCGAGAAGGCGATCCGCGAGAGCGATCTGGGACTCAATCCTTCCAGTCTGGGCGATTTGATTCGTGTTCCCATGCCGCCGATGAGCGAGGAACGCCGCAAGGAGATGACCAAGCTCGTGCGCCATGAAGGCGAGCAGGCCAAGATTGCCATCCGCAATCTGCGCCGCGATGCCAACGAGGCGGTCAAGAAGCTGGTCAAGGACAAGGAAATTTCCGAGGATGACCAGAAGCGTTCCGAAGCGGACGTGCAGAAGGCCACCGACAAGGAAATCGCCGCCATCGATCAGCTCGTGGCCTCCAAGGAACAGGACATCATGGCCGTGTGATGCCGTGGGTCCGAGGAAGGCGTGCCTCGTGGAGGCTTCCGACATGGACCCCGTGAGGCGTTTCCCTTCCTTGTGACTCTATGTGCAGATGAAAGCAAAATCTCAGAACACCTCTCCCATCGTGCCCCACCATGTGGCCATTGTCATGGACGGCAATGGCCGCTGGGCGTCCAAGCGGTTCATGCCCCGGCTCATCGGCCATCGGCAGGGGGTGGAGTCGCTCAAGCGATGCGTGCGCGCCTGCGACAAGCGGGGCGTCAAGGTGCTGACGGTATTTGCCTTCTCTTCCGAGAACTGGAATCGTCCGGATGACGAGGTTTCCGGACTCATGGAGCTGCTGGCCAAGGCACTGGCGCGTGAGCTTCCTGCCATGCATGACGAAGGCGTGCGTCTGCATTTCATAGGAGCCCGTCAGGCTCTTTCGCCGAAAGTGCAGCAGATCCTGACGGACGCCGAGACCAAGACGGCTGCCAACCCGGGCGTCATTCTCAATGTCTGCTTCAATTATGGTGGGCGCTGGGACATTGCACAGGCGGCTGCTGCGCTCGCAAGCCGTGGGGAGCCGATCACCGAGCTTTCCCTGCACGAATCTTTGGCACTGAGCCATGTGCCCGATCCTGATCTGTTGATCCGCACTGGCGGCGAGTATCGGATCAGCAATTTCCTGCTCTGGCAGTCCGCCTACACCGAACTCTATTTCACCGATTGTCTGTGGCCTGACTTCGATGAGGCGGCCCTGGATCGTGCTCTGGAGGATTATGCCCAGCGGGAGCGCAGGTTCGGCAAGACCTCCGCACAGGTCAAGCAGGGACATTCCTGATGCTCGGTCCCCGCATTCTGACTGCGATCGTTCTGGTTGCTGTGCTGCTAGGGGCTCTGTTGGCCCCGGTGACATGGCCCTTCACTGCCTTGATGGGGCTGATCATCCTGCTCGCAGCTTGGGAATGGTCCCGTCTGTCGGGTTATTCCACTCCCCTGACGTATGCCTGGGCTGCTGTGGCATGCGCAGGCTGCGTGGCCATGTCATGGGGGGAATGGCCTGTTGCGCGGTCCGGATTCGCACCGATATTTCTTTTCGTGATGGGGGGAGTCTGGATCGTGGCTGGAGCAGGGCTTCTGCATGCGGGGGTGCCTTCCTGGAGCCGAATTCCCAGAGGGTTGCGCATGCTGGGGGGGCTGTGTGCACTGTGGGCCGCCTGGTTGGCGGCCGTGGCGCTGTTCGCACGCTTTGGGGCGTGGTATCTGGTGTCCGTGCTGGCGCTGGCGTGGGCGGCCGACATTGCAGCCTATTTTGCAGGGCGGGCCTTCGGACGCCGCAAGCTGGCTCCGACCATCAGCCCGGGCAAGAGCTGGGCCGGTGTGGTGGGGGGGCAGCTGGGGGTGTTGGCCATGGTGGCTCTCGTCGTGGGGTATTTCCCCCGCGGCAATTTTTATTCCGACCTGATGCACCATGCCGGGTGGCTGGGCGGCGCGCTCCTTGTGATGGCGCTGGCTGCCATGAGCGTAGTGGGTGATCTGGTCGAATCGCTGATGAAACGCAGCATGGGGATGAAGGACAGCAGCCACTTGCTCCCGGGGCACGGTGGCGTGCTCGACCGCATCGATGCGCTTTTGCCCATACTGCCCCTGTCCATGGCGTTGGTTCAGGGGCTGCAGTTCTGACACTGGAAGGAAATTGACATGGTGGCGACACAAGCTCCCCGTCAGCGTGTGACGGTATTGGGGGCCACCGGGTCCATCGGGACCAGTACCCTCGACGTATTGGCACGACACCCGGATCGCTTCGAGGTGCTGGCGCTGACTGCATCCACACAGGTCGATCGCATGGTCGAGCTGTGTCGTGTGCACCGGCCCCGCTATGCGGTCATGGCTTCGGTCGAGCATGCCGTGCAGCTGCGCGAGGCATGTCGCCATGGCAACCTCTCCACAGAGGTGCTGGAGGGACCGG
This sequence comes from Brachymonas moutaii (nom. illeg.), assembly GCF_049977365.1. NCBI lineage: Bacteria > Pseudomonadati > Pseudomonadota > Betaproteobacteria > Burkholderiales > Comamonadaceae > Allobrachymonas > Brachymonas moutaii (nom. illeg.). The sequence continues at coordinate 696,382 of NZ_JBNGEN010000001.1, read as the reverse complement.
CAGGCCTCGTGGCCATGGCCGAGCATCCCGATGCCGATGCCGTCATGGCCGCCATTGTGGGAGCGGCCGGGCTGGCTCCCTGTCTGGCGGCAGCGCGCGCAGGCAAGCGGCTGCTGCTGGCCAACAAGGAGGCGCTCGTGGTGGGAGGCCGGGTCTTTCTGCAGGCTGTCCAGGATGGCGGGGCCACCCTGCTGCCGATCGACAGCGAGCACTCGGCCATTTTTCAGTCGTTGCCGGAAGACCGGGCGACCTGGCAGGCCAGAGTCGACAAAATCATCCTTACTGCTTCGGGGGGGCCGTTCCGTACCGCCGATCCGTCTATTCTGCATGAGGTCACGCCCGATCAGGCCTGCGCGCATCCCAACTGGCAGATGGGGCGCAAGATCTCGGTCGATTCCGCCACCATGATGAACAAGGCGCTCGAAGTCATCGAAGCGCACTATCTTTTCGGCATGTCTCCGGAGCAGATGGACGTGGTGATCCATCCGCAGAGCATCGTGCACTCCATGGTGCAATACCGCGACCATTCCATCGTGGCACAGCTCGGTACACCGGACATGCGCGTGCCCATTGCCTATGGTCTGGGGTGGCCGGAACGCATCGAGAGCGGGGCAGCGGCCCTGGACTTTGCCCATCTGCCTGCCATGACCTTCGAGTCGGTGCGCTCGCATGGGCACCCCGAGCGTTTTCCGGGGCTGGCGCTCGTCTGGGATGTGCTGCGTGCCCCGAACGGCAGCACGGCAGTGCTCAATGCGGCCAATGAAGTGGCAGTGGCCGCCTTCCTTGAAGGTCATATCCGTTTCACGGACATCGTGGCCGTCAATGCGGCTACCCTGGATGCGGTGCATTTCGCTCCCCCCCAGGGGCTGGACGACCTGATGGCCATCGACGCGCAGGCCCGTGCCCATGCCCGTGAGGAGGTCAAGCGGAGAGGTGCATGCTGCTGACGGTGGCTGCCTTCCTGGTGGCGCTGGGGCTCCTCATTGCCATCCATGAATTCGGCCACTATCAGGTCGCCCGGTGGTGCGGCGTCAAGATTCTCCGCTTCTCCATCGGTTTCGGAAAACCGCTGCTGCGCTGGACTTCCCACAGCACTGGCACGGAGTTCGTGCTGAGCATTCTGCCCCTGGGTGGCTATGTCCGCATGCTCGATGAGCGGGAGGGAGAAGTCCCGGCGGCCGAACGCCATCTGGCCTTCAATACCCAGCCGGTCCACAAACGCTTTCTGATCGTGGCAGCGGGGCCGGTTGCCAATCTGCTGCTGGCCATCGTGCTCTATGCTGCGGCTGCATGGCAGGGAATGCCACAGCTGCAGCCTGTCATCGCGGCACCGCCACAGGGCAGTGTGGCAGCTCGGGCAGGACTGCACGGGGGCGACGTGGTCGTGGCACTGCAGCGGGCGTCCGGAACCGGGGAGTCCATGACAGTGGCATCCCTGGATGCCCTGCGCTGGCATCTGGTGCGTGCTGCACTCGCCCATGAGGATGTGGTGCTGACCGTTCATCCTTCGGGAAGCGGAAGGACCGAGCAGATTCCCCTTCGGCTGCGGGATGCCGCACTGGAAGATGCCGGCGGAGCCATTGAGCAGCGCCTGGGCATTGGCGCCCCCTGGATTCCTGCAGTGGTGGGTGAGGTGCTGCCAGATTCGCCTGCGCAGAGGGGTGGCCTGCGCATGGGCGATCGGGTGGAAGCCGTGGATGGTGTGCCGGTGCCGGATGCCATTCAGCTGCGTCAGCGCATCCGTGCGCATGTCAGCCCACAGGCGCAGCATTGGCGTGTCCTGCGAGGGGGCAGCGCACTGGATCTGAATGTGCTGCCTGAGGTGCAGACCCAGGGAGGCGTGTCCTTCGGACGCATCGGTGCCGTGCTGGGCAACCTTCCAGCCACTACCATCGTGCGCCTCGGATTTCTCGATGGGCTGGAGGAGGGCGTGCAGCGCACATGGGAAATCGCCTCCATGAGCCTGCAGACCATGGGGCGCATGGTGCTGGGACAGGCCTCGCTCAAGAACCTCAGTGGTCCGCTCTCGATTGCCGACTATGCAGGGCGTTCGGCACAGGCTGGATGGACCAGTTACCTGCTCTTCGTGGCCCTCATCAGCGTCAGTCTGGGGGTATTGAATTTGTTGCCAATTCCCGTTTTGGACGGTGGGCACCTGATGTATTATCTCTGGGAATTCCTGACCGGCAAGCCCGTCTCAGCCCCCTGGATGGAGCGGTTCCAACGGGTGGGAATGGCGTTTCTTGGTGGTCTGATGCTGATCGCCCTGTTCAACGACGTCGCGCGCATGCTGGGATCCTGATTCCGACGTGCTGTGCAGACGTCCATTTCTTTGTGATTTATGAAACGTAGTTTCCAAACCCCATTCCGCCGCACGGCGATTGCCGGTGTCGTCGGTATGGCCTTCTGGATGAATGCAGCCTGGGCAGTCACCCCCTTCGTGGTCAAGGACATCAAGGTGCAGGGCCTGCAGAAGGTGGACGCCGGAACCGTGTTTGCCACGCTTCCGGTCAAGGTCGGCGAACAGTACGATGACGACAAGGGGGCTGCAGCCATCCGTGCCCTCTACGGCCTGGGCCTGTTCAACGATGTACGCATCGACACGCAGGGAGACAATCTGGTCGTGGTGGTGCAGGAGCGTCCGACCATCGATCAGGTGGACATCACCGGTGCGCACCAGTTCGAGAAGAAGCAGATCCTCTCCGGCCTTGGCAACACGGGCATCTCGTCGGGGCGCCCCTATGACAAGTCCCTGGAAGATGCCGCCGTCCAGGAGCTCAAGCGCCAGTATCAGGCCAAGGGGTATTACGACACCGACATCGTGGTGACGACCACCCCAGTCGGACGCAATCGCGTCAATGTCAACTACACCATCAGCGAAGGGGTTCCCGCCCGCATCCGCAGCATCCACATCGTGGGCAATCATGCTTTTGGCGAGTCCACTCTGCTGGGCCAGATGTCGCAGGATACCGGTGGGTGGATGTCCTGGTACACCAAGTCCAATCGCTACACGGACACCAAGCTCAACGCCGATCTGGATGCCCTGCGTCAGTACTACCTCAACCGTGGATACATGGAGTTCCAGGTCAACTCCTCCCAGGCGGCTCTGTCGGCCGACAAGAAGGGCATCGACATCACGGTCAACGTCACCGAAGGACCGCGCTATGTGGTTTCAGGGGTGTCGCTGTCGGGCAATTACCTCGAGAAGGAAGACGAGTTCAAGTCCCTGGTGAAGATCAAGCCGGGTGCGCCCTACAAGCAAAGCGACGTCGATGACACAGTCAAGGCCATGACCGAGCATTTTGGCACCTATGGGTACGCCTTTGCCAAGATCACGCCCCAGCCCGTGATCAACCGCGACAAGCAGGAAGTGGCGCTGGTGCTTGCCTCCAACCCGGACCAGCGCGCGTATGTGCGCCGCATCAACATCAGCGGCAACACCAAGACGCGCGACGAAGTCATCCGCCGCGAATTCCGTCAATACGAGTCTTCCTGGTACAACGCCGACAAGCTGCGTCTGTCCAAGGAGCGCATCGACCGCCTCGGTTACTTCACCGACGTGGCCATCGATACCCAGCCCGTTCCAGGTACCCCTGACCAGGCCGACCTCAATGTGGCCGTCAAGGAGCGCCCCACCGGCTCCATCCAGCTGGGGGCAGGGTATTCGACGAGCGACAAGGTGTCGGTCACTTTCGGCATCAGCCAGGAAAACATCTTCGGCTCCGGGCAGTCGCTCTCGCTGGATGTCAATACCAGCAAGTACAACCGTACGCTGTCCATCAGTTCGACCGACCCCTATTTCACCAACGATGGGGTGTCCCGCACTTTCAACCTCACCTACAGCCGCACCACGCCCTACAGCTCTCAGGGTTCGAATGTGTTCGACTACTACCTGCAGCGCATCTCGGGCAGTGTTAACTTCGGTATCCCGGTGACCGAGAACGACACCATCTATGTGGGCGGCGGACTGGAACACTACAAGATCGACCAGAAAAGTCTGGCCCTTCCGGCGGAATACCAGGACTTCATCGATTCCAACAAGGGCAAGTCGAGCGCCTATGGGGTGCCACTGACCATCGGATGGTCCAAGGACAAGCGTGACAGTGCCCTGGCTCCTACCAGCGGAACCTATCAGCGTCTGTGGGGCGCCATCAGCCCCGCCGGTGATCTGCGCTACGCCCTGGCTACCTACAACTTCCAGTATTTCTATCCGTTGAGCAAGCAGTACACCTTTGCCTTCAATACGGATCTGGGATATGGCAAGGGGATCGGAGGTAAGGCCTTCCCGGTATTCAAGAACTTCTATGAAGGGGGCCTGGGCTCGGTGCGAGGCTTCGAGCAAAGCGCCATCGGTCCCTATGCCACGGCCAGCGACGGTACCACCTATGCCGTGGGCGGCAATCGCAAGTTCAACGTCAACCTCGAGCTGGTGACTCCCTTCCCGGGCGCTGGCAACGACAAGACCTTGCGTCTGTTCGGTTTCCTCGATGCAGGCAATGTCTATTCCGAAGTGGCCCAGTTCAACACCGACCCCAATGTCAAGAAGGTACGCGTCTCAGCAGGCATCGGTATCCGCTGGATCTCCCCGATGGGGCCGCTGAGTATCGCGTTCGGACGCCCTCTCAAGAAGTATTCGGGTGACAAGACCCAGCCAGTGCAATTCCAGATCGGGACCTCGTTCTAATGAAAGCTCGCACATCTCTCCTCTCTTCGATTCTTTCGGCAGCTCTCGTGGCCGGCGGCATGCTGTCGGGGACCAGCGTACAGGCGCAGGAAGCGGCCCCCGCTTCGGCTGTGGCAGGCGCCAGAATTGGCTTTGTCAACACCGATCGGCTGTTCAGCGAATCCAAGGCAGCCCAGGATGCCCAGAGTCGCTTGAAGCAGGAATTTGCTTCGCGCGAAAAGACCTTGGCCAATCTGGGGCAGCACGTCAAGCAGGCGTTTGATCAGTTCGAGAAGCAGGCGCCCAAGCTCAGTGATGCCGAGCGCATCGACCGGCAGAAGCAGCTGGTGGAGATGGATTCCGATTTCCAGCAGAAACGACGTGAATTCCAGGAAGATCTGAACAACCGCAAGAACGAGGAACTGCAGAAGCTTCTCGACAGGGCCAATCGGGTGGTCATCCAGATTGCCAAGGCGGAGCATTACGACGTGATCCTGCAGGAAGCGGTGTATGTGGATCGCCGTCTGGATATCACCGACAAGGTCATTGCCGGTCTGAACACCACTTCCGGCAATTGAGTCCGGAAACGGGCAGGGCAGGCCACCTCTGCGCCTGCCCGGGGTTTCCATTTCCTTGTTTCTCGCCATCAAGCAGACAGGAGCAGGAGGCGATGCCCACCCAGGGGCATGTTTCCACTGGACTGCTCCTCCCCCCAGCGGCCCCGGCCTGCATCCATGTCGCAAGGCGCATGGCAGGCAGGGCCTTTGTTTTTTCAGGAGAAGGCAGACATGTCGGTACGTCTTGGGCAGATTGTCGAGGCCATGCGCGAGCACGGAGGGGTATTGCATGGCGACGCCGCACGGATGATCGCGCGTCTTGCGCCGATCGACTCCGCTACGCCGGACAGCATCACTTTCCTTTCCGATCCGAAGCTGTCGGCTGCGCTGGAAACCACGGAGGCAGGATGCGTGATCGTGGCGCCTGCCATGGAGGCGCATGCCCTTGAGAAAGGGCTTTGCTGTCTCGTGGTTCCTCAGCCTTATGTGTGGTGGGCCTATCTGAGCCAGTGGTGGCGTGCCACACACCATCCTGTTCCCGAGTATCACATCCATCCTTCTGCCGTTGTGGAAGAGGGGGCGGAGGTGGATCCGACCGCTATCATCGGGCCTTTGTGCGTGGTCGAGCGGGGCGCGCGCATCGGGGCATACACCTGGCTCAAGTCGCGGGTCACCGTGAGCGCAGGTTGCCGGATCGGAGCGCACTGCATTCTTCATCCTGGTGTGGTGATCGGTGCCGATGGGTTCGGATTTGCCCACGAGAAGGGCGACTGGATCAAGATCGAGCAGCTCGGAGCTGTGCGCATCGGGGATCATGTGGAGATCGGTGCCAATACCTGCATCGACCGGGGAGCCATCGAAGATACCGTCATTGGCGATGGCGTCAAGCTCGACAATCTGATCATGATTGCCCACAACGTCCAGGTGGGGGAACGCACGGCCATGGCAGCCTGCACAGGCATTGCCGGCAGTGCCCATATCGGTGCGCACTGCACCATCGGCGGTGCGGTGAACATTGCCGGACACCTGACCATAGCCGATGGGGTGCATGTGTCCGCCACTTCCATGGTGACCCATTCGCTTCTCAAGCCGGGAGCCTATACCGGCTTCTTCCCCATCGACGATAATGCGACATGGGAAAAGAATGCGGCCACTGTGCGCCAGCTCTACAAGCTGCGCGAGCGCATCCGCTCCCTCGAACGACAACTCTCTACTCTGACTGCCTCAAAATGACTGCCCCCGTGATCGACATCCACCAGATTCTCAAGCGCCTGCCCCACCGTTATCCGTTCCTTCTGGTGGATCGCGTGGTGGAGGTCGATGCCGGCAAGCGGATCAAGGCCCTCAAGAATGTCACGATCAACGAGCCGTTCTTCGTGGGGCATTTTCCGCACCGGCCTGTCATGCCGGGAGTGCTGATTCTGGAAGCGCTCGCGCAGACCTCCGCACTGCTGCTGCTGCCCCCGGACAGTAACCGCATCGATCCGGATGTGGTGTACTACTTCGTCGGTATCGACAATGCGCGATTCAAGCGCCCGGTCGAGCCCGGGGATCAGCTCGTGATGGAAACCACGTCGGAGCGCGCGCGCGGCGGTATCTACAAGTTTCATGCAGTCGGCTCTGTCGATGGCGAGGTGGTGTGCGAGGCCGATCTGATGTGCACCGTGCGCCGCGTCGAGATCTGACGGGAGGGGGCGCTGCATGGCCATCGTTCATCCTACCGCGCTGGTGGATTCCGGGGCCGAGCTGGCTTCGGATGTCGAGATTGGGCCCTATGCCGTCGTGGGAGCCCAGGTCCGCATCGGCCGGGGCACCCGGGTGGGAGCCCATTGCGTTCTTTCCGGACATACGACCATCGGGGAGGACAATGTCTTCCACCCCTTCAGTTCCATAGGCGGCGTACCGCAGGACAAGAAGTATGCGGGGGAGCCGACCCGCCTGGAGATCGGTGACCGCAACATGGTGCGTGAATACTGCACCTTCAACACCGGTACAGCCCAGGACAGCGGCTGTACGCGCATCGGCAACGACAACTGGATCATGGCCTATGTGCATGTCGCGCATGACGTGCAGCTGGGCAACCACGCCACGCTGGCCAACAATGCCACGCTGGCAGGGCATGTGCGTCTGGGTGACTGGGTGACCGTGGGGGGATTGAGCGGTGTGCACCAATTCGTCAAGATCGGTGCGTATGCCTTCATCGGGTTTTCGTCGGCCATCAGCCAGGATGTGCCGCCGTTCATCATGGCGGACGGCAATCCCTCTTCGGCGCGTGGCTTCAATATCGAGGGCCTGCGTCGCCGGGGATTCGGGCCAGCACGCATGGCTGCAGTCAAGCGCATGTATCGCCTGCTGTATCGCGAGGGACTGACCCTCGATGATGCCAAGATCCGCATGGCGGCTCTGCTGGAGGAGTATCCCGAGGCGCAGGAGGACGTGCAGCTCATGCTGGGGTTCCTGGCAGAATCCACGCGCGGCATCGTGCGCTGAGAGTCAACGCAGTGAGCGTACCGCCGGTACTGGATGTCGTCATCCCCTGCTTCAATGCGGAGTCCACTCTGGATCGCGCTGCCGAGAGCGCCCTCGGCCAGCCCGGCGTGCGCAGCGTCTGGCTGGTGGACGATGCTTCCACCGATGGCACTGCTGATCGCATGGCGGATTGGGCACGCTGCGAGCCTGCGCGCGTTCGACTCTGGAGGCAGCCCTGCAATCGCGGGGTGGCTGCAGCCCGCAATGTGGGGGCATGGCAGTCCGATGCAGACTGTCTGGCATTTCTGGATGCAGATGATGCGTATGAGGCACATGCCCTGGATGCAGCCTTGATGGCGCTGCACCTGCATGCACACATTGGCATGGTCCGTCTCCGGCTCACCCCTGTGGATTTTCCTGAGGTGTATGTACAGCATGCGCAATTCGCCCATGCCTGGCAGGTGCTGTCCATGACGGTCGGGGGCAATATCGTCTGTCGGCGTTCCCTGTTTCTGGCGGCTGGGGGATTCCCGGAGGATGCCCTGTTCCGCCGACTGGGCGGTGAGGATGCAGCGCTCGGCATTGCGCTCACGCGGTCTTCCGTGGTCGGTACCCTGTGGGAGGGGCCCGGTGTACGGCATTATTTCCATGCCGGCATCCATGCGGAGCGGCTGTTGCGCCAGCACCTGTGGGGGGAGTCGGATGATCGCATCCAGCCCGCCGACAGGGAGCAAGCGGAACAGGTGACTCTGGACATCTGTGCACGCCTGTCCTCTCTGCAGGCTGTGCTCGATGCGCCTCGCAAGGGCATCTGTCCCTTGACGGTTGAATATGCCCCTTCTGGCGGGCAGGGGCTGCAGCCATGACTACTTTCAGCATCCCACAGGCCCTGCGCATGGCGCTGGTGGCTGGAGAGGCCTCGGGCGATCTTCTGGCCAGCCTGTTGCTGCAGGGGGCAAAGGCGCAATGGCCCGCGCTGACCAGCTTTGGCATCGGCGGCGCCAGAATGCGGACCGAGGGATTCGAGGCCTGGTGGCCGAGCGATGCGCTGGCCGTGCACGGCTACAGCCTCGAAGTGCTGCGCCGCGTGGCAGGCATCTGGCGCATCCGCAACCGGCTTCGGGAGCGGCTGCTGGCCGCTCGGCCCGATGTGTTCGTCGGGGTCGATGCCCCGGACTTCAATCTCGGGCTCGAGAAGTCGCTGCGCGCACGTGGAGTGCGCACGGTGCATTTCGTCTGTCCGTCCATCTGGGCCTGGCGCCCGGAGCGGGTGCATAGCCTGCGCGAGGCAGCCGACCACGTTCTGTGCATTTTTCCGTTCGAGCCTGCGCTTCTGGCGCAGGAGGGCATCCCGGCGACCTATGTGGGGCATCCGCTGGCCGGAGTCCTGCCGCTGGAGCCTGATCGTGCGGCGGCACGGACCCTGCTGGGGTTGCCTCAGGATGCGGAGGTGCTGGCCCTGTTGCCGGGCAGTCGCAATTCCGAGGTGCATTATCTGGGGGATCGCTTCGTGCAGGCCGCACAGCGGCTGCGAGCCATGCGCCCCGGTCTGAGGGCCGTGTTGCCGGCCGTGCCTGCACAACGGGAACGGCTGCAGGATCTGGTGCGCGCAGCAGACGCAGAGGACTGGCTGCAGGTGCTGGATGGACAGTCGCACGAGGCACTGACCGCCTGTGACGTCACCCTGATTGCCAGTGGTACGGCCACGCTGGAAGCCGCCCTGCTCAAGCGCCCCATGGTCATTGCCTACGCCATGCATCCCCTATCGGCGCGTCTGATGCGGCGCAAGCAGCTGCAGCCCTGGGTTGGATTGCCCAACATTCTGTGCCGCGACTTCGTGGTTCCAGAACTGCTGCAGGATGCGGCCACCCCCGATGCCCTGGCCGATGCGCTGGGGCAATGGCTCGATGATCCGGGCCGGGTAGCAGCCCTTCAGCATCGATTCCTTGACCTCCATCTTCTCCTGCGGCGCGATACGTCCGCACTTGCCACCCATGCGATCGCCGAACTTGTTGCACGCTGAACAGGCCACCCTGCCATGGGATGTGCCAGGCCTCATGGCCGGAGTCGACGAAGCCGGACGCGGCCCTCTCGCGGGGCCCGTCGTGGCGGCTGCGGTCATTCTGAATGCGCATGCGCCGATCGAGGGGCTTGCCGACTCCAAGAAGCTCAGTGCCGCACGGCGCGAGCTGCTCTATGACGAGATTCTCCACAAGGCGTTGTGCTGCAGCATTGCCCAGGCCAGCGTTGAGGAGATCGATACCCTCAACATCCTGCAGGCCACCATGCTGGCCATGCGCCGTGCCGTGGAGGGGCTGCGTCTGCTGCCTGCCAAGGTGCTGGTGGATGGCAACCGTCTGCCTGTGCTCAAGGTGCGGGCGGAAGCCATTGTCAAGGGCGATGCGAAGGTGCCAGCCATTTCGGCTGCTTCCATCCTCGCCAAGGTCACTCGCGACCGCATGTGCCAGGAGCTTGAAGCGGCCTATCCCGGATATGGATTCGCTCGGCACAAGGGCTACGGCACGGCTGTGCATCTCCGTGCCCTGCAGGCGCTCGGGGCCACGCCCGCTCACAGGCGCAGCTTTGCCCCTGTGGCTCAGGTGCTGGTCGTTCCTCCTTTGCTCGAAGTCAGGAAGACCTCATGACCACCGACAGTCGCCTTGTGCACATCAGCTCTGCCCACAATCCCCTGTTGGCCGAATTGCGCCGTCTGTCCCAGGACAATGGCGCCTACCGGCGTTCCGGAAAAGTCTGGATCGAAGGAGACCATCTCTGCCGTGCTGCACTTGAACGGGGTGTGCGACCGGAATGGGCTGTGTTTTCCGCATCGGGGCATGCACGGGCTCCCGCTTCCTGGTCGGCAGCCGCAGAGCGGGTCGCCATTCTGGACGATGCCCTGTTCGCGCGGATCAGCGGGCTGGAATCTCCGGCATGGATGGGGTTCGTGGTGCGGCTCGGGGATCTGCGCCATCCCCTGCGGCTGCAGCAGAACACGGTGGTGCTCGACCGCATTCAGGATGCCGGCAATGTCGGCTCCATTCTGCGGACTGCGGGGGCCATGGGCTTCCGCCAGGTGCTGGCGCTCAAGGGTACGGCGGCCCTGTGGTCTGCCAAGGTGCTGCGCGCTGGCATGGGCGCGCATTTCGGCCTGCAGCTGCACGAGGGACTGGATGCGGCGGATGTGCTGGCGCTCGAAGTGCCCCTGCTCGTCACCCATCTGCAGGGTGACCGCTGGGTGCACGACACCCTGTTGCCTTCGCCCTGCGCGTGGGTGATGGGGCATGAAGGGCAGGGCGTGCAACCCGCCTTGGTCGAGCGGGCTGACCTGCTGCTGCGCATTGTGCAGCCTGGGGGAGAGGAGTCTCTCAATGTGGCCGCTGCCGCTGCCATATGCCTGCATGCCAGCGTGGTCGGCACCGGGAGGCCCTGATCCCGAAAGGGGTAGGGTGAAAGTGCCTCGGCTATAATGGGGCGCTTCACAGCACACCCGGCGCTTGCCGCGATTTCCGAGTTCACATGCTTTTTTGGTGCTGAGACCATGCACCCCGCAAGGGCATGGTGGTTCTTGGGTGACGCAGGCAGCCCGTTGTCTTCATTCAACGATTCCTTCCTCCCCCCATACGGAGAACCACGTGCTCTTGTCCCAACAGGCGCCTTTCCCCACTGCCATCCTGGCTCTGGCTGATGGCACTACATTTGTCGGTCAATCCATTGGTGCACCCGGCAGCACCATCGGCGAAGTCGTTTTCAACACCTCCCTCACCGGCTATCAGGAAATCCTGACCGATCCCAGCTACAGCGGCCAGATCGTTACCCTGACCTATCCGCACATCGGCAACTACGGCACCAATTCCGAGGACATCGAGTCCGCACAGGTCGCTGCCGCCGGGCTCATCATCAAGAACCTGCCCCTGCTTGCCTCCAACTTCCGCAGCACTGCCACTTTGCAGCAATACCTGCAGCAGGCGGGCACCGTGGCCATTGCCGGCATCGATACCCGACGCCTCACGCGGCATCTGCGCACCCATGGGGCACAGAATGGCTGCATTCTGGCACTGAACCACAGTCAGGCGCCGTCACAGACCGAGCGCGAACAGGCCATTGCAGCAGCCCAGGCGGCGCCCCACATGGCAGGGCTTGATCTTGCCAAGGTCGTGACCTGCAAGGCTGTCTACGAATGGACGCAGACCGAGTGGCATCTGGGCAAGGGGCACGGCACCCAGCAGGCTCCTGAGTTCCACGTCGTGGCCTACGATTTCGGCGTCAAGTACAACATCCTGCGCATGCTCGCCGAGCGTGGCTGCCGCATCACCGTGGTGCCGGCCCAGACACCCGCTGCCGACGTGCTGGCGCTGCATCCGGACGGAGTGTTCCTGAGCAACGGCCCCGGCGATCCCGAGCCCTGCACCTATGCCATCGAGGCCATCACGCGCATCATCGACAGCGGCGTACCCACCTTCGGCATCTGTCTGGGACATCAGCTCATGGCGCTCGCCAGCGGCGCGAAGACCTTCAAGATGAAGTTTGGCCACCATGGGGCCAACCATCCCGTCAAGAACCTGGACAACGGGCGCGTCAGCATCACCAGCCAGAACCACGGTTTCGCCGTGGACGAAAAGACCCTGCCTGCTACCCTGCGCCCGACCCACGTCAGCCTGTTCGACAATACCCTGCAGGGCCTTGAGCGCACCGATCGGCCGGCTTTCTGCTTCCAGGGCCACCCCGAGGCCTCTCCGGGCCCGCACGACATTGCCTACCTGTTCGACAAGTTCACCGGTCTGATGCGCGAGCACAAGACCGTGGCGGCCTGAGGCGCGGGCCATGAAGCTCTTCAGCTTTCCTCTGGCAGCGCTCGAAAGGGCGGTCAACAAGCGGATCCTGACCCTGGAGGGTGCAGATCGCGACTGGTTCTCCGCGCGCTGGCAGCAGAAGCCGTACAAGAAACACTTTCTCGAAAAGAAGGCCATGCCTCTGGTGATCTTCATCGCCAAGGGCAAGAACTGGACCGACGAGGAATTCCAGGCCGAGCTGGCCGACTGGAACGAGACCTTCCATCCTGCCGAGGTGCAGGTGCTGCGCCCCATGATCGAAGGCGATGGTCTCATCCAGCTCATGCAGAAAAAGGTTCCGCCGGATCGCATCCAGGCGCTGCATGCCAAGCTCGACCAGTTCCTGGCAGCACCTCCCCAGGCCGATTAACCGCATTCCATTTCACCGCATCATGCCCAAGCGTTCAGACATCAAAAGCATTCTCATCATCGGCGCCGGCCCGATCATCATCGGGCAGGCGTGCGAGTTCGACTATTCCGGCGTTCAGGCCTGCAAGGCCCTGCGCGAGGAAGGCTACAAGGTCATCCTGATCAACAGCAACCCTGCCACGATCATGACCGATCCGGACACGGCCGACGTCACCTACATCGAGCCCATCACCTGGAAGACTGTCGAGAAGATCATCGCGCGCGAGCGGCCCGACGCCATCCTTCCCACCATGGGAGGGCAGACCGCCCTGAACTGTGCCCTTGATCTGTGGCGCAACGGCGTGCTCAACAAGTACAAGGTCGAGCTCATCGGCGCTACCCCCGAAGCCATCGACAAGGCCGAAGACCGTCTCAAGTTCAAGGAAGCCATGACCCGCATCGGGCTCGGCTCCGCGCGTTCCGGCATTGCCTACAACCTGCAGCAGGCCTGGGAGGTGCAGCAGAAGGTCGGTTTCCCGGTCGTGATCCGTCCCAGCTTCACCCTGGGCGGCACCGGTGGCGGCATCGCCTACAACGCCGAGGAGTTCGAGACCATCTGCAAGCGCGGTCTGGAAGCCTCTCCCACCAGCGAGCTGCTGATCGAGGAATCGCTCGTGGGCTGGAAAGAGTTCGAGATGGAAGTCGTCCGTGACAAGAAGGACAACTGCATCATCGTCTGCTCGATCGAGAACCTCGACCCCATGGGCGTGCACACCGGTGACAGCATCACCGTGGCACCCGCACAGACCCTCACCGACAAGGAATACCAGATCATGCGCGACGCATCGCTGGCCGTCCTGCGCGAGATCGGTGTGGACACGGGCGGTTCCAACGTGCAGTTCTCGATCAATCCCCAGGATGGGCGCATGATCGTGATCGAGATGAATCCGCGTGTATCGCGTTCGTCTGCACTCGCCTCCAAGGCCACCGGCTTCCCGATCGCCAAGATCGCTGCCAAGCTGGCCGTAGGCTACACGCTCGACGAGCTGCGCAACGAGATCACAGGCGGCGCCACCCCCGCGAGTTTCGAGCCCTCCATCGACTACGTCGTCACCAAGATTCCCCGGTTCGCCTTCGAGAAATTCCCTGCAGCCGACCGGCACCTCACCACCCAGATGAAGTCCGTGGGTGAGGTGATGGCCATCGGACGCACCTTCCAGGAATCCTTCCAGAAGGCTCTGCGCGGCCTGGAAGTCGGTGTCGATGGCATGAACGAAAAGACCAAGGACCGGGAAACGCTGGAGCGCGAGCTCGGCGAGCCCGGCCCCGAACGGATCTGGTACGTGGGCGATGCCTTTGCCGCCGGCTGGAGCCTCGATGAAGTGCACCAGTTCACCCGCATCGACAAGTGGTTCCTGGTGCAGATCGAGGAAATCGTCAAGATCGAGCTGGCCATCGACCGGCTGTGCGACGAAAAGGGGCGTGACGCCCTGGCGAGCGTTGATGCAGCCACCATGCGCATGCTCAAGCAGAAGGGCTTCTCCGATCGCCGTCTTGCCAAGCTCTTCCACACGACGGAGCAGGAGCTGCGCGGCTATCGCCAGGGGCTGGATGTGCATCCCGTGTACAAGCGCGTGGATACCTGTGCGGCCGAATTCGCCACCACCACCGCCTACATGTATTCCACCTATGACGAGGAATGCGAGGCAGCCCCCAGCGACAAGAAGAAAATCATGGTGCTCGGCGGTGGTCCCAACCGCATCGGGCAGGGCATCGAGTTCGACTACTGCTGCGTGCATGCCGCACTGGCCATGCGCGAAGATGGCTTCGAAACCATCATGGTCAACTGCAACCCCGAAACCGTCTCCACCGACTTCGACACCTCCGACCGTCTGTACTTCGAACCCCTCACGCTGGAGGATGTGCTGGAGATCGTGGCGGTCGAGAAGCCCACGGGCGTGATCGTGCAGTACGGCGGCCAGACACCGCTCAAGCTGGCGCTTGGGCTGGAAAAGGCTGGAGTGCCCATCATCGGTACCAGTCCCGACAGCATTGATGCCGCCGAGGATCGCGAGCGCTTCCAGCACCTGCTGCAGAAGCTCGACCTGCGCCAGCCGCCCAACGCCACGGCACGGACCGAGGCAGAAGCCCTCGACAAGGCCATTGAGCTGGGATATCCCCTCGTGGTGCGCCCCAGCTATGTGCTAGGTGGCCGTGCCATGGAGATCGTGCACGAGCAGCGCGACCTCGAACGCTACATGCGCGAGGCCGTCAAGGTCAGCAACGATTCGCCCGTGCTCCTCGACCGCTTCCTGTCCGACGCCATCGAGTGCGACGTGGACTGCATCCGCGACACCGTGGGGCGCACCTTCATCGGTGGCGTGATGGAGCACATCGAGCAGGCCGGGGTGCACAGCGGCGATTCCGCCTGCTCGCTGCCTCCCTACTACCTGAGCAAGGACACCGTGGCCGAGATCAAGCGCCAGACGCGCGAGATGGCCCATGCCCTCAACGTGGTCGGCCTCATGAACGTCCAGTTCGCCATTCAGGAAAAGGTGATCGACGGCGTCAAGAAGGACGTGATCTATGTGCTGGAAGTCAACCCTCGTGCCAGCCGTACCGTGCCCTTCGTCAGCAAGGCCACCGGCGTGCAGATGGCCAAGGTGGCAGCGCGCTGCATGGCTGGAGACACCCTGGATCAGCAGGGCATCGGTGCCGAGGTCGATCCGCCGTACTTCAGTGTCAAGGAAGCCGTCTTCCCCTTTGTCAAGTTCCCGGGCGTGGACACCATTCTCGGCCCCGAGATGAAGTCCACCGGCGAGGTCATGGGCGTCGGCAAGACCTTTGGCGAGGCCTATCTCAAGGCCCAGCTGGGCGCAGGCGAGCATCTGCCGACGTCCGGCAAGGTGTTCCTCACCGTGAAGAACAGCGACAAGCCCACGGCCATCGCCATCGCACGCAAGCTGGCAGCCATGGGCTTCGAGCTCATCGCCACCCGAGGGACGGCCCAGGCCATCCGCGATGCCGGCATCACCTGCGCCACCGTCAACAAGGTGACCGAAGGGCGTCCGCATATCGTCGACATGATCAAGAACAACGAGATCGCCATGGTCATCAATACCGTGGAGGAACGTCGCAATGCGATTGCCGACAGCCGTACCATCCGCACCAGCTCCCTGCAGGCACGGGTCACGACCTTCACGACCATCGCGGGTGCCGAGGCCGTGGTGGAAGGCATGCAGTACATCGACCACCTCGGTGTGATCTCGGTTCAGGAAATGCACCGCATGCTGCACGCTTGACGCAAGCGGCAGATGGTTCATAATTCCTGAACATGCCGCCGGGCTCAGTGCCCGGCGGTTTCGCTTTTTTGGACAGCTTCCCATCCGGTTGGAGACCACGGGATCAGGGAGGCTTTTTTCTCGCTTCATCTTTTCTTGGACGTCGCACGTCCCTCTTTTCCCCATGAGCACGACCATTCCCCTCACCATCAAGGGCGCTGAAAAACTCAAGGCCGAGCTGCATCGCCTCAAGACCAAGGACCGCCCGGATGTCATCGCCGCGATCGCCGAAGCACGTTCGCACGGAGACCTGAGCGAAAACGCCGAATACGATGCCGCCAAGGACCGTCAGGGTTTCATCGAGGGGCGCATCAAGGAAATCGAGGGCAAGCTTGCAGCCGCCAAGGTCATCGATCCCTCCACGCTCGATGCCGGTGGCAAGGTGGTGTTCGGCGCCACCATCGAACTGGAAGAAGAAGAGACGGGCGACAAGGTGCGCTATCAGATCGTGGGCGAGGACGAGGCTGACATCAAACAGGGCCTGCTCAACGTCGGCAGCCCCATCGCCCGTGCCCTGATCGGCAAGGAAGAGGGCGACAGTGTGGAAGTGCAGGCTCCCGGTGGCGTGCGCTATTACGAAATCGTCTCGGTCATGTACCTGTGAGCATGCGCGGCACGTCCCTGGTGGAGCGCTTCTCCTGGTTCGTTGCGGGCTTCTGGTGGAGCAGCCTGGCGGTAACGGGGTTCATCGTCGTGCCCCAGCTGTTCGCCCATCTGCCCACCTCTCTCATGGCAGGCAACATGGCGGCACGCCTGTTCGCCATCCAGACAGGGATTTCCGTACTCTGCGCGCTCTGGCTGCTGATGCTGACCAGGGCGCACACCCCCGGCCGGGCTGCTGCGGTGGCCTGTCAGTCGCTGGTGTGGATACTGGGTGGCATGCTGCTGTCTCTCGTGTCCCAGTTTGTGGTGTCGCCCCATATCGTCGCACGGGACCATCTGGCCCTGTGGCACAGTATCGGCAGCACCATGTATCTCGTGCAATGGCTGTGTGCCGGCATCGTCTGCTGGCGTCTCAGTGCACCTCAGGAGTGATCCACATGCCCGACAATTCCGCTTCTTCCATCGTTGAACTGCCGCTCGATGACTGGTCGGCTGCGCACAGCGATCCTCAATGGACTGCGGCACTCGAAGCCGGCAAGGTTCTGTTCTTTCCCCATCTGGCCTTCCATGTCGACGCATCCGAGCAGGCTCTGTTTCGGCCTGATATTCTCTCTCCCAAGTCGCGCAACATCAGCCTGGATGCCGAGGGGCACCTCAAGGGAGCACAGGGGCCCGAGGCCGACCAGCAGGCTCTGGCGGCCATGGTGGGGCGTTTTCGCCATCAGGCCAGGCAGCTGGTGGATACCCTGCTGCCCGAATATGCGCAGTTCCTCCGCATCGCTCCCACCAGTTTCCGGCCAAGGCAGGTCGAGACCCGTGCGCAGTCCTGGAGGGCCGACGACCAGCGCATGCATGTCGATGCCTTCCCCTCCCGCCCCAACTATGGCGAACGCATTCTGCGCATCTTTGCCAATGTCAATCCCGCCGGGGTGCCGCGCGTATGGCGCGTCGGAGAATCGTTCGAGACGGTGGCGCGCCAATTCTGGCCACGGCTCACTCCCTATCGCCTCTGGCAGGCACGCGTGCTCAATGCCCTGCACGTCACCAAGTCGCTGCGCAGCGAGTACGACCACCTGATGCTGCAGATGCACGATGCCATGAAGCGCGATCTGGACTACCAGAAATCCGGAACCCAGGTCACCATTCCTTTTCCTGCAGGCAGCGTATGGGTGTGCTTTTCAGACCAGGCCACGCATGCGGTGATGTCCGGGCAGTACATGATGGAACAGACCATGTATCTGCCGCCGGGCCGGGAATGTGATCCTGCCAGCAGTCCTCTGGCCATCCTCACTCGCATGATGGGGCGCCCTCTGCAGGGCGTGGGAGCTGGCGTGGCCCGCTGAGGCAGGGGCAGTAGCGAGCGCTGTGCACGCCGCTGTCTTTTGCTCCTCTTTCCGGCTCTTGTGGAGAGCCGGAACCACGAGGGGCCTGTGCTACTCGGTCCAGTTCTCCTGAATCCAGGGGGCGGGTTCAATGTGCCTGAAACGGCGGTTGCGCTTGCCCGCAGCAGCATCGGGAGGATTGCATTCGCCGTGGAAGATGATGATCCGTGCATGCGCAGGCACGATCGGGGCCTTCCAGTAGTTGGCAGGCCAGGCGGGAATGCAGCTGTACTTGAAGCTCGGACACCATTCCCTGGGCCAGTAGTGCAGCTTGCCCTGACGATGCAGAAACTTGGACAGGAAGCTTTGCTCGTTGCGGTAGTGCTTCTGCACCTCGTCCATGTGCGTGCGGAAATACTCCAGCACATCGGCATGTGCGCCGATCCGGAAGCGGTACACCGAGGAGTTACCGGTGATGCGATAGGACGGCAGGGCCTTGGGATAGTCCCGGATGATATAGAAATCGCCGGGCAACTCGAAAAAGGCATCTAGACTGCCGACGATCACCACATCCAGATCGAGGAACAGCCCCGTTCCCTGCAGACCATGCAGATCGGCGCTGAAGGTGGTGAGCTTTTTCCAGGCACCATCCCGCTGTCCAGGTTTGAGATGCAGGTTGAGGGGAGGAATCGGGAGGCAGCGCACCTCGGGGCGGATGCCTTTCCCGTTGTCCGTCAGGCACACGAACGAGAAGTCTCCGCTCAGGTGGCGCCGCACCATGGCATAGAGCCGATTGACATATTCGGGGCCATACTTGGTGCCCCATTTCATGCACAGGATGACGCGCTGATCCATTGCAGCAGCCATGGTCAGTCTGCCTGGCGCTTCTTGGGAGACACCTGGCGGGATTTTGCCCGCTTGATCTTGCCGCCGGATGTGAGGCGTTCGTTGCCCAGCACGCGCAGAGTACGTACCTCGGGACGCTGACCGCCACGCTTGCTGTACTTCAGCACCTTGACATTCTTGGGGCCGGGTTTGCGGTTGTCATCGTGCACATGCTCCTTGGCGGGCATGGGGCGCCACAGGACGAGCAGCTTGCCGATGTGCTGGATCGGCGCCGCATTCAGCGTGTCTGCCAGTTCCTGGAACATCTGCTCGCGCGCGGCACGGTCGTCGCCGAGCACGCGCACCTTGATCAGGCCATGGGCGTTGAGTGCGGCATCCGTTTCCTTGATGACGGCCTCGGTCAGGCCATCATTGCCGATCATGACAACGGGTGAAAGGTGGTGAGCTTCAGCGCGATGCGCCTTGCGCTCCAGGGGAGTCAATACAATCTGAGGCATGGCGGTATTATCCCCAAAAGCACACGATCGCGCGGAGCCGGTTCTCTATTTATGAAAGTCAAAACCAAAAGCAAGAAGGTCAACAAGGCATGGCTCAACGACCACGTCAATGATCCCTACGTCAAGCTCGCCCAGCGGGAAGGCTATCGCGCACGCGCAGCCTACAAGCTCAAGGAGATCGACGAGGCCCTGCATCTGATCCATCCGGGAGATCTCGTGGTGGATCTGGGCTCGGCTCCGGGTGCATGGAGCCAGTACGTGCGGCGCAGGCTTTCGCCCGAAGGAGCGGCTGTGGGGGCCCTGAACGGCCGCATCGTCGCGCTCGACATGCTTCCCATGCAGCCCATCGAGGGAGTCGAGTTCCTGCAGGGTGATTTCCGGGAAGAGGAAGTGCTCACTGCACTGGAGCGCACCCTGCAAGGGCGCAGGGCCGATGTGGTGGTGTCCGACATGGCGCCCAATCTCTCTGGAGTGGAGTCGGCCGATGCGGCACGGGTGGCCCATCTCATCGAACTGGCCATCGAGTTTTCCCAGGCCCATCTCAAGCCGGAAGGCGTCCTCGTGACCAAGGTGTTTCATGGCAGTGGATACAGCCAGCTGGTCAAGCTCTTCAAGCAGCATTTCGAGGTGGTCAAACCCATCAAGCCCAAGGCCTCGCGCGACCGGTCGAGCGAGACCTTTCTGGTGGGGCTGCGCCTCAAGTCCTAGCCACTGCAGGGGCAATGGGCATCCCTCCTGAGACAGGGTTGTCGGTTTTCTGTTCTTTTCCGTTCCGCTGCAGGGGAATACGGGATACGTCTGCGCCTTGAAAGTCCTAAAATGACGCGCATATGGCATGAATAATGCTCTGCGCTGATGGTGTGGACGGTTTTGCGAACTGGAGTGTGGTTTGAACAAACAATGGTTTTCCAAGATAGCTGTGTGGATGGTGGTGGCCCTCGTGCTCTTCACCGTCTTCAAGCAGTTCGACGTGCGCGGTCCCGCTGGGGCGAGCACGGTGGGCTACTCCGACTTCATCTCGGACGTCCACAATCGCAAGATCAAGAGCGCCACCATCCAGGAAGGATCGGGCGGCTCGACCGACATCGTGGCTGTCACCACCGATGACCGCCGGGTGCGCACCACGGCCACGTATCTCGATCGTGGGCTGGTGGGAGACTTGCTCAATTACGGCGTCAAGTTCGACGTGAAGCAGAAAGAGGAAGGCTCCCTCCTGGGCAGCCTGCTCATCAGCTGGGGCCCCATGCTGCTCCTCATCGGTGTCTGGATCTATTTCATGCGTCAGATGCAGGGTGGAGGCAAGGGAGGCGCGTTCAGCTTCGGCAAGTCCAAGGCACGCATGCTGGACGAGAACAACAACACCGTGACCTTTGCCGACGTGGCCGGGTGCGACGAGGCCAAGGAAGAAGTCAAGGAAGTCGTGGACTTCCTCAAGGATCCCCAGAAATTCCAGAAGCTTGGTGGACGCATTCCGCGCGGGCTGCTCCTGGTTGGACCTCCGGGAACAGGCAAGACGCTGCTGGCCAAGTCGATCGCGGGCGAGGCCAAGGTGCCCTTCTTCAGCATCTCCGGTTCGGACTTCGTGGAAATGTTCGTGGGCGTAGGTGCGGCCCGGGTGCGTGACATGTTCGAGAACGCCAAGAAAAACGCTCCCTGCATCATCTTCATCGATGAGATCGATGCTGTGGGCCGCCAGCGTGGTGCAGGTCTGGGCGGTGGCAACGATGAGCGCGAACAGACCCTCAACCAGATGCTGGTCGAGATGGATGGCTTCGAAACCAATCTCGGCGTCATTGTCGTGGCAGCCACCAACCGACCGGACATCCTGGATGCAGCCCTGCTGCGTCCCGGGCGCTTCGACCGGCAGGTCTATGTCACATTGCCTGATATCCGGGGCCGTGAGCAGATTCTGAGCGTGCACATGCGCAAGATCCCCGTGGGGCAGGATGTCGATCCCGCCATCATTGCACGAGGCACGCCGGGCATGAGTGGTGCCGATCTGGCCAATCTGTGCAACGAGGCTGCCCTGATGGCGGCACGTCGCAATGCGCGCGTGGTCGAGATGCAGGATTTCGAAAAGGCCAAGGACAAGATCATCATGGGCCCCGAGCGCAAGACCATGGTCATGCCCGAGGAAGAACGTCGCAACACGGCCTATCACGAATCTGGCCATGCGCTCATCGGGCGCCTGCTGCCCAAGTGTGATCCTGTGCACAAGGTCACCATCATTCCGCGGGGTCGTGCCCTCGGGGTGACCATGAGCCTGCCGGAGCAGGACCGCTACAGCTATGACCGCGAATACATGCTCAACCAGATCAGCATGCTGTTCGGTGGACGCATTGCCGAAGAGGTCTTCATGCACCAGATGACCACGGGAGCCAGCAATGATTTCGAGCGTGCCACCCAGCTGGCACGCGACATGGTCATGCGGTATGGCATGAGCGAGAAACTGGGCCCCATGGTGTATGCGGAAAACGAAGGCGAAGTTTTCCTGGGACGCAGCGTCACCAAGACCACGCACATGAGCGAAGAGACCATGCGGCTGGTGGACGAGGAGGTCCGGCGCATCATCGACGAGCAGTACGATCTCGCACGCAGGTTGATCGAGGAGCACAGCGACAAGATGCATGCCATGGCCAAGGCCTTGCTGGAATGGGAAACCATCGACAGCGAGCAGCTCGATGCCATCATGGAAGGACGTGAGCCGAAACCTGCCAAGGACTGGGCCCCTCGGGTGCCGCCACGTGATGGAGGCTCCAGCAGCAGCGGTGGTTCTGCTCCTGCATTGCCATCCACTCCTGCGGCCGAGGCCAAGCCCACGCCGACACCTCATCCCACCCTGCGGCAATGAGATCGGGGGCTCGTGCCCCCTGCGTGAAAAAGGAGCCTGTCATGGCTCCTTTTTCATATGTGTGCCCGACTGCCGCTGATGGTTGCCATCCGCGCCATGTGCGTGAATAGCCATGCGGTTCCCTGCGAGGCAGCCTATTTACAATAGGCAGATTGCGCTCGTGTCATCGGGTTTTCTTTTTTCTCTTTCCCTGGCTTCAACATGGCTTCCCTCAGCATCTGGCAGGCCGGTGCCTTCCGCCTGGATCTGCGCGTTCCGCGCATCATGGGCATCGTCAATGTCACGCCCGACTCCTTTTCGGATGGGGGGCATCATGCCGATACCGTCAGTGCGCTCCGCCACGCCGAAAGGCTGGTGCATGAGGGTGCTGCCATTCTCGATATCGGTGGGGAGTCCACGCGCCCCGGTGCAGAACCTGTGCCTCTGGAGCTGGAGCTGGAGCGGGTGCTGCCCGTGGTGCGTCATGCCGTGGAGCTCAAGGTCCCGATTTCGGTCGATACCTATAAGCCCGAAGTCATGCAGGCAGCGCTTGATCTCGGCGCCAGCATCATCAACGACATCTGGGCTCTGCGCTGGCGCATGGGGCCGGATGGGCTGGATGGAGAGCAGGTAGTGGCCCGACACGGGAGCTGTGGCGTATGCCTCATGCACATGCATCGCGATCCCCTGACGATGCAGATGGAACCCATGCAGGGCTCGGCTGCGGAGGTGGTGCACGAAGTGGGGCGCTTTTTGCAGCAGCGCACCCATGTGCTGCAGAGTCTCGGCGTTGCACGGGAGCGCATTGCGCTGGATCCTGGCATAGGATTCGGCAAGACGGTGCCACAGAATTTTTCCCTGCTGGCCTACCAGCCGCTGCTGGAGATCACCGGACAGCCGCTGCTGGCGGGGTGGTCGCGCAAATCCAGCCTGGGAGCTGTGCTGGAAGCACTTCCTCCGGGGATCACGGATGTGGACTATCGCAGCGACCTGCTGTCGCATGAACGCAGTCTGGCCAGCGTGACTGCCGCCGTGCTGGCAGTCGATCGGGGGGCGCGCGTGGTGCGTGTGCACGACGTGGCAGCAACCCGGCAGGCCCTGGCCGTATGGCAGGCGATGCACGCCGTGGCGGCACCGCTTTCCTGATTTCTGTGCTTTCTGGAGCTGCGGAAGGCAGAGGCGTATTCCGCGACTTCGGGCAGGACAGCATCGTTTTTTCATCACTGGCAATTACGGCATACACATGGCAGGCACACGCACATATTTCGGTACGGATGGCATTCGAGGCACGGTGGGACAGGCGCCGCTGACGCCTGATTTTGTGTTGCGTCTGGCCAATGCGGTAGGGCGCGTCTTGCGGCAGGAGGCCGGGACTTCTGCCACGCCTCCCAAGGTCCTGATAGGCAAGGACACGCGCATTTCCGGTTACATGCTCGAAAGTGCGCTGGAGTCCGGCTTCAATTCGGCGGGAGTGGATGTGATGCTGCTGGGACCTGTTCCCACGCCGGCCGTGGCCTATCTGACCCGCGCACAGCGTGCTTCACTTGGGGTGGTGATCAGCGCAAGCCACAATCCCTACGAAGACAATGGCATCAAGTTCTTCAGCAAGCAAGGAGCCAAGCTGCCCGATGCGTGGGAGGAAGCTGTCGAACGAGAGCTGGAGCAGCCTCTGGTCTGCGTGCCTTCGGGACGGCTGGGCAAGGCGATGCGCCTCGACGATGCAGCAGGGCGCTACATCGAATTCTGCAAGAGCACCTTTGCCCATGACCTCACCCTGTCCGGGCTGAAGATCGTGGTGGATGCCGCCAATGGGGCTGCGTATCAGATCGCACCCAAGGTCTTTCACGAGCTTGGGGCTGATGTGGTGCCCATCGGTTGTCATCCGGATGGGCTCAACATCAATGCGGGAGTCGGTGCCACCCATCCCGAGACCCTCATGGCCGCCGTGCGGGAGCATGGAGCCGATTACGGCATTGCCCTCGACGGGGATGCCGACCGGCTGCAGATGGTGGATGCCCAGGGCAGGCTCTTCAACGGAGATGAGCTGGTCTATCTGCTGGCCATCGACCGTCTGGCCCAATCGCATGCCGTACCCGGTGTGGTGGGGACGCTCATGACCAACATGGCCATCGAGAAAGCCCTGCAGCACAAGGGTATCGAACTGGTGCGGGCCAAGGTGGGAGACCGCTATGTGCTTGAGGAGCTGCTCCAGAAGGGCTGGCTGATCGGCGGAGAGAGTTCAGGACACATCCTCGTGCTGGACCGCCATTCCACGGGGGACGGCATCATCAGCGCCCTGCAGGTGCTGCAGGCAGTGGCACGCAGCGGCAGAACACTGGCCGATCTTCTGGAAGGGGTGACGCTCTATCCCCAGACCATGATCAATGTCCGCATGGCGCCTGGGACACCCTGGCAGGAAGACACTGGTCTGCAGAAGGCAATTGCCGATGCCCGCGAGGAGCTCGGTTCCGAAGGGCGTGTACTCATCCGAGCCAGCGGCACCGAACCCGTGCTGCGCGTCATGGTCGAAGCCAGAAGCGCCGAGCAGGCCCACGCCTGCGCCCAGGCCATTGCAGCACGTGTGCCGGTGCAGGCCACGTAAGCCGATTTCTGCTCAGGTGGGTGTGTCCTCGGTCATGAAATCGTGCACGTGGACACCGAAATGTCCCTTGGCGCGGTCGGCGAGGAAGGTCCTGAGCATGTGCTCGACCGTACGGAACGACAGTTCATCCCACGGAATCTCTTCTTCGGAAAACAGCCGTGCTTCCATGGTCTCGTGTCCGGGATCGAAGCGGTCATGGCGCAGGGTGCACAGGTAGAACATGTGCACTTGCCCCACTTCAGGGACATTCATGACGCCGAACAAAGGTCCCATATCGAATTCGGCCCCGGATTCCTCCATGGTTTCCCGGGCTGCGCCCTGCGAAGTGGTTTCATGGAGCTCCATGAATCCCGCAGGCAGCGTCCATTTGCCCCGGCGAGGCTCGATGTTGCGTTTGCACAGCAGGATGCGGTCCTGCCATACCGGCAGGGTTCCCACCACGACCAAGGGATTGATGTAATGAATGGTGCCGCAGGAGGGACATACTGCACGCTTGCGGTTGTCGCCCTCGGGCTCCCTCAGTTCGGTGGCGTGGCCGCAGTAGCGGCAGAAGTGCACGGCGGTGCGGGGTGGCTGGTGAATGGGGGTGAACACGATCAGAAAACCTCGACCTGCAGCGGTGGAAGTCCATCCACATGCCCTTCGAGCCTGTCGCCAGGCACTACTGCACCGACGCCCTTGGGAGTCCCGGTGAAGATCAGGTCGCCAGGCTGCAGGGTCCATGCCTTGCTCAGGTGCTCGATGGTTTCTGCGATGTTCCAGATGAGTTGACCGATATGGCCTTGCTGCCGCAGCTCGCCGTTGACCTTGAGCCAGATATCGGCGGATTCGATGGGGATGCTCATCTCTGCGGCGGGGACGATGGCAGACAGGGGGGCAGAGGCGTCGAACCCCTTGCCGATGGACCATGGACGGCCCTGTTTTTTCATATCGTTCTGCAGATCCCGACGTGTCATGTCGAGCCCTACGGCGTACCCGAAGATATGGCGATGCGCCTCGGCGGCCGGAATGTCTCGGCCTCCGCTCCCGATGGCCACCACCAGTTCGATTTCATGGTGAAAGTCATGGGTCAGGCTGGGATAGGGCAGACGGATGGATTGTTCTGGTGCAGCTGCCACCACCGCATCGGCAGGCTTCATGAAGAAAAAGGGAGCCTCGCGGCCGGTGAAGCCCATCTCCTTCGCGTGATCTTCGTAGTTCCGCCCTACGCAGTAGATGCGGTGCACGGGGTAGACCTGAGAGGAGCCCACTATGGGAATCACAGGCACAGGCAGCGTCGGAAACACGGTCGATACGGAAGACATGGCAAAACCTTCACACAAGGATGCAAACGATGGGAATTTAACACGTCGCACAGAGGAGAGTGGCTTGCCACGAGACAAGGGTTTCTGCATTACAGTGCCATGCATGAATTCCGATTCCTCTCCCTTTCTGTTGCCGGACTGGCCTGCTCCGCCCTGGGTACGGGCGCTGTGCACTACGCGTGCAGGAGGATGTTCGCACCCCCCCTATGAGGGCCTCAATCTGGGGCTGCACGTAGGGGATAAGCCAGCCGATGTGCGTGCCAATCGGCGGGCCTTGGCACGGGCCATGGGGGCGGAACCGGTTTTTGTCGAGCAGGTTCACGGCACTGGAGTTCAGGAACTGCATGCGGCCGATGCAGGAGCAGAGTGTGCCTATCGAGTCGATGCCACCTATACCTCTGCCATGGGAGTGGGATGCGCGATGATGGTTGCAGACTGTCTGCCCGTCCTGCTGGCACACCGCAGTCTGCCCCTCGTGGGGGCTGCGCATGCGGGGTGGCGAGGGCTGGCCGGAGGGGTGGTGGAGCACTTGCTCGATGCCATGCGCAGCCAGGCGCACACCCACTGGCCCGAATGCGCAACAGAGGCCTTGGATGCAGGCTGGATGGCCTGGCTGGGGCCCTGCATCGGTCCGGAATCGTTCGAGGTGGGCGATGAGGTGCGTCAGGCCTTCCTGAAAACCAGTCCCGGAGCGGTGGAGCATTTCCGTCCCGGTGCCGTGGAAGGGAAATGGTGGGGCGATCTGGCGGGGCTGGCGCGGCAGCGGCTGCGGCGGCAGGGGATCGATGCGGTGCATGGCAACGACAGCTCCGAATGCTGGTCCACGACCGCACACCCAGAGCGCTGGTATTCCTACCGCCGGCAGAATCCCACCGGACGATTCGCAGCCCTCGTCTGGCTTGATGCACAGGCCTGGGATGCAGCGCACCCGCAGGCGGTCTGAAATTCGCAAGATCCTTGTCGATCGTGCGTGGCGGAGGTGTGTACGCTCACTCACGAGCAGGCTGGACTCGGTACAAATGCGCATGTCTGGCCTGTCGTCAAAATGGCATCATGGTGTGGCATAGTGGAACAGATCCGGTTTCCAGAAAGTGTGCAGCAGCCATTCCTGTGAGATTTCTGCCTTGATCGCCTCCCGACGGTTCTCCCGAACCGTTGAGTGTTTTGCCGGTGAGTTGCACATTCTCCAGAGCGCGGTTGCACACAAGTCTTCTGTAAGCCTCCTGTGTTGTGATGACACAGACCCATGATTCGCCTGTCATAACGGAGAAACGAGGAGCATCGCAGTGACGACAACACCCAACGGCAACCCCTGGCAAGCCTTTGTCCAGCCCATGCAGGACATGTGGCAGCAGACCCTGAACCAGTTCACCCAGGCCATGCCTTCCCAGCAGGGTGCTCCCATGCTGGATCAGGCCATGCGGCAGTTTGCAGAATTCATCCCCTCAATGCCCGATGCCAAGCCCGTCACTTTCGATGCCGAGCGTCTGCAGGGGCTTCAGCAGCAATATCTGCAGGAGATCTATGCCCTGTGGCTGCAGGGCATGGTGCCTCCCGTGATCACGGGGGACCGCCGATTTTCCAGCGCCGAATGGCAGAAACAGCCTTCGGCAGGATTCGCTGCAGCCCTGCACCTGACCAACACCCGGCTGCTGATGGGGCTGGTCGATGCCATGCAGTGCGACGCCAAGACCAGAGGGCGTGTCGAGTTTGCTGTGGAGCAGTGGGCGGCAGCCACGGCACCCAGCAATTTCCTGGCCTTCAACCCCGATGCGCAGAAAAAAGCCATCGAGACAGGAGGCGAGAGCATTGCCAAGGGGATGCAGAACATTCTGCACGACCTGCGTCAGGGCTATGTGTCCATGACGGATGAGAGCAAGTTCCACGTGGGAGTCAATCTCTGCACCTCCGAGGGAGCCGTGGTGTTCGAAAACGAGTTTTTTCAGCTCATCGAATACAAGCCCTCCACAGAGAAAGTGCATGAACGCCCCTTCCTCTTCGTGCCGCCCTGCATCAACAAGTTCTACATCCTGGACCTGCAGCCGGACAATTCCATGGTGCGCTATGTAGTGGATCAGGGACACCACACCTTCATGGTGAGCTGGCGCAATCCCGACATGAGCATGGCTCAGGCCACCTGGGATGACTATGTGGAAAAGGGCGTGCTCAAGGCCATTGACACGGTGCTGGCTCTCACCGGAACCAGCAACCTGAACGTGCTTGGTTTCTGTGTCGGCGGAACCCTGCTCACCACGGCACTGGCTGTGCTTGCGGCACGGCAGCAGGGCAACCGGGTGCACAGTGTGACGTTGCTGACTACGTTGATCGACTTCACGCACACAGGGGTACTCGATATTTTCATCGACGAGGGATTCGTGCGCATGCGCGAACTCCAGTTCCAGAATGGGGGACTGATGCCCGCCAACGAGCTGGCCACTACGTTCAGTTTTCTCCGCCCCAACGATCTGGTCTGGAATTACGTAGTGGGCAATTACCTCAAGGGCGAAACACCTCCGCCCTTTGACCTGCTTTACTGGAATTGCGATTCCACCAGTCTGCCGGGACCCATGTACGCCTGGTACCTGCGCAACACCTACCTGGAAAACCGGCTCATCCAGCCCGGTGCCGCCACAGTGTGCGGGGAGAAGGTGGATCTGCGCAAGATCAAGCAGCCTGTCTACATCTATGGTTCGCGCGAAGACCACATCGTCCCCATTGAAGGAGCTTATGCATCGACGCAGGTGCTTCCCGGCAAGAAGCGCTTCGTCATGGGGGCCTCGGGCCATATCGCCGGGGTCATCAATCCACCCCACAAGAAGAAGCGCAGCTACTGGACCCTGGATTCCACCACCTTCCCTGCAGACAGTGCACAGTGGATCGCCGAAGCCGAAGAACATCCGGGAAGCTGGTGGCCGGACTGGTCCGAATGGCTGGCCGGTCATGGCGGACGCATGAAGGCAGCTCCCGAGAGCTATGGCTCCGAGACCTATCCCGTGATCGAACCTGCGCCGGGGAGTTATGTCAAGACCCGGGTCCCCATGATTTGATGCGGGGGCATTTTCATTCGATCCCTAAAAACAGGAGAACGCCAAGGAGTTGTTTTTCGACCGGGGCAGGGCGGGCAAAGCTCATAGATGGTGATCCGTCTGCCTGTCGCCTGCCCCACCACACCGGCGCTGCCGGTGCATGACTATATCCAATGAGGAGACAAACATGAGCAAGAAAGTGGCATACGTAACTGGAGGCATGGGGGGCATAGGCACCGCCATTTGCCAGCGCCTGAACCGGGACGGCTTCACCGTCGTTGTGGGATGCGGCCCTACCCGTGACTATCAATCCTGGCTGGATCAGCAGAAGGAGCAGGGATATACCTTCCATGCCTCGGTGGGCAATGTGGCTGACTGGGATTCCACCGTTCATGCCTTTGCCAAGGCCAAGGACGAGCATGGCCCGATCGATGTGCTGGTCAACAATGCGGGCATCACCCGTGACCGCATGTTCATGAAGATGTCTCCCGAAGACTGGCGTGCGGTGATCGAGACCAATCTCAACTCCATGTTCAATGTGACCAAGCAGGTCGTTGGCGACATGGCTGAAAGAGGCTGGGGACGCATCATCAACATTTCTTCCGTCAATGGAGCCAAGGGCCAGGCCGGGCAGACCAACTATTCTGCTGCCAAGGCTGGCATGCACGGCTTCAGCATGGCTCTGGCACAGGAACTGGCCGGCAAGGGCGTGACCGTCAATACCGTCAGTCCCGGTTACATTGCCACCGACATGGTCAAGGCCATCCGGGAAGAGGTGCTGGCCAAGATCGTGGCGACGATTCCCGTCAAGCGCCTCGGCGAACCCACCGAGATTGCTTCCATCGTGGCCTGGCTTGCGGGAGAGGAGTCTGGCTTCACCACAGGCGCTGAATTTTCCTGCAATGGGGGATTGCACATGAGCTGACACCCCGCAGGGGCAAGCTCCCGATCCTGCTTCGGCAGGATTTTTTGTTTCAGCGGTGCATTTACTGCGTTGCAACAACGGTCACAGCTTGTTGTCGACGTGCATAATGGCGCCGACAACCGTGCCTGTGCCGCACGATGAAGCAATCGGACCTCGACGACTCGTTCCTGAGCCTGTTGACGATGCCAGAAAAAGGCTGTCTGGGTGGAAACACATTCCGTTCCGACGCCTGTTCAGGGGATCGTGAGCAGGCTCTCGCGCATCTGTCGCACAGACAAGAGGTGCAGGTCGGCACAGCACTGCATGCATTGAAACTTCCATGAAAAAGGACAGAAAGTCATGTTGACCGCAGAAGAACTGGAGCAGAGGACGCATGCCGTCCGAAAGGTGAAGTGGTACAAGATCCTGTACGTGCAGGTGATCATCGCCATCCTGATCGGTATTGCGCTGGGGTATTTCTACCCGCAGGCGGGCGAGGCCATGAAGCCGTTCGGGGATGCCTTCATCAAGCTCGTCAAGATGATCATTGCACCCGTCATCTTCCTGACGGTCGTCACCGGCATCTCCGGCATGAGCAACATGCGCACCGTGGGGCGCGTGGCTGGCAAGGCCATGATCTATTTCCTGACCTTCTCCACACTGGCGCTGGTCATCGGTCTGGTGGTGGCCAATACCCTGCAGCCGGGAGCGGGGCTCAACATCGATCCCAAGACACTGGATGCATCCAAGGTCGCCACCTACGTGGCCAAGGCACATCAGTCCAGCATCGTGGGCTTCCTGATGAACATCATTCCCAACACCGTGGTCAGCCCGCTGGTGGAAGGGGATATCCTGCAGGTGCTGTTCATTGCCATCCTGTTCGGCATTTCGCTGGCACTGGTCGGAGAGCGTGGCAAACCGATCTACCACCTCTTCAATGACCTGTCGGTTCCGGTGTTCAAGCTGGTGGCCATTCTGATGAAGGCAGCTCCCGTGGGGGCCTTTGGCGCCATGGCCTTCACGATCGGCAAATATGGCATTGGTTCGGTCAAGAACCTGGCCTTTCTGGTCGTGACCTTCTATTTCACGTCCATTCTGTTCGTGGTGATTGTGCTTGGCCTGGTGGGCCGCTACAACGGGTTCTCGATCTTCAAGCTGGTGCGCTACATCAAGGATGAACTGCTGCTCGTGCTCGGAACCAGTTCCTCGGAAGCGGCGCTGCCGAACCTCATGCACAAGATGGAAAAGGCTGGCTGCTCCAAGCCCGTGGTCGGGCTGGTCGTGCCCACCGGATATTCCTTCAACCTGGATGGCACGAACATTTACATGACGTTGGCGGCCCTGTTCATCGCACAGGCCCTCAATATCCATCTCACGCTCGAACATCAGCTCCTGCTCCTCGTGGTGGCGATGATCAGCTCCAAGGGGGCGGCAGGGGTGACCGGGGCTGGCTTCATCACCCTGGCGGCCACGCTTGCCGTAGTGCCGGAACTGCCGGTAGCCGGCATGGTGCTCATTCTGGGGGTCGACCGCTTCATGTCGGAATGCCGGGCACTGACCAATTTCGTCGGCAATGCCTGCGCCACCATCGTGGTGGCGCGCTGGGAAAAACAGCTCGATGCCGATCAGCTGCATCGCATGCTCGACAATCCCCAGCTGGTCGAAGAACCGATGCTGACCGGACCGCGTGCAGACGACTGAGGGCGCTGCCTTGGCGGCTCCCTGCATCTCTACAGAGAAAATGCATGGGAGCTGCGGCGAGGTGAAAAAAACGGCTTTGCCTTGATAAGAGGGCAAGATTGCCGCTATAATTTCTAGCTCGATTCCTCAATAGCTCAGTTGGTAGAGCGCCGGACTGTTAATCCGTAGGTCCCTGGTTCGAGCCCAGGTTGAGGAGCCAAGGTTGCTTGGCTTCGTGATCATATGAAGCCATGATGCAGAATCAAGCCTGTCTCCAAGACAAGGCACATGTTATTCCTCAATAGCTCAGTTGGTAGAGCGCCGGACTGTTAATCCGTAGGTCCCTGGTTCGAGCCCAGGTTGAGGAGCCATTTCAAGCCCCCAGGTCCTTCCGGCCCGGGGGCTTTTGTTTTGTGCCGTGCCCACAAAAGTTTCGGGAATGTGGCGCATGGCTTCGGCTGTATCAGGTCAGGGGAGGTGGTTATGCAGGTGTCGGAACGTGCCTTTCGCTATGTCCGTGTGTTGAGTATTGCGGGGTCTGACAGCGGAGGGGGGGCAGGTATTCAGGCGGATCTCAAGACACTTTCTGCGCTGGGAGTGTTCGGCATGACGGCGATCACGGCGGTGACGGCTCAGAATACCCGCGGTGTGACGGCGATCGAAGGAATCTCTCCCGAGGTGGTTCGAGCGCAGGTGGAAGCTGTGGTGACGGACATCGGGGTGGATGCGGTCAAGATCGGGATGCTGCATGACCGTGCCATCATGCGCATTGTGGCGGAGGAGCTTCATCGGTTCAGGCTCGTGCCTGTGGTGCTCGATCCCGTCATGGTGGCCAGCAGTGGCGCTGCGCTGATGGCGCCCGAGGCGCGTTCGTATATGGTGCGTGAGCTTTTTCCGCTGGTCACACTGGTCACTCCCAATCTGGATGAAGCAGGATTGCTCGTGGGGCGCTCTCTGCAGTCGGTGGAGGATATGTGTATGGCCGCCCGCGAGCTGCAAGCCATGGGAGCCCGTGCCGTGCTGCTCAAGGGGGGGCATCTGCAGGGCGATCACGTGGTGGATGTGTGGTGCGATGAAAGCGGCCGCTGCATCCAGATGTCGGATCCCCGCATCGATACCGCCAATACCCATGGAACGGGATGTACGCTGTCTTCTGCCATTGCGGGCTATCTGGCGCTTGGGCTGGAGATGGGGGATGCCCTGCACGAAGCCAGACTCTATGTCCGGCGCGCACTGCAGGCCGGGGCTCTTGTGCAGACGGGGTCAGCAGACAATGGCCCACTCAATCATGGCTTTGCTCCGACGGCCACACGTCTGCAGCGGCGGTAGGCTGCAGACAGGGCTGTCATGCGAGAACGTGGGGCAGGATTTCTTGCCTTGCCACATTGATGCATGGATGCGTTGCGGCGCTGTTGATTTCAGCGAGTGGTCAGCGCG
Source organism: Brachymonas moutaii (nom. illeg.) (assembly GCF_049977365.1). Lineage (NCBI taxonomy): Bacteria > Pseudomonadati > Pseudomonadota > Betaproteobacteria > Burkholderiales > Comamonadaceae > Allobrachymonas > Brachymonas moutaii (nom. illeg.). The sequence continues at coordinate 663,124 of NZ_JBNGEN010000001.1, read as the reverse complement.
AGTTTGAGCGCCAGTCCAGCCAGAACGGCGCCGGCTCCACGCTGGAGCCAAGAATGCAGGCGGGGGGATGTCTGCAGTTTCCTTCCCAAGGAGCCGGCAAGCAGGGCCAGAGAGGAGAAGGTGATTCCAGCCGCCACGATGAACAGTCCGCCGAGGGCCAGGGTCTGCAGAGCCAGATGCCCTTGGGCTGGCGAGCAGAACTGGGGCAGAAAAGCCAGAAAGAACAGTACCACCTTGGGATTGGTGAGATTCATCACCAATCCACGTCGCCACGCCTGCAAGGGCGTGAGTCTTGGTGTGCTGTCGAGAGCGGTGCCATTTCCGGAAAGTGCAGGGGTATTCCAGGCGCCCCAGGCCAGGTAGAGCAGGTAGGCAGCACCCACGAACTTGAGGGCCGTGAACGCCAGAGGAGATGCCGCAAAGAGAGCTGCAACTCCCAGGGCCACGGCTGCGGTATGCACGACCAATCCAGAGCACAGCCCCAGTACCACCCAGAGTCCGGCACGGGGTCCTCGCAGTGCCGACAGTGTCAGTACAAAGAGGTTGTCGGGACCTGGAGCGAGCGCAAGCAGCACTGACAGCCCGAAAAAGCTGAAAACGACCTGTTGGCTGAGCATGAGGGGGCTGAGGTGGGACCGGTGAAGGAATATGGCGCAGAAAGGAGCGCAGGTGGCGGTTCCTGTTCGGCATCCGGCATGCAAACGGTGAGGTGCACCGCGGTGGCTCCTGATGCAGGCAAAGAGCTCAGCATCAGGCCTTTTTGTTCTTTCTGGCGCTCTTGCGGTGCAGATTCTTGAAGAGGATGGTCGGGAAACTGGCAGGCAGCAGTTCCGGATAGTCGCGGATGTAGTGCAGCCCTCGGCTTTCATGGCGGTTCAGTGCGCTCTTGACGATGAGATCGGCACAGTCGACCAGATTGCGCAGCTCCAGCAGGTCTCGGCTGACCTTGAAGTTGGCGTAGTAGTCGTCAATCTCATCCTTGAGCAGCTTGATGCGATGCTGTGCGCGTTCGAGCCGACGTGTGGTGCGGACAATGCCCACGTAGTTCCACATCATGAGGCGGAGCTCATCCCAGTTGTGGGCAATGACAACCTGTTCATCGGCATCCTCGACCTGGCTTTCATCCCACTGGGGCAGGGGCAGGGGGCTGGAGGCAGGCATCTGCATGATGGCCTCGGCGCAGCTCTTGCCCAGCACTACGCATTCGAGAAGCGAGTTGCTTGCCAGGCGATTGGCGCCATGCAGGCCTGTGTAGGTGGTTTCGCCGACAGCGTAGAGATGGTGCAGGTCCGTGTGCCCCTGCAGGTCGGTCACCACACCGCCGCAGGTGTAGTGGGCTGCCGGCACGACGGGGATCGGGTCCTTGGTGATGTCGATGCCGAGTTCCAGACAGCGATGGTAGATGGTGGGGAAGTGTTCCTTGAGAAACTCGGCTCCCAGGTGCGTGGCATCGAGCCAGACATAGTCAAGGCCATGCTTTTTCAGTTCGAAATCGATGGCACGTGCCACGATGTCACGAGGAGCCAGTTCCGCGCGCGGATCATGCTCGGGCATGAATCGTTGCGCATGGATGTTGCCGTCGGCATCCTTGAGGGGAAGCTTGAGCAGCCCCCCCTCGCCGCGCAGGGCCTCGGTGATCAGGAAGCTGCGTTCCTGTGGGTGGTACAGGCAGGTGGGGTGAAACTGGATGAACTCCATGTTGCCGATGCGACAGCCTGCCCGCCAGGCCATGGCGATGCCATCTCCGGTCGATGTTTCGGGATTGGTGGTGTAGCGGTAGACCTTGCCCACGCCGCCGCTCGCCAGCACGACTGCGCGTGCGGGCATGGTCAGTACCTTGCCTGCGTCGATGTCGAGAACATAGACACCATGGCAGCTCTTGATCGGCGATGCGCCCGCTTCACCGAGGTGCTTGTCGGTGATGAGATCGATGGCCATCCAGCGTTCGTGGAGCGTGATGTTGGGGTGCTGGCGTACCTTGGCCAGCAAGGCCTGGTGGATGGCGCGTCCCGTGGCATCGGCTGCATGGGCAATGCGGCGAACGGCATGGCCGCCTTCCCGGGTGAGATGGAGTCCCAGCGGCCCCTGCTCGTCGTGTGTGAAGGGCACCCCCTGCTCGACCAGCCAGGCGAGTGCATCAGCGCTGTTTTCGGCGATGAAGCGCGCGGTATCCTCATCCACGATCCCGGCACCCGCTTCCTGGGTGTCATGGATGTGACTCTCCACACTGTCATCAGGACCGACGACGCCCACGATACCTCCTTGCGCCCAGGCGGTGGCGGCTTCCTCGACCTTGCGTTTGGCCAGCATGACGACAGGAACAGAGCGCGCCAGATGCAGGGCAACGGCCAGGCCTCCCAGACCTGCGCCCACAATGACGACAGGAAGGCCTTGCGAGGAGGCAGAAGGCGAGATGGAGGCGGAAGAAGGGGAGGAAGTATCGGACATGATGGGCAACGATGGAGAGGAGGCGACAGGAGCCTCGTCAGAAAAGAAAAAGCTGCCGGATGAGGTGGTCAGGGGCAGTCAGACAGGAGAATCGGCGCAAAAGGCACATCAGGGTGCCATTCCGGGATCGTCCGTGGCTTCCGACGACGTGGGGTGGACACGGTAATCCTCATTGGCCCAGGCGCCCAGGTCGATCTGCTTGCAGCGCTTGCTGCAGAAGGGACGATAGGGATTGGAGGGCGCATAGAGGCTGGGGCCTCCGCACTGTGGGCAGGTGACGGTGCGTCCTGTGGGTGCATCATGCGCTGCAGCACAGGGAGATTCAGACGAAGACATGATCGGCTATGACTGGCGAGAAACTGCTCACGCGCACAACGTGAGCTGGAAATCGGTATCCTCCGGACTGGCCAGAGGTTCAGCCGTGCCATTGTGCGCCATGATGCGCACGGAAAGCACCAGCCGGTTGGCACTGATTTCGGGAAAGAGGTGCGCATCTGCGTGCAGGCGCACGCGCAGGAACTGGAAGGGTTTGCCTTGAGGCAGGTTCTGCTGGAATATGCCCTTGATCGCAGTGACTCTCTGGCTGTAGCCGGTTCCGCGCATCAGCGACAGCAGCAGCTTGACGCTTTCGGCAAGCGGCAGAAGCTGTGCAATCCATTCCTGCAGATTCTGCTGGCGTTCCAGCGGAGGAAAATGCTGCCAGGCAAAATAGTCGGGGAGATCGAATTCACAGGTACCTCCCGGTATGCTCAGACGGCTCCGGATGGCGGTGAGCCAATCGTTTTCGGACAGGGCCTGTCCCAGTTTGCCATTGAGACGCTGCAGGTCGGCATAGCAGTTCTCGACGCTCTGCACGGTCTGTTCGAGCATGCTCTCCGCCACTGCGGGGTTGCCCCTGTAGGCATTGAGCTGCTGCTTTTGACGATCGAGGTCACGCAGCGTATCGGACTTCAGGTCAGACCGTGTCGCCACGTCGAGCAGTTCGAAAAGGGTGGTCAATGCCAAGTGATGGTCGAGCGCCGATTCCCGTTCAGAGAGTTCCCTGAATCGATCGAACAGACGCTCCAATCGCAGGTAAGTGCGAATGCGCTCATGGAGGGGGTATTCGTACACAATCACGCGGCGATTCCTTTGCCGCTCATGATAAGGCCGAATGCAGTCCGAAATGGCGTGCGAGGAGATGGGCTTGTGCCTTGAGTTCCCTGAGACCGATGCCCTGCCCGTTGCGCACCAGGGTGTCGGCTACACGTCGTCGTTGTGTTCTGCTGGCCTGCTGACGGATGATCGCCTCGACGGTGTCGCGTGGAAGGCCATTACGGGCCATGACGCGCGCAATCTGGGTGGGTTCGTCACAGTCAACCACCACGACATGGTCGAAGCGTCTGCGCCAGTGTCCATGCTCGGCAAGCAGGGGAATGTCATAGAGGACCACACGGGCGCCGCCGCGCATGGCCGTCTGGGCCTGTCTGCCCATTTCCTGTTGCACCAGGGGGTGGATGATGGCTTCAAGACGCAGGCGGGCCTGAGGTTCTCGGAATACCAGATCGCGCATGGCATCCCGGTTCAAGGCCTGCTCGGGAGTCACAAATGAAGGTCCGAATTCTGCGCGGATGGCTGGGATGGCACTTCCACCGGGAGCAGTGGCTGCGCGTGAGATCCCATCGGCATCGATCACAACCGCTCCTGCTTCCTTCAGGAGCTGGCCGACCGTGCTCTTGCCACTGCCGATGCCTCCGGTAAGGCCCACATGCCACACAGGAGGTGCGGCATGGATAGGGGCGGCGTGGAGGTGGGGGTCGGACATGGCTGCCGGAGGTGAAGGATGAGCGAGCAGCTGCTCAGGGAGCGAGTCCAATCAGCAGCAGGATGCGTGGGGCTCCCCACAGCCACACGGCATAGCCTCCGAGAGCGAGAAAGGGGCCGAACGGCACATAGCCTCCTTCCCGCAGCCGACTGTTGATCTTGAGCGCAATGCCTATGACAGCCCCCACGACCGATGCCAGCAGAATGATGGGAATCAAGGCCTGTGCGCCCAGCCAGGCCCCCAGTGCCGCAAAGAGCTTGAAATCGCCGAACCCCATGCCTTCCTTGCCTGTGGCCAGCTTGAAGCCCCAATACACGAGCCACAGGGAGACATAGCCCAGTGCTGCACCCCATACGGCAGCCTGCAGGGAGATGCCAGTCCAGCCCATGGCACTTGCGAGCAATCCTCCCCACAGCAAAGGCAGGGTGATGTCGTCTGGCAGATAGGTGGTGTCCCAGTCGATCAAGGTCAGGCACAGCAGGGCCGCCGCAAAAGCGAACCACACCAGAGTCGATATCTGAAGGCCATAGCGCGCGAAACACAGCCATGCCAATACCGCTGTGGCAATCTCGACCAATGGATAGCGCACGCTGATGAGCGCGTGGCAGGACGAGCATTTGCCGCGCAGGACGATCCAGCTCAGCACCGGGATGTTCTCGTACCAGCGGATCACGTGCCCACAGCTCTGGCAGCGGGACGCTGGAACCATGAGGTTGAATCGTTCGGGGGCAGAAAGCTCCTCAGGGGAACGGCCCTCCTGCTGGGCTGCATATTCCGCATGCTCCTGTGCCCATCCCGCTTCCATCATCTTGGGAAGGCGATAGATCACCACGTTGAGGAAGCTGCCGATCAACAGTCCGAAGAGGGCGGCAAGGCTTCCATAAAGCCAGGATTCATCGGGCATCATCACACCACCTGTCCCAGCTTGAAGATCGGCAGATACATGGCCACGACGATCCCGCCGATCACGGTTCCCAGCACCACAATGATGATGGGCTCCATGAGGCTGGAGATGCCGGCCACCATGTCATCGACCTCGGCTTCGTAGAAGTCGGCAGCCTTGCCCAGCATCTGGTCGATGGAGCCGGACTCTTCGCCAATGGTGGTCATCTGCAACACCATCACGGGAAAGAGCTTCTGCGAAGTCATGGCAAAGGACAGGCTGGTGCCCTGTGCCACATCCTGCTGGATGCGCTTGGTGGCATCGGCGAATACGCTGTTGCCGGCTGAGCCAGCCACCGAATCGAGCGACTCGACCAGGGGAACGCCTGCAGCAAACATGGTGGACATGGTGCGGGTCCAGCGGGCAATGATGGATTTCTCGATCAGAGGCCCGAAGATGGGCATGCGCAGCAGCAGACGGTCCATGAACTTCTGCATTTTCTCGTTGCGTCTCCATGCCTGCATGAAGAAATAGATTCCTCCGCCCAGTACGCCGAAGATCAGCCACCAGAACTTGACGAAGAACTCGCTCATGGAGATCACCATGAGTGTCGGTGCCGGGAGATCCGCGCCAAAAGAGGTGAAGACCTGCTTGAATGACGGAATGACGAAGATCATGATGATGGTTACCACCACGAAGGCCACCACCAGCACCGCGATGGGATACATGAGAGCGGATTTGATCTTGGACTTGATCCCTTCCGTCTTCTCCATGTAGGTGGCCAGACGATCCAGCAGGCCTTCGAGAATACCCGCCTGTTCGCCAGCCTCGACCAGGTTGCAGTAAAGCGCGTCGAAATACATCGGGTATTTGCGGAAGGCCTGGTTCAGCGCTGTCCCGGTTTCGACATCTGCCCGGATGGCGTTGAGCAGCTTGGTCATGTTGGGGTTTTCGCTGCCCCGGCTCACAATGTCGAAGGACTGCAGCAGGGGAACGCCTGCCTTCATCATCGTGGCCAGCTGCCGCGTGAACAGGGCAATGTCCTTGGGCTTGATCTTCTTGCCGGAACGCGCCTTGCGCTTTTTCATCTTCAGGATGCGCATGCCCTGACGTTGCAGGGTACTGCGCACCACTGCCTCGCTGGCGGCACGCATTTCTCCGCGTACGGGTTTGCCCTGGCGGTCGAGTCCTTCCCAGTCGAAAACGAAAGTCTTTACTTCTGCCGGTTTCTTGCCGGGGCGTGCACCCGAGCTGCCTGCCCTGCGTGATGCTCGACCATCGGATTTGGGTGCTGCTGTTGCCATGGGGCTCCCTGAATGTCGTGTTGTTTATGTCTGGATCGGAAATGAAAATCAGTCGTTGGTGACGGCCATCACCTCGTCGAGCGACGTGATGCCCTGCATGACTTTTTGCAGGGCTGATTGTCGCAGGGAGCGCACGCCTTCCTTTTCGGCTTGCTTGGCAATTTCGAGGGCACTGCCGTCCGCGAGGATGATTTTCTCGATCTCTTCGCTGATCGGCATCACCTGATAGATGCCTACCCGTCCCTTGTAGCCGTTGTTGCAGGCATCACAGCCTACCGCCTGATAGGGCTTCCAGTCGCCTTCGAGCTGGTCCTCGGTGAAGCCAGCTTCCAGCAGGTTCTTGCGTGGAAGCTCGATCGGCTGCTTGCACTTCATGCACAGCCGCCGTGCCAGACGCTGTGCGGTGATCAGAATCACACTGGAGGCGATGTTGAATGGCGCAACACCCATGTTGCGCAGCCGGGTCAGGGTGGTGGGGGCGTCATTGGTGTGCAGGGTGGACAGAACCAAGTGGCCAGTCTGAGCCGCCTTGATGGCAATGTCGGCCGTTTCGAGGTCACGGATTTCACCCACCATGATGATGTCCGGATCCTGGCGCAGGAAGGATTTAAGGGCCACTGAAAAAGTCAGGCCAGCCTTTTCGTTGACGTTGACCTGATTGACCCCCGGCATGTTGATTTCGGAAGGGTCTTCCGCCGTAGCGATGTTCACACCTGGTTGATTGAGCAGGTTGAGGCAGGTATAGAGGGACACGGTCTTGCCTGAACCCGTGGGGCCTGTCACCAGAATCATGCCGTAGGGGCGCTTGATGGCATGCAGCAGACGCCCCTTTTCGGTGGCGTCGTATCCCAGTGCATCAATGCCCATCTTGGCACTGTTGGGGTCCAGAATACGGATCACTACCTTTTCGCCGAACAGGGTGGGCAGGGTGCTCACCCGGAAATCGATCACTTTCTGGGGGCCGAAGCGGATCTTCATCCGGCCGTCCTGGGGAATGCGCTTCTCGGAGATGTCGAGCTTGGCCATCACCTTGATCCGGGAAGACAGTCGATCCTTGATCGCCGGCGGCGGAGAAGACACTTCCTGCAGTTCCCCGTCGATGCGGAAACGCACACGGTAGGTGTGTTCGTAGGGCTCAAAGTGCAGGTCGGATGCACGCATGTTCACGGCATCGAGCAGCATCTTGTGGAAGAACTTGACCACCGGCGCGTCATCGACGTCCACCGTACTGATTTCGTCCTTGTTGCCATCGGCGGCTTCTTCTTCGCTGATGTCATCGAAGTTGAAGTCGGTGCCCTGTACCAGCTGATTGAGATTGTCCGATACCGACTGCATCATCTCCGTCAGCATGGCGACGAGGGCGGGGTATTCCACCACGATCCAGTCCACGGGGAATTCGCTGGCGAACTTGGTTTTCTTGATGGTGACCAGATCGGTGGGATCGGGTGTGGCGACCAGAATCCTGCCGTTTCTCTTGGCAAGAGGCAGAATCTTGCATTCCGCACACAGCTTGTTGTCGAGCAGATCCATGCGCAGCTTGGATTTGTCGACGGAACGAATGTCGAGCAGGGGAAGCGCAAAGGTCTGCGCCAGAATGTAGGCCGTATCTGCCGCCGAAATGTGGTTGGCGGCAATCAGCTCTGCCAGAAAGGGGGTCTTGTTCTGTCGTGCGCGCTCTGCCAGTTCCTCTGCCGTGGATTCCTCCAGTCTGCCCCGCTGGATCAGGACGCGGGCAATACCCGGCAGGGCACTGGCCGGCATCGACTCCTTGAGGGTGGATTCTGAAACGGACATAGGGTCTCGGAAGAGGGAACGAGGGGGAGTGGGTTGCAGTCATGCGAAGAAGGAGGCCGCCATGGCCCCCTGGTTCTTGCATGAAAGGATCGGTCCCTAGTCTAGCGGGTTCACAGGCGAGATGCCCTCATGATGTAGGATTTCTGTGTTAACAATCTGACAAATGTGCCATGACCACCGATTGCCATTCTTCCTTGCAGCTGGAAATTCTGTTGATCCGTCATGGAGAAACGGATGCCAATCGCGCATTGCGATTTCAGGGGCATTCCGACGTGCCGCTCAATGTGAACGGCAAGGAGCAGGCACGGCTGCTGGGGCGCGCGTTGGATGCACAGGGAGCCTGGGCGCGGACGGTAGCGGTCTACAGCAGTGACCTGCAGCGTGCCAGGGAGACAGCCAGACTGGCTGTACAAGGACATGGCTCGTGGCGTGTGCAGCCTTGTGCAGAGCTTCGGGAGCAATGCTTCGGAGTCTTCGAGGGATTGACTTTCGCAGAAGCAGTCGAGCAGCATGCAGCAGAGGCCAGGCAGTGGAGGAAATTCGATCCTGACTATGTGCCCCCCGGAGGGGAGAGTACACGGCAATTCCATGGACGGATCATGCAAGAGCTGATGCGCATTGTCCGCTTGCATGCCGGGATGCGACCCCAGTCCTTGTCATCGGGGAATGACATTCCCGTACAGGTGCCGGCCATCATGCTCATTGTCCATGGGGGCGTCGTCGACATCGTATGGCGAGAACTGCAGGGACTTGCGCTGTCAGGGCCCCGTGTATCGCTGATTCCCAATGTGGGCATCAATCATGTCGGCTGGGATGGCCGGAAATTGTGCGCCGGAGAATGGGCTGATGCACGCCATGTGGAGACACTTGCGACACAAGCCCTCTATGATCCGCAGAAATGGGCCCTGAACGAATAGGGGCAGCCATGACAGCAACTGCAGAGCTTGCGATAATTCAGTCCTGTTCTGAATACTGCAGTGCACATGAATAGGCAGGAGCATGATCCTGGCATGCGCCTTGCACACCACGTGGGGATGGATCTGTCGATGGCATTGATGATTACGGATGAATGCATCAATTGTGATGTCTGTGAGCCGGAGTGTCCGAATTCCGCAATTCATCTCGGTGAAGAAATCTATGAGATAGATCCGGATCGCTGTACCGAATGCGTGGGGCATTTCGATGAGCCCCAATGCGTGCAGGTCTGCCCTGTTGCCTGCATTCCCCTGAACCCTGCCCGCATGGAAACCCACGAACAGCTGCTCCTGAAATACCAGCGGCTGCAGGCCGAGGCAGAGGTTTCTCCCCATCCCTGAGCTGAGCGCAAGGCAATTCGGGGAAATGCCTGCAGGAGCTGCTCAGGACGGAACTCAGTCACGGGTGTAGATGATCTTTGTCGCCTTGTCGTTTTCGCCGGCAATCAGATCGGGAATGCCCTTGAAACTATGCGAAATGGCCTGATCCACCGCGATGCGGTCATCGAGAGGAGGTTTCCTGAGTACCCAGTGCACCACTTCCGACTTCACGCCGGGGTGTCCAATGCCTATGCGCAGGCGCCAGTAGTCAGGCGTACCCAGCTGTGCGTGGATGTCTCGAAGACCATTGTGTCCGGCATGTCCGCCGCCATGCTTGAGCTTGATCTGTCCTGGCGAGAGGTCCAGCTCGTCATGCACGACCAGAACGTGGTCAGCAGGAATCTTGTAGAAACGGCACAGTGCTCCCACGGCTTGGCCTGAGCGGTTCATGAAGGTCTGTGGCTTCATCAACCAGATCTGGTGCCCCTGCACAGTGCCACGTCCAACATGCGCGAAGAAGCTCTTCTCGGGTTGCAGGCGGATATTCCAGGCGTCGCACGCCTCGTCAATCCACCAGAAGCCGGCATTGTGACGGGTTTCTTCATATTCGGGGCCTGGGTTGCCGAGACCTACGATGAGCTGAATCATGTGACTATCCAGAAAAATGCGGAATGTCTGCGAAAGCACGGTGTGCCCGCAGGGCATGCAGATACATGGCCACGAAAAAGAGCCACCCGGAGGTGGCTCTCACATCTTGGCAGCGGCCGGGGATTATTCGGCAGCAGGAGCAGCAGGTGCTGCATCGGCGGCTGGAGCGGCTGCTTCTGCTTCGTCTTCTGCGTTGGCCTTGGGGGCGGTGGCAGTCACGAGCACCAGGTCTTCATCGCCATGGAGGACGGCGGTCACGCCGTTCGGCAGGGTGATGGAGCTGAGGTGGATGGATTCACCCACGGCCAGCTTGCTCAGATCCACGGCGATGAACTCGGGCAGGTCGGCGGGCAGGCAGCTGATTTCCAGCTCAGTGGTGACGTGGTTGATCAGGCACTGTGCTTCCTTGATGGCGGGCGATTCCTCGACACCGGTGAAGTGCAGCGGCACCTTGATGTGCAGCTTCTGCGTGGCGGACACGCGCTGGAAATCCACATGCAGCACGAGCTGCTTGTAGGGGTGATACTGCACATCGCGCAGCAGCACGCGGCTGGTCTGGTCTCCGACCTGAAGCTCCAGCAGGGAAGCGTGGAAGGCTTCCTTCTTGAGAGCGTGCCACAGGGCATTGTGATCCAGCTCGATCATCTGGGGGGCAGCTTCGCCACCATAGACGATACCGGGGGTTTTGCCAGCATTGCGCAGGCGGCGGCTCGCACCCGTACCTTGCTTGGCGCGCTCAAAAGCGACGACTTTCATGGATTTTCTCCGAGAGTGGGTATGGCCGCGACCAGCGCATACCCGGTTTTATGAAGGCCCTGCACCGTCAGAGGACAGGGCCGATGGTTCAGAAAGAGCGCAGCTCTTCCTGGAACATGCTCATGACCGATTCGCCGGTGGCGATGCGGTGAATGGCTTCCGCGATGAGGGGCGCCACGGAAAGCTGACGAATCTTGGTGCAGCTCTGTGCAATGGGCGACAGCGGAATGGTGTTGGTGACAACCACTTCATCGAGTGCAGCGCCCTTGGAGATGCGCTCGATGGCAGGACCGCTGAAGACCGGATGCGTACAGTACGCATAGACGTGGTTGGCACCGCGTTCCTTGAGGACTTCGGCTGCCTTGACCAGGGTGCCAGCGGTGTCGATCATGTCGTCCATGACGATGCAATTGCGGCCTTCGATGTCACCGATGATGTTCATGACTTCGCTGACATTGGCCTTGGGACGACGCTTGTCGATGATGGCAAGGTCGCATCCCAGCTGCTTGGCCAGGGCACGCGCCCGCACCACGCCGCCCACATCGGGCGAAACCACGATCAGGTTGTCGTAGTTCTTCTGTTTCAGATCGCCGAGCAGGACCGGCGAGGCATAGATGTTGTCCACCGGGATGTCGAAGAAGCCCTGGATCTGGTCTGCATGCAGATCCATGGTGAGCACCCGATGCACCCCTACGGTCTGCAGCAGGTTGGCAACCACCTTGGCAGAGATCGGCACGCGGGTCGATCGTGGACGACGATCCTGACGGGCATAGCCGAAATAGGGGATGACAGCCTGAATGCGCTCGGCCGAGGCACGCTTGAGTGCATCGACCATGATGAGCAGCTCCATCAGGTTTTCGTTGGTGGGCGCGCAGGTGGGCTGGACGAGATAGACGTCGCGGCCGCGGACGTTCTGCTTGACTTCGACGGTCACTTCGCCGTCGGAGAAACGTCCTACCTGAATGTCGCCGAGAGTAGAGCCCAGGGATTTGGCAATTTCTTCGGCAAGGCTGGGGTTGGCGTTGCCGGTGAAGACCAGAAAATCGGAATCAGAATTGTGCATGACAGTCCCGGCTGTGCATGAGATCACCGCGATCTGAGAATGAGATGGGTGACAGCAGGAATGCGAAAAGGAATGAATGACGAAACGGCAGGATGGCAGGGGAGGAAGGATTCGAACCCTCGCATGCCGGAATCAAAATCCGGTGCCTTAACCAACTTGGCTACTCCCCTACACGGACCAGCTGCTAGAAGCAACCAGCCGTATCGCGTTTCGTTAAGCCGTGCATTGTAGCAGAGGATGGACGGCTAGATTGCTGCAGATTCTGATTTTCCAGTTTTTTTGAGGAACCCGCTGTAGGGCGGCAGGCGCATCAAAACCTTGCGGCAACCATGCAAACACTGCGCTCCCTGAACCTGTCATGCGCGGCTGCAGACCGAGGTCTGCGAGACAATCCAGTGCAGCTTGAATCTCGGGACACAGTGCGCTGGCTACAGGTTGCAGGTCGTTGTGTCCGTAAGTATACGGAGAAGTGCTTGCAACGAAGTCCTGAAGTGTAGCAGGAATTGTGTTTCGAACAAGGTCAGGTGCAGAAAAAATTTTGCCCGTGGGGGCGCCGCTTTCTGGTTTGATGACCAGGAAGCGTGCAGGAGGGAGTGCAATGGGGGTGAGACGCTCCCCTATGCCTTCCACCCATGCGTCATGTCCCAGAATGAAAAAAGGGACATCCGCTCCCAGTTGCAGCGCAAGAGTGAGTAGCTGCTGTGTATCCAGTTTCAGGTTCCAGAGGGTGTTGAGTGCGATGAGGGTGGTGGCGGCGTCAGAGGAACCGCCTCCCATGCCTGCTTCCGATGGAATGGATTTATGCAGGACGATGTCGGCTCCCATGGAGCAGCCGGTGGCCTGCTGGAGCGTATGTGCAGCCCGCACGCAGAGGTCATCGGCCGGGAGTGGAGAGGTGGTGCCGGTATCACGGCGCGTGATGGTGGCATCCTTGCGCAGGGTGAAATCGAGGGTGTCCTGCCAGTCGATGCGCATGAAGACGGACTGCAGGGTGTGATAGCCGTCTGGTCTGCGCCCGGTGACATGCAGGAACAGGTTGAGCTTGGCAGGAGCGGAAAGGCCGACGAGGGAACGGGAGCTCATGGGGTGGGTTGTGCCTGGTCGAGGATGACATGCAGGTGGGTGGTGGGCAGGGGCTGCTGGCGAAGAGCGGACAGGCGCCCCTCTCGTGCACGGCTGAGATCGGGGATCCAGCCCTGCACGGGGGTGGATTGACCATGGAGCCAGTCGAACAGGGCAGCAATGGGGATGTTTGTTCCTGTCATGTCTGTCACGAGCGTGTCGAGGCTGGCATAGGAGCGGGTGTGACCGCCCTGTTCGAGCAGGGCCTGCTGGGCTGTCCAGCTGATGCGCCCGACGGTGTTGCCGAGCGGGGAGGTCAGGCTGAGGGAGCCCTGTTCGGGTGTGCCCTGGAGCTCGAAGCCTGCAATGAAGGATTGGGGGGGATCCTGGTCGACTTTCAGTGCGATGCGTCCATGCCAGTGATTGGCCGCGGACAGGACCTCAGAGGCGTTTCCGGCATGGGGCAAGGAGGGGCGTGAAACTGCACAGCCGCTCAGGGCGAGTGCAACCAGACTGACGGCGCAGAGCAGTCGTCCGGCTCGATGGTGAGGGGAAAGCATGGTGGACATGGCGAGAGAAATCGACTGTGCTGCCGGGAGCAGGAAACCCTGCATTCAGGGGATTCTGTGTCCGGTCAGGCGCTCGATGGTTTCAAGCAGGATGGCATTGTGCGCATCCATCTTGAGGCCTTCGCTCCAGATGGCGCGTGCAGCATCGGGTTTGCCAAGACGCCAGAGCACTTCTCCGAGGTGGGCCGCGATTTCAGGCTGGGGTTCGGCCAGAAAAGCCTTGTCGAGCCATTGACGTGCTTCTTCCAGATGGCCCAGTCGATACTGGGCCCAGCCCATGCTGTCGAGAATGGCGCCGTTTTCGGGATCGAGCCTGAGGGCCTTGGCGATGAGATCATGGCCTTCCTGCACGCGCAGATTGCGCTGTACCAGAGAGTAGCCGAGGGCGTTGTAGGCTGCAGCCGATTCGGGTTTGAGTGCGATGACGCGGCGCAGGTCTGCTTCTGCGGTCGGGAGCCGATTCTGAGCCTCGCGGATCATGCCACGGGCATAGAGCAGCTCGGGATTGTCGGGGTCACTCGACAAGGCTTGGTCGAGTGTCTGCTCGGCCTGGGCATACTGCTTGGTTTTTTCCTGGATCTGGGAGATGAACAGGGCACGCAGGGCGCTGTCTGCTGCCGTCTTGTGGGGCAGTTCCTGAGCAAGCTGCAGAGCGGGTCCGTATTTCTGCTGTCTCGACAGGGCTTCGGCGCGCTGGATCATGGCCGCTGTGCGTGCACGCGGAGAGGGAATGCGTGCGATCCATTGGGCTGCAGCGGTGGAGTCGTTGCGCATGTCGGCAATCTCGGCAAGCAGCAGGTAGGCCTGGATGTCGCTTTCGGCCAGGGTGAGGCTTTGGGACAGGCGTGTGGGAGCAGGGCCCTCGGATTCGATGAGCGCAGACTCCATTGGTTTGCGGACTTGCAGGTATTTCTGCAGCGCCGCATCTGCAGCATTCCAGTGCTGGAGCTGGAATTGCAGGGCTCCCTGCAGCAGCCATACGGTGGGGTCATCAGGGTGCAGGGAGATCAGACGGTCCAGTTGGGTGACGGCGTCGTTGTAGCGACGCTGTTCCACCAGGACCTTGGCGTAGCTGATGCGCAGATCGGGGCTGGCATCGGGGCGTGCCACTTCATGCCGGATCATGTTTTCCGCTGCAGTGGCCACCTTTGGCATGGAAATGCGGCTGTTGCGCATCAGATCCAGCGCGACGAGGGAGGGGAGTTCGCGGTTGGGAACGGCGGCTCCGAGAGAGCCGCCATATACCGGGGCGGTCACCGCCTGCTGCAGGGTGGACAGGCATTCTGGATACTGACGCGCGGCCAGCTGCATGCGTGCCAGTGCGAGATTGCTTACAAAGGCAGTCTGCGCAACGCGCTGGTGCGGCTGGAGAATGGGGGCTACGATGTCCAGCGCACGCGCGGGATTCCTGGCCTGGGAGTAGAGCAGGGGCAGGGCATGAATCAGCTCCTGTCGCTTGTCTTCGGAGGCAAGCGTGAGGGCAGTCTGGAGAGGGGCTGCCGTGTCTTCCAGTCGGCCCATGAGCAGATAGATCTGCATGCGGTAGCTTTCGGCCTCGAAGTCGCTGGGGGCGGCAGCCTTCCATTCGGCCACGGTCCGGAGTGCGATATCGGGCGCACGGGCCTGCAGGGCCATGTCGGTGGCACGCGCATACAGACGGGTGTCGCCGGTACGCCGGGCGGCATCCATCAGGTAGGCGTAGGCATGCGCCGGCTGACGGTGCTGCGCATTGAGTTCCCCCACCAGTACGTCATAGGCGGCCGTGGAATTGGCGATGATGGCCTGGGTGGTGGCATCCAGCACCAGGGGGGGGCGTTCTGCTGCGGGCTTGGCTGTGCGGGCGTGTCGGTGGGGGGCAGAAGGAGCGTGTACCGGTGTGGCGTGCAGGGAAGGCGGGGCGCACAGCAAGGCGGCTGTGAGGGACAGCCCAAGGGAGAGGGAGGAACGAAGAGACATGGGCAAAAAGACAAGAGTGCGCGGAGGTCAAAAGCGGCGCGCTGGCTGTGTCCCATAATAAGGGAAGTTGATTGCGCTGACGGGGCCTCGGGCATGTGGGGTGTAAGAAGCTGTTCCTTTCCTCTTGAGGGAGGGCTGCACGGCACCAGTTGGGAGGGCAACGCGGCAGAAAGCATCCAGGCATGTACTCGTCTGGGGACATGGGCCTGCAGCGGAAGTGCGGAAATGGCGACTGGGGGCTGCATTCCCGGTATCCCGTTTCCTGTCATGCACGTTCAGAAAGGGATCGCCGTATGCCGGAATTGCCGGAAGTCGAGGTGACGCGTCGCAGTTTGCTGGGGCATCTGCCGGGGAGCAGGATATTGGCTGTGCGCATGGGCAAGCCGCTGCGCTGGCCGCTGGGCGTGGCTCCCGAGGGGCTGGTGGAGCGCCAGGTGCAGGATGTGCGCCGGCGGGGAAAGTACCTGCTGCTCGATCTGGATCAGGGCGTGCTGGTGGTGCATCTGGGCATGTCGGGGCGACTGCGCATGGATGATCGCGCAGACATGCCTCCATGGGGACCTCATGATCATTTTGAACTCGATACTACGCAGGGAGTGCTGAGGCTCAATGATCCCCGCCGTTTTGGCGCCGTGGTATATGCCGAAAGCGCGCAAGCCCCTGTGGTGCAGAAGCTGCTGGGGCATCTGGGCATGGAGCCGCTGGGTGATGCGTGTACACCCGAAAGCCTGGGGAATGCCCTGGGACAGCGACGGGCCGCCATCAAGCAGGTGCTGCTCTCGGGAGATGTAGTGGTCGGGGTGGGCAACATCTATGCCTCGGAGGCTTTGTTCAGAGCCCGTATTCATCCAGAGCAGCATGCGGATCGGCTGACAAGGCCCCAGGTCCGACGTCTATGGGAAGCCATCCGTGACGTGCTGCAGCATGCCATTGAGGCAGGGGGGTCTACGCTGCGGGATTTTGCGAGTCCGGAGGGCAGGAATGGGCACTTCCAGCTGGAGGCCATGGTGTATGGACGGGAGGGTGAGCCCTGTCGTGTGTGCGGTACACCCATTCGCATGGTGAGGCAGGGGCAGCGCTCCACCTACTTCTGTGCGCTATGTCAGCGCCGAAGATGAAGAAAAATTATGTTACGTTTTCTGTATGATTCCACGAAATCCCCCTATTTCTATGGATTGACTTCATGCTAAGCGACAAGATCGAAGGACATACCGAGTGGCGCAAGGAAATCGATCGACGGCTTGATCAGCTGCTGCGCTGGCTGGAGGCACACGAACTGTCGACGGCTGAGGCCCAGGCCCAGCTCATGCGCCTGCAGCAGCAGAACCGCAGCGACAAGCTGATGGTGGCTTTCGTGGCGGAATTCTCGCGCGGCAAGTCGGAGTTGATCAACGCCATCTTTTTTGCCGGATACGGCAAGCGCATCATGCCGGCTCGTGCCGGGCGCACGACCATGTGCCCGACGGAGCTGGGATATGACGGAACGGGCAGGGCCTGCTTGCGGCTGCTTCCCATCCACACCCGGCTCGAAGCCAAGCCCCTCCTGGAGTGGCGGCTGACTCCCGAAGAGTGGACGCAGGTTGATCTGGATGTGCATGATCCAGACCAGCTCATCGAGTCTCTGCACAAGGTGGCAGACACCATTCAGGTGACTGTGGAGGAGGCGCGTGCGCTGGGTTTCTGGAGCGATGGGGCCAAGGACAATCCCATGCAGGCGGCAGATGGCAGCGTGGAGGTGCCCAAGTGGCGCCATGCACTCATCAATTTCGATCATCCGCTGCTTCGGCAGGGTCTGGTGATTCTGGATACGCCAGGGCTCAATGCAATCGGGGCGGAACCCGAACTCACGATGAGCCTGATTCCCCAGGCGCAGACAGTGGTGTTCATCCTGGGGGCGGACACGGGCGTCACGGCATCCGATCTGGATATCTGGCGCGAGTATCTGGCGGGAGAAGGGGGCGATGATGCCTCGCGCTTTGTGGTGCTCAACAAAATCGACACGCTGTGGGATGACACGCTCAGTTCGGATTCGCAGGTGGACGAGCAGATCGAGGCACAGCGCCGGCAGTCTGCGCAGATTCTCGGAGTCCGGGAAGACCGCGTGATGACCGTCTCCGCCAAGAAGGGGCTGCAGGCCAAGGTGTCGGGAGATGCAGACATGCTGGCCCGCAGCCGCCTGCCGGAGCTGGAACAGGTGCTCGGCGAGCGCATCGTGCATCAGCGCCAGGCCATTCTGCAGGCCCGCATGGCGGCGGGAATGAGGGCCATCGAGCGTCAGCAGGAGCAGGTCTTTGCCATGCAGCGTCAGGAGCTCGATGACCAGGTGGCAGAGCTCCATGGCCTGATGGGCAAGACCGAGGCTGCCATTGACCATCAGCGCAAGCGCATTGCGGGCGAGCAGGAAGGCTTTGACATGTCGGTGGGCAGGGCCCACGCGCTGCGCGCCGTGCACCGCAAGATTCTTCAGGAAATCTTCGATCTGCTGGGCAGCAACCAGCTGCTCAAGGACATGGGGGGACTGAGGAGCGCTCTGCAGGAGTCGGGGTTCATCAAGCTCGGGGTACGCAAGGCCTACGCCACGACTTTCGAGCAGCTGAAGGCACGGGTGATGGAGGCCGATGCCAAGGCCCATGACATGCACGGGCTGTTCCAGAACATGTTCAAGCAGCTGAATACAGAATTTGCCTTCACGCTGCAGGCCGATCCGCCGCCCCGCATGGACGATTATCTGCGCCAGCTCGCAGAGATCGAGACTGGGCATGCGCACTACCTGGGAATGGGCAATCTCCTGAAGCTGTCACAGCCCGAATTCGTGGATCGGCTGCTGAGGGCACTGGTGTCGCGTCTGCGGATCGTGTTCGAGAAGGCCATGAACGACATTGAGCAGTGGAGCCGATCGGTGGCCAGTCAGATCGATACGCAGCTGCGCGAGCGCCGCCGCAGCTTCAAGCGTCGCATGAAGACGCTGGAGCGGGCAGAGTCTGCGTCCAGCGATCTCGATGGACGGATTCAGGAAATTCAGGATGCGCTGGCGGCCAATCACGCCGCAGAAGCGGAACTGCGCCGGATGATCGAAGAGCTGGCGACATTCCCAGTCCCCGCAGCCTGACGACGCACTGCACATGGAGATATCCGACAGCCAGGGAGCGAACGAGCACGCGGAGGTGGAAGTTCTCTTTGCGCCCAGGCTCATCGAGTGGCAGCGGCGCTGCGGGCGACATGGGCTGCCCTGGCAGGGGGGGCATGATCCGTATCGGATATGGCTCTCCGAGATCATGCTGCAGCAGACGCAGGTCACGACGGTTCTGGGGTACTACGGGCGGTTTCTCCAGGCATTTCCGGATGTGCAGGCGTTGGCACGTGCCCATGAGGATGAGGTCATGGCGCTCTGGAGCGGGTTGGGCTACTACAGCCGCGCCCGCAATCTGCATCGCTGCGCCCAGGACATCGTGGCGCACCATGGCGGATGCTTTCCCCGTTCGGCGGCTGAGTTGCAGCAGCTGCCGGGCATAGGCCCCTCGACGGCAGCAGCCATTGCGGCTTTTGCGTTCGGGGAGCGGGTATCGATTCTGGATGCCAATGTCCAGCGGGTGCTCTGCAGGGTGCTGGGGATGGCAGATGATCTCTCGCAGGTGGCCGCGCTGCGTCGCCTGGCCGGGCGGGCAGCGGCACTGCTTCCGGCAGCTCCCGTCTGTCCAGCCGACATGCAGGCCTATACCCAGGGGCTGATGGATCTGGGGGCGATGATCTGCACTCCCAGGAATCCTGTCTGCACCCAGTGTCCCATGGAGTCTTGCTGTGTGGCCCATGCATTGCACTGCGAGACCGCATATCCGGTGCGTTCGCGTCGCCTGCGCCGTACAGCGGAGACGTGGTGGCTGCTGGTGGCAGAATCGGCAGCCGGCATATGGCTGGAAAAACGTCCGTCCACAGGCATCTGGGCGGGGCTGTACTGTGTGCCGGTATTTGCTGCGGAGCAGGACGCACGCGAGTACGCCAGGGCCCAATGGGGAGTGGCAGCCGAAGGAGCGCTGGAGGCATTTCCTTCTTTCAGGCATGTGCTGACCCACAAGGATTTGTATCTGCAGCCGTTGTGCCTGCAGGTGGATGCTTCTGCCGCGTCAGGGCCATCGGATGCGGAAAGACAGGCCGGCTGGCGCTCGGATTGGCAGTCCCTGGGGCTGCCAGCGCCGGTGCGCAAATGGCTGCAGGAAAGAGAACATCTGGTTCTCTGGACAGAGAGCCGGTAGGATTGATCAGAAATCCTGATCCCTGTGGCGGCGCAGGCAGGTCCACTCGCTGCAGAAATCCTGATAAAGCCGTTCGACGAGATAGACCGAACGGTGCTGTCCTCCGGTGCAGCCTATGGCCACGGTGACGTAGCTGCGGTGGTTTTCCGCCAGTGCAGGCAGCCAGCGCTGCATGAAGTCCCGGATGTTGGCGTGCATGATGCCGACTTCAGGCTGTGCTTCCAGGTAGTCGATGACTGGGGCATCACGGCCCGTCAGCGGGCGCAGCGCCGGCTCGTAATACGGGTTGGGCAGCATGCGCACATCGAACACGAAATCCGCGTCGGTCGGAGTGCCACGCTTGAATCCGAAGGATTCGAACACGAGCGTGATGTGGCTTTGCGGCAGCGCCATGAGGGCACGGATGTGGCTGCGCAGCTGGGCTGCGTGGGTCATTGTGGTGTCGATCACATGGGCGTGGCTGCGGAAATCTGCCAGCAGCTCGCGCTCCAGTGCAACGGCATCGCGCAGATCCTGATCCTGGTTCTTGCCTGCGATGCGTGTGAGGGGGTGCTTGCGACGCGTCTCCGAAAAACGGCGCATGAGCGTGGCGTCACTGGCGTCCAGAAAAAGCACCGATACCTCGACCCCACTGCGCTTCAGGGTGTTGATCTGCAGCGGAATGAGGGGGAGGGAATTGGCACTGCGGGCATCCACGGCAATGGCCACGAGGCGGCTCTGGTGCTGGCGCTCCACTTCAATGAACGGCAGCAGCAGCTCGGGCGGCAGGTTGTCGACGCAGTAAAAACCGGAATCCTCCATGGCATGCAGCGCCACCGACTTGCCGGAGCCCGACATGCCGCTGATGATCACCAGCCGCATGGGGAGGGCCTCTGGAGAGGGAGAGGGGCTGGCCGGAAGCGAGGAGGGGAGGGGAGAAAGGGGGGGCATGATCGGCTCAGGAAGGGCGTGTCCGGGAAGACGCGCTGCGGCCACGGGGGGTGAAAAGTTCGGTCTGTACCGATTCGTCCCCAGTGGCCTGTCCGGTTTTCAGCATTTCTCGGGCATGGGCCAATGGGGTGGCTGCACCGGGCTCGCCGCCCAGCATGCGGGCCAGTTCGGCAGCACGGCCGGCATCGTCGAGCGGTTCGGTATGACTGACTGTGGCGTGGTCCTGGGGATCGATGGCCTTGGATACACGCAGGTGGTGATGGGCAGAAGCTGCTACCTGTGGCAGGTGAGTGACGGCCAGTACCTGGCGATCCTGTCCCAGCTGGCGCATCATGCGGCCCACGGTGTGGGCCACGATGCCACCCACGCCCGCGTCGACCTCGTCAAAGATCAGGGTGGGTGCCTGTCCCAGCTTGCTGGTAGTGACGGCAATGGCCAACGAGATGCGGGAGAGTTCGCCGCCCGAGGCCACCTTGGCAATGGGGCGAGGACTGCTGCCGCTGTGTCCTGATACCAGAAAATCGATGGTGTCCGTGCCAGTGGCAGAGGGAGGAGCTGGGAGGAAAGAGACTTCGAATCTCCCCCCCTCCATGCCGAGTTCCTGCATGGCGGCCGTGATGGCGACAGCGAGCTGGGCGCCGGCCTTGCGGCGGAGCTGGCTGATGTGCTCGGCTTCCTGGAGATAGGCTTCCCGCGCCTGCGTCACCCGGGTTTCGAGGGCCGCCACATCGATGTCGTCTTCGAGAGCTTGCAGCGCCTGCTTCCAGTCGTGCCAGGTTGAAGGCAGCGATTCCGGTGCGAGACGCAGCCTGCGTGCCAAGCTCAGCCAGCTTCCGAGGCGCTGATCGAGCTGGGCCAGCTGCTCCGGATCCCATTCGACGCGATCGAGATAGCCGCCCAAGCCACGCAGCGTTTCCTGCAACTGGGTCTGGCTGGATTCGAGCAGCTCGATCCATTCCTGGAAACGGGGTTCGATCGAGGCATGGTCGGCCAGAGTCTGGGCCGCGCGGCGCAGGCCATGCTGTACGCCGACTTCCTCGGCGTCGAGGAGGTCGATGGCCTGCCGTGCACTTTCAAGGAGCTGCTGGGCATGCGACAGGCGCTGGTGTTCTGCATTGAGCGTGTCCCATTCGCCTGGCTGGGGGGCAAGCCTGTCGAGCTCGGCCACCTGCCACTGCAGTCGCTCGCGTTCTTCCTCGCGGCGTGCCAGACCGGATTGGGCTGCTTCGAGCTGTGCCTGGAGTGCATGCCATTGTGCCCAGGGAACCTGCAGGGCCTCAGCCGGAATGCGGCCATAGGCGTCGAGCAGCAGGCGGATCGAGGCCGGGTGCATCAGGGACTGCCAGGCATGCTGGCCATGGATATCGACCAGCAAACTGCCCAGCTCGCGCAGCTGGGTCGCCGTGGCAGGGATGCCGTTGATCCAGGCGCGGCTCTTGCCCTGGCTGTCGATGCTGCGCCTGAGCAGCAGGCCCGACTCGGAATCAGGCTCGATGCCATAGGCATCGAGGAGTGGGAGCACAGGTGCGATGGTGTCGAACTGGGCAGTGATGTCTGCGCGGGTACAGCCTTCGCGCACGGCATGTGCATCGGCGCGTGCTCCCATGACGAGCTGCAGAGCGTCGATCAGAATGGACTTGCCTGCCCCGGTCTCGCCTGTGAGCACGGTAAACCCGTCGGCAAGATCCAGGTCCAGCGTCTGCACAATCACAAAATCGCGAAGTGTGATGCGCCGCAGGGCCATGGTCAGTTGCCTCCTTTGTTCCAGTGCAGTTTTTCCCGCAGGGTGTCGAAATAATTCCAGCCGATGGGGTGCAGAAACCGGGCCTGCAGCTCTGAGCGCTGCACCACCACCCGATCTCCGGGCTGCAGGGCAGAAAGCGACTGGGTATCGAAGGTGGCACTGGCCTTGCGTCCTGCCACCAGTTCCAGCGTCACCTTGCAGGAATCCGAGAGCACGATGGGGCGGTTCGACAGGGTATGCGGGGCTATCGGCACGAGCACCCAGCCCGGAATGGAGGGATGCATCAGCGGCCCTCCGGCCGACAGTGCGTAGGCCGTGGAGCCAGTGGAGGTGGCGATGATGAGACCATCCGCACGCTGGTTGCAGACGAAATTGCCATCTACTTCGATGCGAAGTTCCACCATGCCCGAGGTACTCCCCCGGTTGATGACCACGTCGTTGAAGGCGAGGGCGTCATACACGCAGCTGTTGCCCCGCATCACGTGGCTGTGGATCATGGCGCGGGGATCCTCGGTATAGGCTCCCTGCAGCATGGGCGGCAGCGTGTCGCTCACCCGGTCGATCGGAATGTCGGTGATGAAGCCCAGACGCCCCTGGTTGATGCCGATGAGCGGTACCTGGGCAGGGGCCAGTTCACGGGCAGCACTCAGCATGGTGCCGTCTCCACCCACCACTACAGCCAGATCGCACTGCTGGCCGATCTCCACCATCTCCAGGGTGGGGAACAGCCGATCCAGTCCGGTGATCTCGGCGGAGCGCGATTCGATGGCCACCTGGCATCTCTGCTCCTTCAGGCAGGTAGCGACGCTCATCAGGATGTTGGCGGGTGTCCCCTCGGTCTGTGAAGCCTGCGGCGCCGGGTAGTTGCGCAGGTACTTTCCTATCAGCCCCACATGTTGAAATCTTGGTTTCATGTGCGCATTAGATCATTAAAATGTGACGCCATGCTTGATGACCGCGCCAAGTTGCTGCTCCGGACCCTGGTGGACCGTTACATTGCCGACGGGCAGCCCGTAGGGTCGCGTGCGCTTTCGCAGATGCCCGGACTGGAGCTGTCTTCGGCAACCATCCGCAACATCATGGCGGACCTGGAAGATCTGGGGCTTCTGGCGAGTCCTCATACCTCGGCAGGCCGCATTCCCACTGCGCGTGGCTACCGCATGGTGGTCGATGCCATGCTCACCGCCGAACCGGCTGGTCTGTCCAGGCAGATTCCCGCCAGCCTCACGCTCGAACCCGAGCAACCCAAGCAGGTTGTTGCCAAGGCAGCCCATATGCTCTCGGATCTGTCGCAGTTCGTGGGGGTCGTGGTCAGTCCCCGCCGTGGATCGGCCTTTCGGCACATTGATTTTTTGCGCCTGTCCGAGCGGCGTGTGCTGGTCATTCTGGTGTCGCCAGGCGGAGACGTGCAGAACCGTGTCCTTTTCACCGAGACCGATTTCGACCAGCCCCGACTGACTGAAGCCGCCAGCCATCTCAATAAGCACTACAGCGGCATGGACATGGAACAGGTGCGGGCCAGTCTGCGCGGAGAGGTCGAGCACCTTCAGGGTGAAATAGCTGCACTCATGGAGGCGGCCATTCAGGCCAGCGCCGAAGAGCTGCAGGATCACGGACAGGACGTGGTGATTGTGGGAGAGCGCAACCTGCTTTCCGTCACGGATTTTTCCTCCGACATGACCCAGCTGCGTCGTGCCTTCGAGCTGTTCGAGCAGAAGACACAGCTCATGCGGCTGCTCGACGAGTCGATCCAGGCGGCAGGGGTGCATATCTATATCGGGGGCGAAAGTGGCTCGCTGCCAGTGGAGGAGCTGTCCGTGGTCAGCGCGCCCTACCATGTGGGAGGGCAGGTGGTCGGCACTCTGGGGGTGATTGGCCCCGTGCGCATGCCCTATCGCCGCATGGTCGATATCGTCGACATCACTTCCAAGCTGGTGAGTGGTGCCCTCAGCCCGCGCTGATTTTTTCCGCTGAGGACGAAAACGGAGGCGAGGCTGCCTCCGTGCGGCGCAGAAACAGGGATAAAGAAGATAAAGAAAAAGGCCTGCACAGAAAGTGCAGGCCTTTTCAATATGGTGCGGCTGGCAGGATTCGAACCCACGACCCCTTGGTTCGTAGCCAAGTACTCTAATCCAACTGAGCTACAGCCGCTGAAGGCATTCATTGTAGCATGACTTTTTGATGGTTATAAGGAGTTTGCAGGAGAGATGTGTCGATGCAGACGATTCCACGCAAAGAAAAAGGCCTGCACAGAAAGTGCAGGCCTTTTCAAGGTGGTGCGGCTGGCAGGATTCGAACCCACGACCCCTTGGTTCGTAGCCAAGTACTCTAATCCAACTGAGCTACAGCCGCTGAAGCATTGAATTATAGCAGCATTTTGAGGCCTGTGGCCTGCCGATGATTCTGTGCTTCAAGAAAGTTGCGTCATGGGGGGCAACAGGACTCCTTTTATGCCGCCTTTCCGCACCTCTCATGAAAGAGGCGGTGAGAAGTCTGTGGAGGCCCTGCGTGTGCGCAGTCGTTCCGGTATCCCTAGAATGGCGTGCAATTCGCAGAGGGAGTGCGTCCTTGAGGGGCGTGATGGGCCTGGCGCGGGAGAGGAATGACGAATGATCTATGCATTGATTTTCATGGCCGGCATGTGGGCGGGCCTCCAGAACGCATTGGCTGGAGGGGGGTCGTTCATTACCCTGCCTACGCTGATCCTGTCTGGCATGTCGCCGCTCGCTGCCAACATCACCTCCACGGTAGCCCTGTTTCCCGGGCAGGTGACTTCAGGCTGGGCAGGGCGGCGCCACGTGACAGGGGCTGGGAAGCTGGGGTTCAGGGCGCTGTTCGTCATCAGTCTGCTGGGAGGGGCCTTCGGGGGGCTGCTGCTGCTCAAGACTCCTTCCTCGATCTTTGCACGTCTCGTGCCATGGCTGGTGCTGTTTGCCACCGTGATGTTTGCCTGGGGCAGCTTTCGTCGCAGGCCGATCGAGGCTTCTGCCGCTCTGGGGCCGGTGGCGGCAGGGATGGTGCAGTTTCTCATCGCCATCTATGGGGGATATTTTGGTGGTGGCATAGGCTTTCTCATGATGGCGGCGCTCACCATGGCCGGCTTGCCGACGCGCAATGCCGGGGCAACCAAGAATGCCCTTGCCGGAGTGATGAACGCATCGGCTGTGGCTCTGTTTGTCTTTTCCCCGGATCTGCACTGGCGTGAGGCCGTGTGCCTGGGAAGTGGAGCCATTCTCGGAGGCTTGCTTGGAGCCTGGGCATTGCACCGTGTCAACGAGCGTCTTCTGCGCATGGCCATTGTCACCATCGGGCTGGGTCTGACGGTGGGGCTCTTTCTGCGGCCCATCCATTGACCCTTGACGGAACCGATTTGGGAAAGGCTCCAGTGTGCTGTGCTTGGGATCCGATCCGATCAGGTCTGAGGGCTATTTCTGCGGGCGGGGGCGGGCAGCCAACGCTGCTTCGGCTGCGCTGGGCCAAAATGAATCGTCTGTCCGCAGGGACTGTGCGCTGCAGATGGCGGAATGTACGGCCATGGACACCACTGTGCTGGCCATGGCTGCCAGTGTCAGTGCATCCGGCGGTGGCGTGTCCACGACATCGGCCTGCCCTGTAGCCAGGGCGAAGAGGGTATCGCCATCCAGCAGGGTATGCACTGGTGTGATGCAGCGGGCCAGACCATCGTGCCCGGCCACGGTCAGGCGCTGGAGCAGTTCGCGGCTGAGCCGGGCATCGGTGGCGATGACGCCGATGGTGGTGTTGGTGCCAGGCAGCACCGTGGCCGGTGACTGGCCCTGCACCAGACTGGCCATCGAATCTCGCAGTTCAAGGCTGTCCGGCGTTTTGCGGCTGCCGGCCAGGAGGTGGCCATTTGCAGCATCACGCACATCGCCGACGGCGTTGCAGGCCACGAGTGCCCCGACCGTGATGCCGTGCAAGGTGAGGCTGGCGGAGCCTATGCCCCCTTTCATGGCACAGTCGTTTCCGAAAAGCTTGCCCACTGTGGCGCCGGTTCCCGCACCGACATTGCCCTGTGCAAGGGGCTTCTGGGATGCCGCAGTGCAGGCCGCATAGCCATCCTGCGCGGTGGGGCGGATACGGGCATTCCCTGTCGGAAGATCGAACAGCACGGCAGCCGACACCAGGGGCAGGTGGCCGAAGCCGGTTTCCATGCCCAGCCCGTGCTCTTCCATCCAGGCCACGACTCCCGTGGCGGTGTCCAGTCCCCATGCACTGCCACCGCTCAGCACTACGGCGTGGATGCGTTGTACGAGATTGCCGGATCTGAGCAGATCGGTTTCGCGCGTGCCTGGTGCAGCGCCGCGCACGTCCACTGCGGCCACCGCTCCTTGCGGCACCATCACGACGCTGCAGCCAGTGGGCCGATCGGAGCGGGTGTGATGTCCGGCGATCACGCCCCGCACATCCGTGATGCAGCCGGATTCAGGCGGAAGGGGGATCATGGGGATGATGAAAATACAGCCCATCCGACCAGGTGGCCAGCCATTCCGGGCGGAAGGCCACAAAAATGGCGGTCAGCATGCCTGTCATGAAACCATCCCCCCAGGCAATGAGCCAGTGGGCAATGGTGGTGAGACTTGGATCGACGTGGGGCAAGGACATGCCGGCCCATTCATGCAGCACACTGGAAGCGAACACGCAGGCTACTGTGCCAAAGAAGCCGCGACCGAGGATGTACACGAACAGGTGCGTGCCGATGAATCTGCGGATGAGGGCCCCCAGCAGCATGGCCAAGGTGGCAGGGAGGATGCCCAGCCAGAAAGCGTTTTCCATGATCAGCTGGGGTGGGGCATGACCTATCCATGCCGAAAGCACGGCGATCAGGCAGAAGGCAGGCACTGCCAAGGGCCAGCCAAGCATGAGAAGCACCATGCACGAGCCGGTCAGCTGCAGCTGAAGCGGCATGGTGTGCAGCCGGGGGAGTGCCCACAGCCATGGGGTAATGACCAGGCTCCCTAGAAAGGGGTTCAGCAGCTCTGTATCACGCAGCAGACGCCACGGCTGCATCGACAGTGCGATGCCAAGGGCGAGCAGAACCGGCAACCATTCCCAGGAAGTATCCATGGCGCGGATCATACCCTTCTCGTGCCAGAGGAATAGAGAAGAAACTCCGCGAAAGAATGTTTTCCTGGCTCCGGATGCGTGCTCAGGCAGTGACAGGGGGCTGGGTGGCCTGATCCTGGGAGTCTTCGGAGCAGGTGTCTCCGCCACAGCCGTGGATCACGTCGTGAGGAAGCATTTCGGGATGTGTCATGGCACCCGTGACAGGGTCGTAGCCCACCCGCCGCAGATGCAGGGCCAGGGCTGCATCCATGGTGTCTGCATGCTGGGGAAACCAGTTTGCCAGTTCGGTTGCCATCTGTCGTACCACCTTGAGATGGCCCTTGCGGCCATATTCGAGGCCTTCGCGCATCACGCCCAGCACCGCGCCATGGTGGGTGGTGTGGCAGTTGCTGGCAGCAAACCGGGTGGCCAGCATCCACCGGTTTTCGTTGTCGAAATGCACATCCGTGTGATCGATGAGGTGCTGCCATTCTTCCAGCAGGTGGGCATCGTCGGCAGCCTCGACGCGTGCGAGCAGGTCGACAAATTCGACATGGGTCTGATCCATGGCGTCCACGCCGAGCACGAAATCCTCATTCCACTCCAGTTTGCTCATGATTGCCTCTGCCTTGATGACTCGATGATCCCTGCGCGCGTGTCGGCGCACAGGCGCATGCAGTGTATAGCCACATGCGCTGCATACCTTGACCTGAATCAGGCACTGTCTGCGTGGCTTATCAATCCGCATGGCGCAGAGTACACTTTCCCTGCATTGCATTCGGTGTCCCTCGGAGTGGCGAGGCGTGGTCATCCAGACCCGCAGCAGCTTCGGGGCAGGGTTGGCATCCGGCCTTCATTGAGCTGATGAAGACGGAGCGTCGCAGAGAGGCGGACGGGTAGCAGCCTCCAGGGATGACCGGCACCATTCACCATTCTTTTGAGGAAGACGAATCATGTTCAAACATATCCTTCTGCCGGTTGACGGTTCCCGTACCTCCACGCTTGCCGTGGAAAAGACTTCCGATCTGGCCAAGGCGCTGGGCTCCAAGGTCACGGCAGTGTATGTGCTCGATCCCTATCCCTTTGCCAGCGCCGGCCCGGATTTCGCCTTTGGGCAGGCCCAGTACATGAGCGCCATCACCAAGGAAGCAACCGAAGTGCTCGATCAGGTGAAAGCCATGTTCGCCGCCAAGGGGCTGGCCGTAGATGTCATGACGGTAGATGCCTATGCGGTGTGGAAGGGCATCATCGACCAGGCCCAGAAGCTGGGTGCCGATCTGATCGTGATGGGGTCTCATGGCCGTCATGGCGTCGAGAAGCTCATGCTTGGCAGCGTGGCACAGCGTGTAGTGTCGCATGCGCCCATGTCGGTGCTGGTGGTGCACCAGGATGCAGCCCAGGCAGGCGCGACCCAGACAGCGGGCTAAACGGCGCTGTTCTGCAAAAAATGCAGATCTTTTGACGAGCGTGCCGAAACTGCGCTATACTTCATGCTTCAGCACAGCGCGGGAATAGCTCAGTTGGTAGAGCGCAACCTTGCCAAGGTTGAGGTCGCGAGTTCGAGTCTCGTTTCCCGCTCCATATGTGAATGTGCAGATTGCAGTACACAATCTGCACATTGTTGAAAAAAGGGCTTCGGCCCTTTTTTTCGTTTTAACGGTGGCTTTTCAAAGCACATGCATGTTGTGGCATGCAACATGTGATGCAGCATTCCCCATGGCCATCTTGGTGCCGAGGGGGATGGGCACTGAAGACGCGCCGTGAGCCTGTGGCGCATGGCATGCGCATCCGGCCGAATCCTGTACAGGAATCAAGCGGCCGAGCATGCTGGAACTTCTGCCTTTTCTTTGTGCCGGAGAAACGGCACCCGCCGCCCCTCAGGAATGCACGGAATTTACGGTGACGGACGAAGACTCGCATGGTGGACGGAACAGCATGCGCAGCTGCGATTCGCACAGCGTGCCGCCATCGATCGGATGCTCGGGGTCAAGGATGCCATTGTGGATCATGCCGATCCACAGCGGTCCAGCGAGCAGATGGGGATGCTGTGCCAAGGTGTCATCACCGATTTCGCCGCGTTGGAAGGCCCTTTGCGCATGGTGACGGATGTGCGCCAGGAAGGGGGCATGGACTTCCCTTCGATAGGCTTCGATCAGGAAGGGAAACTTGACCCCTTCCGCCAGAATCAGATGGGCCACCGAAGCGCGTCCAGTCATTTCCATGGTGCGCATGGCAGGCAGCAGGGTGCGCCGGAAATGGTCGACCACGAGTTCTTTCTCGCGAATCGGCTGCTTCTCGACTTCGCTGAGCGGGCCCTTGACCACCTGCTCGATCAAGCCGAGAAACAGCGCTTCCTTGTTTTCGAAACAGGTGTAGAGCGTCCCTTTGGCCAGGCCCGCGTGTTGGGCGATATGGCCCATGGTGGCCGCCGCATGACCCTGCTGCATGAACTCGGCCAATGCCGCCTCGATGATCTGTGCGCGGGTTTTGGCCGTCTTGGCGGGGCTGAGGCTCCGGATAGGTGGTTTCTGTGTGCGGGCATGCCACGGGGATCGATCTGGCAATCGGTGCCGTGGGATGGTCTGAGCCGTTGCTCGGGGCTGTTCGGGATGTTCGCAGGGACTCTGCTCATTGGTGCCTGTCTGGGAATCGGCCACATTGCGAGTCTGATGGTCATTGCGCGCGATTTTCGGCATTGCATGAGCGCGGTGACTGGCATATATACCGCTGCGCTCCATGTGGGCATGCTGCTCACCGGCGCGCTGGCGGCACCGCTTGCGCTGCTGGTAGGGTGGCGATTTGCCCTGGCCAGCAGGGCATGGCTGGCCTTGCTGCTGGCAGCGTTGTCGCTGGTGCTGGTCGTGACTGGGGGCGTGCTCTCACGCTCGCGGGCATCGGCTGTGAGCGTGCAATGAGTCAGGTTTTCACCGTCATGCGCGGGCCGTGTCTGGTGCTCCTGCGGGGCTCTCCAAGGGCGCTGCAGCATGGCGGCTTCAGGAGGAACTTGTGTGTCAGTGGGACTGCTGGGCTGCGAGATAGGTTTCGTAGCCCCGGGCGCGCAGCTGGCAGGCAGGACAGCTGCCGCAGCCGTATCCCCAGGCGTGACGATGGGAGCGGTCGCCCATGTAGCAGGTATGGGAGTGTTCGATGATGAGGTCGACCAGCCGGGAGCCCCCCTCGGGGATGCCACTGGCGTCGCCGAGGCGATGTGCGAGTTCCCAGGTTTCTGCCTTGTCGATCCACATCAGGGGGGTGTCGATGAGCAGGCGGCGATCCATGCCCAGTGACAGGGCGATCTGCATGGCCTTGATGGTGTCGTCCCGGCAGTCCGGGTATCCCGAAAAATCCGTTTCACACACGCCTGTGATCAGCACGTCGATGCCTCGACGGTAGGCCAGAGCGGCGGCCAGGGTGAGAAACACGAGATTGCGTCCAGGCACGAAAGTATTCGGCAGCCCGTTGGCTTCCATGGCAAATGCCATGTCGCGAGTGAGCGAAGTATCACTGATCTGGCCGAGGATGTTCACGTCGAGCATGTGATCCTCTCCCAGTCGGCCTGACCAGGAAGGAAACTGTGCGCGCAGGGCATCGAGGACGTGGAGCCGGGCATCGAGTTCGACACGGTGCCGCTGGCCGTAGTCGAAGCCTACGGTTTCCACGTGGGCATGGCGCTGCAGGGCCCAGGCCAGGCAGGTGGTGGAATCCTGCCCTCCGGAGAACAGCACCAGGGCGCGGCGGGATGTGAGATGGGAATGGAGGTTCATGCGGAGAGATCAGGAAAGATGTTCGTGGCTGACGCCGAACGTGACCAGGCCCGAAGGGACATGCTCGGACGCGTTGCGGACGTGGCCGGTCTGGTCGTCGAAGAAGAAATCCGGTTCGAATTCGCGCAGGAAGGGCCCCTTGGCCAGTCCGCCGAGGAACATGGCCTCGTCGATGGAGATGTGCCAGTTCATCAGGGTGCGGATGGCGCGTTCGTGTGCGGGAGCGCTGCGTGCCGTGACCAGGGCGGTGCGCAGACGCATCGGTGTGTCGCCCTGTTCGGAGGCAGTCTGCAGACTGTGCAGCGCTTCCAGAAACGGCTTGAAGGGGCCGGGCGGGAGGGGGCTGGATGCATGGGCGACCTCGTGGGCCTGGAAGGCGGGCAGCCCATTTTGCTGATAGATGCGTTCGGCCTCGTCGCCGAACAGCACGGCATCACCGTCGAAGGCGATCCGGACCGTATCGGGATGCTGGTCGCTGGCCTGTGGCGCCGAGGTGGCGACGCGGGCGGCGGGAAATCCCAGGGCCAGCGCTTCCCGCACGTCGGCATCATTGGCCGAGAGAAAGAGATGGGCGCCCAGCGGACGCAGATAACGGAAGGGATCGTCCCCCTGCGTGAATACGCCCCGCTGGATGGAGTGGAGTCCGTGCGCAGTGGCGGAGCGGAAGACTCTCATGCCGCTGACAGGATCGTTGCGCGAGAGCAGGACGACCTCGACTCGCTGGTGGTCGGAGGTGTTGAAACCGAGCAGCTTGCGCACCAGGGAGAATGCGACTCCGGGGGCTGCAGGATCATCGATGTGCGCGAGCTGGGCATGCATGTAGGCGCGGGTGTCACCGGCTTCGAACAGTCGGTTTTCGGCCTCGAAATCGAACAGGGCACGCGAGGAAATGGCGACGACAAGCTTGCCGTCCAGAGATGCGGGCATGCGGCAGGAATGGTGAGGTGAATCGGGACGATGATAGCCCAATCGTTCACGGGCTGATGCGACGGTGACAGGAAAGGACGCGGGGCAGAAAACCGGACGGATGGCGAGGCTGAGACTCACATGCGGGCCCTAAACGCCGCATAATCGCAGGCAGTGTCGCGCAGGAGGCGTGGGAATGCTGCCTTCTGGAGGCTCCCAGAAGGTTGATTTTCCAGCTGTGCCGCGACTGGAGGGGCAGCCCTGTTGCGCAGGGGAATCCGGAACAGGATTCCGCGCGAGATGCCGAGCCTTCGGGAAAATTCCCGGACCGGTGGGCGAAGTGGCGGCCCTGCATGCATTTTCTGGAATTCACCCTCTATGCCCAACAGCCTGAACGTGGAAAAACTGCTCAAGAAATGGACTGTCCCTCTGGTGGCAGGGCTGGCGGCCGTCGCTCTGATCGGCGGCATCTACTTCGGCTGGCGGATGAAGTCCACGCAGCCTGCGTCGGACATGGAAGCGGCGGGGGATGCCTCGGCCGCTTCGGTCAGCAATCTGGACATTCAGGAGCAGACACAGCTGCTCACCCGCAAACCTGCCCTCCAGGGCTCTCCTGTGCAGCCGACCCAGCTGGCCGGCAGCGGTGCCGTGGCCGGAGGTGGTGGCGGGCACAGTGGCCATCCGGGCGAGATCATGGCGCCGGGGGGAGTCCAGCTGGGCCATGATGTGGCACCCGTTGCTCCCCGAGCAGACAGCGGTACGGGACGTCAGCCGGACGCCACGCTTTCCAAGACAGCGCCAGCGGATGCGGTGCCCGTGGATTCGGCAGCAGATCTCACTGCGCCTGCCCAGGCAGCCAATCCGGCCAAGACGCGCAGAGCCGGGGCGGGTACTACCGGCAATGGAGCGCAGGCGGGAGGGGACGCCTTCAACGGGCAGTGACGGCACGCACACACTGGTCGCCGCTGACGAACAGGTTCCGCTCTACTCCCTGGCGTTCATGAGGGGATTCGACGGAACAATGGGAGCCATGAGCCGGTAGCCTCCAGGAGAGGCGGCCTCCAGGCCTGCCCATTGTGCTGCGGTGAGCGTGCCGCGGAGCGGATCGAATCCGGTCTGCCACAACAGGGCTGTGGCACGCATGACACCTGCATGGGTGATCCAGATGGTGGGTATCCGGCAGCGCTGGTGTGCCATGGCCAGCTCGGAAACGCGGGAGATCAGCTCGCGCACGGTTTCGCCCTTGCCTCCAAGGCGAAAATCCATGAAGGAGGCCATCCAGAGCGCCCATTCTTGCGGTGTGATGTCGGACCAGGGACGGTTTTCCCATGTGCCGAAATGGATTTCCGCGAGACGTGTATCGCAGGAGCAGGTCACAGGGATGCCCAGCGGCTGCAGTCGTGTCGCCAGTGCCTCCTGAAGCTGTAGACAGCGGCCGAGCGGAGATGCCACCAGCCGGAGCGGTGCGTGCCAGACATCCGGCTGGGCGCTGCGATGATCCAGCACGGCCTGCACCATGGCAAGGGCGGCTTCCTCGGTGTGGCCGGGATCGGCTTCGACATTGTGCTGGCCGTAGCAGATTCCCGGTGCAATGCAGGGGCGTGCATGGCGCAGCAGCCACAATGGGCTTGAAAGGGGCAAAGGCCCAGTCTGCTGGTGCATGGACATGTCGGTCTGGCAGGGCTCAGAGCTGGCCCATGGCCCGGAGCACGGCCGTGAGTGCGGCGGCCAGGAAAACCATGTCGCAGACCTGCTGGGTGGCCCCGAGACAATCCCCGGTGTAGCCGCCGAGCCGCTTGCGGAACCATCCGTACATGGCCCATGCAGCCACTGCGGACGCCAGCGTGGCCACGCCCAGGATGGCTACCAGCCAGGCGCCCTGGGGCAGCCAGTAGCACAGGGCCAGCGGCAGGCACCACAGCGCAGCCGACCACAGGGAGACCGCATGCATCTCGCCCATGGCCTGCACGGTCTTGGAGCTGTCATCCGTGCGGGCATAGGGCAGCAGGCGGATGAGCAGCAGGGGAAAGAAGCGCGAGATGACGTGGGAGCCGACGATCACGCAGACGGCAAGAAAGGGCTGCACGATGCCCATGCACGCCAGCAGGAGCACGCGCAGCGCCAGGCTGGCGATGAGAGCCAGCACACCGTAGCTCCCCACGCGCGAATCCTTCATGATGGCAAGCGCACGGGCGGGGCTGGCTGCACCGCCGAGCGCATCGGCCACATCGGCCAGCCCGTCCTCGTGCAGGGCACCTGTGACGAAGATGCTGCACAGAACGGCTGCCAGCGATGCCAGCAGCATGAGCAGCGAGGGAGCGGCCATGGTCAGGACCGGGGCACCCCACAGATGCAGGGTGAGCAGGAAACAGCCTGCGGAGAGTGCCCCCGTGATCCAGCCGATGGCCGGGAAATGGCACAGCGATGCCTGCATGAGCGCCGGGGTATACCCCGCCCATGTGACCAGTGCGCCTGGAAGTGGAATGCGGGTGAAAAACTGCAGGGCCAGCACCAGTTGGCGTGCCAGAAGGTTCATGGGAGGACATCCGTGATGAAGGGCGGGAGCTGCCTTTCCTTGGGGAGGAGGAAACCCCCTTACCTCCGGAATCCTAAAACAAAAAAAGGGCTGCCGATGAAGGCAGCCCCTGGGCTCTGCGGTGGAAAGTGCGGATCAGAAGCCCCAGCGCAGGTTGCGAACGGTACCGATCACGCCGTTGGTGGTCATCAGGCCGTTGTTGACCGTGGCCAGGGTGCCGTTGATCTCGTCACGCTTGGCCTGGCGCTTCTGGGCTTCGAGGGCCAGCTCCTCGGAAGTATTCTGGCGCTGGCGACGGTGCTGGCGGAGCTCGGCGACGGAGAGCTGCGCGGATTCCTTGTTGCGCCCCTGCTTGATGGCGGCGGAATCGTCGCCCATGGCGTAGTCGCCCACCGAACCGCCGGTGGCACAGCCCGTCAGCACCGTGGACAGCAGCACTGCGGAGATCGGGATGAGTTTTTTCATGAGAAGGAGTCTCCAGTCAATTAACGAATCAGGTACACAGGCGCCACATAGACGGGCGCCACATCTCCACGGGCGCGATGGATGGCGTCGGCCGCGTCCATCATCTCTTCGCGTCGCTCCTTGCGCAGTTCGGCACGCTCGGTGCGTTCGGACTGCTGGATGCGGGCACTGTCGGCATTCATGGCGGCCTGGTCCACCGGGGGAAGGTGACGGTCTCCGTAGGAAATGCCGGTGCATCCGCTGACCAATGCGGCGCATGCCGTCACGAGGAGGACTTTGTCGAGAACCATCTGTCGCTGCTCCAATGGGGGTATGTGAGAACATCGATGCATACGAGAGAACGAAAAAATACGTTTCACCGCTTACCGATGTATACATTCTAGCGACAGAAGGATGTTTTGAATACCTAGGATCGTATGTTTGTGCTGAAGACTCCTAAAGTTCTCATTGATGTGGCGGTGACGCCGCAGTGTAAGCCTTACAGGAACATGCGGTAGACCGGGCTGTCGGTTTC
The DNA here is from genome assembly GCF_049977365.1 of Brachymonas moutaii (nom. illeg.). Lineage (NCBI taxonomy): Bacteria > Pseudomonadati > Pseudomonadota > Betaproteobacteria > Burkholderiales > Comamonadaceae > Allobrachymonas > Brachymonas moutaii (nom. illeg.). The sequence continues at coordinate 627,369 of NZ_JBNGEN010000001.1, read as the reverse complement.
CTCGACGTAGGGATAGTCGAGCGTGTCGAGAAAAGCCTGGAAATCGGCGGCATCACGGGCGGGAACCTGGATCCCGACGAGGACCTGGCTGGAGTCGGCACCCTGATTGCGGTAATGGAAAAGACTGATGTTCCAGTCGGGATTCATCAGATGCAGGAACTTCATCAGGGCCCCGGGACGTTCCGGGAAGAAGAAGCGCAGCAGCCGCTCGTCGGTGGCCACGTCGCTGAGGCCGCCGATCATGTAGCGGATGTGGCTCTTGGCGAGCTCGTCGTGTGTGAGGTCGAGCGTGCTGAAGCCTTGCTTGATGAATTTCTGGGCAATCTTTTCGCTTTCACCATGACCGTGGGTGCTCAGACCGACGAAGACGTGGGCCTTTTCGCTGCTGCGCATGCGGTAGTTGAATTCGGTGACGTTGCGCGGGGCGCCGCCCATGTTGGCGATGAGCTCGCACAGCCGGCGGAAGCTGCCGCGCTCCTCGGGGATGGTGACGGCAAACAGGCCTTCGTGTTCCTCGCCCATTTCGGCGCGTTCGGCCACGAAGCGCAGGCGGTCGAAGTTCATGTTGGCGCCGCAGAGAACGGCGGCAAAGGTCTGGCCCTTGCACTTGTGGGTGGCCACATACTGCTTGATGGCGGCCACGCCCATGGCGCCGGCCGGTTCGACGATGCTGCGCGTGTCGACGAAGATGTCCTTGAGTGCGGCACAGACGGCATCGGTGTTGACGACGACGTAGTCGTCAAGAAGCTCGCGGCAGAGCCGGAAGGTTTCTTCGCCCACGAGCTTGACGGCGGTACCGTCCGAGAAGAGGCCGACATCATGCAGGGTGACGCGGTGGGCTGCCTGCACGGATTGGAGCATGGCGTCGGAGTCGTTCATCTGCACGCCGATGACCTTGATGCCGGGGCGCACGGCCTTGATGTAGCTGGCGATGCCGGCCGCCAGGCCGCCACCGCCGATGGCGACGAACACGGCGTCGAGGTTGCGGTGGGGCAGTCCCTGGAGCTGCTGGAGCATTTCCATGGCGATGGTGCCCTGCCCGGCGATGACGTCGGGGTCATCAAAGGGGTGGATGAAGGTGAGGCCTTCTTCCTGCTGCAGCTTGACGGACTGGTCATAGGCATCGCTGTAGCTTTCGCCGGCGAGCACGACTTCGCCGCCCAGCGCCTTGACGGCATCGATCTTGAGCTGCGGGGTGGTGGTCGGCATGACGATGACGGCGCGGGTGCCGAGCTTGCGCGCACCCAGTGCAACGCCCTGGGCATGGTTGCCGGCGGAGGCGCAGATGACCCCCTTCTTGAGCTGTTCGGGCGAGAGCTGAGCCATCTTGTTGTAGGCGCCGCGCAGCTTGAAGCTGAAGACAGGCTGCTGGTCCTCGCGCTTGAGCAGCACGGTGTTGCCCAGGCGGCGGCTCAGGTTCCGGGCGTGGTCGAGGGGGGTCTCGTGGGCCACGTCGTAGACGCGGGCGTTGAGGATCTTCCTGAGGTAGCCGTCTACGGTGAGGGGGGCGAGCGCGGAGGAGGTGGAGGGGGAGGCCATGGTGTCCATGTGATCGGTTCGGAAGATGCAAGAAATGAAAAAAAACGGCGCAACCGTCGAGAAAGGGTCCGTCTTCCCGTCAGGAAACGGACAGTATCTCTCAGGCTACGCCGTGCAGGGCGGTGGCGTCAACCCAGACGGGCCAATTGCTCGCGGATCTTGGTGAGGGTGGCGCCGAAGTCGGCGACGCGCTGACGTTCCTGTTCGATGACGGCGGCCGGGGCCTTGGCGACGAAGTTCTGGTTGGAGAGCTTGCCGTTGGCCTTGGCGATTTCGGTTTCGAGGCGGGTGGCTTCCTTGCCCAGGCGGGCGCGTTCGGCATCGCGGTCGATTTCCATGAAGAGGGCGAGGCGGACTTCGCCCACGACGGCCACGGGAGCGGCCTGGGCTGCGGTCTGCCAGGTGGCTTCATCGTCGAAGACGCGGACTTCGCCCAGCTTGGCCAGGGCCTTGAGCACCGGGGCCGTCTGCGCGAGGAAGGCTGCGCTGTCGGGGCCGGCAGCCAGGGCATAGAGCGGCAGACGCTGGGCGGGAGAGACGCCCATCTCGCCGCGCAGGTTGCGACAGGCGTCGACCATGTGCTTGAGCTGGGTGACGTGGGCCTCGGCGGATTCGTCGATTTTCTCGGGGTTGCTGACAGGGTAGGCCGCCACGCTCACGGAATCTCCCGTCCGGCCGGCGAGGGGGGCCACCTTCTGCCAGAGTTCCTCGGTGATGAAGGGAATGACGGGGTGGGCGAGGCGCAGCAGGGTTTCCAGCGTGCGGATCAGGGTATGGCGGGTGCCGCGCTGGCAGGCTTCGTCACCGGTCTGGATCTGGACCTTGGCGATTTCCAGGTACCAGTCGCAGAACTCGTTCCAGATGAAGTCATAGAGGGCGTTGGCCACGTTGTCGAGACGGTATTCGGCAAAGCCACGGGCGACTTCGGCTTCCACGCGCTGGAGGCGGCTGACGATCCAGCGGTCGGCAGGGGTGAAGGTCTTGAAGGTCCGGTCGCAGACTTTTTCGGCTCCGCTCGGGTGCACGAGGCCGCAGTCGTGGCCTTCGCAGTTCATGAGGACGAAGCGGGTGGCGTTCCAGAGCTTGTTGCAGAAGTTGCGGTAGCCCTCGCAGCGCTTGCTGTCGAAGTTGATGCTGCGTCCGAGGCTGGCCAGTGCGGCAAAGGTAAAGCGCAGGGCGTCGGCACCGTAGGCGGGAATGCCCTCGGGGAATTCCTTTTCGGTGGCCTTGCGGACCTGGGGAGCGGTTTCGGGCTTGCGCAGGCCGCGGGTGCGCTTGTCGAGCAGGGGGGCGAGTTCGATGCCGTCGATGAGGTCGACCGGGTCGAGCACGTTGCCTTCGGACTTGCTCATCTTCTTGCCCTGTGCGTCGCGCACGAGCCCATGGATGTAGACATGCCGGAAGGGGACGCGGCCGGTGAAGTGGGTGGTCATCATGATCATCCGGGCGACCCAGAAGAAGATGATGTCGTAGCCGGTGACGAGCACCGTGCTGGGCAGGTAGAGGTCATAGTCCTTGAGGGGGTCTTGCTGGGACAGTGCGTCGGGCCAGCCCAGGCTGCTGAAGGGCACCAGAGCGGAGGAGTACCAGGTGTCGAGCACGTCGGGGTCGCGCGTGAGGGTGCGGCCGGGAGCCTGTGCCTGCGCATCGGCCTCGGTGCGGGCGACGTAGACCTGGCCTTCCTCGTCGTACCAGGCGGGAATCTGGTGCCCCCACCAGAGCTGGCGGCTGATGCACCAGTCCTGGATGTTGTTCATCCACTGGTTGTAGGTGTTGATCCAGTTTTCGGGCACGAAGCGGACGGCGCCGCCCTGCACGGCATCGATGGCCTTCTGGGCGATGCTCTTGCCGGTGGCGTCTCCCTTGCCGACCGTGTTCATGGCCACGAACCACTGGTCGGTGAGCATGGGCTCGACCACGGCACCGGTGCGGGCGCAGCGCGGCACCATGAGCTTGTGCTTCTGGGTCTGCACGAGCACGCCCAGGGCTTCCAGATCGCGCAGCACCGCCTTGCGTGCCACGTAGCGGTCCATGCCGCGATAGGCTTCGGGGGCGTTGTCGTTGACGGTGGCATCGAGTGCGAGGATGCTGATCATGGGCAGCTGGTGGCGCTGGCCCACGGCATAGTCGTTGGTGTCATGGGCCGGGGTGACCTTGACCACGCCGGTGCCGAAGGTGCGGTCGACATAGGCGTCGGCGATGACGGGGATGTCGCGTCCCACGAGCGGCAGGCGCACGGTCTTGCCGATGAGGGCGCTGTAGCGTTCGTCCTCGGGGTGGACCATGACGGCCACGTCACCCAGCATGGTTTCGGGGCGCGTGGTGGCGACGGTGAGGCTGCCGCTGCCATCGGAAAGCGGGTAGGCGATGTGCCACAGGAACCCGTCTTCCTCCTCGCTTTCCACTTCCAGGTCGGACACGGCCGACTTGAGTACGGGGTCCCAGTTCACGAGGCGCTTGCCGCGGTAGATCAGGCCCTGTTCGTACAGACGCACGAAGGTGTCGACGACCACGCGGCTGAGTTTGTCGTCCATGGTGAAGTATTCGCGGCTCCAGTCCACGCTGTCGCCCATGCGGCGCATCTGGGTGGTGATGGTGCTGCCGCTTTCCTCTTTCCATTCCCAGACCTTGGAGATGAAGTTCTTGCGGGCTTCCGTGGGGGTGGGGCCCATGTCGTGGCGGCTCGTGCCCGCGCTCTGGAGCTGGCGTTCCACCACGATCTGGGTGGCGATGCCCGCGTGGTCGGTACCGGGAATCCAGACCGTGTTGAAGCCGCGCATGCGGTGGTAGCGCGTGAGGCTGTCCATGATGGTCTGGTTGAAGGCGTGCCCCATGTGCAGCGTGCCGGTGACATTGGGCGGCGGGAGCTGGATGGCGAAGTTCTCCTGGCGGGCGGCGGCATCGGCATCGGGGCGGCCGGTGCCGCGGAAACCTGCATGGCCATAGCCGCGACGCTCCCATTCGGGGCCCCATTGGGCCTCGATGGCGGCGGGTTCGAAGGATTTGGTCAGTGCGGCCAGCGCAGGTTGTTGCAGGGCTTCGGTCATGATGAATCGGATGGAATGGAGAGAGGCGTGCGACGAACCCGTCCTGCTGCCAAGGCAGGCCGACGGGCAATGAATTCCAGGGGACGGCAGTTCGGGATGGGGGCGGCGCAGGGTGTCATCTGCATATGCAGGACACCCCCTGTGCCGATGCGGCTGCAGGGGCATTGAACCCGCCATCACAGGCAATTGCCCGGGCGTGCCAGAGCGCCAGGGGGCATGTGCCAGGACTGGCTTCCGCACGGAAACTGTGTCGTGAAGGAACGATTTTAAGACGTGGGAGCAGCGGATGCATCTCCCGGCCGTCTTGTTCGGCCTCGCGAACCCCGTGCCTCAGGCCGTCTGCAGTGGGCGCCCGGGTGTGCAGGCGGGGTGAGGCGGACGGGAATCCCGCAGGGCGTCACAGCACGTTCAGAGGGATCTTGAGGTAGCGGGTGCCGTTGGATTCAGCGGCCGGAAGGTGGCCCGCGCGGATGTTGACCTGCACGGCCGGCAGGATGAGCTGGGGCATGTCCAGCGTGGCGTCGCGGGTCTGGCGCATGGACACGAAGGCCTCCAGGGCGATGCCGTCATGCACGTGGATGTTGTATCGGCGGTGTTCGCCCACCGTGTTCTCGCAGTAGGCGGCGGGGTTGGCTGCCACTCCCTCGGCATAGTTGTGACAGAGCATGATGCGCGTATCGGCAGGCAGGGACAGCAGGCGACGCACCGAGTGGTACATGTCCTGCGCGCTGCCGCCCGGGAAGTCGCAGCGTGCCGTGCCGGCATCGGGCGCGAAGAGCGTGTCGCCGACGAACACCAGATCGGCCTGTCCGGTCGGCGTGTGTACGCGATAGGCCATGTCGGCCGGGGTGTGTCCCGGGACATGCAGGGCCTCGATCTGGAGCGTTCCCAGGGCGATGCGGTCCCCATCGGACATCAGTTGCCCGAACTGGCTGCCGTCGCAGGCCAGCTCCGGCAGGTGAAAGATGCCGGCAAACGTGCGCTGGACGGTGGTGATCGGCTGGCCGATGACCACGGTACCCCCCACCTGCTCGTGCAGCCATGCCGCGCTGGTGAGGTGATCGGCATGGGCGTGTGTCTCGATGATCCACTGCACATCGAGCTCAAGGCCACGTACATGGTCGACGATGCGCTGGGCACTGTGGGTGCCGGTGCGCCCGGCCTTGGGATCATAGTCGAGCACCGGGTCGATGATGGCGCAGGCACTGCCCGGACCGGTATGCAGCACGTAGCTGAAGGTGCTTGAAAAGCTGTCGAAGAAGGGGGTAACGACGACTTGAGGGGCCATGCTTGTCTCCTTGTGGGGGCGATCAGGCCGCCATGGGCAGCCACTGGGGGGCAAAGGTGCGCATCAGCAGCAGCACGGTGGCCAGCAGCACCAGGGCGGCAAAGCCGCGCTTGAGCAGGGTGTGCGGGATGCGGTGGGCCACCATGCGGCTGGCGAGCATGCCCACGGCCGTGGCGGCGATGAAATACCATCCCTCGGGGGGAATGGAGGTCGAGCCATGCAGCGTGCCCTGCAGGACCGTGGTGCCGGACACCAGCGCAATGACCGCCAGCGACGTCAGCACGATGCCGTGGTGGGTGAGATTGGTATAGCGCTGCAGCATGGGCACGATGAAGAATCCGCCTCCCACGCCCAGCATGCCGGTGAACAGCCCCGTCACCGCGCCGATGCTTCCGAGCGTGAGAAAGCAGGCGGGCGTCCAGCAGAAGCGCCCGGTTTCAGGGTCGAGGCGGCAGGGGGCATCGACGGTGTGGGCCTGGGCAGCATGCCGCGCCAGCGTGCTGCGCCATGTTCGCCATGCCACGAACAGCATGATGGCGCTGAAGAGCAGGGCGAGCAGTTCGGGGGACACCTGGTGCGCCAGCCACAGCCCCACAGGCGCGGTCAAGGCACCCAGCAGCACCATGTAGAAGGCTGCCTTGTAGCGCACCAGCCCTCTGCGCAGCCCATCGGCTGCACTCAGGGCGCTGCCGAGAGAGACGGCCACCAGGGCGACCGGCTTGGCGCTGACCATGCCCAGTCCTGAGCCGAGCACCAGAGCCGGTATGGCCAGAATGCCGCCTCCGGCGCCGGTCAGTCCCATGACGGCCCCGATGCCGAGCCCGAGAAGGATGCTGGTGAGATGCAGCGTCATGTGCGTGCCCGCAGGAAAAGGAGAGAGGATTGGAAAGAGAAAAGCGAGGAAACGATGCGCATGGCAATCATTATATTAATAAATATATTGTATGGTGTATCGGAACCTTACGGTCTGTTTCCGGGGAGTGTCCTGCAGGCTTGCGGCGGCGGCCGCGGACTGGAATGCTTGTTGCTACCATCCCCGCGTGGGGCCGGAGCATGCACAGTACCCGTGCATGGTGCACGGACTGGCTGATCCGGCCCCGCAATGGAGTACATGACCAATGAAAATCTCTGTGATCGGAGCGGGGGCCGTCGGTGTGGCGGTCTGCAGCTACATCCTTACCATGGGTGAGTGCCGCGAGCTGGTGCTGGTGGACAAGAACCGTGACCGCAGCGAAGGCGAACAACTCGATTTCAGCCATACCAGTGCGCTGGCCTTCTCGAAGAACACGCACATCGTGGCAGGCGACTATGCCGATGCGGCTGGCAGTGATGTCGTGATCATCACGGCAGGCGCGCAGATCAAGGTGGGGCAGGACCGCCAGGAGCTCGCGCAGATCAACTCGGGCATCTGCGTGGAGATCGCGCGGGAGCTCGAACACTATGCGCCAGACGCCATCCTCATCATCGTGACCAACCCGTGCGACGTGCTGGCGCACTTCATCGTCAGCAACACCGGCTATCCGCCGGATCGCGTCATCAGTGCGGGCTGCGTGATCGACACGGCGCGGCTCATGAAGATCCTGGGCGACCGTGTGGGACTCGATCCCAAGAACGTCTTCGGCATGGTCATGGGCGAGCATGGCATGAGTGCCACGATTCCCTGGAGCATTGCCAACATCGCCGGCCTGTCGATCGACGACTACTGTGTGGCCCATGGCATGCCTCCGTTCGACAAGGCGGCCCTGCTGGAGGATGTCAAGCAGGCCGGCATCGAGATCTTCCGGCGCAAGTTCAACACCAACCACGGCATCGCCGCAAGCGTGTTCCGCATCATCCGGGCCATCACCATCAACGAGCATTCCGTGCTGCCGGTGGGCACCCAGCTCAATGGCGAGTACGGCCTGAACAACGTGGTGCTCAGTGTGCCCTGTGTCGTCAATGCACAGGGCATCGAGCGGGTGCTGCGCTACCCCCTGCTGCCCGACGAGCTGGCACAATTGGCCCATTCCGCAGACCTGCTGCGCAAGGTGATCGACCAGGTGAAGGTCGAGACGGGGCTCGACGGCTGATGGCCGGGGAGTCTTGATGCCCGGAACACCGGGCGCCGGGTGGGCAGGCCTCTTGCGGAGCGTCCTGCCCATTTGCCTTCTGCCATGCTTTTCGTTGTATCTCCTGCCAAGTCTCTGGATTACGAGACACCTCTTGCCACTTCCGCCCACAGCGCGCCCATGTTCATGGATCAGGCGGCAGAACTGGTGCAGGTGCTGCGCGACCAGTCCCCGCAACAGCTCGCCGAGCTCATGCACATCAGCGACAAGCTCGCCACCCTCAATGTGGCACGCTATGCCGTCTGGAGCGAACAGGCGACCCCCGACAATGCCCGCCCGGCCGTGCTGGCGTTCAATGGCGATGTGTACGAGGGCCTGGATGCCCGCAGCCTGGACGGCGCACAGCTCGACTGGCTGCAGCAGCACCTCTGCATCCTGAGCGGCCTCTACGGCGTGCTGCGCCCGCTCGATCTGCTCGAACCTTACCGCCTCGAAATGGGCACGCGCCTTGCCAATCCGCGTGGCCGCGATCTCTACCAGTTCTGGGGCGATCGCATCGCACGCTACCTGCGTGAGCGCCTGGCGCAGGAACCCGAAGCGGGGCGCGTGCTGGTCAATCTGGCCTCGCAGGAGTATTTCCGCTCGGTGGACCTGCAGGCCCTGAAGACGCGCGTGGTGGAGTGCGTGTTCGAGGACTTCAAGGGCGGACGCTACAAGATCATCAGCTTCCACGCCAAGCGGGCGCGCGGGCTCATGGTGCGCCATGCCGTGGAACACCGCGTCGCCTCGGTCGAAGGGCTCCGGAGCTTTGACCGCGAAGGCTATGCCTATGACGCGCCGGCGTCGGGGCCGGATCGCCTGGTGTTCCGTCGCCGGCTGGAGGATTGAGCCATGGAAATCCGTCATACCCCCGAACAGTCCGAACTCGGCAAGCGCTCGGCCTATGCCGACGCCTATGATCCCGGCCTGCTGTTTCCCCTGCCACGCGAGCCCAAGCGGATCGAGATCGGGCTCACGGGGCGCATGCCCTTCATCGGGGCCGATCTGTGGACCGGCTACGAGCTGAGCTGGCTCAATCTGCGCGGCAAGCCGCAGGTGGCCATTCTGCAGGTGCACATTCCCTGCGAGACCCCGCACATCATCGAGAGCAAGTCGTTCAAGCTCTACCTCAACAGTTTCAACAACAGCGTCTTTGTCGATGCCGAAGCAGTGCGCACGCGCATCTTCGCGGATGTGAACGAAGCCGTCTGGCGCGGCGCGCCTACCATGGACGCCAGCATCGGCGTACGCCTCGTCACTCCCGAGCAGTTCGATCAGCAGGAGCTGCATGAGCTCTCCGGCCTGAGTCTCGACCGCCTGGACTGCGAGTGCACCGACTACCTGCCTGCCCCGCACCTGCTCGTCACCCGGCCCGAAGAGGGCATGGTCACCGAGACTCTCACGAGTCATCTGCTCAAGAGCAACTGCCTGGTGACAGGCCAGCCGGACTGGGCCAGCGTGCAGATTGCCTACAGCGGCTCCCAGATCAGCCACGAGGGACTGCTGCGCTATCTGGTGAGCTTTCGCAACCACCACGAGTTCCATGAGCAGTGCGTGGAGCGCATCTTCACCGACATCTGGCGGCGCTGCGAGCCGGTTCGGCTGTCTGTCTATGCGCGCTATACCCGCCGTGGGGGGCTCGACATCAACCCCTGGCGCAGCAGCCATCCGCAGGCCATGCCCTCCCTTGCACGCACCGCGCGGCAGTGACCCAGCCGGCACGGTGCCGGTGAGGGCTGTGGGGCGTATCGGGATTTTCCCCGGGAGCTGCGGCCGCTGCACGATGGGACCGGGACAATCTCTGCTAGAGTTACAAATATGTACATCTCCCTCCCGGGGTGATGGCGGGTTGCTGTGCGCCGTGGGGCGGCAGTTGCCGTCACCATCGTCATGACGGGAGGGCTGGAGGCCAAGTCCTCCCAGACTGAGGAGCAAGCGTGCGCATTGGAATTCCTCTGGAAACCCTGGTCGGCGAGACCCGTGTGGCCGCCACCCCCGAGACGGTCAAGAAGTATGTGGCGGCCGGGCACGAGGTCTGCGTGCAGGCCGGTGCCGGCCTGGCTGCGGGCATCCCCGATGCCGCCTATCGCGAAGCGGGGGCTGCCCTGATGGACGCAGCCTCTGCCCTGTCGGCCGATCTGGTGCTCAAGGTGCGGCGCCCAGCAGCCGAGGAGCTGGCCGCCATGCGCAGGGGAGCTGCCCTGGTGGGCATGCTCGATCCCTTCGACCGCGCGGGGCTGGAACAGCTGGCAGGAGCGGGGCTGACAGCCTTTGCCCTGGAAGCCGCTCCGCGCACCACCCGTGCCCAGAACATGGACGTGCTCTCCAGCCAGGCCAACATCGCGGGCTACAAGTCCGTGCTGGTGGCGGCCGAGCACTATCCGCGCTTCTTCCCCATGCTCATGACGGCGGCCGGTACCGTCAAGGCGGCGCGTGTGGTCGTGCTCGGGGTGGGCGTGGCGGGGCTGCAGGCCATTGCCACAGCCAAGCGCCTGGGGGCCGTGATCGAGGCAAGCGACGTGCGCCCCAGCGTGCGGGAACAGGTCGAATCGCTGGGAGCGCGCTTCATCGATGTGCCCTACGAGACCGACGAGGAGCGCGAGGCTGCCGAAGGCGCAGGAGGCTACGCCCGTCCCATGCCCCAGAGCTGGCTCGATCGCCAGAAGGTCGAGGTGGCCCGGCGGGTGGCACAGGCCGATGTGGTGATCACCACGGCGCTCATTCCCGGCCGGGCAGCGCCCACGCTGGTGACCGAGGACATGGTGGCATCCATGAAGCTGGGGTCGGTCATCGTGGACATGGCCGCAGGCAAGGGGCCTGCTGGCATCGACGGCAACTGCGTGCTGACCGAGGCCGGTCGCGTGGTGCAGGCCCACGGGGTCACCCTCGTTGGCGAAACCAACCTGCCCGCCCGCGTGGCGGCGGATGCCAGTGCACTCTATGCGCGCAATGTCTTCAACTTCCTGCGGCTGGTGCTTCCGGCCAGCGGGGAAACACCTGCCCAGGCGGGCCTGAAGATCGATCTCGAAGACGACATCGTGGCAGCCTGCCTGATGACCCAGGACGGCCAGATCCGGAGGAAATGACCATGGACACCCTCTCTCCCACCATCACCAATCTGATCATCTTCGTGCTTGCCATCTACGTGGGCTACCACGTGGTATGGAACGTGACGCCAGCCCTGCACACCCCGCTCATGGCGGTCACCAATGCCATCTCGGCCATCGTGATCGTGGGTGCCATGATCGCGGCCGCCGTGCCCTCCGGCATCTTCCCCAAGTTCATGGGGGTGGTGGCAGTGGCGCTGGCTGCCGTGAACGTGTTCGGCGGTTTTCTGGTCACCCGGCGCATGCTGGAGATGTTCCGCAAGAAGGACCGTCCCGCAGCCGCCGCAAAGCCCGAAGCCACCGGGGAGGACCACGCATGAGCCTCAATCTTGCAACCCTCCTGTATCTTGTGGCGAGCGTCTGCTTCATCCAGGCGCTCAAGGGGCTGAGCCATCCGCGCACGGCCATCCGGGGCAATCTGTTCGGCATGGTGGGCATGGGCATCGCCATCGTGACCACCTGTGCCCTCATCGTGCGGCTGGCGCACAGTCCCTGGCAGCTGGGCTGGGTGGTGCTCGGCCTGCTGGTGGGCGGCTCGGTCGGCACGGTGATGGCACGGCGCGTCGAGATGACCAGGATGCCCGAGCTCGTGGCTTTCATGCACAGCATGATCGGCCTGGCGGCCGTGTGCATTGCCTCGGCCACGGTGGCCGAGCCGCATGCATTCGGGGTGGCGCAGGGGGTGGATCTCATTCCCATGGGTAACCGCATCGAGCTGGCTCTGGGCTCGCTCATCGGGGCCATCACGTTCTCCGGTTCGGTGATCGCCTTCGGCAAGCTCTCGGGCAAGTACAAGTACCGTGTGTTCCAGGGAGCCCCGGTCACATTTCCGAACCAGCAATGGGTGAATCTGGGGCTGGCTGTGGCCACCCTGTTCTTCCTGCTGCTGTTTGCCGTCACGCAGAGCGTGATTGCCTTCACGCTCGTCACCCTGTTCGGCTTTGCGCTGGGTGTGCTGCTCATCATTCCGATCGGGGGGGCAGACATGCCGGTGGTGGTGTCGATGCTCAACAGCTATTCGGGCTGGGCAGCGGCGGGCATCGGGTTCTCGCTCGACAATCCCATGCTCATCATTGCAGGGTCGCTGGTGGGCAGCTCGGGGGCGATCCTGAGCTACATCATGTGCAAGGCCATGAACCGTTCCTTCGTGTCGGTGATTCTCGGCGGGTTCGGCGGCACCGCCGAGTCGTCAGCAGCGGGCGATGCCCCGCAGCGCAGTGTCAAGTCGGGCAGCCCCGAAGATGCGGCCTACGTGCTGTCCACTGCGAGCAGTGTCATCATCGTGCCGGGCTATGGCCTTGCCGTGGCGCGCGCCCAGACCGCGGTGGCCGATCTGGCCAAGAAGCTCACCTCCATGGGCGTGAGCGTCAAGTTCGCCATTCACCCTGTGGCGGGGCGCATGCCGGGGCACATGAACGTGCTCCTCGCGGAGGCCGAGGTGCCTTACGACGAAGTGTTCGAGATGGATGACATCAACGGCGAGTTCGCGCAGACCGACGTGGCCCTCATCCTGGGCGCCAACGACGTGGTCAACCCTGCTGCCCTGCAAAAGGGAAGCTCCATCTATGGCATGCCCATTCTCGACGCCTACAAGGCCCGTACCGTGATCGTCAACAAGCGTTCCATGGCCACCGGCTACGCAGGGCTGGACAACGAGCTCTTCTACATGGACAAGACCATGATGGTCTTTGGCGATGCCAAGAAGGTGATCGACACCATGCTCAAGGCACTGGAGTAGTGGAGGGAGGAGCGGATTGAGCGCGGTCGCAGGTGGCTCCATCCGTCCGCCAGGGCGGGATCAGAGGGAGGATTCCTCGAAGAGATCGCGCGTGTGGCAGACGTTTTGCTCGGCGTTGGCTGCGTCGGCTTCCTGGGCAGGCAGCAGGTGTCCCACCCGCACCCCCAGCAGCCGGAAGGGGCGGCTCAGGTCCACGCGCTTGAGACAGCGCCCCGCCATGCGGCGGATTTCCTGGGCGCTGTCGGTGTAGTGCGTCAGGGTCTGGTCACGGGTGGCGATGCGGAAGTCGGGGTAGCGCAGCTTGATGCCGATGGTGCGGCCCTTGTAGCCCTTGCGGTTCAGGTCGGCGGCCACCCGTTCGCACAGTGAGGTGAAGATGCGGCCCAGTTCCGCCTTGTCGCGCACGGCATGCAGGTCGCGGGCAAAGGTGGTTTCCCGACTCACCGATACCGGCTCGCTGTGCATCACCAGCGGGCGGGAATCGCGTCCCCAGGCCGCTTCATGCAGCCATGCGCCGTAGCTGGTTCCGAAGTGTTCCACCAGCCACTGGCGTTGCCGGGCCGCGATGTCTCCCAGGGTGGCAATGCCCAGTGCCGCCAGCCGTGCATCGGACTTGGGCCCGATGCCATTGAGCTTGCGACAGGGCAGGGGCCAGACCCGCGTCGGCAGGTCATCGGGCTGCAGAATGGTGATGCCGTTGGGCTTGTCGAACTCGCTCGCCAGCTTGGCGAGCAGCTTGTTGGGGGCCACCCCGATGGAGCAGGTCAGCCCCGTGGCTTCCAGAATGCCGCGCTGGATGCGCTGGGCCAGTACGCGTCCGCCGTCCTCGGTTCCGCCTGGTGCAGCACCGAAGTCGATGTAGACCTCGTCGATGCCGCGGTCTTCCATGACAGGAGCCAGCGAGGTGATGACCGACTTGAATCGCCGGGAGTAGTCGCGGTACCGGTCGAAGCTCACCGGCAGCAGGATGGCATCGGGACACAGCCGGGCCGCCTTCATGAGACCCATGGCCGATCCCACGCCGAAGCTGCGGGCCGGATAGGTGGCTGTCGTGATCACGCCCCGGCCCACGTAATCCCGCAGCTGGGCAAAGGCCGTTGTAGGAATGGCTTCGGGCTGGTTCCGGTAGCGTGCCTGCAGAGCCAGATCGGCGTCGGTGCCGCGCCCGCCTATGACGACCGGCAGTCCCCGAAGCTGCGGATAGCGCAGCAGCTCCACCGAGGCAAAGAACGCATCCATGTCGAGATGGGCAATGCGTCGTTGCCCGGGGGCTGCGGGGAGCGGGGACGGCAGGGAGGAGTCGCTCATGGTGCCGGTCTGCCGCACGGATGCGCCGCTGCCGTGGGCGCCACGGGGAGGCACGAAGAATCGAGGATCCGACGGATCCGGCGGATCGGGCTCACGGAGCGGCGTTGATGGCCTCCATGGAGGCATGGCTGCGCAGGGTGGCGCGGGCATCGAGGCGCTCGCGTTCGCTGGCAAACGGTCCCACCAGCACGCGGAAATGTGCGCCATGCGGAGCCACGCTCACCTTGGCCGACAGGCTGGGCACCTTGTTGCGCAGGGCATCGGCGGCACGATCGGCATTGGCCTGGCTGGAAAAGGCGCCGGTCTGCAGGAACATGCCGTTCAGGGGAGCGGCGTTCCGTGCATCCAGGGCTTCGGGAGCCACCGGGCTCGTGGTGGCACCCGCTTCCCCATTGCCTTCGCTGCGGATGCTCGCATCGACCACGGGGGTGCCCGCCGATGCAGCGCCGTCGGCGGCCGGCAGGTTGATGGTGGTGCACCCCGAAGCCAGTGCAGCCAGAGCGGCCAGAGTCAGGCCAGCCGACAGAGAGAGTCGAAGACGGGAAACGGAGAAGGGAAACAACGCCATGATGGAGGACTTTCCTGAAGGAAGAGGGGAGGTTCGGAATGGAGAGCCGGGGCACGGGCACACACCCGCAGGCCGCGCGGCTGGGTGGCGCTATTGTGCCGCGCGGGCGTCCGGTGCGCCACACCTGGCGCACGTACACGGCGCCTTGGGCTGCAGACGCGGAGAGGAACGGCTTCAGGGCAGCGGGTAGCTGCCGGGCAGCAGAATGTCCCGGGTCACCTGTTCGAGCTGCGTGTGGCCGCAGAAGGCCATGCTGATGTCGAGCTCGTTGTGGATGATGTCGAGCGCCTTGGTCACCCCGGCTTCCCCCATGGCGCCGAGCCCATACAGGAAGGGGCGCCCGATGTAGACCCCCCGTGCTCCCAGGGCACGGGCCTTGAGCACATCCTGCCCGCTGCGGATGCCCCCGTCCATGTGCACCTCGATGCGGTCACCCACGGCGTCGACGATGGAGGGCAGGGCGCTGATGGAGCTGCGCGCGCCATCGAGCTGGCGTCCTCCGTGGTTGCTCACGATCAGGGCATCGGCTCCGCTGTCCGCTGCCAGCCGGGCGTCTTCCACATCCAGGATGCCCTTGAGAATCAGCTTGCCGCCCCAGTAGCTGCGGATTTCTTCCACGTCCTTCCAGTTGAGGGTGGGATCGAACTGCTCGGCTGTCCACGCGGACAGCGACGAGACATCCTTCACGTTGCTGGCATGGCCCACGATGTTGCGGAAGGTGCGGCGGTTCGTGCCGAGCATGCCCATGCACCAGCGTGGCTTGGTAGCCAGATTGAGAAGGTTGGCCAGAGTGGGTTTGGGCGGGGTGGACAGCCCGTTCTTGATGTCCTTGTGGCGCTGGCCCAGCACCTGCAGGTCGAGCGTCAGCACGAGCGCGGAACAGTTCGCGGCCCGTGCGCGGTCGATCAGGTCGCGCATGAATCCGCGATCCCGCATCACGTACAGCTGGAACCAGAACGGATGTCCGTTCGTGCCCTCTGCCACATCCTCGATCGAGCAGATGCTCATGGTCGAGAGGGTGTAGGGCACCCCGAACTTCATGGCGGCCCGTGCGGCCAGGATCTCGCCGTCCGCATGCTGCATGCCCGTGAGTCCGGTAGGGGCCAGGGCCACGGGCATGGCCACCTTCTGGCCCAGCATGGTGGTGGCCGTGGAGCGGTTCTCCATGTTGACGGCCACGCGCTGGCGGAACTGAATGGGCCGGAAGTCCGCCTCATTGGCGCGATAGGTGCCCTCGGTCCATGAGCCGGCATCCACGTAGTCATAGAACATGCGGGGAACGCGCCGGCGCGCGAGCACGCGCAGGTCTTCGATGCAGGTGATGATGTCGGACATGGAATATTCCTGAAGGAAGGGGATCGCGGGCCTGTGCTCCGATCCGGCATGAAAAGCTTCCGATCGTAACGCCGCAGACCCCGTGCGGCACATCCTTCTCTCTTCTGGATGGCGGCGCGAGCAGCCCGCTGCCGGTCATGTGTGCGCAGGTCGGGCACGGTCCATGCGGCCAGCCTAGTAGAATGGCGCGCATGTCCTATCTGGTGCTCGCCCGCAAATACCGTCCCAAGACATTCTCCGAAATGGTGGGGCAGGAGCACGTCGTGCAGGCGCTCACCAATGCCCTCACGACGCAGCGCCTGCACCATGCCTACATGTTCACCGGCACGCGCGGGGTGGGCAAGACCACGGTGTCCCGGATTCTGGCCAAGTCGCTCAACTGCACGGGGCCGGACGGGCAGGGCGGCATCACCGCCACTCCCTGTGGCGTGTGCCAGTCCTGCCGCGAGATCGATGCCGGCCGCTTCGTCGACTACATCGAGCTCGATGCCGCCAGCAACCGCGGCGTCGACGAGGTGCAGGGCCTCCTCGAACAGGCCATCTACAAGCCGGTGCAGGGGCGCTTCAAGGTCTTCATGATCGACGAAGTGCACATGCTCACCAACACCGCCTTCAACGCCATGCTCAAGACGCTGGAGGAACCGCCCGAATACCTCAAGTTCGTGCTGGCCACCACCGATCCGCAGAAGGTGCCCGTCACGGTGCTGAGCCGCTGTCTGCAGTTCAATCTGCGCCCCATGGCGCCAGAGACCGTGCTGGCCCACCTCCAGAAGGTGCTTGCCGCCGAGCAAGTGCCCGCAGATGCAGGCGCCCTGCATCTGCTCGCGCGGGCGGCGCGGGGTTCCATGCGGGATGCCCTGTCGCTCACCGACCAGGCCATCGCCTTCAGCGCCGGTCAGGGGCATGAAGGCCTGCAGCTCGATGCCGTTCGGCAGATGCTGGGCAGCGTGGATTCCAGCTATGTCTTCCAGCTTCTCGGTGCGCTGGCCGATGGCCAGGCTGCCCAGGTGCTCGGGGTGATCGATGCCCTGCGCATGCACGGCCTGTCGGCTGCCCATACCCTGGAAGACATGGCCCGCGTGCTGCAGCGCATGGCGGTCTGGCAGATGGCCCCCGGTGCACAGGCCGATCCCGACAATCCCGACGAGATCGAGATCCAGCGTCTGGCAGGCCACATGCCTGTCGATGAAACCCAGCTTCTCTACAGCATCTGCCTGCACGGTCGGCAGGAGCTAGGTCTGGCGCCCGACGAATATGCCGCCCTGGTCATGGTGTTGCTGCGCCTGCTCGCCTTCAAGCAGCCGGCCGATACGCCCCCTGCCGCCGTGCTTCCCACGGCGGCCCCGCAGGCTGAAAAAAAAACTCTGAACCGGCCTGAGTCCAGTCCTCCTGCATCTGTTCCTGCACCTTCGCTGGCACCAATCCCGCCGACAGCCGGTGCCGAGCCCATCGATCTGCCCGTGGAGACACCTGTGCTTTCGCCCAAGGCACCCGAGGCTCCCCGGGTTTCTGTGCAGCCGTCGGCAGTGTCGTCTGCATCTCTGGCCACGCCTGTCTCCCCGGTAGCCTCCACCGTGCGCAGACAGGCGGCCGCCGCAGTGCAAGCCCCTGTATCCGTTCCTCCCTGGGAGGATCTGCCCCCCGAGGCACAGGCCGATGAGGCAGTACCCACTGCTGCCGCAGTGCCTGCTGATCCCTCTGCGCAGCCTTCTGCCGCGCAGTTACCTTCCCTTAGCGTGTCTGCGCGTTCTTCTGCACCGGAGGTGTCGGATGCCGCAGAGCCCAGTCTGGCCTTGCCCGTGGTCGAAATGCCGCCTCCCCGCATGCAGCCCGCTGCAACACGCGAAGTCTGCAGCGCACCGCCGCCTTCCGCATCGAGCGCACCGGAAGCATCTGCCCCCGCTGCACGTCGGGTGTTGCCCACCGAACTGGGCGACGTCTGGCACAGCGTGGCAGGCCAGGTACTTGAGGAAGGACTGCTGACCGGCATTGCCCGCGAGCTGCTCCTCCAGTCCCAGCTCATGGCGCAGGCCACAGAGGACGGCGGGGCTGACGTATGGAGCATCCGCGTCGAAAGCGAGACCCTGCAGCATGAGGCCAGCCGCAAGCGTCTCGAGCAGGCCCTGTCCCAGCTGGGGCACATCGTGCAGGTGCGCATCGAGCTGGGACGCGTGGTCGACACTCCTGCGCTGCGCCTGGCCGAAGCCCGGCGGCGTGAACGGCAGGAAGCAGAAGCCATTTTCCGCGCCCATCCCTTCGTACAGGCTATGATGCGCGACTTCGGAGCCCAGCCCGACATGGCCAGCATCGGCTACGCGCCTGATGCTCCGCCAGCCGCCAAGGGTACGGCCCCCGACCGACATTGACCGCGAGGCACCCCACGCCTTGCGTGCTGCCCGCTCCATTTCCCATTTTCCGCATCCATTTCCACAAGGAAGCACACCATGTTCAACAAAGGACAACTCGCCGGCCTGATGAAGCAGGCCCAGGCCATGCAGGACAACCTCAAGAAGGCCCAGGAAGAGCTGGGCAACATCGAGGTGACAGCCGAATCCGGCGCCGGACTCGTCAAGGTCACCATGACCTGCAAGCACGATGTCAAGCGTGTCGAGATCGATCCTACCCTGCTGGCCGACGACAAGGACATGCTGGAGGATCTGGTGGCGGCTGCCTTCAACGCGGCCGTGCGCAAGGCCGAGGAAGTCTCCAACGAGAAGATGTCCAAGGTCATGCCCACAGGCATGCCGGGCCTGCCCGGCGGCATGAAGTTCCCGTTCTGATCCCTGCTGACCGGGCAATACCGTGGCCGAAACGCATGCCCTGCAGGCGCTCATCGAAGCACTCCGGCGCCTGCCGGGAGTAGGAGCCAAGTCGGCCTCGCGCATGGCCTATCACCTGCTCCAGCATGACAGGGCAGGGGCCGAGCAGCTCTCGCAGGCACTGCACCTTGCTGCCCGCAACGTGCATCACTGCAGACTCTGCCACACCTTCACCGAGGACGACGTGTGCGCCACCTGCCTGGATCCTGCACGCGACCGCAGCAAGCTGTGCGTGGTGGAAACCCCGGCCGACCAGTCCGCCATCGAGCGCACGCTGGCTTATCGTGGACTCTACTTCGTGCTCATGGGCAAGCTCAGCCCGCTCGACGGCATTGGCCCCCAGGAGATCGGCATCGACCAGCTGCTCGAACGTGCCACCGAGCCGGAGGTCAGGGAAGTGATCCTGGCCACCAATTTCACGGCAGAAGGCGAGGCCACCGCCCATGTGCTCGGCGAGCTGCTGCGCGCGCGCGGCCTGCGCGTCACCCGGCTGGCGCGTGGTGTGCCGGTGGGCAGCGAGCTCGAATATGTCGACCTCGGCACCATTGCGCATGCGTTGCATGACCGGCACTGACTGCGCGGTTGTTCCGTTCCGTTTCGTTTTTTTCTTGCGAGTCCCATCATGGCCGGACTGACACCCACCACCCCCAAGCCCATCGACATCACGCTCCATGGGCGTTCACGCCAGCTGGAGGTGCGTTTCGACGATGGCGTCACCTTCGTCCTGCCCTTCGAGCTCATGCGCGTCTACTCCCCCTCGGCTGAAGTCAAGGGACACGGCGAAGGGCAGGAGGTCCTGCAGACAGGCAAGCGCCTCGTGGACATCGTGGATCTGGCGCCCGTGGGGCACTATGCCATTCAGCCCACCTTCAGCGACGGCCACGACAGCGGCATCTATTCCTGGGACTATCTCTACTGGCTCGGCACCGAACAGTCCCGCCTGTGGACAGAGTACGAGGCCCGTCTGGCTGCGGCAGGCGCTTCGCGCGATCCGGCTCCCGAACCCGAAGCTCCCGCGCAGCCTGCTCGCTCCGGCGGATGTGGATCGGGCCACTGCGGCGCCCACTGAGCGGGCCAGCCGCTAGAATGCTCGCTTGACAGTGACAAGGATTGCAGCCATGAGCCAGACCCACTTTGGATTCGAAACCGTAGACGAAAAGGAAAAGGCATCGCGCGTGCGGGCCGTCTTCGACTCGGTCGCGCCCAAGTACGATGTCATGAACGACCTCATGTCCGGAGGACTGCACCGCCTGTGGAAGGCCTATGCCGTCATGGTGGCCCACCTCAAGGAAGGCGACCGCGCCCTCGACATCGCGGGCGGCACTGGAGACCTGGCACTGGCTTTTTCCAGAAAGGTCGGCAAGACCGGGCAGGTGGTGCACACTGACATCAACTTCGCCATGCTCAGTGCGGGCCGTGACCGCCTGCTCGACAAGGGTGTGGTGCTGCCGACTGTCGTGTGCGATGCAGAGAAGCTGCCCTTTCCAGATAGCTACTTCGATCTGGTGAGCGTGGCCTTCGGCCTGCGCAACATGACGCACAAGGACCTGGCCCTCAAGGAAATGAACCGTGTGCTCAGACCCGGCGGCAAGCTGCTGGTGCTGGAGTTCTCGCGCGTGGCCAAACCCCTCGAAAAAATCTACGACTGGTACAGCTTCAATATCCTGCCGCGCATGGGGCAGCTGGTGGCTGGCGATGCCGAGAGCTACCGCTATCTGGCCGAATCCATCCGCATGCATCCCGGGCAGGAAGAGCTCAAGCGCATGATGAAAGACGCCGGTTTCGGCCATGTCGACTACCACAACCTCACTCTGGGGGTCGTGGCCCTGCACGTCGGCATCAAGTGCTGATGTCGGTCCCGGGTGCCTATGCAGTCCGGGCATTCTGGTGTCCTGTGGCGGTTGCAGGGGCTGTCATGGCCCACTGCCCGATCATCGGTGATCGATCGGCTTCCGATGCGGTGCATGGCCCTGGGGATGCGGGGCATCTGTTTCCGGCACTTTGGTCTCATTCCGCCTTCACTCCCTTAAGCCCGCCTTAAGCAAGGCCTTGCCGCACCTGCACTAGACTGTTTTCCTGACTGCCGTCATTGAATCTGCGCGGCGTGCCTCCATCTGTCTTGCATATGACATCGTGCTGTCGCGTCATGCGGCAGTGCTGCCCGGAGCGCCTTTCGGGCAGTGTGGCAGTGTCATAGACGTTTCTGTCCTTCTTTGTTGTTCTCCAGGAGACCCCATGTCCAAACGACCCGTGCTGTCCATTCTGCTTGCCCTGGCACTGGCCGCTACCAGCTTCCATGTCGATGCCAAGCGCCTGGGAGGGGGCAAATCCTTCGGTCGCCAGTCCACCCATGTGACCCAGCGCAATGCCGCCAATCCTGTCGGTGGAACCGGCACGGCAGCCGGCATGCAGCAGAATGCCGCCGCCCGCCCCGGTACGGCCAATCCTGCCACCCCCACACCTGCACCGCGCAAGCCCTGGGCGGGCATTCTCGGCGGTCTGGCTGCGGGGCTGGGCCTTGCCTGGCTCGCGCACAGCCTCGGGCTGGGAGCCGGTTTCGGCAACATTCTGCTCATGGTCCTGCTCGTGGCTGGCGGGCTGATGCTGTGGAAAATGTTCCGCAGCCGTGGCACTGCTCCGTCGGCCCGTGCTCCCTTTGGCACTCCCACACCGGTTCCGGCAGGTGGGGGGTACGATGCACGCACCCCTGGCAATGACACGGCGGCCCGTTCCTGGGAGTCTCAGGGTGCTGCCTTCACACCTGCGCCGGCAGCACCTGCAGCTGCTGCCACTGGTGGCAGCATGATCGGCTCTGCACTCTCTGGCTCCCAGAGCTGGGGTGTTCCGGAAGGCTTCGACGTGGAAGGCTTCCTGTCGGCAGCCAAGCGCAACTTCCTGACCCTGCAGCATGCCTGGGACCGTGGCGATCTCACCAGCCTCCGGGCCATGATGACCGACGAGATGCTGGCCGACATCAAGCAGCAGCTTGCAGACCGCGACAGCGAGTCCCACGGGACCCCCAACACCACCGAAGTTCCCACGCTCGAAGCCAAGCTGCTCGGCATCGAGGAAACCCCCACCGATTACCTTGCCAGCGTGGAGTTTTCCGGCATGGTGCGCGAAGATCCCGCCGCTGCGCCCCATCCCTTCCGTGAAGTCTGGAACATGAGCAAACCCAGGCAGGGTGGCGGCTGGCTGGTGGCTGGCGTGCAGGCACTGCAATGATGCCATTCCCCGGAAACGGGGTTCTGTCCTGAAATAGGGGAAAATAGGGAGACTATGGAAACACAGTCTCCCTTTTCTCTTCTGGGCCGCGTGTCCGGCACCGCCTCCCAACTCCTGAGCAAGCTGGCTCCTCCCGACTGGCTCGTGCATGAAATGCAGCGTCGCCTCGTGCTGCTGCTCAACCATGTGGTCATGCAGGAGCCCGAGGCGCAGGCTCGTCTCGTGCGGCAGAAGGGGCGGGTCATGCTGGCGCAGTGGCGTGCCTTCACCCTGCGTCTGCAGATCACTCCCGCAGGCATGTTCGATCTGGCCGAGTCCGCGCAGACGCCCGATCTCACCATCACCATCGACGAACCCTCTCCCTGGATCGTGGCCCGCACGGCCATGCAGGGCGGCAAGCCTGCCGTGCGCATCGAGGGCGATGTGCAGCTGGCGGCCGAAGTCAACTGGCTGGCCGATCATCTGCGCTGGGATGTCGAGGAAGACCTGGCCCGCATCATGGGCGACGTGCCGGCCCACACCCTTGCCCAGGGCGCGCGCTCCATCGCGGCGGCCCTGCGGGCTTTCGTGGGGCGCGTGGAGGCCAAGGTCTCAGGCCGGGCACCCGGCCATGCGGATGCCCAAGGGCATGAAAATGAAGGTTCCGAAGGCCAGCGTCCATGAAGTTTCTGCGTGGCATCTACATCGTCTGGATCTTCTTCCGGTACGGTCTCGACGAGGTGGTGCTGACGTCCTCCTCGCACCGGGGATTTCGGCTCACCGCGCGCATCGTCACCTTTGGCCGCCGCTTTCGCCAGCCGCGTGGGGTCAGACTGCGCGAGGCGCTCGAGCGCCTGGGGCCCATCTTCGTCAAGTTCGGGCAGGTTCTGTCCACGCGACGGGATCTGCTGCCGCCCGACGTAGCCGAGGAGCTGGCACTGCTGCAGGACCGGGTGCCTCCATTTTCGAGCGAGGTGGCCGTAGCCACCATCGAGCGCGCGCTGCGCAAGCCAGTGGATGTGCTGTTCACCGAGTTCGACCGCCAGCCTGTGGCCAGTGCCTCCATCGCCCAGGTGCACTTCGCCCGCATGCGGGACCGGCAGGGCATCGAGCGCGATGTCGCCGTCAAGGTGCTGCGCCCGGGCATGCTTTCCATCATCGAGAAGGACCTCAGCCTCATGCGCATGATGGCGGGCTGGGTCGAACGTCTCAGTGCGGATGGCCGCAGGCTCAAGCCCCGCGAGGTGGTGGCCGAATTCGACCGCTATCTCCATGACGAGCTCGACCTCATGCGCGAAGCCGCCAATGCGGCCCAGCTGCGCCGCAACATGGAAGGGCTCGATCTGGTGCTCATTCCCGAGATGTACTGGGACTACTGCGCCACCGAGGTTCTGGTCATGCAGCGCATGACCGGCATTCCGATCAGTCAGGTCGAACGCCTGCGCGAGCAGGGCGTGGACATTCCCCGACTGGCGCGCGACGGCATCACCATCTTCTTCACCCAGGTGTTCCGCGACGGCTTCTTCCACGCCGACATGCATCCCGGCAACATTCTGGTGAGTGTCGACCCCGATACCTTTGGCCGCTACATCTCGCTGGACTTCGGCATCGTCGGCACACTCACCGAGTTCGACAAGGAATATCTGGCCCAGAACTTCACCGCCTTCTTCCGTCGCGACTACAAGCGGGTGGCGGAGCTGCACATCGAATCCGGCTGGGTCCCTGCCGAAACGCGGGTAGAGGAGCTGGAAGCTTCGGTGCGGGCTGTCTGCGAACCGTATTTCGACCGTCCCCTCAAGGAAATCTCTCTCGGCATGGTGCTCATGCGCCTGTTCCAGATGTCGCGTCGCTTTCATGTCGAGATCCAGCCCCAGCTCACGCTGCTGCAGAAAACCCTGCTCAACGTCGAAGGCCTGGGACGGGATCTCGACCCCGATCTCGACCTCTGGAGTACCGCCAAGCCTTTCCTCGAAAAATGGATGCTCGATCAGATGGGCCCCAAGCGTCTCCTGAACGAGCTGCGCGATGAAGCCCCCCATCTCATCCGCCTCCTGCCCGAGATGCCGCGGCTCCTGCACCAGTACCTGACCCAGCAGGTACACACACAGAAGGCCCAGGACCGCGAGCTGGTGCGCCTGCTTGCCGAACAGCGGCGCACCAATCGGCTGCTGCAGTCCGTGCTCTACGGGGCCATCGGCTTCTTTCTGGGCATGGTCGTCATGCAGCTGGTCCTGCATCTTCGAGGCTGAGGACGCGGCGCCAGAGACGCCCGCTGCGCACCTTCTGCACGGGGGCAGCCGAAAAGCGCGCTGTCGCAGTGGGTGTGGTGTGGCGCATAAGCCGCAGCCATGGCTGCGTCAGGCCACTGCCGAAGAGCGGTGCGCGGTGGAGGCCCGATGCAGCGGTCTGCACCCCCGATAATGGCGGCGCAATTCATGCGCCGCTCATCTTTTTCTGAACGGATTCCTGGCCTTCTTTCTCTGCGGAGACGCCCGTGCTGCTCGTCCTGGTCCTTCTCTATCTGCTGGTCACCATCGGCATCGGCCTCCTGGCCGCACGGCGCGTGAAGAACACCGCCGATTTCGCGGTCGCGGGGCGCCATCTGCCCCTGATGATGATCGTCACGCTCACCTTCGCCACCTGGTTCGGCTCCGAGCTGGTGCTGGGCATCCCGGCGCGCTTCATGAAGGATGGACTCGGCGGGATCGTGGAAGATCCCTTCGGCGCCGGTACCTGCCTGATCCTGGTGGGGCTGTTCATTGCCGGGCGTCTCTACCGCATGGATCTGCTCACCATCAGCGACTACTACCGCACGCGCTACGGCAGCTTCGTCGAGGTGTTCTGCTCGGTCATCATCATGGTCAGCTATCTGGGATGGGTGTCGGCACAGGTCACCGCGCTGGGCGTCGTCTTCAATCTGCTCACCCATGGTGCCATCTCCATCCCGTGGGGCATGGTGATGGGGGTCATCTCCATTCTGGCCTACACCCTGCTGGGGGGCATGTGGTCGGTTGCCGTGACCGATTTCATCCAGATGATCGTCCTGATCGTCGGGCTGCTGGTGCTGGCGTTCTTTGCGGCCGACATGGCCGGCGGCACGGCACCGGTTCTTGATCTGGCGCGGCACCGCGACCTGTTCCGATTCTGGCCCGAGCCCACCTGGCATGATGGCCTCGTCTTCTTTGCCTCGGCCATCACCATGATGCTGGGTTCCATCCCGCAGCAGGACGTGTTCCAGCGCGTCATGTCCGCCCGCACGGTGCGGGCAGCCATCTTCGGCCCCGTCATCGGCGGCATGATGTACATCGCCTTTGCGGCCGTGCCCATTTTCCTCGTGGCCACGGCCCTGATCATCATGCCGACCGAGACCGCTGCCCTCATCAAGGACGACCCCCAGAAGGTGCTGCCCACGCTCGTGATGGAGAAGATGCCCTTCGTGATGCAGGTGATCTTCTTCGGGGCGCTGCTGTCGGCCATCAAGTCCTGTGCCTCTGCCACCTTGCTTGCCCCCACCACCACCTTTGTGGAGAACATCCTGCGCCACTTCGTGCGCATGGACGACCGCCGCACACTGCTGGCCATGCGCCTGGCCGTGCTGGTGTTTGCAGCCATTGTGCTGGCCTACGCGATCCTGATGCAGGGCACTTCCATCTACGAGATGGTCTCGGGGGCCTATCAGGCTCCGCTGGTGGGTGCCTTCGTGCCGCTGGTCTGCGGCCTGTACTGGTCGCGCGCCACCACACAGGGCGGCATCTGGTCGGTGGTGCTGGGAGTGACGGTCTGGCTGCTGTTCATGTTCGTTCCGGGCTGGAACGGCATCTTCCCACAACAGCTTGCCGGTCTGCTGGCCTCACTGTTCGGCATGGTCGCCGGATCCCTGCTCCCGCAATGGATCCGCCCCGTCCACGGCCATGTACCCGTCTTCGAAGGGTCCGATGCCTGAAAATCAGAAGGGGCTGCATCGCCCCCGAGTATGGCCTCCCCAAAGGAAGGCCATGAGATATTCCCCTCATCACCTGCTTCCCGAAATCTGCCAGATCGCGTGATCGGGAACCTGTGACGTACCTTCCGAACCCAGTGCAGCCCTTGCACAGCTTGGACAGTCTTTCCTGTTCGCCGTGGCGGCTTGCCTGCTGTGTCTTCTCTCTCGTGCCGGCGCGATCTCCCACTGTGGCTGGCTGTCGTGTGGGGCGTGCACGTGCTCTGCGCACTGGCGGCGCCCTATAATTCAGCATCGGCGCGTGCAATGTGGTCACGGGCCTTTTCGTGTTGACAGTCTTCGATTTCTTCATGCCTATCTATTCCTATCGCTGTGAAGCATGTGGCCATGCTTTCACCAAGCTGCAAAAAATGAGCGATCCGCCCGTGCTTACCTGCCCTGTGTGTGGCAAGGATGCGGTCAAGAAACAGGTCACCGCAGCCGGCTTCCGCCTCAAGGGAAGCGGGTGGTACGAGACCGATTTCCGCGGAGGGGGCAGCGGCAGTGCCGGTTCCCATTCCGGCCCCGCGTCCAGCGACTCCTGAGCGCAGGCGGTCGTCTTCATGTTCAAGAATCGGCTCCAGCAATACTTCATTGCCGGCCTGCTGGTCTGGCTGCCTCTGGTCATCACCGTATGGGTGCTGATGTGGCTCATGGGGGTGCTCGACGGCATCTTCGGCGGCATCCTGGCGGCCGTCGTCACGGTGGTGCCGCCGCTGAGCGGGCTGATCCAGCGGATTTCCCACATTCCCGGTATCGGGGTGGTGGCTCTCGGGGTGCTGATCTTCGTGACCGGCGTGCTGGCTGCCAACATCGTGGGGCAGTGGTGGCTGCGCCAGTGGGATCGCATTCTGGTGCGGATTCCGGTGGTGCGCTCGATCTACAGCAGCGTCAAGCAGGTGTCCGACACGCTGTTCTCCGGGAGCGGCAAGGCCTTTTCCAAGGCGCTCCTGGTGCAATATCCCCGCAGAGGGTGCTGGACGGTGGCTTTTCTCACGGGGGCTCCGGCAGGTGAAGTCGAGCGCCAGCTCGTCGACAGCCATGTGAGCGTGTATGTGCCCACCACGCCCAACCCCACTTCCGGTTTCTTTCTCATCATGCGCCGCGACGAAGTCATCGAACTCGACATGACGGTCGACGAGGCGCTCAAGTACATCATTTCCATGGGGGTGGTGGTGCCGCACGAACATGTGCTGCCAGCTTCATCCCATGGTGCAGTGGGGGCGGACCATGCGGCGCCTCCACGCTCCCCCCATTAACCCAACAGACTTGTCAAGAGACAAGCGACAAAGGACCAACGAAATGGCAATGCGTACTCATTACTGCGGACAGGTCACCGAGGCCCAGCTGGGGCAGACCGTCACCCTGTGTGGCTGGGTCAACCGCCGGCGCGATCACGGCGGCGTGATCTTCATTGACCTGCGCGACCGCGACGGGTATGTGCAGGTGGTCTGCGATCCCGATCGTCCCGAAATGTTCAAGGAGGCCGAGGATCTGCGCAACGAGTTCTGCGTGCAGGTTCAGGGGCTGGTGCGTGCCCGTCCCGAAGGAACCACCAACGAGAACCTGACCACCGGCAAGATCGAGGTACTGTGCCACGAGCTGCACGTGCTCAATCCCTCGGTGACCCCGCCATTCCAGCTCGATGACGACAACCTCAGCGAGACCACACGCCTGACCCACCGGGTGCTTGACCTGCGCCGCCCCTACATGCAGCGCAACCTGATGCTGCGCTACAAGGTGAGCATGGAGGTGCGCAAGTTCCTCGATGCGCACGGCTTCATCGACATCGAGACCCCGATGCTGACCAAGAGCACTCCTGAAGGCGCACGGGATTATCTGGTTCCCAGCCGCGTGCACGACGGGCACTTCTACGCGCTTCCGCAGTCCCCCCAGCTGTTCAAGCAGCTGCTCATGGTGGCCGGGTTCGACCGCTACTACCAGATCACCAAGTGCTTCCGTGACGAGGACCTGCGCGCGGACCGCCAGCCCGAATTCACCCAGATCGATATCGAGACCTCCTTCCTGGGCGAGGACGAGATCCGCGCCATGTTCCAGGAAATGATCACCACCGTGTTCCGCAACGCGATGGATGTGGATCTGGGCGAGTTCCCGGTCATGCAGTACGCGGATGCCATGTATCTGTACGGCTCCGACAAGCCCGACCTGCGTGTGAAGCTTCAGTTCACCGAGCTCACCGACGCCATGAAGGACGTGGACTTCAAGGTCTTCTCCACGCCAGCCACCACGCCGGGTGGCCGGGTCGTGGCCCTGCGCGTGCCCCAGGGTGGGCACATGAGCCGCGGCGAGATCGACGGGTACACCGAGTTCGTCAAGATCTACGGCGCCAAGGGGCTGGCCTGGATCAAGGTCAACGACAAGTCCAAGGGCCGCGAAGGGCTGCAGTCGCCCATCGTCAAGAATCTGCACGATGCCGCACTGGCTACCATTCTGGAGCGCACCGGTGCCGAGGATGGCGACCTGATCTTCTTCGGTGCCGACAAGGCCAAGATCGTCAACGACTCCATCGGGGCCCTGCGCCTGAAGGTCGGTCACAGCGAGTTCGGCAAGAGCCACGGCCTCTTCGAGGATCGCTGGGCACCGCTGTGGGTGGTCGATTTCCCCATGTTCGAATACGACGAAGGGGAGGGGCGCTGGAACGCCATGCACCATCCGTTCACTTCGCCCAAGGATGGCCATGAGGACTTCATGGACACCGATCCCGGCAAGTGCATCGCCAAGGCCTACGACATGGTGCTCAACGGCTGGGAGCTGGGAGGCGGCTCCATCCGTATCCACCGTGCCGAGGTGCAGAGCAAGGTCTTCGGCGCGCTCAAGATCACGCCCGAGGATGCACAGCTCAAGTTCGGCTTCCTGCTCGATGCCCTGCAGTACGGCGCGCCGCCCCACGGGGGTCTGGCTTTTGGCCTCGACCGCCTCATCACCCTGATGACCAAGGCCGAGTCCATTCGCGACGTAATTGCCTTCCCCAAGACCCAGCGAGCGCAGGATCTGCTCACGCAGGCTCCCAGCCTGGTCGACGAGAAGCAGCTGCGCGAACTGCACATCCGCCTGCGCAATCCGCTGGTGGTCGACAAGGCCTGACCGGGTCTCTTTTGCACGCTTCCTGCGCAAGGCCTGCCCCATGCATCCGCACGAGACGCCTTCCCTGCCCCTGACTACCCCCGAACCCCTGCGGGTGGTGACCTACAACATCCACAAGGGGGTGCAGGGCATGGGGCCGGCCAAGCGGCTGGAAATTCACAACCTCCAGCGCGCCATCGATGCGCTCGGGGCCGATGTGGTATGCCTGCAGGAAGTGCGCAAGATGAACCGCAAGGGGGAGCTGCGCTTCGTGAACTGGCCACGGCAGTCGCAGGCCGATTTTCTGGCGCCCGAGGGCTACCAGGCGGTCTATGAGACCAACGCCATCACCAAGCATGGCGAGCATGGCAACGCGCTGCTGACCCCATGGCCCGTGCTCTGCACCCTGCACGAAGACATGTCCGATCACCGCTTCGAGCAGCGGGGCCTGCTGTATTCGGCGCTGAACTATGCCGGACACACGGTGCACGTCATCGTGGTGCATCTGGGGCTGGTGGCAGGAAGCCGCGTGCGTCAGGTGCAGCAGCTTGCGCGCTTCATCGACCGCCAGATTCCCGGACATGAGCCGCTGCTGGTGGCCGGGGATTTCAATGACTGGGGGGCCAAGCTGCTGCCCCTCATGGCCACCTTCGGGCTGTCGAGCGGACTGGGCATGGCCACCTGCCGCACTTACCCTTCGCGCCTGCCCATGGCCCAGCTCGACCATATCTATGCCCGCGGTCTGCGACGCACGCGACAGTATGTGCCCCAGGCCGGTACGCTGATGGGGCGAACTGGACTCAACTCCTGGGCCCGTCTGTCGGACCATCTGCCGCTCATTGCCGAATTCGAGTTGCCCTGACCTGGTCGCCACCGGGGCATTCCCGGCGCCCAGAGGGCACGGGGGAAAATCCATGGGCGTGCGTACCGAAGGGAGATAGGGTGGGGTGGTATGCTCGACCGCATGCTCTTTTTTTGCTGATGCTTATTCCATGACGACGAAGCCCCCTCATGAAGAAGGCACCCCCGTATCGGTCAAGATTCGGGAACGCCTCCAGGCTGCACGCCACCGTTTCCACGCCAACGACAACATTGCCGAGTTCATCGAGCCGGGCGAGCTCGATCTGCTGCTCGATGAGGTGGAGCACAAACTCCAGGGTGTACTCGACAGCATGGTGATCGACACCGAGCATGACCACAACACCAGCCGCACGGCGCGCCGCGTGGCCAAGATGTATCTTCGGGAAGTGTTCGGGGGGCGCTATGTGAAACCGCCCGTGCTCACCGAGTTTCCCAATGCGGAACACCTCAACGAGCTGATGATCGTCGGCCCCATCACGGTGCGCAGTGCCTGCTCCCACCACCTGGTGCCTGTGATCGGCAAGCTCTGGATCGGCATCATGCCCAATGAGCATACCAACGTGATCGGTCTGTCCAAGTACGCACGCCTGGCCGAGTGGATCATGAACCGTCCGCAGATCCAGGAAGAAGCCGTGGTGCAGCTCGCCAACATGATTCAGGAGCGCACCCATCCCGACGGGCTGGCCATCGTCATGCAGGCTACGCACTACTGCATGGCCTGGCGGGGGGTCAAGGATATGGACAGTCGCATGATCAATTCGGTCATGCGCGGGGTGTTCCTCAAGGATCCCTCGCTGCGACGCGAGTTCCTGGCCCTCATTCCCCAGAAGGATTGACCCTCGCTGCCATGCCATGCGCTGCTGAAGCGTAGGCATGGCCGTCTCTTTCCCGAAGCCGATTTTTCACGGGAGCGCATCATGCTCGTCAGCCTGCTTTTTGTCAGCCGTGCCACCGAGGCCGGTCTCCATGACCTCGAAAACATCCTGCATCAATCGCGTGCCTACAATGCCGAGCATGGCATCACCGGGGCGCTGTGCTACAGCAAGAACATCTTCATGCAGGTGCTTGAAGGCAGCCGGACGGACGTGAACCACCTGTACGGACGCATTCTGCAGGATCAGGTGCACCACGAGGATGTGCAGCTGCTGCACTATTCGGAGATCACCGAGCGCAGCTACAGCGGCTGGACCATGGGGCGCGTGGATATTTCACGGCTCAACATGTCCATCGTCCTCAAATACTCGGAGCGGCCTGAATTCAATCCCTATCTCACCTCGGGCGAGATGTCGATGGCCATGTTCCGCGAGCTGATCGCCACAGCCAACATTGCCGGGCGCGGCTGAACTGAGGCCAGCCAGGCATGTGCGGGCCAGGATCGCTCAGTCCTTGCGGGGGGCTGTCCGCAGGGTAGCGAGCAGGCTGTCGAGCGCCAGCTGCGTGAGGCTGCGCAGATCCCAGCCACTGAGCTCACGCCGCACGCTGTTGCGCACCATGCGCTGGGTGGAGTTCCAGCGCCAGGGGCGTGCCAGCACGATCAGGGCCCCGGCTGCCGCCGAGAGGGCGAGCAACTGATAGGGTCTGCGGCGTGCGTATTGCTGGAGCACAGGCTCACCCACTTCGAGCACCATGTGCATGGGATGGCGGCGCCACCAGGCACCCAGAACCCGCTGCCCGAGCGACAGCCAGATCGACAGCGACTGCAGGCCCTTGCTGCGGCGCTTCGGGCGGGAGCCGGCGCTCGACGCCGCATGGAAGGGCGCGGAGGCGCTGTCCCGGGACGCCGAGGCGGAAGACGACAGGAAGGCATCGACATCCGCAGCTTCATCGCTGCCGTAATGGCTGGTGTCTGCAGCTCCGGCTGCATTGTCCCGACGTGCGCTGCGGGACGCGGGGGGCGGATTCTGGGCAGCAGGCCGGCGGTTGCGTGTGCCATCTGCACCATCGGAGGCAGCGGCGTGCGGGTCGGCTGGCTGGCGGGCAGCCAGTTCGAGCTCCTGAAGCTTGAGCAGGGCTGCGATCTCGGCGTCGGGCGTTGCGGCATGGGCCGGATCGAGGTTGCGCTGCAGGGCGTAGCGCGACAGGATGAGGCGCTGGCGCGGGGTGAGGAGGGCGTCACTCATGGGATTCTCCTGCCGAACGCAGCATGTGCAGGTCGGTCAGCAGCTGCTGCTTGATCTCGCCGATTTCAGGGCGCAGGATGGGCCGACGTGCCATGCTCATGGCCACGAGGGCAATGAGCAGCATCGCGCCCGGCACGGCCAACAGAACCCAGTGGAACTGTTGCTGCACGAGCCCGATCATCAGGGCCACCCCTGTGAAGACCAGAAAGAGAGACAGGGCAATCACGGCCGCAATCCATCCGATGAGGGTGCGGACCAGATGGCGCATGGCGCCGCGTGCCTCGTCCTGCACCAGATCTCCATAGTTGGCAATGTGGGTGATGACCAGATCGGGCCGCTGTATCAGGATCTTGAGAAGGGGATGGATCATGAGGCGAGGCAGGAGATGCGGAGGGGATGGCAATGCCCCCACGCATGGGGGGGGTGGCATCAACGATACCACCATCTGCCCTCCCGGAAGAGGCGATGGGAGAACAAGGCGTGCCCCCATGCAAAAGGCCTCTACCGGTGCATGCAGCTGGTAGAGGCCGTCAGGAAGAAAGAAGGGATCAGCGGTCGCGGTTGCGCAGCAGCATGATCAGAGCGGCCGTGGCTGCGCCCACACCGGCTGCGATGGCGATGGACTTGAGAGGCTGGTCTTCGACATAAGCGCTGGTGGCATCACCGGCACGGCGCAGACCGCGCTTGGAACGATCCAGGGTGTCGCTCGCCTTGTCGAGGCCGTTGCGAGCCAATTCCTGGGCACGCTCGGTCCACTGGTCGATGGTTTCGCCTGCACGCGCACGGGCTGCATTGAGGCGGGCACTGGCCTGGCTCAGGGCTTCGCTGGCGGCGCGCAGCGTCTTGTCGGCAGCTTCGTGAGAAGAAGCGGCAGCAGTGTCGAGAGCTTCGCTGGCGGTGTTTTGCAGATCGTTCGGGGTCATGGACTTGCTCCTGAAGTGAAAGAGTGGATATTGTTGACATGCAGGGTAGCCGTTGGAATTTCAAGCTCCCTTTCCTGCAGTGTATAGGCAAAGCAGGGGAACGAACGGTTCCATTCGGTACGGGTTTGCATCTGGCCGCAACGCGAGGTAACAGGGAGGGGAGAGGCTAGTCGTACTGCCATGCGCACAGGCCGGAGCTGGTGCAGCCCGATGGCTCGGATGGAGGATGCTGTATCGGGAAGGCAGACCTGTTCCGGTACGATGGGCGGTTTGGGCGAAGCCGGGCCGAGGGGGCTCAGCCTGCATGAAGGCCACCTGCCTGCACCGGATGTGCGGGATCGGTGGAATGCGCCCTGAGAGGGAGTGGAACTGTGCAATGCAAGGACAGCGTGGTGTCGACCGCCACAGGGGATGACGATCGCGGCAGGGGAATGGGCGGAAGCGGTCGGCACATCGGGGGGATGGCCGCAGGGCTGTTGCTGTCCCTGACGGTGCAGGCCCAGCAGATGTCCCCCTGGCAGGGGCAGGTGGTGCGGGTGGTGGATGGCGATACCGTATGGGTGGCGCCTGCTGCGACCGCGTCGACGGCGGCGGCGATGGAGGGCCAGGGAAGCGATCGACGATCGTGGAGACGCCGCCAGGACGTGGAGAAGATCCGCATCGAGGGCATGGATGCACCCGAGCGCTGCCAGACCTGGGGGGAACAGTCCGGCCGGGTGCTGGAGACACTGCTGGGATCAGGGACGGTGCGTGTCGAACCGGTGGCACGCGACCGCTATGGCCGCCTTCTGGCGCGGCTGTGGCGCGGTCGGCTCGATGTGGGGCAGGAAATGGTGCGGCAGGGAGCCGCCTGGTCCTATCGGCAAGGCTGGGACCGCAAGGGGCCGTATGCGCGGGAAGAAGCGGCGGCCCGTGCGCAGGGCATGGGCCTGTTCGCACAGCAGCTGGCAGCCGAGTATCCGGGGGATTTTCGGCGGCGGCATGGATCGTGTCCCCGCTCGGTGTACCGTCGCGGACGGTGGTGAGCGTGCCGGGGTCCGCTCGGGTAGCCCGCAGCCACCAGGGGCGGCGGGCCGGAGCGGGACTCAGCCGCCCTTGCGCATCATGTCGAAGAATTCGCCGTTGTTCTTGGTGGCTTTCATGCTCTTGAGCACCAGCTCCATGGCCTCGACTTCGTCCATGTTGTACATGAACTGGCGCAGGATGCGGGTCTTTTGCAGCACTTCGGGGGGCAGCAGCAGCTCTTCGCGGCGGGTGCCGCTGCGGTTGAGCTGGATGGCGGGGAACACGCGCTTCTCGTAGAGGCGGCGGTCGAGATGGATTTCGCTGTTGCCGGTGCCCTTGAATTCCTCGAAGATTACTTCATCCATGCGGCTGCCGGTGTCGATCAGGGCCGTGGCGATGATGGTGAGCGAGCCGCCTTCCTCGATGTTGCGGGCCGCACCGAAGAAGCGCTTGGGGCGATGCAGGGCGTTGGCGTCGACGCCGCCGGAGAGCACCTTGCCGGAGGAAGGCACTACGTTGTTGTAGGCGCGGGCCAGACGGGTGATGGAGTCGAGCAGGATGACCACGTCCTTCTTGAGCTCGACTAGCCGCTTGGCCCGTTCGATCACCATTTCGGCCACGTGCACATGGCGGGTGGCAGGCTCGTCGAAGGTGGAGGCGATGATCTCGCCCCTGACCGAGCGCTGCATCTCGGTCACTTCCTCGGGGCGCTCGTCGACGAGCAGGACCATGAGGTGCACGTCGGGGTAGTTGGATGTGATGCTGTGGGCGATGTGCTGCATCATGACGGTCTTGCCGCTCTTGGGCGGTGCGACCAGCAGGGCCCGCTGGCCCTTGCCGATGGGGGCAATGATGTCGATGACGCGGCCGGTGATGTTTTCCTCGCCCTTGATGTCGCGTTCGAGCTTCATCTGTTCCTTGGGGAACAGCGGGGTCAGGTTCTCGAACATGACCTTGTGCTTGTTGGCTTCGGGCGGCAGGCCGTTGATCTTGTCGAGCTTGTTGAGCGCGAAGTAGCGTTCGCCGTCCTTGGGGGTACGGACTTCGCCTTCGATCATGTCGCCGGTGTGGAGGTTGAATCGGCGCACCTGGCTCGGGCTGATGTAGATGTCGTCGGTGCTGGCCGTGTAGCTGCTGTCGGGATTGCGCAGGAAGCCGAAGCCGTCGGGCAGGACTTCGAGCACGCCGTCGGCGAACACCTGTTCGCCCATCTTGGCGCGTTTCTTGATGATGGCGGACATCAGCTCCTGCTTGCGCATGCGGCCGGTGTTTTCGATTTCGAGATCTTCCGCTTGTTTCAGGACTTCGGACACATGGAGTGCCTTGAGTTCATTCAGATGCATGGTGGGAATGGATTCTGCAGGGAGATGAGAGGGAGATGCTCTGCCCGGCTGGCATACAGGCATG
Source organism: Brachymonas moutaii (nom. illeg.) (assembly GCF_049977365.1). Taxonomy (NCBI): domain Bacteria; kingdom Pseudomonadati; phylum Pseudomonadota; class Betaproteobacteria; order Burkholderiales; family Comamonadaceae; genus Allobrachymonas; species Brachymonas moutaii (nom. illeg.). Next base: position 591,950 of record NZ_JBNGEN010000001.1, on the reverse strand, counting down.
GCTGTGGCGTGAAAATGGCCAGGCAGGAGCGGGAAAATTCAGGGGAGGGACACCGGAGGCGGTCTATGGCGGCCGGGATGGCTGCCTGCGCACGATGCATGTCGCGAGAGGGACATGTCTGCGGTGTTCAGATGGGACGAATTATAGACACTTATGCAGAACCTGTGGGGCTGCACAATCGCAAGGAAACGTGACGGAAGGGGCAGGCCGCCCGGGCTGCAGGGCATGAAAAAGGCACCTGTCCCGCGCCAGCCCGAGGGTGCGGGGAACAGGTGCCCTGAAGGCGGAGGCAGGGACGATCAGGCGGTGAGTGCCTGGTCGATGAAGGCTGCCAGCTGGGCCTTGCCGACTGCGCCGACCTTGGTGGCAGCGAGCTGGCCGTTCTTGAAGACCATCAGGGTGGGGATGCCGCGGATGCCGAACTGGGCGGGCACTGCACGGTTCTCGTCGACGTTCATCTTGGTGATCTGGAGCTTGCCTTCATAGGAGGGGGCGAGCTCGTCGAGCACGGGGGCGATCATCTTGCAGGGGCCGCACCATTCGGCCCAGAAGTCGACCAGCACCGGGGTGGTGGACTTGAGGACATCGGCTTCGAAGGAGGCGTCGGAGATGTGTTTGATGAGTTCGCTGGCCATGAGATAACTTCCTTGTATTCGTAATGACTGTCAGGAGCTTCTGTGCGCGGGAGCAGCCCCGCAGGGGCGGCCGTCCATGCCAGAATTCGGGTTTATTGTGACAGAAAGCGATACCCGATGCAGGCCCGACCCTTGTCGAATGATGGTGTATGGCTCTGGGGACACCTCCTGGAGCAGGTGGAGGAATTCCTGCGGGACCGGGGGGCCGACCCGAGTCGGAGCGTGGTTCTGCTGCCCTATGCCCAGCTGATGCCGGTGGCACGTGCGCAGTGGGCGGCACGGCATGCCCGCGGCATGATGCCGCGCTTCGAAACCACTTTCAACTGGACATCCCAGTGGGGGGCGTTCGTGCCCCAGGGCTGGGACATGCGCTTCGATGCGGCGCAGGATCTGCTGACGGCACGCAGCCTGCTGGCACAGGGCGGCCTGGAAGGACAGACCTACTGGCTGGCCGGACGCCTGCGCGAGGCGGCTCTGCAGCTGGCCGCCGTGGCGAGCGCTGTGCCGCCGGACGAGCGGCTGCTCTGGCAGCAGGAGCGGAGGGCCCAGCTGGATGCGGAGCAGCAGGTGGAGGCTCTGCGCATGGAGCAGCTGGTGGCTGCTCTGTCCGTGACCTGGGCCGGGCTGTCTGCCTATGCGACCGATGTGCTGTTTGGCGCCATTGCTGCAGGGGAGGTGGATGCCCTGATCGTGTGGCGGGGGTTCCAGGAAGATCCCCTGGCGACGGCCTTGGCAGCGGCCTGCGAGGCCCGATGTCCCGGCAGCAGTTTCGTGCTGGAGATGGGGGGACTGGTCACGGCACGGGCTTTGGGGGCTGGCGCCAGAGGGGCTTCGGAGGGGCGTCCCGTGCAGTTGCATGTGGCTGCCGATCTGGAAGATGAGGCAGGCCGGGCTGCGGCCTGTGTGCAGGCCGAGGTGGAGCGGGATGCCGGGCTCGTGGCGCTGGTCGACAGTGACCGTGCTCTCACACGGCGCATTCGTGCCGCGCTGGAGGGCCAGGGGCTCACGGTGCGGGACGAGACGGGCTGGAAGCTCTCGACGACGCTCGCGGCCAGTCAGGTGATGGCGCTGTTGCGGGCGTGTGCGCCACGAGCCGACAGCGATGTCGTGCTGGAGTGGCTCAAGCTGGCGCAGGGAGTGCAAGTCACAGGCACCCCTGCACAGGACGATGCACCCATGGTGCCGCAGGGGATTCCCCCATCGGCTGTACAGACGGTGGAAGCCCATCTGCGGCGTCATGGCTGGGCCCAATGGCCGGCTCGGGGCTGGTGGCAGCAGTGGCAGGATCCGCTGGCGCCCTGGGTGCTACAGGTGCAGCAGGAGCGGGAGTCTCTTCAGGCGGCGCGTCCTCTGGCGGCATGGCTGGCTGATACCTGGAGCGTGCTCGAAGCCACGGGCGCAGGGGCTTGGCTGCAGGGTGATCCGGCCGGGGAGGAAGTGCTGGCTGCCCTGCATCTGAATGCCGAGGTGGGGGATCTGGAGATGGGCGAGGCGGCGGAGCGCTGGAGTCTGGCGGAATGGACCGACTGGGTGGGCGAAGTGCTGGAAGGCGGCACTTTCAAGCCGCCGTATCCCCTGCGTGAGCAGGTGGTGATTGCCCCGATGAGCCAGCTGCTCGCACGGGGCTTTGCTGCAGTGGTGGTTCCGGGGTGTGATGCCGTGCGGCTGCCTGCCTCTCCTGAATTGCCGGGGAGCTGGACGGCAGCACAGCGGGCACTCCTGGGGCTGCCCGACCGTGCTGCGGCCCAGGCCGCCGTGCGGGCCGCCTGGCACGAGGCACTGGGCACGCCGGGTGTGCATCTGCTGCGCAGCCAGGGGGACGGCAGCGGGCAGTCCCTGCTGCCGAGTCCTCTGTGGCAGGAGGTGGTCTGGATGGCATCGCCAGCGGGGCAGGCCCAGGAGGAGGCAATGCGGGAAGCGCAGGACGCAGGGGGCGTGACCGAGGGGCTGTCCTCTGCCGGGCAGGACGCAGTCCCTCGCGCAGTGGAGTGGGCTCTGGATCCGCGCCTGCTGCGCCGCGTGTCGGTGCAGGCGGGGCACATGCCGCGACCGCAGGGGCGGAATCTGCCGCTGCGTGAGCTCTCTGCCACGGCCTACGACACGCTGCGCCATTGCCCCTACCAGTTCTGGGCACGCAGTCTGCTGGGGCTGAGGGAGGTGCCGGAGCTCACCGGAGAAGTGGCCAAGCGGGACTTCGGGGTGTGGCTGCACCGGCTGCTGCAGGAGTTCCATGAGCGACTGGCGGAGCAGCCCGCAGGGGATGCCCTGGAGGCAGAGAAGAACCGTGCACGCTGGGAATCTCTGCTGGATGAGGCGGCCGAGCGTGCACAGAAAGAGCTGCTCCTCGATGATGCGGCATTTCTGCCCTTCCGCATGGCGTGGCCATCGGTGCGGCAGGCATATCTGGACTGGATGGAGCAGGACCATGCGACCGTGGGCGCCACATTCGAGCGCGGCGAGGTACAGCGGCGTCTGTCTCTGCACGATGCCCTGGCAGCCTGCGGTCTTGATGCCTCGACCGTGCCGGAACTTGCTGCGCTGTGGCTGGTGGGCACCCTGGACCGCATTGACTGTCTGCCTGCTGTGCGGAGCGGCTCTCAGGGGGAGGCCACCCATCGGTTGATCGACTACAAGACGGAAAGCGCCATGGCCACGCGGCAGCGCATCGGCGAGCCTGCGGAGGATACGCAGCTGGCTTTCTATGCGGCCCTGATGGCGCCCGAAGCCGTGCGCGTCGGCTATCTCAACGTGCCCGAGCGCGGCAAGGCCGAGCTGCATGAACACGAGGATGTCGTTGCCCTGCGCGACCAGCTGCTGCAGGGCATTGCGCAGGACATGGGCCGCATTGCCCGTGGAGCGCCCCTGCGTGCGCTGGGACGAGGGGTGCGCTGTGACTACTGCAGCGTGCGTGGCCTGTGCCGCAAGGATTTTTGGGAAGAGTCAGACACATGAATGCATCGAGAACCCCTCTGCCGGACACGCCTGTTTCCGCGCACGGGCATCCACCGGCCTATGCCGTTGATGGGCACACCGTCCCGCCCGAGCACTTCTATGCCGTGGCCTGCGACCCGGCGCGGCACGTGGCCGTAGAGGCCTGCGCAGGCGCCGGCAAGACCTGGATGCTGGTGAGCCGCATTCTGCGCGCATTGCTCGCCGGAGCCGAGCCGCAGCAAATTCTGGCCATCACTTTCACCAAGAAGGCGGCGGCCGAAATGCAGCAGCGGCTCTCCGAGTGGCTGGAGACGTTTGCCGCCCTGCCTGTGGAGGCGCTCGTGCCCGAGCTGGAGCTGCGCGGCCTGTCGGCACGGCAGGCGCAGGAGCAGGCGCCGCATCTGCAGACGCTCTACATTCGCCTCATCCGGCAGGGGCGGGCGGTGCAGATCCGGACCTTTCACGCCTGGTTTGCAGCCCTCCTGCGGGTGGCTCCGCTGCAGGTGCTTCAGGAGCTGGGCCTGCCGAGCCACTACACGCTGCTGGAGGATGATGCCCCGGCCGTTGCAGAGACCTGGCAGCCTTTCCATGCCGCCTTGCTCCAGGACCCCGAGGCGCTGTGCGACTACCAGGAGCTGGTGGCCCTGCACGGGCGCAGCCAGATCCACAAGGCGCTGGAGGCTGCGCTGTCCAAGCGCACGGAGTTCATGCTGGCCGATGCGCAGGGAGTCGTGGCGGCATCGGTTCCCCATTTTTCGGAACGGGTACCGGAGCTGAAGTCCTACCGCCATCCGTCCGAAGCCCTGGCGACGGAGGCGGCACGGCAGCGCTGGAGCCTGCGGGCCCAGGCCCTCGGCCAGGAGCAAAGTGCCAAGACACCCGTCAAGGCCGCCCAGATGGTGGTCGATGCCTTTGCGCTCGATGATGCCGACGCCGGGGAACGCTTCCGGATGCTGCGCAAGACGTTCTTTGTGGCCAGCGAAGACCGACTGACCCGGAATCTGCAGAAATACCAGGAGGCAGTGGAAGCCGAGCAGGAGCTGCTGCTGCTGTGCGAGGCCATGCAGCAGCATCAGGCCTGGGAATACCAGCAGCGCATGATGCGGCTGACGCGGGTGCTGCTGCGTGTGTATGGCGAAGTCAAGCATGCACAGGGCTGGGTGGACATGGCCGACGTGGAGCGGGCCGCAGGAGTGCTGCTGCAGGACGAGGTGCTCAGCGGCTGGATGCAGGAGCGGCTCGATGCGCAGGTGCGCCATCTGCTGATCGATGAGTTCCAGGACACCAACCCGATGCAGTGGCAGGCCCTGCATGCCTGGCTGTCTGGCTATGGCGGTGCCGCCACGGCGCCAAGCGTCTTCATTGTGGGAGACCCCAAGCAAAGCATCTACCGCTTCCGGCGCGCGGAGCCGCAGGTCTTTCGGGCCGCCAAGGACTTTGTCCACGAGGGGCTGGGTGGTGCCCTGCTGAGCTGCGACCATACGCGGCGCAACAGCCAGACCGTGATGGCCACGGTCAATGCGGTCATGCAGGGGCTGCAGCGTGAAGGCGCCTACGCGGATTTCCGTGTCCATACCACCGCTTCGGCCGTGGCGGGAGCGGTAGGCGCCCTGCCGGCAGTGGAGCGCCCTTCCGCTGCCGAGGATCAGGGGAACTCCGAGACCGAGGTGCTCTGGCGCGACAGCCTGGAGCAGCCCCGCGAAACGGAGGACGAGGCACTGGCCCAGAAGGAATGCCGGCAGCTGGCCGCCTGGGTGCACAGGCGCATCGTGCAGGACCATCTGGCCCCGGGCGAGGTGATGATCCTGTCGCGCCGCAACGCCCGCCTGCAGGACATGCGCGTGGCCCTGGCCGAACGGGGCATCGCCTCGGAAATCGCCAGCAAGCAAATGCTCGCCCATACCCCGGAAGTGCTCGATGTGCTGGCGCTCGTGGATGCCCTGGTCTCCCCGCGACACGACATCCATCTCGCGCGTGCGCTCAAGTCGCCACTCTTCGGGCTCGATGATGCCCGGCTTTCTGAACTTGTCGCACAGACCCGGCCGGCCCAGCCCGGGAGTGGCGTCGATATCCAGGATGCAGGAGCTTCCGGTATGCAGGCGGGCGGGCGGGCGCGGCTGTCTTCATGGCTGGACTGGATCCTGGCTCAGGAGCAGCATGCTGCAAGCTCCTGGGCACCCCTGGCCCGTACCCTGAGGCGCTGGCAGGGGTGGCTCTCGCAGCGGCCGCCTCATGATGCGCTCGATGCCATCTTCCGCGACGGAGACCTTGTGGCACGCTTCGTGGCGGCTGCCCCGGCGTCGCGCCGTCAGGCCGTGCGCGAACATCTGCAGGCCTTGCCTGCGCATGCGCTCCAGCTCTTCGGGGGACGTTTCCCCAGTGCCTATGGCTGGGTCCATGCCATGCGCCAAAGCGTGCTCGACCAGACACCGGCCACTTCCCAGGGGCAGTCCGTCCGGCTGCTGACCGTGCATGGCGCCAAGGGGTTGGAGGCCAATCTCGTGGTGCTGCTGGACAGCGATGCCGGAAAGACCCGCAGCCAGACCATGGAAGTGCTGGTGCAATGGCCGGGGCAGGACCCCCATCCCCGCGCCTTCGTGTTCCTGGAAAGCGAGAAGTCTCCCCCACCCTCGGTACGCTGCCTGCTTGAGCAGGAACAGGCCGAGGCACTCCGCGAAGAACTCAATGCACTGTACGTGGCCATGACCCGTGCACGCCACGAGCTGCTGCTGTCTGCCGTGGTGCCGCGCCAGCCTTACGAGCGAAGCTGGTGGCGGTTGCTGCATCAGTACGATGCAGAAGAACGGCTCCAGCCGGAAACGCAGCCCCTGCAGGACGAGGCGGCGCTCCTTCCTGCGTCTGCGGCACAGGACACAGCAGGGATGACGGGACAGTCCGAGGTGACCCTGCCCGTACCGCGCCCCCTGCCGGCAACCCTGCGACAGGACCCGATGACCCAGGCCATGCTCGATGCCCAGCAGTCCCCGGAGCTGCGGCTGCAGTCCCGCATGGGACAGGCCATGCACAAGGTGCTGGAGTGGCAGCGCCCTGGCACGGCAACCGCTGATGGCACCGCGCTGGCACGCATTCTGCAGCGCGACTACCAGCTTTCGCTCGGGCAGGCCGAGGAGGTGCTGCAGCGGGCACACCGCATTCTCTCGGGTGAGGGTGCCTGGGCATGGGGCGAGACGATCGAATGGCAGGCCAACGAAGTCGATCTCTGCGAGGAGGGGCAGCTCTACCGCATCGACCGGCTCGTGCGCACCCGCGCCAGAGACAGTGCACCTGCCACCTGGTGGGTGATCGATTACAAGAGTGCCTCGCAGCCAGAAACCTCGCAGTCCCTGCAGGAGCAACTCCAGCAGTACCGCAGGATGGTGCAGTCCCTGTATCCCGATGCCCCGGTGCGGGCGGCATTTTTCACGGCGGAGGGGCGCATGCAGGAAGTGGCATGACCAAGGAACGCCCGTGCCCCGGAAGTCGCTCCGCAAGGGAGCCAGCTCCAGGGAGGGCCAGAAACGCACAAGGCATCCGCTGGGGATGCCTTGTGGAAAGAAAGAGGGTGACGAGCCTTGACCCCGGCACTGGCTACACAGTTAGGGCTGCTTGGTTCCCCACCTGACCCGGTTGGCCGCTTCACCATGCGGGAAGGCCCGTCACTGTCTATTGTAGTCGATTGTGCCCCTTCAGCCTCGGCGAGTGGTCATCCGCAGCACTTCGGGGTTGACCAGATTCACCGGATTCCCGGCGATGAAGCCCAGCACGCTGTCGAATGCGGTGTTGAAATACAGCTCGTAGCTTTCTTCTTCCACATAGCCGATGTGCGGAGTGCACAGGCAGTTTTCCATGCGCAGCAGCGGCTGTCCGGGCAGCACAGGTTCGCTTTCGTAGACATCCACGGCAGCCATGCCGGGGCGTCCCCGGTTGAGGGCTGCGGTCAGGGCATTGGGCTCGATCAGTTCTGCACGGGCCGTGTTGACCAGAGTGGCCGTGGGCTTCATGCGCAGCAGATCCTCCAGCGTCACCGCTCCCGTGGTGGAGGCTGAGAGCCGCAGATGCAGCGACAGGACGTCGCTTTCGGCAAAGAACTGCTCCTTGCTTAGCGCAGGGGTGTAGCCCAGCGCCACGGCCCGCTGCCGCGCATCGTCACTGCCCCACACCAGCACCTTCATGCCAAAGGCATGGCCATAGCCGGCCACCAGCTGACCCACCTTGCCCAGACCCCAGATGCCGAGCGTCTTGCCGCGCAGCACCGAACCGATGCCGAAGTTCGGAGGCATGGAGGCCGCCTTCAGCCCCGACTGCTGCCACACCCCGTGACGCAGATTCGCCATGTACTGAGGCAGGCGACGGCTGGCGGCCAGCACCAGGGCCCAGGTCAGTTCTGCAGTCGAATACGGCGAGCCCGTGCCGGCTGCCACGGCAATGCCGCGTTCCGTGCAGGCAGCCACATCCACATGGTCGCCGATGCGACCCGTCTGCACGATGAGCTTGAGCCGGGGCAGCTTGTCGAGCAGGGCGCGGTGCATGGGGGTACGTTCCCGGATTAGGATCACGATGTCGGCGTCCTTGAGGCGCACGGACAGCTGACCGATGCCCTTGACGGAATTGGTATACACCTTGGCATTGAGCGCGTCGAGCCGACCTGCACAAGGCAGCTTGCGCACGGCGTCCTGATAGTCATCCAGAATCACGATGTTCATCCGGTCGATTGTGCATGAAGCCTTCTCGTTTCCGGGGGCAGAACGGGGACTTTGGTGAGATCGTGTAACGCATCCAGCAGACCTGCAGAGGATGCGTCTTGCCGGAGCGACAGAAGCAGCTGGAGCGCTGTCACATCCGGCGGCTGACGAGGCATGGCAGCCTTGAGGGCACAGGTGCAGTTCCCTGTGCCCAAGGGCTTTGCGCTGCGCTCACGCCATGCCGGAGCAGAGGGCTTCCTGGGCTGCCAGCCTTTCGAGTTCGGCACAGACATCGGCCAGACGACCGCTGAGTACGAGCCGTCCGCGTGCCATCCAGCGGCGTACATGCGGTGGCGTGTACGAGGAAGAGGGCAGATCTGCCGGGCAGCTGCAGAGCTGCACCGTCGCCGGTGAAGGGGCAGCCAGATTCGTCCCCTTGTCGGCCTGCACTGGGGCAGCACCATGCGCCAGCCGTGCATGGGCTGCATGGACAGAGGCGGAAAAGCCCAGGCCTTGTGCGACCCAGGACGTGGCAGAACGCTTGGACACCTGCGGCTCGGAAGATGCGGGCAGATCGGCGCGCAAAATGGCCATGGGCGAGACCGAGGGGCGCGTGCCGAGCCGCTGCAGCCGGATGGACAGGGCACGGGCATAGTCGCGGCTTTCGCCACGGGAATCGACGAGTGCAGTCAGCGGGAAATGCAGAAACATGATGTTCTCCTCTGTACAAGAGGTGCCAATATTTCTCTGCTCTGCAGGGGAGCCTGAAAGACAGGAAGTAGGCACCGGATCGGGGACCGACGGGATGCACAGGCAGGATTGGGAACATGCAGGACGATCGACTCCAGGGTTGTCCTTCGCGCCGCAGGGGCGCAACCAGCCAACGCCCGCCACCTGGAGGGACATCCGGAAATGAAACGACAGGGAAACGGGGGCACGGTCTGCCCCGAGGCCGTGCCTGCTGCGTGCGCTACATGAGCACGCTGTTGCGGATCAGTCCGACCGCAAGGCCTTCGATGGCAAAGGGTTCGCCGGGATGGACCACGATGGTGGGGTAGTCCGGGTTCTCCGGATGCAGTTCGATATGGTCGGACAGCCGTTCGTAGCGCTTGACGGTGACTTCGTCGCCCACGCGGGCCACCACGATCTGTCCGTTGCGCACGTTCTGGGTGGCCTGCACGGCCAGCAGATCCCCATCGAGAATGCCGATGTCGCGCATGGACATGCCACGCACCTTGAGCAGATAGTCGGGCCGCGAGGCAAACAGCGAGGGCGCCACATGGTAGGTGGTGTCCACATGTTCCTGCGCCAGCAGGGGAGAGCCGGCCGCCACGCGCCCGATGAGAGGCAGGGCCAGCTGGGAGAATTCGTCGAAGGTGGCCTGCAGTGCAGAACGCTCTGCCATAGCCGTCTGCTTGAGGCGGATGCCCCGGGATGTGCCGCTGACGAGCTCGATGACTCCCTTGCGCGCGAGTGCCTGCAGGTGCTCCTCGGCCGCATTGGCCGACTTGAATCCCAGCTCGGCAGCGATTTCGGCCCGGGTGGGCGGCGCGCCGGTATGGACAATGGCGTGCTGGATCAGCTCCAGGATCTGCTGCTGCCGGGCGGTGAGCTTGACGGTGTTGTTCATGATTACACTGGCTCCTTCAAAGGACGGCGCGGGATGCGGGGCGGATACTGTTTGCATATCCAGTGACTGTATTTTTAACCAGCTTTTTGGGCTTGGCAAGCAGAGGGCGGAAAAAATGGCAACGATTGGGGTATTGGCAACAGGCGGCACCATCGCGGGAGAAGCCAGCCGGCCGGATGACGGGGTGGGCTACCGTGCCGGCCAGCGGCCGGTGACCGAGTTGCTGCGCATACCCGGCATCGAGGAAGTGCTTGATGGCGATACCCTGCAGACAGAGCAGATCGCCCAGCTCGACAGCAAGGACATGGATTACGGCACGTGGCAGGCGCTGGCCATGGCCTGCGTGCGCTGGCTGGAGAGGCCTGACGTACGGGCTGTGGTCATCACCCACGGCACGGATACGCTTGAGGAAACCGCCTACTTTCTGTGGCGCGTGCTGGGGTGCGCTCCCGGGGCGGCCGTCTGGCGCCACAAGCCCGTGGTTCTGGCCTGTGCCATGCGCCCTGCCACGGCCCGTTCACCGGACGGGCCCCAGAATCTGGCCGATGCCCTGAGTGTGGCGCGGGATCCGCAGGCACAGGGCGTGCTGGCTGTCTGTGCCGGCAAGGTATTCGATGCCCGTGATGTGCAGAAGGTCGAACCCTATCGGCTCGATGCATTCTCGGGAGGGGATGCAGGCTGTGTGGCCTATGTGGAGGAGGGCCGGCTGCGCTGGCTGCGCGCCCCACGCCCGCTGGCTGAAAGACTCCCCCTCGACCCGCAGTCGGTGGCAGGGCTGTGGCAGTGCCTGCAGCAGACGCCGCCGCGTGCATGGCCCTGGGTGGAGCTGCTGGGCAGCCATGCAGGGCAGACCGGCCGCGCGCTGCATGCACTGGTGGCAGCAGGGGTTGAGGGGGTGGTGGTGGTGGGCACGGGCAATGCCACCGTGCATCGCGCTCTGGAAGAAGTGGTCCGTGGAGCAGCAGCAAGGCAGGACACGCCCGTGATCTGGCGCACCACGCGCTGCATGCAGGGGCGGGCCGTTTCAGCCACCGTCCGGGGAGACGTGCGTGCCAGCGAGGAATCCATTCCGCTGTGTCCCGACGCCCTGCCTCCCCTCAAGGCCCGCATCGCTCTGCTGCTGGAGCTGATGGGGCGGCGCAGCGAGGTGTGAGAGCGCCGCTTTCGCAGCGATGGACGATGCAGGGTGCCGGATCAGCCTGCAACCCAGACCACGCCGGAAAACGCCAGACAGTACAGCCCGAACAGATGCCAGCGCCCGTGCTCCAGCCAGCCAGAGAGCCAGCGCAGGGCCAGCAGGCCGGCCAGAAAGCTGAGGACCATGCCCACCAGACCCGGCATCAGCAGGTGACTCAGGCCACCTGCACTCGATGACAAGGCATGGGCGTGCACCAGCCGATAGCCTTCCTTGACGATGACCGCAGGTGTGAGAATCACTGCCAGGGCGAAGCTGAAGGCTTCTGCTACCGGGCGCGACACGCCCAGTGCCATGCTGGTGGAAATGGTGGCACCCGATCGGGAGAAGCCGCGAAACGGCAGACACAGGCCCTGTACCGCACCGGTCCACAGGGCCGCGCGCGTGGTCATCGGCTGGCCATGCTGCGTGGCCCGACGCTGGAGTCCGGAACTCACCAGAATCAGAATGCCTGCAGCGGCCAGGGCCGAGGCAATGATGATCCGGTTGCCGAAGAGCTGCTCGATCTCGAAGGAAGGTGCTCCGGCCATGAACACGTGCTTGATGATCTCCAGCAGGGTCAGGCCCACCACGCCGGTGGCAGCCGTGGCAAGCAGAAGCTGCCAGGCATTGCGCTTGAACGCCTCGGCGGACGAGAAATAGGCTTCCTGCCAGTGCCGCCAGAAATACACGATGACAGCGAACATGGTGCCCGTGTGAAGCATGACCAAGAGCATGGTCATTTCGGGGGCGGTGGGGTCAAGTCCCAGCCATTTTTCGGCCATGACGACATGGGCCGAGCTGGAGACAGGCAGCAGCTCGGCCAGTCCCTGGACCAGAGCCAGGATGAAAATGTGCAGGAGATTCATGGAAAGTGAGAGAGGGGAAAAGAGAAAAACTCTGGGAATTCATCGCCCCTGGTCCCTTTGACCGCTCCTGAAAAGCGAAAAGCCCGGCAGGGCCGGGCTCGGAAGACAGGGGTGCGGGGGGCGATGCGCGAAGGATGATAGCTCAGCCTTCGAGTGCCTGAAGCACCCGGGCGGTGATTTCATCGACCGCGCCGATGCCGCTGATGGAATGGTACCTGGGCGCCTGTTCCGGCTCCTCGACAGCCCATTGACTGTAGTAGTCGACCAGCGGACGGGTCTGCTGGCTGTACACGTCGAGGCGCTTGCGCACGGTTTCTTCCTTGTCGTCGTCGCGCTGCACCAGAGGCTCGCCGGTCACGTCGTCGACCCCTTCGACCTTGGGCGGGTTGAAGGTGACGTGGTAGGTGCGTCCGCTGGCCGGATGGCTGCGGCGACCGCTCATGCGCTCGATGATGGCCTCGAAGGGAACATCGATTTCCAGCACGTGGTCGAGCTTGACGCCGGCATCCTTGAGTGCCTGGGCCTGCGGGATGGTGCGCGGAAAACCGTCGAAGAGGAAGCCATTGGCACAGTCTTCCTGGGCGATGCGATCCTTGACGAGGTTGATGATCAGGTCGTCGCTCACGAGCTGACCGGCATCCATGACCTTCTTGGCTTCCTGTCCCAGCGGGGTGCCTGCCTTGACAGCGGCGCGCAGCATGTCGCCCGTGGAAATTTGCGGAATGCCGTACTTCTGCGTGATGAACTGGGCCTGGGTGCCCTTTCCGGCGCCGGGAGCGCCAAGAAGAATCAACTTCATGAAAAATCCTTTGAACTGAAGACTAAAAACGGAAACCGGAGCTCATCGGCGGAGGGCAGGCGGGTGTCGCAGCAAGGACGGATGCTGCCTGTATTGCCGGGCATGTTCGGAGGCCAGTGCGCTGCCAGATCCCAGAGGGAGCCGGGCTGTAGACCATAGCCGCCAAGAATACCACGCTGGTTACAGTCTGCGCTGACTCTGCGCTTGCGGAAAAATTGCGCGTTTTCCCTAGGATGAAGAGGCGTTCCTGCAGGTTCCAGCGGGTGTTGCAAAGCCTGTTCGATGGGGGACTGCGGTGCGCACCCTGTGGGCAGCAGGGCGCACCGCTGTGGGACAGCGCGGGTGTGCTGAAGCTCAGCTCCATACTGCTGCACCAGCTGAAAACGAGGCGCCCCTTCGGGAGGGGCGCCAGGAACGCGGCAGCAGCCAGTCATACGGAGTGCTGCCTTGTCTCGATCGGTGACGGGAGCCGGAACCATGCGACCTGGTCGCGGCAGACCCGAGCAGAAGCATCAGCCTCCGAAGAAGCGGGAGATCCAGCCCTTGCGCTTGGCCTGTTCCTGATGGGAGTTGCGCTCGGTCATGGCCTTGACGGCAGGGACGTAGTGGTGGTCTTCCTTGAGGATGTGGTTGATGAGCCAGCGCGAGAGCAGGGCATGCAGTTCGGCGCCGACGTCTTCCCCATCCTTGAAGCGCTGGGCCAGACCAGCCACGCGCTGCACGAACATCTCGTGCACGCGCTTGTGGGCGTTGAGGAATTCGTAGCCAGCGTCCTGCATCATGACTTCCTCGAAGCCGAAATGCGAGAGGGTGTAGTCGATCACGTTGTCGATCACTTCGGCCATGGCTTCGCGGTCGTTGCGCATCTTGGCATCGTAGAGATCGTTGATGTATTCGACGATGCGGCGGTGCTGGTCGTCGATCACATCAATGCCGGTGTCGAGTTCGGGTGTCCATTCGATACGGGCCATGCCGTTTGCTCCCTGTGGTTGAGTGTGTGCAAAGGTTGCGGCATATGGGCATGCCGCACTGAAGCAGTGAATCAAAAATGTGGAAAGATTGAATCAGGATCACTTCCTGCGATTTTTGATACGCATCAAGTGAGTGTGAGTTTATAGGTTTTTTTGTAATCCATATATTTTAATAAAAATTAAAATAATGGTCGATCCATAACATTCTGAATTAATGCCTGTTTATTATCGCGGGTGAATGACAAAGGAGTGCCCCAGCGTCTGTCTGGCTCTGTAGAGAGCATTCCTTGCCAGCTCTGCAGGAGCAGATCGAACGGGCAAAAAGTGCAGGGCGTTGACGGCATGCCAGGTTCATGTGGAGTGAACCTGCGGAGTGCCGGACGCCACGGGCCGACGCCATCGAATTTCCCGGTTTTCGGGAGCCATCGAATGGGAAAGTGATTTTGTCGGGAATGCATCGGCTTTCTCATCCCCATGGTGTGCGGCCGATGGGCCGGGACGGATTTCCTCACCGTCCCGGGAAAATGCCGTGATTCAAGCCATCACAGGGCAGCCAGGGCACCCACTTCGCGCGAGGTGGCGACCTTACCTTGGGCCAGTCTTTCGCGATTGCGGTCCAGACGATCGAGGTTGTAGAGGTAATTGACCATCAGACCGTAGGACTGTTTCTCTCCCTTGGGCGAAGGGTCGGCGTCCCAGTGGATGTGCTCGACACGCGCACCGTTGCCCAGGTGAAAGCGGGCCACGGCATCGAGTGGACGCCCGTCCTTGCCGATGCCGGTGAGGTACATGGCGGCAGCCTTGCGCAGGAGCTGCTGGAGCATGTCTTCCTCATCGCGGGAGGCGTGCAGGGTCAGCAGGGCAGGCCACTGATCCTGCCAGGTATCGGCAGGAAGCTCGGGGTGCTGCTTGCGCAGCTGTTGCAGGGTCTTGGGCGTCAGGGATTGGGCCACATGCGCAGCGTTGCGGTCGAGCCACTTGCGCAGGCCTGGAATGGGGGAAAGGGTGGAGAAGCGCCTGATCTGGGGCAGCTCGTGCTGCAGGGCTTCCACGACGCGCTTGATGAGCGAATCGCCAAACCCCACACCACGCAGCCCGGTCTGGGTGTTGCTGATGGAGTAGAAGATGGCGGTGTTGGCCTTCTGCAGGTCGACGGGGCCTGCATGGATGTCGAGCAGCGGCACCATGCTGTCGGAAATGGCACGTGTGAGGGCCACCTCGACAAAGATGAGGGGCTCGTCGGGCAGGCGGGGGTGAAAGAAGGCAAAGCAGCGCCGGTCCCTGTCGAGGCGGTTCTTGGCATCCTCCCAGCTCACGATGTCGTGCACGGCCTCGTAGCGGATGAGTTTCTCGATGAGCGAGGCGGGAGAGTCCCAGCTGATGGTGCGCAGTTCCAGAAAACCGATGTCGAACCAGCTGGTGAACAGGGCTTCGAGCTCGGCGTCGAGCGGCACAAGGGTCGGTTCGCGCCGGAGTGCAGCCAGCACCTCGGTGCGCAGGTCGAGCAGGAAGCGCATGCCATCCCGGGAGGCCGCTATGCGCTGGAGCAGCCGGGTGCGGGGGGAATGAAAGGCTTTGCGCAGACGGATTTCGGCCTGTGCTTCCTCGGGGGTGCCGAGGGCGGCATCGTAGGCTTCTCTGGCCTGGCGGACCTGTTGGGGGTCGGGGGCGAATTGCTCGGTCATCAGCCGCCAGGCATCTGCACGTGCTTCGGGACTGGCCTGATGGTACCAGGAGACAAAGGGGTCCGCCTTGCGGACGCCCTCGACTTCGCTGACCCGTGTGTCGACGATGGCCTGCAGATCGGTCAGTACCTTGCGCAGGCTGCGCGGGGTGAGCGCTTCGGGGTCTTGCCGCAGGTAGCTGTCGAGACGCTCCTGTGTGGAGCGGGAAGGCACGGTAGTGTCCGGGACGGAAGGATCGAGCCGACGCGCATTGACGAGCCCTGCCATGCCGATCGAGGACAGTGCCGATGGGAGCAGACGTTCGAGCTGCTTGCCGAGGGATGTGCCGGAAGGACGGTCGGTGGTGGGGGCCATGAGGTGCTCTCCTTGTGTCTGACGGGCCGAGGACGGTGCCGGAACCCTGGGCACGGTGTCTCGCGGGGATACACCGCACGGTTTTTATAGCCTACTCCGATTTCCTCAATCTGACAGGGGGCGGGGCGAAGGCTGCAGACGGAAGTGCACAGGACACGGAAGCGCAGCAGGAGGCTTCATGGCGGTGGACAGGGCCCCGGTGTGTCCTGCAGGATCAGGAGGGTCGCCGGTGGAACACCAGATCCCATACCCCGTGGCCCAGCCGCAGACCGCGCTTCTCGAACTTGGTCAGCGGGCGGTAGTGCGGCTTGTCGGCGTAGCCATCGGGATGGGGGCTGGCATTGGCAAGCAGGGGCTCTGCAGAGAGGACTTCGAGCATCTGCTCGGCGTAGGGTTGCCAGTCGGTGGCGCAGTGCAGGTAGCCACCGGGGGCGAGCCGTTGCGCGAGCTTGTGCACGAGCGGTGGCTGGATGAGCCGGCGCTTGTGGTGGCGGGTCTTGTGCCACGGATCCGGAAAGAAGATGTGCACGCCGTGCAGGCTGCCGGGGGGCAGCATGTGGTCGAGGACTTCGACGGCGTCGTGCGGGCAGATCCGGATATTGGTGAGGTTCTGTTCTCCGATGCGCTTGAGCAGGGCACCGATGCCGGGCTCGTGGACCTCGCAGCACAGGAAGTTGATGTCGGGCAGCGTGCCGGCGATGTGTGCGGTGGCTTCACCCATGCCGAATCCGATTTCGAGTACCAGGGGGGCCGACCGACCGAAGGCAGCCGGTGCATCGAAGGGGGTAGGGGCATAGGGCACCAGATAGGTCTCTCCCCACTGGGCATAGGCCTTGGCCTGCCCGGTGGTGACACGTCCAGCGCGTCGCACGAAGGTGCGGATGGCACGCGGATGGGCCACATCGGCAGGAGCGGCCCCCGCTGCAGGAGAAGAGGAGGAGGGGACCTGGGAGTCGGGAGAGGTCTGGCTGTCGGACATGGCGAGGATGCGGAGTGGGAGGGAACGCGCGAGGGCACGCGCCGCCGATCGGGGCGATCAGCGATTGTAGCGAGCGGCCCATGCCTGCACCCAGGTGGCCTGGGCATCGGGCAGGGCGGTGCCTTCGGGGACGGGTGGCAGGCCGAGGCACTGGGCAGCCTGCTGCAGGTTGTGCAGCATCTGCCGGGCATCGCCTTCGGGCAGGGGCTGGGCCTGGTTCTGCTTGGAGAGTTTTTCGCCGTTGGCTCCGAGCACGAGCGGCGTGTGCAGATAGCGGGGGCGAGGGAACCCGAGCGCCTGCTGGAGCACGATCTGCCGGGCCGTATTGTCCGCGAGGTCTTCTCCTCGGACCACATCCGTGATGCCTTGTGCGGCATCATCTGCCACGACGGCGAGCTGATAGGCCCACAGACCATCCGCACGGCGCAGTACGAAGTCGCCCACGGCGGTTTGCACGCACTGGCTCTGTGGACCCAGCCGACGGTCCGTCCAGCAGGTGGCAGGAAGGGAGACCGAAGGTGTGTCGGGACGTGTTTGCTGCACGGCTGCGACATGCAGTCGCCAGGCGCGGGCCGGGCGACCATGCAGTCCTGCAGGCGGTCGACAGGTTCCGGGATAGACGAGCTCCGCGCCCCGCTGCGGAGCCTGGCCGAGCGCGATCAGCCGTGTCAGGATGTCCTTGCGCGAGCAGGCACAGGGGTAGACCCATTTCCGGGCCACCAGCCTGTCGAGTGCAGCCTGATAGGCATCTCCCCTATGGGACTGCACCCAGGGCTCGGCATCGGGAATCAGATGGTGGCGGACGAGCTGGCGCAGGATTTCGGCATGCGCGGCGGGACTGCAGCGTGGGGTGTCCACGTCCTCGATGCGGACCAGCCAGCGTCCGCCATGCGCGCGCGCATCGAGCCAGCTGGCCAGGGCCGCCACCAATGAGCCCGCATGCAGGGATCCGGTGGGGGAGGGGGCAAAGCGACCGATGTACATGGCATTGGAAAGTGTACGGTACGCGCAGTCCTGCGCGAAGGAGCAGGGGAGCCTGGCCTTGGGGCTCAGAGCGGGGCGTGACGCCCCATCAGCAGGGCCTCGCGCGTCACGGCACTGTCGAGCTGCTGCAGCCACCAGCGCAGCGCCCGCCCTGGTTCGCCATGGGGATCGTGCCAGGCATAGTGGCTGGTGAAATGGGTGCTGCGCAGCGGCTGGGCGAGCGTTTTGCGCACCAGCCTGCCGGTCTGCAGGTAGGGCATGGCCATGGTGTTGGGCACATGCCCCACGCCGATGCCGCGAATCTGGGCCGCGATCTTGGTGGCCATGTCCGGCACGGTGAGGACATCCTGTCCACTCAGCAGTCCCACGCTGCGGCCGCTGCCGCGCTGGACGCTGTCGGCCACCGCCACGGTCCGGTAGGGCAGCAGGTCCTCGGGGGTCAGGGGCCGATCGACGGCGGCCAGCGGGTGGTGGGGAGCCACGGCATAGATGAATTCGATGGCTCCGAGCGGGCGATGAAGAATGTGCGGCGTGTTCCAGTCCGCATCCAGCAGCACCCCCAGGGCCAGATCGGCCTGGCCGCTGGTGAGGGCTTCGAGCGTGCCCGTCATGACCTCCTCCCGAATCTTGAGGCGCGTGGGAGCCCCCAGTGTGTAGAACGACTCGCAGAGCTCCAGCACCGTGGGCATGTCTAGCAGGTTCTCGATCACGACAGTGAGCTGGGGTTCCCATCCCGTGGCCACGCGCTGCACGCGGTGGGCAATGGTGTCCATGTCCGCGAGGATGCGTGATCCTTCGCGGATGAGCTCCAGGGCCGCCGGGGTGGGATGGGCCTGCCGGCGGCTGCGGTCGAAGAGAAGCACGTCCAGCGCATCCTCCATCGCACGGATGCGGTAGGTGAGCGCGCTCGGCACCAGCCCCAGCTCACGGGCGGCCGCTGCAAAACTGCCCAGGCGGGCCGCCGTCTGCAGCATGTGCAGATTGGTGGGGGTGATGATGTCGCGGATGGCGGTCTTGGACATGTCTGTTCGAATTTATTGAATGAAAAATACGATTTTGATGTATTTCTGGGGAAACCTGGGCCGATACAGTTGTCCTCAACGAAACAGCTTATGCCGCTTCTGCTTCCTGTCACTCCCCCTTCCGGGATGGCAGGACGCCACCAGGACTCCAGGACACTTCACCATGATCATCATCCGACGCGCTGCGCAGCGAGGCCATGCCCACCATGGCTGGCTCGATACCCGGCATGTCTTTTCGTTTGCCGACTACTACGACCCCGAGTGGATGGGGTGGGGCAATCTGCGCGTCATCAACGAAGACCGCATCGCTCCCCGCACCGGTTTTGGGCGCCACGGTCACCGCGACATGGAAATCCTGAGCTATGTGCTCGAAGGAGCCCTGTCACACCAGGACAGCATGGGCAACGGCACCACCATCGTTCCCGGACAGATCCAGCGCATGACGGCAGGCACGGGGGTGCTGCACAGCGAGCAGAACGCAGATGCAGCGGCCACCACACATTTTCTGCAGATCTGGCTGCTGCCCGATGCCTTGGGCCTGACGCCCGGCTACGCCCAGCAGGAAACAGGCATTGCCGCTGATTCCGGCCACCTGCGTCTGCTGGCTGCCCCCGCCGCGCAGGCCCCTGCTGGAGTGCTCCCCCTGCACGCAGATGCCCGCCTGTATGCGGGCCTTCTGGATGCCGATGCCCAGGCACAGGTTTCGCTCGCACAAGGTCGCAAGGCCTGTGTGTTCGTGGCCTGCGGGCAGATCGAGATCGATGGCCAACCTCTGCAGGCGGGAGATACCGCCCTGCTGGAGCAGGAACCGGAGGTCCTCCTCTCCCATGGCCATCAGGCCGAAGTGCTCGTGTTCGATCTGGCTGCGCAATAGGCAGACCTGAGCGATACCCACCTCCATTTTTTCGTTTTCTTTTTATCTTGCCCTTCACTTTCAGGAAAATTTCATGTCTTCTACCCTGACCCCTTCCGCTTCCTCTTCTGGCAATGCCTCTGCTGCGCTGGCCCTGGCGGGTCGCCTGCTCATGGCCTATCTGTTCCTTCCCGCCGGCATCAGCAAGGTGCTCGGTTTTGCCGGCACCGTCGGCTACATTGCCTCCGCTGGTCTTCCGGTACCGCAGCTGGCAGCCCTGGTGGCGCTGGTGGTGGAAATCGGCGGCGGCCTTGCCCTGATCCTGGGCTATCGCGTGCGCATCGCAGCCATCGTGCTGGCGTTCTTCACCCTCGTGGCCAGCTACTTCTTCCACGCCTATTGGGCCGCCCCTGAGGCTGCCAAGATGGTGACCACCCTGCTGTTCAACAAGAACATCGCCGTGGCAGGTGGGCTGCTGATCCTGGCAGGCATGGGAGCCGGTGCCTGGAGCCTGGACGCCCGCCGCAGCACTACCACCCGTTGATTTTTTCCGCGCATGCAGGGTCTTTGGCCCTGCATGCATCATGTGCCATCGTTCTTTTGTGTTTTTTTCGAGGAGCTCACCATGTCGAATGTTCGTACTGTCGTCGTTTATCACTCCGGCTACGGCCACACCCAGCGTCTGGCCCAGGCCGTGGCCCAGGGAGCCGAAGCCGAACTGATCGCCATCGACGCCGAAGGCAATCTGCCCGAAGGCGCATGGGACACTCTGGCTGCTGCCGATGCCATCATCTTCGGCACGCCGACCTACATGGGCGGCCCCAGCTGGCAGTTCAAGAAGTTCGCAGATGCCACCTCCAAGGCCTGGTTCACCCGTCAGTGGCAGGACAAGGTGTTTGGTGGCTTCACCAACAGCGCCAGCCTCAATGGCGACAAGCAAAGCACTCTGTCCTACCTCACCACGCTGGCTTGCCAGCATGGCGGCCTGTGGGTCAGCCTGGGTCTGCTGCCGGCCAACACCAAGGCCGCATCCCGCAACGACATCAACAACCTCGGTGGCTCTGTCGGTCTGCTCGGCCAGACTCCCTCGGATGCCAGCGTGACCGAAATGCTGCAGGGTGACCTGGATACCGCCGCAGCCTACGGCAAGCGCATCACGGAAATGGCAGCCCGTCTGTCCAAGCAGGCCTGATGTGAACCGGTTGCTGTTTTGCGTATAAAACCGAGGTTTTAAGCAACACATCGGCAACTGGTCAAGACGGTTATCTGGCTTCTCAGGAAATCATTTCCTGAGAAGCTTTTTTATGGCCTGCATATTGCAAACAATAGCATGCATTTTATTCTGCAATGTAAAAAGGGTGCTGTCTGGAGCTATCTGAAAATCGCACCAGGAGAGAAAAAGCCTCCATGGCGGCGCAGATTCAGAATCTGCATACATCTTCTGTATGTGCTGGAAAAGATAAAGAAAAACCCATCTGTTTCCGGATGGGTTTTGTCTGGTGGGCCTTCAGAGACCCTGCCGCAGCACCCACACTGTGGATGCCTGCATCTGCGTGAGGAATGTCCTCAGAACATCATTTCCTTGTCCGCATCCTGCGTCTTGCGGCGGGCCATGGCCAGGTTGGCACGCGCACGGTCCATCACCAGATAGATGAAGACGCCTTCCTGACGGGCAGACGGACGGATGATGTGGTACTGCTTGCCCAGAGAGATGAGGATATCCTCGATCACGTCGTTGAGCCCCAGCGCGCGCATGGTCTTGATCTTGGCACGCACCACTTCCGTGTTGCCTGCGGCTGCAATTTCCATGTCGATGCCGGAACCTGCGGATCCGAGCATCATGCCGCTGGCGGAATCGACAACGGCTGCGCACATTGCGCCATCCAGGCTCATGAGTTCGTCCAGCGTCTGCTTGATGGTGGCCATTTTTGTTACCCCATTAAAGTGAAGGAAAAACAGGTTTTGTTTGCATTCCATGCAGCTACGTAACCTGTTTGATTTTTCTGCATGGCTATTTTACAAAAATTAATGCAGTGTCCAAATTCATCGCACGAAGAATTAAATATTATTTTATTGTTCGAGGTCAAAAAATACAGACAAGACCGCTCAGCCCATCAGCGCTGCGATCTGGGTGACTTCTTCCTGCCATGCCTTCCAGTCGATCTGCATGCGGTGGGTGATCGTGACTATGATCATGGTCGTGCCGCAGGGCGCCAGCGTGAGCATGCCATGTGCATGGATCATGGCGCAGGTCTGCAGGGGGCCCAGCTTGTCGAAATGGTTCTGCAGCCGCGTGTAGAGCCGCCAGTAGTCGGTGGCGGTTTCCACCAGCGGCTCCATGTGCTCGTGGCCGCCGCTCATGAAGAGCACCATGCCGGTTTCCGGATCTGCAAGGGCACAGGCCGAGATGCCGGGCAGCGCGGCAAGGGCATCCAGATGGGAGTGAATTTCAGGCGTGTTCATGATGCGGAAAGAGTGTCGGCTGTCTGGCGGGCAGCGTACATGATATGGGCGAGCATGCTCTGCTCCGAGGCCAGCAGATGCAGAACGAGCGGGACATCGGCCCGTGGAATGGCATAGAGAATGGCGCGGCCCTGCGCAGCCTCGATGGTGGCGCTGACGTAGTTGCCCAGCCCTGCCTCGCGGGCCACGGCTTCGCCCAGGGCACATACCGAGCTGGCCATGGCAGCCATGCGGGCCGCATCGATGGTGGCATGGCTGGCCTGGGCCACCTCGAAGCCGTCCACCGTGGCAACGACGGCAGCCTGCAAGCCGTCGACCGATTGCAGCAGCCGGTGCACCTCTTGCTGGGCAGCAGCCGTGATGTGGGCGGGAAGCGTAGTCATGGGGTGGAATCTCCTGGAAGGACAATATCGAGAGCGGATTCGTTCTGGGCGATGAGCGTGTCGAGGAGCAGCAGCACGTCCTGCTTGCGCCGCACATCCACGGGAAGAACGGGAAACACCAGCCCGCGCTGCGCCATCTCGTCGACATAGGCTTCGAGGTTGGGCAGGGGGTGCGATTCGGTGCGTCCTACACCCACCGTGCAGGGGAGCATGCGCAGGTCGTCAGAAAATCCGTCGAGGTAGATGCGGAAATCCTGCACCGGGTCCGGGCGCGAGTTGTCGATCAGGATGATGAGGCCGAAGGCATTCTGGGCCAGGATTTTCCACATGAAGTCGAAACGTTCCTGGCCTGGGGTGCCGAACAGGCGCATGCGGTTGCCATCGGCCAGCGACACAAGGCCGAAATCGAGGCCTACGGTCGTGCGCGCCTTGGCTACGCTGGTGTCGGTATTGGCCACATCGGTGACCACGGGAGCGATGTCGCTGATGGCGGCAATGGCAGTCGTCTTGCCAGCGCCCATGGTGCCTGTGAACAGGATCTTGAGTTCGCTCATGACGGATGAAGAACAGGGGAGAGAGTGGATGATCTCCATGGCAGCACACAGCTCAGTTCAGTTCAGCTGCCCTGCGCAGAGCGGCCGCATGCATGGGGAAAGATGAAAAGGGGAACAGGAGACAGGCAGAAAGGGCATGCAGGACAAGCGCATGCCCTCTGAAAGGCTGCTTCCTGTGAAAATGCAGGCGTGCAGCAATCCGGTGTAGCCGGATGGCCGGTGCGGTGGCCATCCCAGTGATGCTGACCATGATCCTCCCGTGGATCGACTTGCAGCGACAGATACAGGGCGTGCGGCATCATGCACAAACACCTGTGTTCCATCTGTTCTTGTGGTGTGAATGTCGGATCAGTCTATCACGGGGTCATTCATTTTTCGTGCGCCACGACAGGTTTGCGCAGGGGAAACAACTGGACACCACCCCTGCCTCCGGGAAGGCAGGGAGGCCAGACCATTTTTCCCTGCGCGACCTGAAGGAAGCTCAGAGTCCCAGGTGACGGCGCAGATTCTGGAAGAATCCCAGCGCGGCTGCCGGCTTGGAGGCCTGAGGAGCAGTGCTGTCTTGCCGGGTTTGGATGGGCGTAAAGGATGCATTGGCTGCAGCCATGACAGCATGGGGATGAGAAACTGCCGTGGCGGATGCGATATCGTGGTGGGCTCTGGGGCGAACTTCCAGCAGCTTGGCAGTCTGCAGCTCGTGTACGAAGTCGTCACAGGTTTTCATGCTTTCGCCGCTGACCACGGAGAGCTTGGCAATGCTCATCGAGCGCTTGGACAGCAGGGCAGACAGGCGGATGCGAGTGGCATCACCCCGCAGGAATACCGTGGAAGGCCAGCGAGTGAGCCGGATATCGGAATGCCCCAGCCCCGCAACGATGGGGGCAGAGCGTTGAGGTGGCTCTCCATTGCCGGCGGATGGCTTCTCCACATAGCCTGGGGTCTTGCGTGCCAGCCAGTCCAGCAGGCATTCAGCCCGGATGGGGCGAGGCATGATGTCGTGGGCCATGTCCAGCGGACTGTGAGGCTGTCCGATGCACAGGCGTGCGCCCGCCTGGGCGATGGCATTCATTCCTTCCATGGACAGGGTGGTCACCTCCACATGTTCTCCCAGCAGGACAGCTGCCAGAGGAGCTTCATCCACACTATTCACCCAGCGCCATTGACGGACGTAGGGGTTGGAGGAAAGCTTCAGGATGGTTTGGATGAGCGTGGCTTCCGCATGGGTCAGGCCGATGCAGCTGATGGTGAGCGACCGGGTCATGGTGTCAGTTCCTTAAGAGATATGCCGAAACTGCTGGCGAGCCAATCTGCGTTCATCGTGTAACGAAGATTCATGAAGATAATTATTCATTAATTTAATTTTTTGGACAACGTGCAACTGTCTTTGTCGGCGCAATGATGAATGGAAAATTTCGTTTTCTGGTGGTCGGCTTGGAGGAGACTGTGACAGTTTCCACATCTGTGTCATTTATGTGACGTGGCTCCCTGTGGAGGATGCGATCGCTCTTCCTGCAGAAAGAGACCTGCGGTCGGTTACCCGTCTGGCTCGGAGGCAGCGGGACGCCCGGCCACCTACAATGACCGACATGTTTGTGCACCTCCGTCTTCATTCCGAGTTTTCCGTGGTCGATGGCACCGTGCGTGTCGACAAGGCTGTTGCTGCAGCCGCGCGGGATGGTCAGCCTGCCCTGGCGCTGACCGATCTCAACAACATGTTCGGAGCACTCAAGCTCTACAAGACCGCGCAGAAGAAAGGGGTGCAACCGATTCTGGGCGCCGAGGTGATGGTCGAGGGACTGGTGCCACCCGCCAAGGATCGTCCGCTGCCGCGCATGATCCTGCTGGTGCAGAGTCATGAGGGCTATCTGCATCTGTGCGAGCTGCTGACGCGGGGCTGGCAGGCCATCGGCTCCAAGCCGCAGGCCACCATGAAATGGGAGTGGATGCGGGAGCTGTCTGGCGGGCTGATTCTGCTGTCTGGCGCACAGGCGGGGCCGCTTGGACTGCCGCTTCTGGCGGGAGACATGGAGCAGGCGCATGCGCTGGCGCTGCAGTGCGAGGAGGTCTTTCCCAACCGTTTCTATCTGGAATTGCAGCGTGCAGGACGGGGGACGGACGAGTCTCATGTGGTGGCTGCCGTGCGGCTGGCGCAGCGCATGCAGCTGCCGGTGGTGGCCACCCATCCGATCCAGTTCATGACGGCGGCGGAGTTCGAGGCCCACGAGGCAAGGGTCTGCATTGCAGAAGGGGAGATTCTGGGAGACCAGCGGCGCCAGCGTCGATTCACGCACCAGCAGTACTTCCACACCACGGCGGAGATGGAGGCCCTGTTCGCCGACATTCCTTCCGCGATTGCCAACACGGTCGAGATTGCGCGACGCTGTGCCATCACGCTCACGCTCGGCAAGCCTCAGCTGCCCAACTATCCGATTCCCGACGGGCTGTCGATGGAGGAGTATTTCCGCAAGCTCTCCCACGAGGGGCTGGAGGCACGGCTCGCCCACCTGTATCCCGACGAGGCCCGGCGCAACGAGGAGCGCCCCCACTACGAGGAGCGTCTGGAGTTCGAGCTGGGCACCATTTTGCAGATGGGGTTCCCGGGCTACTTCCTGATCGTGCAGGACTTCATCAACTGGGCCAAGAACAATGGCTGTCCGGTGGGGCCGGGGCGGGGGTCAGGAGCCGGTTCGCTGGTGGCTTACGCGCTGCGCATCACGGATCTCGACCCGCTGACGTACAACCTGCTGTTCGAACGGTTCCTGAATCCGGAACGGGTGTCGATGCCTGACTTCGACATCGACTTCTGCCAGACCAACCGCGACCGTGTGATCGACTATGTGAAGGATCGCTACGGGCGCGATGCCGTGAGCCAGATTGCCACGTTCGGTTCCATGGCCGCGCGGGCCGCCATCCGGGATGTGGGGCGGGTGCTGGACCTGAGCTATACCTTCTGCGACGGCATCAGCAAGCTCGTGCCGAACAAGCCGGGCATGCATGTGACGCTGCAGTACCCGCCAGCCGAAAAGAAAGAGGGCGACAAAAACAACTACGCCATCGAGATGGAGCCTCAGCTTGCCGAGCGCATCTCGCACGACGACGAGGTGCGGACGCTCATCGAGATGGCGCAGCAGCTCGAAGGGCTGACCCGCAACATCGGCATGCATGCGGGGGGGGTGCTGATCGCTCCGGGCAAGCTGACCGATTTCTGCCCGCTCTACCAGCAGCCAGGCAGCGAATCGGCCGTGAGCCAGTACGACAAGGAGGACGTGGAAGCCGTCGGTCTGGTGAAGTTCGACTTCTTGGGGCTGGCCACGCTCACCATCATGGAGCTGGCCCGGGAATTCATCTGTGGGCGCCACAAGGGGCAGGAGCATTTCGACTTCGACCAGATTCCGCTCGATGACAGGGCCACTTACCGGCTGTTTCAGGAGGGCAATACCGAGGCGGTGTTCCAGTTCGAAAGCCGGGGCATGCAGTCGATGCTCCGGGACGCGCGTCCGACGCGGCTGGAGGATCTGATCGCCCTGAATGCGCTCTATCGTCCAGGCCCCATGGATCTGATTCCGAGCTTCATTGCCCGCAAGCATGGCCGCGAGGAGGTGATCTATCCCCATCCGCTGCTCGAGAAGGTGCTGGCCGAGACCTACGGCATCATGGTCTATCAGGAGCAGGTCATGCAGAGCGCCCAGGTGCTGGGTGGCTACAGCCTCGGGGGTGCCGACCTGCTGCGCCGGGCCATGGGCAAGAAGAAGCTTGAGGAGATGGTCAAGCACCGGGAAATCTTCCGTGCCGGTGCGGCCAAGAAGGGCATCAGCCAGGAGAATGCCGACGAGGTCTTCGACCTGATGGAGAAGTTCGCAGGCTACGGCTTCAACAAGTCGCACGCGGCGGCCTATTCGCTGCTGGCGTATCAGACGGGCTGGCTCAAGGTGCATTACACCGCCGAGTTCTTCTGCGCCAACATGACCATCGAAATGGACGACACCGACAAGCTCAAGGTGCTGTACGAGGACGCGGTCAAGATGGGGCTCACCTGCGAGCTGCCCGATGTCAACCGCAGTGCCTACCGGTTCGAGCCGGTGTCGGATCAGGTCATCCGCTATGGGCTGGGGGCGATCAAGGGCACCGGCGAGAATGCCATCAAGGCACTGACCGAGGCGCGCGAAGAAGGGGGGGCCTTCACCAGCCTGTTCGACTTCTGCAACCGTGTCGACCGTACCCGCATCAACAAGCGCACGGTCGAGGCCCTCATCAAGGCAGGTGCCTTCGATGCGCTCGATCGCAACCGGGCACAGCTCATGGCCAACATCGATCTGGCGTTTGAGTACGCGGCCAGCCAGGCAGCCAATGCCAACCAGGTGGGGCTGTTCGACATGCTGGATGGTCCAGGGAGCAGCACGGACGAGCCTCCCATGGTTCCAGCCACGCCCTGGGGCATCAAGGAGCGCCTTGTGCAGGAGAAGACCGCCATTGGGTTCTTTCTCTCGGGGCACCTGTTCGACGAGAACGAGGACGAGGTGCGGCGTTTTGCGCGGCTGCGCATCGCCGATCTGACGGACAGCCGCGATCCGGTGCTGGTGGCCGGCATTGTCGGTGATTTCCGTGTCATCAATGGCCGCAGCGGCAAGCTCGCGCTGTTCAAGCTCGACGACAAGTCGGGCGTCATCGATGCGAGTGCAGATGAGTCCGTATGGTCCGCCAGTCCAGGTCTGCTGGTCGATGATGCGCTGGTGGTGGCGCAGGCTGTGCCACGCTTCGACAAGTTCAGCGGTGGCATTCGTCTCACGGTGCAGCAGGCCTGGAGCCTGCCGGCGGCACGCTGCCGGTTCGGCAAGTACCTGCTGGCCGATGTGGGCTTGCTGGCCCCTGGACAGGTGGGGCCCGATGTGGCCCGTGTGCTGCAGGAACATCCGCCCGAGAAGGAGGTGCTGGAGACTGGGGACGAGATCGTGCGCGGGCTGGCGGTGCGGCTGAAGATCCGCATTCGCCCTGAAGAAGGGGAACAGGCGGACAGGGCAGGGCAGAGCGGGGCAGAGACGTCGTCCCCCACCCGTCCGGTACAGGGGCTGCTGGCGCTGGGACCAGCCTCGCGCTTCTACCCGAGCGATGCCGCCATGGCGCGGTGGCAGGCCCTGCTGTCGCAGGGGTCTGCACGCATCATGTACGAGTGAGCATCGCGGCGATCGATCTGATCGCACGGGCATGACGGGCAGGCATGAGCGAGCCGTCGAGGGCCGCTCGTGCAGGGGCGCGCATGACAGGCGCGAGGCAGTGCCCAGACGTGCGAGCCATGCCGCTCCTGCCGGCGTGGCCGCGCAGCCTCAATGCCGCTTGAAGGTGATGGTGAACGGCACCTGGGGCACCTGACCATCGACATCGGCAGGCAGGGTCCCTGTGCGTTCCAGCGCATTGAGCACGGCCTGATCCCAGTCGGGATCGGTGCTGGGCTTGACGACACGGCTGAAGAGAATGTGCCCATCCGCTCCGGCCCTGACGCGCACCACCGTCACCGGCGCTCCGTCATTGCCTCCATGGAAGCGGATGTTGGGGTAGACCCTGTTGCGAACCCGTGCTGCATAGCTGGCAGAGAATCCGCCACGTGAGGTGGCATCCTTGCCTGTTCCCTTCTGTCCCTTGCCTCCAGCGCCGGTTCCGCGGGCATGCGCGTCTCCTCCCGATCCGCCCAGGCTGGTGCCTGCAGCCATGCGTGCCATGCGGGCGATTTCGGACTGGCGGCCTGCCTCTGCCCGTGCCTTTTCACGGGCGATGCGGGCTGCAGCCATCTTCTCGGCCTTGGCCTTCTGAGCTGCTGCCGCTGCAGCGGCACGCGCCTGACTGCGTGCGGCAGAGGCTGCTTCAGCCCTGGCTTGTGCCTTGGCCTGAGCGGCAGCCGTTGCACGGGCCTTGCGGGCCTCGGCCGCGCGGGCGGCAGCTTCCTGCTGCCGTGCCTTTTTCAGTTGAGCGGCATGGGCCTGGCGTTCCGCTTCAGCCTGCGCAGCCTGAGCCTGCCGGCGGGCCTGTTCGGCGGCATGCGCCTCCTGTTTCTGCTGGAGCAGATGGCGCTGGCGGCGCAGAGCCACATCCGCTTCCTGTTGCTGTGCTGCCTGCCGTGCCTCGGCCATGGCCTGCAGGTGGCGCTGCCGGGCCTGGGCGGCTTCCTCGGTCTTGCGGGCGCGCTCCTTCTCGCGTGCCTCGGTCTGTTGTCGGGCCTCTTCTTGTGCCTGCTGTGCTTCGGCCTGCTGCCGTGCGGCTTCGCGGGCCTGTTCCCTTGCCTGTCTGGCTGCAGCCAGCTGCGCTGCATGCGCAGCGGCGCGGGCCTGCTGTGCTTCCGCCGCGTGGCGCGCATCGGCGACATCGGCCTCTGTGGGAGCTGCTGCAGCTGTTGTCGGGGCAGCAGTCGCTTCTGGGGCAGACTGGCCACCACCTGTTCCGGACTGGCCTTCCTCCGAAGGCGTGGAGTCCCAGACTTCAGCCACCACGGCTTCTCCTGCGGGCGTGTCCACAGCCCAGTGCGTGGCCCACGCCAGCAGTCCGAGCAGCCCCAGATGGATCAGCAGCGCCACGAGCCAGGCAGCGGGCCGGAAGGGTTCCCGGGGCGGAAGCAGCCCTTCGTGGGAGGAGAGATCAGGGGTATGTGACACGGGAAGCGTGCGTGGGAATAGGGCTATTTCTTGGGGGTGCTCAATACGCCCAAGGCAATATGCGGTGCGCCGGCGTGCTGCAGGTCTTCATAGGCCTGCATGACATCCTTGTATTGGAGCTGGGCCGAGGCATTTATCAGCACTGTGACATCCTTGCGCCCATGCAGCATGCGCTGCAGAGTGGAAGGCATGGAGTTCTTGTCGACGCTCTGGGGTTGATTGTGAGTTTGTGTCTGGTCTTCAAGCAGTCGACTGCCATCGGGCTTGACGGTCAACACGATGACCTGCGATTTCTGCGTGCTGGATTTGCCCACCTTGGGCAGATCGATCTTGCCCGGACGCAGCATGGGTGCCGTGACCATGAAGATGATGAGCAGCACCAGCATGACGTCGATGAACGGCACCATGTTGATTTCGTTGATGGGACGGCGGCGACTGCTTCGGGAGACCACTGCAGGCATGACTTTCTCCTCTCCGATGGGGCACTCAGCGGGTGGCAGCGAAGGCGGTGGTGTCGGCCGACGCGGGTGGCGCCTGCACTGCAGGCCGGCTGGCCGCGTTGCGCTGCAGGATGTTGGAGAACTCGTCGATGAAGCTTTCCTCTGCCACGGTGATGCGCTCGATGTCGCGGGCGAAGAAGTTGTAAGCCACCACGGCCGGAATGGCGGCGAACAGGCCCACAGCGGTGGTCACCAGCGATTCGGCAATTCCGGGGGCCACGGTCGCAAGCGACACCTGCTCCATGCCCGCAAGGCCGGTGAAGGCGTGCATGATGCCCCATACCGTGCCGAACAGGCCCACATAGGGTGAGATGGAGCCGACCGATGCCAGAAAGGACAGCTTGCTCTCTGCCATGTCTGTCTCGCGTTGGAAGCTTGCCCGCATGGCACGGCGGGCACCGTCCACGAGCTGCAGCGGATCGCCGGCCTGTCGTTCGCGGAGTTTCAGGAATTCGCGCATGCCACTGGCAAAGATGCGCTCGGTAGGGCCCGCCGAGCGGGCATTGCGGCTGGCTGCATCGTAGAGTTCATTGAGACTCGCTCCCGACCAGAAATGCTGCTCGAAGAGTGCATTGAGCCCTCTGGTGCGCCGAAGCGCTCCCATCTTGGCGGCAATGACGGCCCAGCTCGTGACCGAGATGACGAGCAGCAGAGCCAGCACTGCCTTGACGATCCAGCTGGCGTGCAGCACCAGCTGCACGAGATTCATGTCCGGGGAGTTCATGGGAAGAGCCTGAGAGAAACGGGAGAAGATAAAGAGAACGCAGAAGACGGGCGCACAGGGTGCACCTGTACCCTGTCGACAGTCACGGGCTTGCAGCTCGCTCGCAGCGGCTCACTGGCTGTGGCGCTGCAGCAGGGCGTGGAGACCGGCAGGCATCCGTGCCGGCTGCAGATGCTCGCTGTCCACCCAGCCCAGACGAATGGTGCCTTCGGCCAGCAGGGGGCCTTCGGCATGGCCGAGTCGGGCTGTCTGCACGATGACGGCCGAAGCGCGGCCGACCTGCATCGGGTGGGCCGAGACCCAGAGCAGGTCGTCCAGCCGGGACGGACGGTGATAGCACATGTCGGTGGCGCTCACGATGAACATGCCTCCTGTTTCCGCGCGCAGCCGATGCTGCTCCACGCCGAGCGCGCGCAGCCATTCGGTGCGTGCGCGCTCGAAGAACTTGAGGTAGTTAGCATAGAAGACGATGCCCCCGGCATCCGTGTCTTCCCAGTAAACACGCACCTGAAAATGAAACATGATGTTGCAGTGCAGCAGGTCGGCGAAAGAGGTCAGGCCAGCCGCTGCAGTCGGGCAATGGCTTCCTGCAGCTGGGCAAGCGAGTTGGCCGTGGAGAAGCGCACGAACCGGGAGGTGTCTGCCGTGCCGAAGTCGCGACCGGGTGTGACCACCACGCGGGCCCGTTCCATGAGGGCAAAGGTGGCGTCCCAGCTGTTGTCCACTCCCAGGCGGGGCAGCCAGCTGCCGATGTCAGCCCAGGCATAGAAGGCACCATCGGGCCGGACCGGCACGTGCATGCCGAGGGCGTCGAGCTGCGGTACGAACCAGTCACGTCGGGCACGGAATTCGGCGCGGCGCTCTTCGTAGATGCGCAGGCTCTCGGGCTCGAAGCAGGCCAGTGCGGCATGCTGGGCCACGGTGCTCGGGCAGATGAAGAGATGCTGGCTCAGCAGTTCCACCGTCTGCGCGAGTGCCGGTGGCAGCACCACCCAGCCCAGGCGCCAGCCGGTCATGTTGAAGTACTTGCTGAAGCTGTTGATGCTGATGATGTCGTCGCCCAGCTCCAGGGCACTGTGTCCGTAGGCATCGTCATAGCTCAGGCCGAGATAGATCTCGTCGACGATGGTGAAGCCGCCGCGTGCACGCACCACGTCCACAATGGACTTGAGGGCGGCCGGCGCGATGGAGGTTCCCGTAGGGTTGGAAGGGCTGGCCAGCAGCACGCCGCGCGTGGCGGCTGTCCAGTGGGCCTCGACCTGTGCGGCGTTGAGCTGGAAGCGGTCTTCGGCCGATGCGGGAATGAGGCGCGGCGTGCCTTCTGCCGCACTCACGAAATGTCGGTTGCACGGATAGCTGGGATCCGGCATCAGCACTTCGTCACCCTGCTCGATGAGGGCCATGCACACCAGCTGCAGGGCAGCCGAGGCACCGGCCGTCACCACGATGCGGGCCGGGTCGATGGAGAGACCGAAGCGCTCGGCGTACCAGCCGCTGATGCGCTCACGCAGGGCCGGCAGGCCGTTGGCTGCGGTGTACTGGGTGTTGCCGTCGCGGATGCAGCGCTCGGCTGCCTGGGCCACCAGGGGCGGAGCCGTGAAGTCGGGCTCGCCGATGTTGAGGTAGAGCAGGGGATCTGCATGGCTGCCGGAACGCTGTTGGAGCTCCTGTGCGGCCTTGCAGATTTCCATGACATAGAACGGCTCGATGCGCCGTGCGCGGTCTGCGATATGCATGGCAGGTCAGCTCCGTTGGCGGTCGGCTTCGACCTCCAGTGCGCGCAGCTCGGGAGCCACGGCGTTGAGAACGCCGTTGACGTATTTGTGCCCGTCCGTACCACCGAAGGCCTTGGCCAGCTCGATGCACTCGTTGATCACGACGCGCCAGGGCACATCCGGGAAATGCTGGAATTCGTATACGCCGATCCACATGCAGGCATGTTCGACCGGGGAGATTTCCTTCCAGCCCCGATCGAGATGGGGGGCAATTTGGGCATCGAGCGCCTCGGCTTCCTGCACGCATCCGTGGAAGACGGCATCGAAATGCGCGGCGTCGCCCTTGTGGAATCCAGTGAGTTCACGGGTGAACTGGTCGATGGCGGCAGCGTCGTTGTGCCCCACCAGATACTGGTAGAGCGCCTGCAGGATGAATTCGCGCGCGCGGCTGCGTCCGGTCTTGCCGGTGTGCTTGCGAGGAGCAGGGGGCTCGGCAGGGGCCGGCGCATGGTCGGCCTGCACGCTGTGGGCCAGGGCCTGCTCGGGGGTCAGCTCGGAGGCGGGAGAGGTGCGGGAGGAGGAATTCATGCCACTTTCACCATGCTGCGCATCAGAAGGGCCATTTCGACAGCCACGCGGGCGGCATCGGTGCCTTTTTCGATCTGGCGGTCCTTGGCCTGCTTGAGGTTCTCGACGGTGAGGATGGCGTTTGCCACCGGCAGACCGTGGTCCAGCGCCACGCGCGTCACGCCTGCTCCGGATTCGTTGGCCACCAGCTCGAAGTGGTAGGTCTCGCCGCGGATGATGCAGCCGAGGGCGATGAGGGCATCGTAGTCGGAGCGGTCGGCCAGACCCTGCAGGGCCAGGGGCACTTCCAGTGCACCGGGTACCTGCACGAGGGTGACGTTCTTGGCCTTCACGCCGAGCTTCATGAGTTCGGCCAGGCAGGATTCGGCCAGTGCGTTGGTGATGTCTTCGTTGAAGCGTGCCTGCACGATGCCGATGCGGAGCTTCTTGCCGTCGAGCTGGCTGGTGAGGCTGGCGATGTCGCCCTGGTTTGCGTTTTTCATGGGAAAGGAGTCCTTCAGGATTTCTGGGGGGGAGCCGCAGTGAAGCCGACGACTTCCAGGTCGTAGCCAGCCATGCTGGGCATGCGGCGCGGTGTGCCGAGAATGTTGAGCTTGCGCACGCCGCATTCACGCAGGATCTGGGCCCCGATGCCGTAGCTGCGCAGATCGAAGCTCTTGCCCGGGGCATGGGAAGCCTGGGCCGTGCCATCGAACTGGGCCAGCAGCTGGGCAGCGGATTCGCCGCAGTTCAGCAGCACCACCACGCCGCGCTGCTGTTCGTGGATGTAGCGCAGGCTGTCTTCCAGGCTCCAGCTGTGCATCTTGCGGCCGACTTCGAGGGCGTCGAGCACGGACAGTGGCTCGTGCACGCGGGTGGGAACGGGATCGGAAGGCTCCCAGCTGCCCTTCACCAGCGCCAGATGCAGGTTGTGGCCATGCATGTCCTGGTAGGCATGGGCGGTGAATTCGCCCTGGGCCGTCAGCATGCGGCGGGTGGCCACCTTGCGGATCAGCGACTCGTGCTTGCTGCGGTATTCGATGAGCGAGGCAATGGTGCCGATGCGCAGACCATGCTCGGCAGCGAAGAGCTGCAGGTCGGGCAGGCGTGCCATGGTGCCGTCCTCGTTCATGACTTCGCAGATCACGGCGGCAGGCGTGCACCCCGCCATGGCAGCGAGGTCACAGCCCGCCTCGGTATGGCCGGCACGCATGAGCACGCCGCCATCGACGGCCTGCAGCGGAAAGACGTGGCCAGGCTGCACCAGGTCCGAGGGCTTGGCGTTTGCCGCGACGGCAGCCTGCACGGTGCGGGCGCGGTCGGCTGCCGAGATGCCTGTAGTGACGCCCTCGGCTGCCTCGATGGACACCGTGAAGGCCGTGCCGTGCGGTGCCCCGTTGCGAGAGGTCATGGGGGCCAGTCCCAGATGGTGGCAGCGCTCGCGGGTGAGAGTGAGACAGATGAGGCCACGGCCGTAGCGGGCCATGAAGTTGATGGCCTCCGCACTGACGTGGTCGGCCGCAATGATGAGGTCACCTTCGTTCTCGCGGTCTTCCTCGTCGACCAGGATCACCATCTTTCCGGCCCGGAGGTCGGCCACGATGTCTTCGATGGGGGATACGGGAGCAGGTACGGGAGCGCTAGCCATGGAGGGATGAGCCTTGATTCGAAAAATAGTTCGTATTATCGCGCAAGGGCGCGTGGGGAGGGGAGGCGGGGATGTCCATGCCGCACCAGGCACGGGCGGCCGTGCGCATCCGGTGCGGCGCCCGTCAGGTTTGCCGACGTCGCAGGGCGGCAAAGGTGAGGTAGCAGCACAGGCTGGCCGTGCCGGCCCCGACCATGCCCCAGGCCAGCTTGATGCTGCTGTCGAACAGCAGTGGCACCACAAACCCCGCCATGCTGGCAAAGACCACCATCTGCACGAAGGACTGCAGCGAAGACGCCAGGCCCTGGTTGCGCGGGAAGTAGTCCATGGCAGTCATGGTGACGGCCGGGGTCAAGAAGGACAGCCCGAACGAATAGATCAGCAGAGGCAGCACGGCCCAGGGCACCGTGGCATGGGGAGCGGCCAGAAGGTTGTATGCGAGATTGAAGGAGCCTGCGAGCGCCATGATGCCAAAGGCCATCACGACCATGCGCGGACGCGAGATGCGGTGGGCGAGGCGGCTGGCAATGGCAGACCCGCCGATCAAGCCGGTCACGAGGGGGATGAACATCCAGCCAAAGGCCGTTTCGGGCAGGTGGAGGATGTCCATGATGAAGTGGGACGCCGATCCGATGTAGAGCGAGAAGCCTGCAAACGACAGTGCCAGCACGACCACCAGCAGCATGAACCGCAGGTGCAGCGTGCATTCCACATACTGACGCACGATCACGGAAGGCAGGAAGGGCTGGCGCTGTTCGGGAGGAAGGGTTTCGGGCAGCCCCTTCCAGCACAGGGCAAACATGAGGGCACCGAACAGGGTGGCGAACCAGAAGACCGAGCGCCATCCGAGATGGACCTGCAGCCAGCCGCCCAGGATGGGGGCGATGGCCGGTGCGAGTCCGAACACCATGGTCATGTGCGACATCATGCGCTGGGCCTCGGCGCCCCGGTACAGATCCCGCACGATGGCGCGCCCCACCACGGCTCCCCCGCCCGCGCCCAGGCCCTGCAGTACCCGGAAGACGAGCAGACTTTCGATGCCGGTGCTCAGTGCTCCGCCGAGCGATCCTGCGATGTACAGCACCAGCGACACCAGAATGACGCGGCGACGTCCGAAGGCATCGGCGAGCGTGCCATAAAAAAGCATCATGCCCGCAAAGGCATAGAGAAACAGACTCAGCGTCTGCTGCATCAGCACATCCGTGGTGTGCAGATCGGCACGGATGGCGGCAAACGAGGGCAGATAGCTGTCGATGGCCAGAGGCCCCACCATGGTGAGGGCCGAGAGCATCAGCAGGTAGCGGAAATAGGGAGACAGCAAGGCGATGGAAGGGAAAGTGGGAACGGCTCAGAGGGCCAAAGACTTCGGGCCATCCATGACACAAGTCGCATGGATGGCCCGATGGGGCCGGGCAGAATGTCTGCGGCCGGGATCTGCTCCTTCAGGGGGCAGGGAGCGCCGACCTTACCATGGATCGGAAGCGCCTGTCCTGCAGGGGGAGGATGGCATCACTGTGCGACCCAGCCTCCGTCCATGTTCCAGGCCACGCCGCGCACATTGTTGCCCGCAGGCGAGCAGAAGAACACAGCCAGTTGCCCCAGTTCATCGGGAGTGGTGAATTCGAGCGAGGGCTCTTTCTCGCGCAGCAGCTCCACCTTGGCCTGTTCCACCGGGATGTGCTCGGCGGCGGCGCGGGCATCGATCTGTTTCTGCACCAGCGGAGTCAGTACCCATCCGGGGCAGATGGCGTTGCAGGTGACGCCGGAGGTGGCGTTTTCGAGCGCCGTGACCTTGGTCAGGCCCACGATGCCGTGCTTGGCAGCGACGTAGGCAGACTTCTGTGCCGAGGCGACCAGGCCGTGTGCAGAGGCCACATTGATGATGCGGCCCCAGTTGACCTGCTGCATGGCAGGCAGTGCGAGGCGCGTGGTGTGGAAGGCGCTCGTGAGGTTGATGGCGAGAATGGCATTCCACTTCTCGACCGGAAAGTCCTCGATCCGGGCCACATGCTGGATGCCTGCATTGTTGACCAGGATGTCCACGCGGCCGAAAGTCTGGGCCGCAAAGGCCATCATGTCCTCGATCTCGGTGGGCTTGCTCATGTCTGCGCCATGGTAGGCCGTGGAGATGCCGTATGCCGCCCCAGCCTGTCGCACCTCGTCTTCGGGGCCGGCGTGGTCGCCGAAGCCGTTGAGCACCACATTGGCACCCTGTGCCGCCAGGGCCTTGGCGATGCCGAGCCCGATTCCGCTCGTGGAGCCGGTCACCAGCGCTGTCTTGCCTTTCAACATCATGAATCTCCTTGGTGAATTCAGGTAGGATGAAATGAGGATGCGGGCCGAAGGGGCTTTCTCGGAAGCCGGGCCTGCATGGTGCAAGATCAGGTCTTTCCGTCCGGGACACATCATGAGTCAACCAGTACTCGAGCACATTGTATGCACCCTCGGTGACCATGCCGTACGCATGGGGTACTGGCAATGGGGGGAACCCGCAGCAGGGCATGTGGTGCTGTGCGTGCATGGCCTGACCCGCCAGGGGCGCGACTTCGATGCCCTTGCGAGCGAGCTGATCGAGCAGGCCCACCGGCGGGGACTGCCCCCGCTGCGCATC
The DNA here is from genome assembly GCF_049977365.1 of Brachymonas moutaii (nom. illeg.). NCBI lineage: Bacteria > Pseudomonadati > Pseudomonadota > Betaproteobacteria > Burkholderiales > Comamonadaceae > Allobrachymonas > Brachymonas moutaii (nom. illeg.). The sequence continues at coordinate 554,576 of NZ_JBNGEN010000001.1, read as the reverse complement.
GTGTGCCCCGATGTGCCGGGACGTGGGCAGAGCGCATGGCTGCCCGATCCTGCGCTCTACCAGATTCCGGTCTATGTGCAGGGCATGGTGCAGCTGCTGACCCGGCTCGCGCAGCAGGCTCCCGTCGACACCCTGGACTGGGTGGGAACCAGCATGGGAGGATTGATCGGCATGGGGCTGGCCTCGCTCCAGGGCAGCGCCGCATGGCCGGCCGGGGTGCCTTCCCTGGCGCATCTGGTGCTCAACGACGTGGGCCCGCAGATCACCCATGCCTCGGTGGCCCGCATAGGGGCCTATGCGGGGGATACCGGGCATTACGCATCGGAGGCCGAGGCGCTGCAGGCCCTTCAGGAGCGCTTCGCGGCATTTGGCCCTCACACGCCGGAGGAGTGGGCACGGCTGAACCGGCCCATGCTCCGTCCCCATCCTGCCGGGGGGCTGCGTCTGCACTATGATCCGGCCCTGGCCGATGCCTTTCGCGAGGTGCCTCGCGAGGCCTTCGATGCGGGCACCCAGGTGCTGTGGAAGCTCTACGATGCCCTCTCCACTCCCACGCTCGTGATCCGGGGTGCGGAGTCCGACCTCCTGACCCCGGAAGCCGCACACGCCATGCAGATGCGCGGCCCCCATGCGCACGTGGTCGAGATTGCCGGGGCCGGGCATGCGCCTGCCCTCGACCATGCCGCAGAGATGCAGCCGATTGCCGACTTCCTGCTCGGGAGTTCCGGTGTTTCCCGTGTCTGACTGACTGACGGGCGCAGGCGGGGGCTTCCCAGGCCTGCTTCCGGTGTGATTCCCATGATTGCCTCTTCCTCTCTGTCCGATTCTTCAGCCTCTCCCGAGGATGTGGCCCACATCGTGCATGCCACTGCCGGCAGCCTGCCGGAGCCGGCCGATGTGCTGACCCAGGCCCGCCAGTTCGCCAGTCCTCTTCTGGCCAGCGTGCAGCTCGGAACGGGCGAAAACGCCCTGGTGCATGCCGATGGCGTAGCACGCATCCTGGAGCAGATGGGAGGGGCCCCCTCCCTGCAGGCAGCCGCCTATCTGGTCTATGCGTCCGAGCATCTGAGCCGGCCGCAGGAAATGATCACCCAGGTCTTTGGCGAAAGCTATGCGCACCTGGCCTTGCAGGCCACCCGGCTCATGCATCTGCAGCAGCACCAGCGCAACCAGCCCGGAGCCACCACCCCCCAGGAGCAGGCCGAGCAGATCGAGGCCGTGCGCAAGATGCTGCTGGCCTTCTCGCGCGACCTGCGCGTGATCCTGCTGCGTCTGGCCTCGCGGCTGCAGACCCTCCGGCACTATGCGGCGGTCAAGGAAGTGGCGCCCTATGCGCTGGCCTACGAATCCCTGCATGTGCTGGCGCCGCTGGCCAACCGGCTGGGCATCTGGCAGATCAAGTGGGAGATGGAAGACCTCTCCTTCCGCTTTCTGGAGCCCGATACCTATCGGCAGGTCGCGCGCTGGCTCGACGAGAAGCGCGTCGAGCGCGAGCAGCGCGCGGCCCGGTTGCGCGAGACGGTGCATGCCGGCCTGCTGGCGCAGGGCATCAGCGCCAACGTGCAGGCGCGGCCCAAGCACATCTACAGCATCGTCAAGAAAATGCGCGGCAAGGGGCTCGACTTCAGCCATGTCTATGACGTGATGGCGCTGCGCATCATCGTGCCGACGGTCGAAGACTGCTATGAGGCACTCAGCTGGGTGCATACGCGCTTCGAGGCCATCCCTTCCGAATTCGACGACTACATCGTCAAGCCCAAGGCCAACGGCTATCAGTCGCTGCACACCGTGGTGCGCGAACACGAGCAAGGTCAGCCCGAGCGCCCGCTCGAAATCCAGATTCGTACCCAGGCCATGCACGAGCATGCCGAAAGCGGGGTGGCTGCCCACTGGGCCTACAAGGAAGCCGGGACCAAGGGCTATGCCGGACACACCGCCAACAGTGCCTACGACGCCAAGATTGCCGTGCTGCGGCAGCTGCTGGCATGGGAGCGGGATTTTTCTGCCACCGGCAACGAGGATGCAGCCCCCGACGCGGCCCAGCTCGCTGCCGTGCTCGAAGACAAGATCTATGTGCTCACCCCCGAAGCGGCCGTGATCGAGCTGCCGGCAGGCGCCACGCCCGTGGATTTTGCCTACAGCGTGCACACCAGCCTCGGGCATCGGTGCCGGGGCGCGCGCGTGGATGGGGCGATGGTGCCGCTCAATACCCCTTTGCGCAACGGCCAGACCGTCGAGATCATTGCCGCCAAGGAGGGGGGACCCTCGCTCGACTGGCTCAGTTCCGATCAGAAATACATCGTCAGCAACCGTGCGCGGGCCAAGGTGCGTGCCTGGTTCAATGCCCGTGCCCAGCAGGAAACCATCGAGAAGGGCCGCGATGCCGTCGAGAAACTCCTGCAGCGCGAAGGCCGCACGGCCGTCAAGCTCGACGAACTGGCAGCCCAGCTCGGATTCGATGGTGCCGATGCCCTGTTCGAGGTGGTCGGCAAGGATGAATTCTCGCTGCGCAACATCGAGGCCGTGCTCAAGCCCCAGGCGCCCCCGCTGACGCAGGATGAATTCCTGCTGCAGAAGCAGTCGCAGCTCCAGGAGCGGCATGCCCACCGCAGCGGTCCCAAGGGGGGCGTGCTGGTGGTGGGCATGGGCTCGCTCATGACCCAGCTCGCCAAGTGCTGCAAGCCAGCCCCTCCCGATGCCATCGGGGGCTTTGTCACCCGGGGCAAGGGCGTGAGCGTGCACCGGCTCGACTGTCCCAACTACCGCAGCATGGTGCGCGACAACCCCGAGCGCGCCATCGAGGTGCAGTGGCAGGCCGAGGAGGGGCGGGAGGGTGTCGGGCACTATCCCGTCGATGTGCTGGTGCAGGCCCATGACCGGCCGGGTCTGCTGCGCGACATCAGTGAGCTCTTCGCGCGCGAGAAGATGCCCATGATCGGGCTCAAGAACGACATCGTGCGCGAAGTCACGCACATGACCCTGACCGTGCAGGTCAGCGACACGCATCGCCTGCGCAAGACCCTGGCCGAGCTGGCCGGCATGGACGGGGTGCGCAGTGCCCGGCGGCGCTGAACGCCCGTTCTGCCATGGGACTCTGATGCAGTCCAGAAAGAGGAAAGTGCAATTTGTCTGAAGTTTTGGATGCGCGGTGCGAAAATTGTGCAAACCCTGCTATACTACGCAGCTTCTGACGACAGGCGCGTAGCTCAGCTGGTTAGAGCACCACCTTGACATGGTGGGGGTCGTTGGTTCGAGTCCAATCGCGCCTACCAATTGCAAGCCCGCTGGTACACAGGTACCAGCGGGCTTTTTGCATGGGGTGTTGCCAGGTGCCCATTGCTGCAGGACGAGGCGCTGTCGATGCCGCAGGGGGCGCAGGGGGCAAGGGCAGTGGTGGCTCCATGCACGGATGTCGGCCGTCCTCCATGGGACAATGTGCCGCATGTCTGCCTCATCTTCCCTTGCGCATTCTTTCGCCGATTCGCTTGCCGGCAGCACGCCCGTGTCGCGGCGCTATCGCTATGCCGTGGTGATCGGACGCTTTCAGCCGGTGCATGAGGGCCATCGAGCCCTGTTGCAGGCCTGCCTGGACTGTGCGGATCAGGTCGTGGTGGTGATCGGGTCCGATCGGCAGCCCCGCAGCTTCAAGAATCCCTTCACGGTGGCGGAACGCTCGGCCATGGTGCGGGGCTGTCTGGAGGAAGGCGAGCGCCATCGGGTGCGCGCAGTCGGGGTGGTGGATGATCCCTACGACGACCAGGTCTGGATCGACGAGGTGCGGCAGGCTGCGGAGGCAGCCATCCGCGCCGATGGCGGACATCCCGACGGGATGCCCGTGGCTTTGGTGGGGCATGTCAAGGACGACAGCAGCTATTACCTGCACCTTTTCCCAGGCTGGGACTTCGTGCCCTTTGCCAACGTGGAGGGTATCAATGCCACCGATGTGCGCATGTGCTACTTCGGCCGTGCGCCCGAGGATGCGGCGCGCCAGCAGCGGATGGCCGCAACCATGCTGCCTGCTTCGACCGTGGCTTTCCTGCAGACGTTCCGTGCCACGCAGGCATGGGAACAGCTGGCGGACGAGCGGGAATATCTGCTGGACTACCGGCGCCGCTTCCGCTATGCCGAAGCGGGCTTCGCGCCCATCTTCTGTACCGTGGATGCCGTGGTGGTGCAGCGCGGCCATGTGCTGCTGGTGCAGCGCGGACGGGTGCCGGGGCAGGGCAACTGGGCCTTGCCAGGAGGTTTTCTCGAAGCGGACGAGCGGCTGCTGGACGGCGCACTGCGAGAGCTGCGCGAGGAGACAGCCCTTGCCGTGCCCGATGCCCAGCTGCGCGCCAGTCTGTGGGCTCGGCGGGTGTTCGATGCGCCGGACCGCAGCCAGCGGGGACGGGTTCTGAGTCATGCCCATGCATTTGGGCTCCCCGATTCCCATCCGCTGGCACCTCTGCCTGCCGTGCAGGGGCGCGATGATGCCGCGCAGGCCGCCTGGTGGCCGGTGGAGCAGCTTGAGGAGCTGCGCGATCGCCTGTTCGAGGACCACTATTTCATTCTGAAGTACTTCCTGACGCTGAAGCAGCCGTAGCGTCAGCCACACCGTACTCGGCAGAACGCTGCATCGGGGTTTCCCCGCGACAGGGAGAGCACCGCGGCAGGCACTGTCGGTGCCAGACCCACTACAATTGGTTGCAAGTGCCGCCCCGCGGCAGGGAGACGGAACAGGACCATGAAGATTCTCATCAGCAACGACGACGGGTACCAGGCGCCAGGCATTGTGGCACTGCACGATGCACTGCACACCATTGCCGACGTGGAGGTCGTTGCCCCCGAGAACAACAACAGTGCCAAGTCCAATGCCCTCACCGTCACGGCTCCCCTGTACGTGCAGCGGGCGGCGAACGGCTTCCGCTATATCAATGGCACCCCGGCAGACTGCGTGCACATTGCCCTGACCGGGCTCCTCGACGAGCTGCCCGATCTGGTGGTTTCGGGCATCAACAACGGTGCCAACATGGGCGATGACACCATCTATTCGGGCACCGTGGCAGCGGCCATGGAGGGCTATCTCTTCGGCGTCCCTGCCATTGCCTTCTCGCAGGTGGAGCGGGGCTGGGAACATGTCGAGGATGCCGCGCGGGTAGCCCGCGAACTGGTGCAGCGGCTTGGCGCTTCGCTCGCATCACGGCCTGCGGGCAGTTCGCCCTGGCTGCTCAACGTGAACATTCCCAACCGGCCCTATGCCGACCTTCAGCCCCTGCGCGTGTGCCGGCTGGGGCGGCGCCATTCTGCCGAGCCCGTGATCCGGCAGCAGAATCCGCGCGGCGAAACCATGTTCTGGATCGGCAATGCAGGTCCCGTCAAGGACAACGGCGAAGGCACCGACTTCCATGCCACGGGCGAGGGACACGTGTCCCTCACGCCGCTCAAGATCGATCTGTGCGATCACCATGCGCTCGGCTACTGGGCGCAGGCATTCACGGCCCAGGGGGGCGGCGGCATGGGCCCCGTGTGACCATGGCGCGGCCCACCTTTCCCGCGCGCAACCAGTGGAGCGAGGCCTCGTCGTCCGACACGGGGCCGGGCCGGGCTCCTGCACCTCCCCGGCCACGGGTGCCGCCGGGAACCGGCACGCTGGTGCCGACGGTTCCTGTGGGATCGGGCGCGGCTGTGCCCGTGCCGGCGCAGGCAGTGCCGCGCGCGCATGTGATGCCCGTCAACACACCGACCACGGTCGGCAACGCCGGTGCAGCCAATGCGGCGGCCCTCCGGGCCCGCATGGTTCAGCAGCTGGAGGCGCAGGGGCTGCACGATGCACGGGTGGCTGCAGCCCTGATGGCAGTGGAGCGCCACTGCTTTGTCGACAGTGCGCTTCTGGCACAGGCCTATCTCGACACCAGCCTGCCCATAGGCCTGCAGCAGACGATCTCCAAGCCCAGTGTGGTGGCACGCATGGTGGAGCTGTTGCTCTCGAGTCCGGCCATGCAGCAGCAGCCTCCCGATGCCAGGCTCGGCCGGGTGCTCGAAATCGGGACGGGATGCGGCTACCAGGCCAGCGTGCTCAGCGAGGTGGTGCAGGAGGTCTACAGCATCGAGCGACTCAAGGGACTGCACGAAAAGGCACGCGACAATCTGCGGCCGTTCCGCATTCCCAACATCCATCTGCTGCTGGGTGATGGCATGCTGGGCTATGCGCCTGGCGCACCCTATGCGGGCATCATCGCCGCGGCGGGAGGGGCCGCCATTCCACAGGCATGGGTAGACCAGCTGGCGGTAGGGGGGCGCATCGTGGCCCCCATGGCCACGGGGCCGCAGAGTCAGGTGCTCGTGGTGCTCGACCGGACAGCGCACGGTTTGCAACAAACTGTGCTCGAACCCGTGCTTTTTGTTCCCTTAAAATCCGGCATGGCCTGACGTTCGGGACGCGATGGCGTTTCCTGTCGGCCCGATCCATTTGCCGAGACGGAGGCAGCTTCCTGCAGGAAGCCGATCTGTCCGCAGCACTGGCAGATGGCCGTGCGAGGCTCCATGCCATCCCGTTGCGCTGCCGGAGGCAGTCGTGCCATGGCTCCGCAGTCCGGTGGAGTCTGTTTCGGGAGTCTGGCCATTTCGAATCCAGCAAGAAGGACTTTGCATGCGTTTCATTGCTCGCGTTGGCACTCTGCGCCAATGCACCCGCACCGCGTGGTGTCTGGGCCTGGCGGCCCTGCTCGCGGCCTGTGGTTCCACTCCCCGCGCCCCGGTCCAGGACCGTTCCACCGGCATGTTCTCCACCACTCCGCGCGTCGACCCGGCCACGCTGCCTGGGCATGAGTTCGCCGGTCGGCCCGGGTACTACACCGTTCAGCAGGGCGACACCATCCGCAGCGTCGCTCGCGCCAATGGGCTGGACTGGCGTGACATCACACGCTGGAACAGCCAGTGGGTGCCCAATCCAGACCAGATCGAGGTCGGCCAGGTGCTGCGCGTGGTCCCACCGCCCGGCATGGCGGCCCATGGGCCGGCTCCGGTGGTCAGGCACCGTGCGCCTGCAGCCACGACAGCGGCAGCCCCGGCTGTGCGCCATGCACGTGCGCATGAGGCGCCCGCTGTCACACCGGCCCCCGCAGCGCCTGCGGTGCAGGGGCATGCCTCTGGTGCCAGTGCGGCAGGCATCAGCCTGGCCTGGCCTACGCGGGGAGGGGCCATCCTCTCGTCCTTCGACGGGGATCGCAACAAGGGCATCAGCATCGGCGGGCGCGAGGGGGATCCCATCATGGCGGCTGCCGACGGCAAGGTGATGTATGCCGGTTCAGGCCTGCGCGGCTATGGCAACCTCATCATCCTCAAGCACAACAACACCTTCCTGACCGTGTACGCCCACAACAGCAAGCTGCTGGTGCGCGAGAACCAGACCGTGCGCAAGGGCCAGACGATTGCCGAGATGGGGCGCAGCGACAGCGACCGCGTCAAGCTGCACTTCGAGCTGCGTCGCAACGGCACCTCGGTCAATCCGCTGACCTATCTGCCTTCCCGGCCCTGACCTGGCCGGCGACGGCGCCTCCCTGTCTCGGCCACTTGCCGAACGGCGCGTGCCGAAAGCAGGAGCAGTCCATCGGCTGATTGCCCCGTCCCCTGTCCAGGAGGGCAGGGGACGGTTTCGTCGCTGCGGGGCAGCGTTTTCTGCGTGCGCTCGGTTCGATCGGGGCGGCGTTTAGTGTTTCTCTTTTCTTTTCCAGACCATCATGAGTGACCTTCCGATTGCACCGCCCGTCGAGGATGCCCCCCAGACCGATACCGACGAAGGGGGCACGACGGACCGGCTGGGCGAACTGCTGCCGTACTTCGGCGAACGTCCGCCGCATGCCCAGCCCGACTGGCTGCTGGTGCATGCCATGGATCTGGATGCGCAGGGGGTGTCGCGCCGCGCCGACGGCAAGGTGATCTTCATCGACGGGGCGCTGCCCTACGAATGGGTGAGTGCCAACACCTACCGCCGCAAGAACAACTGGGAGGCGGCCACGCTCACCGCCGTGCATCGCGAGTCGTCGCAGCGCGTGCGACCTGCCTGCCCGCACTTCGGCCTGCATGCCGGCGCCTGTGGCGGATGCAAGATGCAGCATCTGCATCCCGATGCCCAGGTGGCCATGAAGCAGCGCGTGCTCGAGGACAACCTCTGGCACCTTGGCAAGTGCCGTGCGGGCATCATGCTCAGTCCCATCCATGGGCCAGACTGGGGCTATCGCTGGCGTGCACGCCTGTCGGTGCGGCATGTGATCAAGAAGGGCGAGGTGCTGATCGGCTTCCATGAGCGCAAGAGCCGCTACATTGCCGACATGCGCAGCTGCGCCATTCTGCCGCCACATGTCAGTGCGCTGCTGCTGCCCCTGCGTGCGCTCGTGGCCGGCATGGAGGCGCGTGACACCTGCCCGCAGATCGAGCTGGCCTGTGGCGATGGCGTGACTGCACTGGTGCTCCGCCACCTGGAGCCCCTGAGCGAGGCCGATCTGGCGCGCCTCCATGCCTTTGCGCGGGAGCACGCCGATGCCGGAGTGCAGTGGTGGCTGCAGCCCAAGGGCCCCGACACCGTGCACTGCATCAGCCCCGATACGCCCACCCTGAGTTACAGCCTGCCCGAATTCGGCATCACGATGCCTTTCCGCCCGACGGACTTCACGCAGGTCAATCCGCACATCAACCGCGTGCTGGTCAGCCGGGCCCTGCAATGGCTGGATGTGCAGCGCCACGAACGCATCATTGACTGGTTCTGTGGGCTGGGCAACTTCACCCTGCCGATCGCCACCCGGGCCCGCGAGGTGCTGGGCATCGAAGGCAGCGAGGCCCTGGTGCAGCGCTCGCGCGAGAACCATGCGGCCAACCAGCCAAACGCCCATGGACACGCGCTGGCACCCACACGCTTCGTGGCACGCAACCTGTTCGAGATGACCCCGGCCATGCTGGTGGCAGATGGCGCTTCGGACAAGTGGCTCGTCGATCCGCCGCGTGAAGGCGCCTTTGCGCTGGTCAAGGCTCTGGCGGACATTCACCAGCAGCGTCTGGGACGGGAAGTCGAGGGCGAGAGCAGCTATGTGGCACCTGCCGAGTGGCAGCCTCCGCAGCGCATCGTGTATGTGAGCTGCAATCCCGCCACCCTGGCACGCGACGCAGGGCTGCTTGTGCACCAGGCGGGCTATGTGTTGCGCGCGGCCGGGGTGGTGAACATGTTTCCGCACACGGCGCATGTGGAAAGCATGGCGGTGTTCGAACGGGCTGATGCCTCGCAGTCCCGTATTCCGCAGGCCACCGAATCCGTGGCCGGGGCCTGACGTCTGCTCAGTGCGAGGACAGGCCGTCGGTGGTCTGGATGCTCCCGTTGCGGGAGGTCTCCCGGCGGCCCACGCTCAGGTCGACCGTGCCATAGAGCTGTACTCCGGAGGCGCTCGATCCGGCTATGCCCAGGTTGCTGCCGTTGCCTGCAGGGGAACCCAGGGCCGCATTTTCCTGGAGTGCGGAAGAGCCTGCACAGCCTGCCAGCAGCAGCATGGTCGCAGCGGCAAGCGTGGCTGCAGAAAGTCGATATCGGGAGGGGACGGTAGTGGGCGTGGACATGCAGGCTCCGGAAAAATGCACCAGGAATCAAAGGCATCAGCCTAACCGCGTCCTGCGTGACTGCAGGGGGAACAGGGCAGGCAAGCTGTGACGATTGGTGACGAAGCGTTCATGGCTGGTGACCTGGGCATGCGATGTGCGGGCATGAAAAAACCGCCTCCCGTGCAGGAGGCGGTGTGTCAGAGGGAGAGACAGCCGGTGCACCTGCCATGCCGGTTGTGCACCGGGGCTGCTCAGTCACGGTCGCTGGTGAGGCCCAGAATGACCAGCAGGCTCTGGAACACGTTGTAGATGTCCAGATAGAGCGCCAGGGTGGCGGAGATGTAGTTGGTTTCACCGCCGTCGATGATGCGCTTGAGGTCGTAGAGCATGTACAGGCTGAAGATGCCCACGCACAGGGTGGAGAGGGCCAGCATCATGGCGCTCGATCCGAGAAACAGGTTGATGAGGCCTCCGAACAGGACCACCAGTGCTCCCACGAACAGCCATTGCCCCATGCCCGACAGGTCGCGCTTGACGACGGAGGACAGCACGGCCATGACGGCGAAGACGCCGCCCGTACCGGCAAAGGCGGTCATGATCAGGCGTGCCCCGTTGGCGCGGCCGAGCACGGCGGACAGCAGAGGGGCGAGCATCAGGCCCATGAAGAAGGTGAAGCCCAGGAGCACCAGCACACCGGTACCGGACTGCTTGGTGCGCTCGATGGCGTACATGAAGCCGAAGGCGCCGATCAGGAACACGGCCATGCCGAGGCCTCCCGACAGCAGCGCCATGGCGCCACTGGCCACCCCGATCCATGCGCCCAGCACGGTGGGAACCATGCTGATGGCAAGCAGCAGATAGGTGTTGCGCAGCACGCGCTGGCGGGTCGCCATGTCGGGTGCATAGGCAGATCGCCCCCAGTCGCTGCTGGCGGGGACGCCGGAAGAATTGAAACGGTTTTCCATGGAATTCCTTTGGGAAAGACGGGAGCGGGGAGAAACGGAGGCAACGCGCAGGCAGAAGATACGCGACAGGTCCATGCATTTCCGCTGTTTCCGTGACGACATGGACGGATTGATTATAGAGGCGCCCCCTGAATCGCTCGCAAGGACATGTAACACCCATCCCGATGCCCGGCCACTCCGGGGCTGCAGAGGAATGCAGGACCGGCAGGCTATTTGGTGAGAATGAGCTTGCCCTGTCGGGTGGACTGCAGGCGATAGGTTTCGCCCTGGTGGACGATGGTGACCGAACGCTTCCCCTGAAGCAGGGCTTCGCTGGCGATGCACCGGTCGGTGGGGGCAACGGTCACCGGCACGGCGGCAGCCGGAGAGGTGGAAGAGGCAGGAGACGATGCCGGTGCGGCATCAGGGCGTGCAGGGCAGGTCATCGGGCAGGCTCCGTGACGAATCCGACCGACGTCATGCCGGCCTCGCGCGCGGCGGCCAGGGCCTGGGCGACGGGTTCGTAGCGGGTGGCCCGGTCGGCGCGCAGTTCGATGGGGGGCTGGGGGCTGCGGTGTGCGGCCTCTGTGAGGCGGGTGCGCAGCTCCTGAGGCGATACGCGCGCATCGTTCCAGAAGGTCTGGCCGGAGGCGTCGATGGTGAGCCGAATGGCGTCTGGCTGCGGTGCGGCAGGAGCGGACTGAGCCTGCGGCAGTTCGACCCGGGTGGAGTTCTGGATCAACGGCATGGCAAGGATGAAGACGATGAGCAGCACGAGCATGACGTCGACCAGGGGCGTCATGTTGATTTCCGTCATCAAGGTGTCGTCGGTGGGGTCGGAAAGGGGGATGGACATGGTGGCGGAACGGCAAAAGTAGACAGAGGAAAGGCAAGAGGCATGCGTGCGGCGGTCAGGCCACGCGGGCGCCCGTGACGAGGCAGGCATGCAGGTCGTGCGAGAAGCGGGCCAGGCTGGAGCTGACGTGCTTGTTGGCGCGAACCAGGGTGTTGTAGCCGAGGACGGCGGGAATGGCGACGGCGAGGCCCAGAGCCGTCATGACGAGAGCTTCCCCGATGGGGCCGGCAACGCGGTCGATGCTGACGGCGCCGCTGCCGCCGAGGCCCATGAGGGCGTGGTAGATGCCCCAGACTGTCCCGAACAGGCCGATGAAGGGCGCCGTGGAGCCGATGGAGGCGAGCACCGAGAGCCCGGCCTGCAGCCGTGCCACGAGACTGTCCATGCTGTGGCGCAGACACAGGCTGATCCAGTCACTTACGGGCAGGGTGTCGTGCAGTTCGGTGGATTCGGCCTGCAGGCGGTGGTGGGCGCGTGCGTCCAGCCCTGCCTGAGCCAGGGCACGGAAGGGGGTTTCGGATTCTCCGAGCAGCTGCATGCCGGCAGCCATGTCGGGACTGTGCCAGAACTGTTCGGTCCTGCGTGCCAGGCGATGACAGCGCCAGGCTTCCCAGGCCTTGCCGACCATGATGATCCAGGTCAGCAGCGACATGAGCAGCAGGACGAGCGCGACGCCCCTGGTGATGGCATCGGCCTGCAGCCAGAAGTGGGTCAGGTCGAAGGAGCTGGCGGCAAGGGACGGGGTGGAAGAGGAGGCTGGGGTGGTCATGGGAAGGGTCTGGGAACAGAAAGAAGAGAGGGAAGAAGCGGCCCGCCGGGCTGGCATCAGTCGAGGCGGAAGGCGATGGGGACGTCATAGTCCATGGCGGTGGCTACGCCATGGCGCTTGCCGGGCACGAAGCGCCAGCGCTGCACGGTGTCTTGGGCGGATTCATCGAGTGCGGGATAGCCGCTGGAGCGCTGTATGCGCACCTGCTGGGCGGTGCCGTCGGCTCCTACCCGTACGCGCAGCACCACGGTGCCGGATTCGCGCAGGCGCTTGCTGGCGAGGGGGTAGGGCGGACGTGGGTTGCGCAGATAACTGGCCTGGCTGGAAGGAAGTTCCAGCGAGGGCGTCGTGGAATCTGCGCTCTGTGCGGCTCCTTGCCGTGCTCCTTCTGTCTGCGTATGCGTGTGGGTCGAATCCGTGGCTGAAGCGCGGGACGCATGCGCGGGAGCAGAGTCCTGGGTGCGGGATGTGGGGCCTTCTGCGGGCGCTGTGACGTGTGCGCGTTCCGGAGTGCGGGCAGAGGCCCTGGGCACTGCGGTGGGCCTGGACACAGAGGGGCGCTGCGGGGATGGAGTCGACGTCCGGGAGGGGGCCGCTGCCTGTGGGTGTGGAGCTGGCGGTTCAGCGGGGCGTGCGGGTGTGGCTGCCTGCATGGCGACGGGGCTGCGTTCGATCCAGCGTGCCTGAAGCAGGTCCGAGGTGGGCAGGGGCTGGGGTCGCTGCGGCTGGGACGCAGGGGATGCGATCCACAGCAGGCTCCCATGGATCAGCACGACTGCGGGTGCAATGAACAGATAACGACGATCGGGCATGAGAGAAAAGAGGGCAAGGCCAGAAGCACGGAGCGGTGGAATAGATATCTGGGAGCGATGTATAAATTATAAATGAGAATCAATATCAATTAAGAGAAGAGGGGTTCAGGCCTATTCCAGGTGTTCCGGACCGATGGCATCGACAGTGGCGCAGCCGCACAGGGCCATGCAGGCTTCGAGTTCGTCACGCAGGGTGCGCAGCATGTGAGCCACGCCGCGCGCTCCGGCATTGGCAAGAGCGAACACCTGGGGACGCCCGATGAGCACGGCATTGGCTCCCAGCGCCAGCGCCTTGAACACATCGGTGCCACGGCGGATGCCGCCATCGACCAGCAGCGGGAAGTCCGCTCCGACGGCGGCCCGGACCTGCGGCAGCAGGCGGGAGGTGGGAGGCATGGTGTCGAGAGTGCGGCCGCCATGGTTGCTCACGATGAGGCCGTGTATGCCGAGATCCTGGGCACGGCGGGCGTCTTCGGGGTGGGTGACGCCCTTGAGCCACAGGGGCAGGGAGGTCTGTTTCTGGAGCCATTCCACATCGGCCCAGGTCGGGGCATGGGCGGTCACGCCCTGGCACAGCCCGGCCTCGGCATGCGAAGCGGGCCAGGGACGGTTGGGCAGATCGGCCAGATGGGGTGGTTGCTTCTGGGGAGGGAGTACGAATCCGGTTCGGCGTTCTGCATCGCGCACCCCCTGGACCGGGGCATCCACCGTGAGCACGAGGGCTGCACATCCTGCCTGTTCGGCGCGGTGGATGAGTGCCAGGGTGTCGTCGCGATGGGGCTGTGCATACAGCTGGAACCATGGGGGCAGGCCGCCGGAGTCGTGCAGGCAGGCTGCCAGGGGTTCGATGGGGGTGCTGGAGAGGGTGCTCACGACCATGCCGACGCCCATGGCGGCTGCCGCGCAGGCGCTTGCCAGTTCGCCGTCGGGGTGGGCAAGCTGCTGATGGGCCACCGGAGCCAGCAGCAGCGGGGCGTGCAGGGTGGCGCCCTGCAGCAGGGTACGGGTGTGCCCGCCCGTCAGCGACTGCAGCACGCGCGGCCGCAGCGTCAGGCTGCGCCAGCCCTGGCGGTTGGCGGCATGGGTCAGGCCATCTGCCGCAGTGCCCGCAAAATAGGCATGTGCAGCGGCGCCCAGCATGTGCGCGGCATGGCGCTCGTGGTCGTCCAGGGTGATGATGCCGGGGGGAAGAGGAGAGATGGAAGGGGGATTCCAGGAGATATGCACGGCGCAGGCGAAGATGGGTGATGACAGGGCAGCCAGGAGCAGGTGACAACAGGGCGAAGGATTGCCTATGTCTCTGCCCACATGCGCAGCAGGTTGTGGTAGGTGCCGGTGAGCTGGGTGGTATCGGCACTGTCGCCATGCTGGCTGCGCAGCCGGGTGAGCGCCAGGTCGAATTCATGCAGCAGACGGCGCCGGGCATCGTCTCTCACCATGCTCTCGATCCAGAAAAAGCAGGCCAGCCGTTCGCCCCGTGTGACCGGCAGCACCTGATGCAGGCTGCTGGAAGGGTAGAGCACTGCGCTGCCGGCGGGCAGCTTGATGCGGTGCTCGCCGAAGGTGTCGGCAATCTGCAGTTCGCCACCGTCGTAGGTGTCCGGCTCGTTGAGAAAGAGGGTGCAGGACACGTCGGAGCGTACCCGCACACCCTGCGGGCCCTGGAGCACGGCGTTGTCGTAGTGAGGGCCGTAGTGGTCGCCCACGCCATGCCGATTCACCCGTGGGGGAAACACCCGACGGGGCAGCACGGCACCCAGAAAAACCGGGTGTCTCTGCAGGGCGTCGGCCACCTGCTGCCGGATGTGCTGCAGGGCGGCACTGTCGGCCGGCAGCTGGCTGTTGTGCTTGACGGTGCGGGCCAGGGCCCCTGCCGTGTGGCTGCCAGCATCCCACGAGGCATCCCGCAGGTGCGTCTGGATGATGGCAAGCTGGGCAGGGGAGAGCAGGGCGTCGAGTGTCAGGATCATGGCGTGCGTGTGCCTGGAGGCAGAAAAATGCAGCGATCTGTGCGCTTGACCGGCCGGGGCCTTGGGGGCCCCGGCCCGCGCGTTCAGAACCGGTAGGTGGCGGTCAGGCTGTAGGTGCGGCCGGCACCGGCGATGTAGTGCCCGCGGTAGAGCTCCGCCGCATACAGCTTGTTGGTGGCATTGAGCAGGTTGGCGCGGAAGCTGAGGTGGCTGTTGTGCCGGTATTCGGCCATCAGGTCATAGGTGGCATAGCCCGGTACCCGGATGCTGCTCAGTACCGGAGTCTGCGAGCTGCGGAAGTTCACCCCGGCTCCCACGCGCCACTGGGGGTGGACCTGGTAGGTGGTCCATACCGTGCCACTGTGGCGGGGCGTCAGCCCCGGGCGCTCCCCTACGCGCTCGCCGGGCTGGTTCTGGCTGCAGGAACCCGTGGCCGGGCAGGCAGCAGCCTTGTCCACCTTGGCGACAGGCAGATACATGTAGGAGCCATAGACCTCCCACTGGGGCGTGATGCGGCCGCTGAGGTCGATTTCCAGTCCGGCTGCATGGCGCTGGCCGCTCAGGTTGGCCACGGGAAGGTCGGGGTCGGTGTTGCGCTCGTTGTATTTGGTGGAGTGGAACAGGGCGATCCGGCCGCCGAGCTGGCGGTCGGTGGATTCGAACTTGGCTCCGAGCTCGATGTTGCGGCTTTTCTCGGGCGGGACGGAAGCGGTGGAGGCGCTCAGCGAATAGGCATCGCCCGAGGTGTTGAAGGACGTGCCATACGACAGATAGTAGGTCTGGTTGGCGGTGGGCTGGTAGAGCAGCCCGGCGCGCTGGCTCCACTCGGACACCTTCATGCGGTACGAGCTCGTGGCACCGGACAGGCTGTAGGTGTCGTAGTCACCGTGCAGCCAGTCGTAGCGCAGGCCCCCCACCACTTTCCAGGCCGGTGCGATCTGCACCACATCCTGCACATAGGCTCCCAGCCCTGTCGAACGGTAGTGTCCGGAGCGATACAGGGTGCGTGCGGCTTCATCGACCCATGCGCCATCGTCGGGACTGCCGACCGTGGTGGAGGGCTTGGTGCCTGTGCTGGTGGGGGTGTAGCTGTCCTTGGTTTCGCGCGAAAAGTCCACACCGGCCGTGATCGTATGCTCCAGTCCGCCCCACTGGAACTGGCCGGTGTAGTCACTCTGGAGCTGCAGGGTGTCCACGTCCTGGATCTTGTACTTGGGCGAACGGGTCAGCACCGTGTCGGCCGAAAGCGTGGCGTCGGTCACTCCGCTGGCGAGCCGCATCGCACTGGCCCGTACATCGCGCGAGAAACGGCCGGCACGCAGGCGGGTGACGATCTCTCCGCCCGTGTCGAATCGGTGGGTATGCGACAGTCCTGCCAGCGTCGCGCGACTGTGGTTGTAGTCGCTTGCCATGGCATAGTTGGCATCCGGCGAGACCGGGAGCAGCTGCCGCTCGGACGAGGAGGAGGCAGCCCCCGCCGGCGTGAGGTAGGGCACGCCGTAATTGATGCCGTTCTGGTTGTCGAGGTGGTAGAGGCTCACCAGAAATTCATCGCGCATGCCGATACCCCAGGCATAGGAGGCGGCCAGCCCCTTGCGCTCCTCGCGCGCGCCGATGCCGTTGCTTGCCGCATGGTCGGAAAGGGCATTGATGCGCAGGGCCTGGGTATCGCCTGTCTGGATGTTGAAGTCGCCGGTGAGACGCAGGCGCTGTCCATTGCCCACCGTGGCCGACACCTCGTAGTCGTTGAGCGGACGCGGGGTCTTGCTCACCTGGTTGACGGCCCCGCCCGTGGAACCGCGGCCGAACAGCATGGAGGCCGAGCCGCGCAGAACCTCCACCTGGTCGAGATTGAAGGTGTCGCGGTCGTAGAAGGCGGGATCGCGCATGCCGTCCAGAAACAGGTCTCCGCTGGCAGCCAGGGAGAACCCCCGCAGGCGGATGTCCTCTTCGCCCGTTTCGCCGGCCTGGAAGGTGACGCCAGCCGTTTCCTGAAGCGCTTCCTTGACCGTGGCGATGCGGCGGTCGTCCATCAGCTTCTCGGTCACCACGGTCACCGATTGCGGAATGTCCTTGAGGGCCTGCTTGCCCTTGCCGATGCGTGCGGTGGTGGCATGGATGGTGTCTTTGCCCTCGGGTTCGGGGGCCTTCTCGCGCACTTCGACCGTGGGCAGGGTGCCGTCGACCGATTCGGTTCGCACATCCTGAGCCCATGCGGCCGTGCCCAGAGTTCCCAGCAGCAAAGCGGCACCGAGGGGCATCACGGGCAGCCCGGTGCTGCCGCCAGCTGCTGCACCGGAAGCGGAGGAGGCGCTCCTCCCGGCAGACAGAGAAAAGGTCGACGGGGCAGCAGCAGGGGGGACGACGGCAGAGGAGCGGGATGTGCGGCGGGAACGGGCAGAAAAAGTCATGGAATCAGAACAAGGCAATGGCGGAGAAATCGCTGGCTATGTCTGTCCATGGGCATCCTGCCGGGAACGTCTGCCGTGCGGCAGATGCATCCCGATGCTTGCGGCAGTGTGGCTGGCTGTGCAAGGGACGATGCGATCTGAAATCGACACCGTCTTGCAGGCCATTATAGGGTATAAATAAAAATCATTCTCATTTGTGTGGTGCGTGCAGCACACCTTTTCCTGCATGGGGCATGGAGCGGAAGCACGTTCTTCGCAGAAGCAACGCGGCAGACGTGGGCAAAAGCCGAACTATCCCCAGCGGCGCAGCCACTGCATGAGCCGCTCGAACCGTGTGCCGTAGGGCGGCGTGAGCCAGCGTGTGCCGCTCCAGCGCGATTGGGTGAACACGGGCTTTTCCTTGCTGAAGGCGCGGAATCCCCACTCTCCGTGATAGGCGCCCATGCCGCTTGCCCCCACGCCGCCAAAGGGCTGCGACTCCTGGGTGAGGTGGTAGAGGCAATCGTTGATCGTCACTCCTCCGGCCAGGGTGGATTCCAGAATCTTGTCCTGGGTCGTGCGATCCTGCCCGAACCAGTACAGGGCCAGCGGGTGGTCGCCCTGACGCACGCGGTCAATGGCCTGGTCCACGTTGTCGTAGATGAGCACAGGGAGAATGGGGCCGAAGATTTCTTCCTGCATCACGCGCATCTCTGGCTGAGCGTCCAGCACCAGACAGGGGGCGAGCTTGCGCATGCCGCTGTCGGTCTCGCCAATGGGCACCACCCTCGCACCCCGATCGTGGGCATCCTGCAGCAGATCAACCAGGCGGGTGAAATGGCGGGCGCTGATGATGCTGGTGTAGTCGGGATTGTCTCCCAGCGTGGGATAGAGCGCGTGCACTGCCGCCGTGTAGGCCTCGACAAAGGCCTCGTGCTGGCTGCGGTGTACCAGCACGTAGTCGGGCGCCACGCAGGTCTGTCCGGCATTGAGCAGCTTGCCCACGGCGATGCGGTGCGCGGCATGGGCCATGTCGGCCGTGGTATCGATGATGGCCGGGGACTTCCCTCCCAGCTCCAGCGTCACGGGCGTGAGGTGGGAAGCGGCCGCCTCGGCCACGGCATGCCCCACGGCGGTGGAGCCGGTGAACAGCAGATGGTCAAAGGGCAGCTGCGTGAAGGCCTTGCCGATCTCGGCATCTCCCGGCACCACCACCAGCTCGCTCGTGGCAAAGAACTTGGCCACGGCCTGCTGCAGGGCCTCGGAAAACCGGGGGGTCAGCTCGGACGGCTTGATCATCACCCGGTTGCCTGCGGCCAGCGCGGCCAGCGCGGGCGACAGCGCCAGCTGCAGGGGATAGTTCCAGGGCGATACCACACCCACCACCCCCAGGGGCTGGCGCATGAGGTGGTTGCTGGCAGGCCAGTAACTCAGGGCCGTGGGCATGCGGCGGGGCTTCATCCAGCGTGCCAGCTTGCGGCGGGTATGCCGGATTTCCAGCTGCACGACCAGCAGCTCGGCCATGCGCGTTTCCTGTGCACTGCGATAGCCGAAGTCATCGGAAATGGTCTGGATGAACACATCGGAGTGCTGATCCAGCATGCGCTGCAGGCGGTCGAGCAGGTCGAGTCGTGCTGCCAGATCAGGGTACGGACGTGCGTGGTGCGCCTCCTGCTGCTGTGCGAGCAGCTGCTGCAGATATTCGAAATGGCTGTGAGAGAGGGCAGGGGACTCTTGCATGTCGGGTGACAGGGCGGAAAAGGGGCGATGGACGCGAAGGAATTTTTCAAGTGTAAGCGTCGGCCACGCATCGCGTCATGCCCGAAACGATTCGAGCTGTGACAAGGTGTGGGCGGGTTCTGCCATGCAGAGGCGGCCTGCCGCAGGAAGAGCGGTGGGGCACCGCAGTGGGGGCGCTGGCCTGAATCGTTTCGCAGCGAAGCAGTGCGGCAGTGCGTCAGACGGACAGCCAGTCGCTGCCGTGTGCGGCATCGGCCAGCATGATGTCGTCGACTGTGCGCCCGAGGGCCTCGGCCAGTGCGGCGGAGGCCAGATCAGGGCGGTTGTTGCGTTCGCTCAGGTGGCCGGCGAGCACCTGGCCCAGCCGGGCATGCTGCAGCAGGCGCGCCAGTCCGGCCGAGGCGGCGTTGCTCAGGTGCCCGAAGTCGCCTGCCACCCGGGCCTTGAGAAAGGGCGGGTAGCGGGAGGCTGCCAGCAGGTCGGGATCGTGATTGGCTTCGATCAGCAATGCATCGCATCCCTGCAGCATCTCCACCACATGCGCGCTGGCATGGCCTAGATCCGTCACGATGCCGAGCAGACGGTCTCCGTCGGTGCAGCGCAGCTGGAGCGGCTCGCGCGCGTCATGCGGCACGGTGAAGGGAGTGCACTCCAGTGCTCCCACGCACAGAGGGGAGCCATCGCGCGCCATGTGCAGCAGCTCTCCGAGTTCGGGCTGTCCGATGCCCACATGGGTGCCCCGACTCATCCACAGGGGAATGCCGTGGCGCTGGGCAAAGGCTACGCCGCAGCCAATGTGGTCGCTGTGCTCATGGGTGATGAACAGGGCGTCGATCTGTTCGGGCTCCACGCCGGCCTGCTGCAGGCGCAGCGTGAGCTTGCGCTGCGACATACCGCAATCGATGAGCAGATGGCTGGTGCGCAGGCCCTCGCGGGCTTCCACCAGAGTGGCATTGCCGGCACTGCCGCTGCCGAGGCTCTTGAATCGGATGGACACGGGAAGAGAAAAACCGAAACGAAAAATGAAAACAAAGCACAGGAGGTGCTGCTGCCCCCCCCTCTGACGTCTGGAGTCAGGGGCCTGAAGCGCCACAGCCTCCTGCGTCTCCGTGTGCGGAGCATGCCAGGAGGCTGTGCGGAGTCCCAGCCCGTCAGGCGGGCAGCAGCAACAGAGGCTTACATCTGGCGCAGATCGTCAGCCAGCACCTGCAGGATGTGGTTGCCGTCGCGCGCAGGAGCCGCATTGCCCTGGGCATCGTAGACACGCACCATGACGCGGCCCCCCTGGGGCTGTACGCGGACCTGGTAATGCACGGACTGGGTTTCGGGCGCCTTCTTGAACAGGCGGGTCAGGACGCCGGGCTTCTTGGCGTCGGGTGCCACCAGCGGCACGTAGCGGACATCGTAGACACCTGCCTTCTGGTCACGGTCTTCCACGCTGAATCCGGTACGGTCGAGCGAGAGGCCGACACGGCGCCAAGCGCGTTCGAAGTCTTCCGACAGCACCAGTGCATCGCCTTCGATGGCGACACCGCTGGCCGCAGCAGGGGAGGCCGACGGGGCTGTCGCCGCCTTGGCAGGGACATGCGGATTGGCCTGGACCATGGCAGCTGCACGCTCCTTGGACACGCCGAGCGCGACCATCAGGCGGCGCAGGAATTCGTCTTCCAGCTCGGGGTTGACCGGGCGCGGCTGCCAGCGGGTGGCCGACTTGTCGTTGTTGCTGTAGACCTCTTCCATGCCACGGTGGCTGATGAAGATGTCCGTGCCGCCCTGGGCATTGCGTTCGAGCCGCGTCCGGAAGCGGTCGAGCTCGCCGGTGGAGTAGAGCGCATCGAACATCTTGCCGAGCGTGGAACGGATGATGTCCTGGGGCAGCTTGGCGCGGTTTTCGGCCCAGTCGGTTTCCATGATGCCCAGCCGCTGGTTGTCGGTGGTCAGCACGAAGCCGTTGTTTTCCCAGAAGGTGCGTACCGCATTCCAGATCTGGGCGGGAGGCCGGTTGACGGAGAGCCAGCGCTGGTTGCCGTCGCGCTTGATCTGCACGTCGCCCACGGCATTGACGGCCGTTTCAGGCTGGGCCTGCCCGGCGGTCTGGTCCTTCTGGTAGGCCGCAGCCGAAGTGGCTTCGCCGGGGATGCTGAAGTGTCCGTCGCTGGAGAGCTTGGTCAGGTCGGGCGGCACTTCGAGTGCATTGCCGCGCTGCGCGGACTTGTAGTCCACTTCAGTGGTCGTGGTGGTGGAGCACGCGGCGAGCGCGAGGGCCGTACCCAGCACGGACAGTTTGAACAGGGTTTTCACGTCGGGAGGTTCCTTGGTTATGCCAGTAGAGATCGGACGCAACGGGAATGGCAGTCGGAAAGAAGGGAAGAGGGCGGATCAGAGCAGGCCGGAAGCCTTGAGCGCGGCTTCGACGATGGGCTGATGCGCCAGAGTCAGCTGGGTCATGGGCAGGCGCAGTTCGGGGCCGCACAGACCCAGGCGGGCAGCTGCCCACTTCACGGGAATCGGGTTGGCCTCAATGAACAGGTGCTTGTGCAGGGGCATGAGCTGGAACTGGATGCGCATGGCGGTGTCGCGGTCGCCGGCGATGGCGGCAGCACACAGCTCGTGCATGAGCCTGGGTGCCAGGTTGGCAGTGACGCTGATGTTGCCCTGTCCGCCGCAGAGCATCAGGGCAACGGCGGTGGGATCGTCTCCGGAATACACGGCAAAGCCTTCGGGCACATCGCGGATGAGCCATTGCGCACGGCCGATGTCGCCCGTGGCTTCCTTGACACCGACCACGCCGGGGATCTCGGCCAGGCGCAGCACGGTGTCGTGCTCCATGTTGGCCATGGTGCGGCCGGGCACGTTGTAGAGGATCATGGGCAGATCGCCGACGGCCTCGGCAATGGCCTTGAAATGCTGGAACTGGCCTTCCTGGGTGGGCTTGTTGTAGTAGGGCACGACCTGCAGCTGGCAGTCGGCTCCCACGGCCTGCGCGCGGCGGGCGAGCTCGATGGCCTCGGAGGTGGAGTTGGCACCGCAGCCGGCCATGATGGGCACGTGACGGTCGGGATGCTGGCGCACCTGTTCGACAGCCACGCGGATGATCTCGACATGCTCGTCGACATTGACCGTGGGCGATTCGCCCGTGGTGCCCACCACGCTGATGCAGTCGGTGCCCTGTTCCACATGCCAGTCCACCAGCTTGCGCAGCGTGTCGTAATCGACACTGCCGTCGGCATGGAAGGGGGTAATCAGCGCAACAATGCTGCCTGTGATCGGTTGCATGAAGAAAATTCCTGTGAGTGGATCCGTGCGTCCTGCTCTGGATCGGCACCATCGCGAATGGTTCCCGCCGCTGCGAGCATCCGGCGCAAAACTATCATTGTATCCAGCATGGTGCCACAGTCCCAGAGGAAAAACCGCGGCGGCAGAGGCCGATCGGTTACGGCTCGTTTCCGGCTTCCGTTTGCAGTTATCGGCCGTTGGGAAGAACGGTGCAGCTCCACACGAAGTCGCTCATGGTGACCATGAAATCCGGCCTCAGATAAAGCATGAACACGGCCAGAAGCACTCCCACGGCAAGCAGGCGCAGGGCCAGGCGGGTCCATCGGGACATGACGGCACGCCTCAGGCTGCGGGCTGCACGCGGGGCGCGCGCACGAGCGGAGCCTCCCGGATGGGCAGGTTCACCAGTGCGGCCAGCACACCGAGCGCAATGGAGATCAGCCACACGATCTGGTAGCTGCCGGTGCGGTCGTAGAGTTCGCCTCCCAGCCATACGCCCAGAAAGGAACCGATCTGGTGGCTGAAGAAAGCCATGCCTCCCAGCATGGACAGATGCTCCACCCCGAAGATCTGGGCCACCAGCGCGTTGGTGGGGGGAACGGTCGACAGCCACAGGAACCCGATCACGGCCGCGAACACGTATACGCTGGCCGCCGACAGCGGCACCAGCAGGAAGATGGTGATCGCCACCGCCCGCGAGAAATAGATGCACGCGAGGATATGCCGCTTGGCCATGCGCTGGCCCAGCGAGCCGGAGAGATAGGTGCCGAACACGTTGAACAGGCCGATCAGGGCGAGCGCATAGCTCGCCACCTGGGGCGGCAGCCCGTGGTCACGCAGGTAGCTGGGCATGTGCACCCCAATGAACACGACCTGGAAGCCACACACAAAGTATCCCGCCATGAGCAGCAGGAAGCCTGGCGTGCGGAAGGCCTCGGCCAGTGCCTGGCCGGCGGTCTGCGCGCGTGCAGCGACTGCTCCGGAACGCAGCCGTGGCTCGTGCAGGCCCAGAGCAAGTGGAGCCATCAGCAGCGCGGCCGCGCCGAGCCAGAAGAGGGAGGCCTGCCAGCCGAGCCGGTCGATCATCCAGCCTTCGACGGGAACCATGAGAAACTGCCCGAAAGAGCCTGCCGCTGCCGTGATGCCCATGGCCCAGGAGCGGGTTTCGGCCGTGACGTTGCGGCCAATCACGCCATAGACCACCGCATAGGTGGTGGCCGACTGCGCCGTGCCGAGCAGCACACCGGCTGTGAGAGAAAGCATGGCGGGAGTGTCCGACCATGCCATGCCTGCCAGGCCGGCGGCATACAGCACAGCGCCCCCTGCAAGCACGCGGAAGGCGCCGAAACGGTCCGCCAGCATGCCGGCGAAGATGCCCGTCACGCCCCAGGAGATGTTCTGGATGGCCAGGGCGAGCGAAAAGTCTGCGCGCGTCCAGCCGTGCGCCTGGGTCATGGGCTGGAGCCACAGGCCGAAACCGTGCCGGATGCCCATCGACAGTGTCACGATGAGGGCGCTGCAGGCCAGCAGCTGCACCAGCGGCAGGGCAGGGCGAGGCGAGGGAGAGGCTGAGACAAGAGGAGTCGGCGAGGTCATAAGCAGGGGCAGATGGCCTGTGCCCCCATCGGATCGTGGGCCGCCGGCACAGGAAAGGAAAAAACGGAAGGATGCAGAAACTCCTGCAGCCAGGGCAGAGCATACCGCGAGGAAGGCGCGGCCATCACCCGTGACCGGCTGGACTGCCATGCCGGCTCGTGAGGCGCGCATCTCGGCTGCACATCGAGGGGCTTGTGGGGGACGTTGAAGCGACTTGGCATAATGACTGTAAAAATGTACAGTATCCATCCGCCCTCTTCGCCTGCCGCAAGGGGTGGAAGCATGGCGAGCGCGCAGGCGCCGTTGCGGCAGCGTCCCAGGGCCGCCCCTTAGAATTCATTCCATGGCCACCAAGAAATCCGACACTGCTTATTCCGAAAGTTCCATCCGGGTCCTCAAGGGACTGGAGCCCGTGCGCCAGCGTCCCGGCATGTACACGCGCACCGACACCCCGCTGCACATCGTGCAGGAGGTGATCGACAACGCAGCAGACGAGGCGCTGGCCGGCTTTGGCCGCAAGATCAAGGTCACGCTGCACGAGGATGGCTCGGTGACCGTGGAGGACGACGGGCGCGGTATTCCTTTCGGCATGCATCCCGAGGAACATGCGCCGGTGCTGGAGCTGGTCTTTACCCGGCTGCACGCGGGCGGCAAGTTCGACAAGGGCAAGGGCGGGGCCTACAGCTTCAGCGGGGGGTTGCACGGGGTCGGGGTGAGTGTGACCAATGCCCTGTCGACCCGCATGGAGGTGACCAGCTTCCGGGAGGGCCAGGTGGCTCATCTGGTGTTCGCGGGGGGAGAGGTCGCCGAGCCCCTGACTCTGCGCGAGGCCGCCGCCGGCGACCGTCGGCAGGGCACCACTGTTCGAATCTGGCCCGATGCCCGCTACTTCGAAAGCGCAGCCCTGCCCTGGAGCGAACTGGTGCATCTGCTGCGCAGCAAGGCGGTGCTCATGGCGGGCGTCTCGGTCTGGCTCACCCAGGAAAAGACCCGCGAGACTCTGCATTGGCAGTACAAGGGAGGGCTGCGGGACTATCTGCTGCAGAGCCTGCCGGCCGATCCAGTGGTGCCGGCCTTCGAGGGCGAGCAGTACGCTGAGGGCAGCGAGCAGTTTGCCGATGGCGAAGGCGTGGCCTGGTGCGTGGCCTTTACCGAAGAGGGAGCCCCGCTGCGCGAAAGCTATGTCAACCTCATCCCCACGCCGGCGGGCGGCACCCACGACAGTGGACTGCGCGAGGGGCTCTTTCAGGCCATGAAGAGTTTCATCGAGCTCCACGCCTTGCTGCCCAAGGGAGTCAAGCTCATGCCCGAGGACGTGTTTGCACGCGCGAGCTATGTGCTCAGCGCCAAGGTGCTCGATCCGCAGTTTCAGGGTCAGATCAAGGAAAAACTCAATTCGCGCGATGCGCTCAAGCTGGTGGCAGGATTCGTGCGGCCGGCCTTCGAACTCTGGCTCAACGAGCATCTCGACGATGGCCGACGGCTCGCCGAAATGGTGATCCGCACAGCCCAGAGCCGCCAGCGTGCGAGCCAGAAGGTCGAGAAGCGCCGAGGCAGCGGGGTGGCAGTGCTCCCCGGCAAGCTCACCGATTGCGAGAGCCGCGACATTGTCCGCAACGAGGTGTTTCTGGTCGAAGGGGACAGCGCCGGCGGCAGCGCCAAGATGGGGCGGGACAAGGAGACCCAGGCCATTCTGCCTCTGCGTGGCAAGGTGCTCAATACCTGGGAGGTGGAGCGCGACCTGCTGTTTCGCAACGCCGAAATCCACGACATCG
Source organism: Brachymonas moutaii (nom. illeg.) (assembly GCF_049977365.1). Classification (NCBI taxonomy): domain Bacteria; kingdom Pseudomonadati; phylum Pseudomonadota; class Betaproteobacteria; order Burkholderiales; family Comamonadaceae; genus Allobrachymonas; species Brachymonas moutaii (nom. illeg.). Next base: position 528,881 of record NZ_JBNGEN010000001.1, on the reverse strand, counting down.
CCGTGGCGCTGGGCGTGGACCCGCACGGTCCGGAGGACACGCCCGACCTGTCGGGACTGCGGTACGGCAAAGTCTGCATTCTCAGCGATGCCGATGTGGACGGCTCCCACATCCAGGTACTATTGCTGACACTTTTTTTCCGGCATTTCCCTAAGCTCATCGAAGCCGGGCATGTCTATGTATCGCGTCCGCCGTTGTTCCGCGTGGATGCCCCGGCGCGCGGCAAGCGCCCGGCAGCCAAGCACTATGCCCTCGACGAGGTCGAGCTGCAGTCCATTCTCGACAAGCTCCGCAAGGAAGGGGTGGCCGAGGGCAAGTGGGGCATCAGCCGCTTCAAGGGCCTCGGCGAAATGACCGCCGAGCAGCTTTGGGAGACCACCCTCAATCCCGACACCCGCCGCCTGATGTGTGTGCGGCTGGGTGATCTCGGCTGGACCGGGACCCAGGCCTGCATGATGCAGCTCATGGGCAAGGGCGAGGCGGCCGCACGACGCGAACTCATGGAGCTGCACGGCGATGCCGTGGAGCTCGACATCTGAGACAACGAGGCATGACGATGCGAAGAATCTTTCCCCTGCTGCTGTGGACCGGTCTGGGCCTCATGCCCTGGGCGGCGCACGCCGATGTCTGGGGGTATGTGGATGCCGAGGGCATGTCGCACTTTGCCGATCGCAAGGTCGACAGCCGCTACCAGCTGTATTTCAAGAGCGAGCATTTCCGCTTCGATGCCCAGAAGGCGCTGGCGGCAGGGCGGGGCGAGGGACGCATGCGCGTGGCAACCCGCAGTGGCGGCACGGTCCGCGGCAGCACGCTCCTGAGCGGCAATGGCCTGGCCTTCAATCCGCAGGCCGATGCTGCAGCGGGAGTCAAGGCACGCCGGCTCACCGCACTCATCAACCAGTCCTCTGCCTACCGCGCAGTCGCCCATCACATGGCCCGCGAGGCCCGGCGCAATGCGGTGGATGTGGATCTGCTCAAGTCGGTGATTGCAGCCGAGTCGGGCTTCAACCGGCAGGCGGTGTCCGGAGCCGGAGCCGTGGGGCTGATGCAGATCATGCCGGCCACGGCCCGCGATCTGGGCGTACAGGCTGATGCAGCGGGCAGCGTGGAGCACAAGCTCACCGATCCTGCGCTGAACGTGCGCCTCGGGGCGCGCTATCTGCGCCAGCTGCTCGACCGTTTTCATGGGCGGGTCGATCTGGCGGTGGCGGCCTACAACGCGGGGCATGGTGCCGTGTCGCGTGCGGGCAATGCCGTGCCGCGCTATGCGGAAACGCAGAACTATGTGCGTACCGTCATGGCCCTGTATCAGACCTTCCGCCCCGGAGCGGAAGGCATGGGGGTGCCCATGGCCAGCGTGGCACCGATTCCTCTCGGCCGGCTGGCCGGGCGTGGGCGTGTGAACATGACGCTGGCTTCGGCGCGGAGTGGAAAAGCTCCCTCTGCACGGGCCATGCGGCTCGAAGCCGCTGCGCTCGAATCGGCCCAGCGTTCCCTCACGGCAGAAGCCACCGGCACCGAAGCACCGAGTGCCATGGACCAGATTGCCGGCCAGGTGGCTGCCGCTGACAGGATGCCGCAGGCGCCGATGCAGCTTGGTGCCGATGTGGTGGTCAGGAGCGGTGCGCCCAGCGCGCATGCCACTCCCGACAGTGCAGCGGGAAGCAATGTGCCCAATCCCTGAGTGCATGAAGAGCATGAAGAGGCTGAGCAGAGGGCCACTGATGCCGGGAGGCCCTCGTGATGGCGAGGCATCGCGATGCTTGGGCCTTTTGCCTTCTGTCTCCTGTCTTGCCTTCCGTTTTTTCTTCGCTTCCTGCATCCTGTTGGGGGTTGCAGGGGCTGGCCGGTGGAGTTCACTGGCCGTTTTTCTGATTTCCAGCGAGTTCTGACATGGATACCGTGAGTGTGGTTTCCGGGCCGGCCGAGCACGGCGACAACCCGAATCTGGCCCAGTATGCGCAGCGTGCGTATCTGGAATATGCCCTGTCCGTGGTCAAGGGGCGGGCCCTGCCGGATGTGTGCGATGGACAGAAACCCGTGCAGCGGCGCATTCTGTACGCGATGGACCGCATGGGCCTCTCCTTTGGCGGCTCGAACGGTGCCACAGGGGCCAAGCCGGTCAAGAGTGCGCGCGTGGTGGGGGATGTGCTCGGGCGTTTCCATCCCCACGGCGATCAGGCGGCCTACGATGCGCTCGTGCGCATGGCGCAGGACTTCAGCCAGCGCTATCCGCTCATCGACGGACAGGGCAACTTCGGCAGCCGTGATGGCGACGGCGCAGCGGCCATGCGCTATACCGAGGCACGCCTGTCCCGCATCGCGACGCTGCTGCTCGACGAGATCGGACAGGGCACTGTCGATTTCGTGCCCAACTATGACGGCAGCACCGAGGAACCGGCTCAGCTTCCAGCCCGTCTGCCCTTTGTGCTGCTCAATGGAGCCAGCGGCATTGCGGTGGGCATGGCCACCGAAATTCCCAGCCACAACCTGCGGGAGGTGGCCGATGCCTGCGTGGCGCTGATCAAGCAGCCTTCCCTGTCGGACGAGGAGCTGTGGGCCCTGGTGCCCGGACCGGACTATCCGGGAGGCGGACAGATCATCAGCAGCGCCACCGAGATTGCGGAAGCCTACCGAAGCGGGCGGGGCAGCCTCAAGGTGCGTGCCCGCTGGAAGATCGAGGATCTGGCCCGCGGCCAGTGGCAACTCGTGGTGCAGGAGCTCCCTCCGGGCGTCAGCACCCAGAAGGTGCTGGAAGAAATCGAGGAGCTCACCAACCCCAAGGTGCGCGCTGGCAAGAAGGCCTTGTCGCAGGAACAGCTGCAGCTCAAGGCCAGCCTGCTGGCCGTGCTTGACGGCGTGCGTGACGAATCCAGCAAGGACGCACCAGTGCGGCTGGTGTTCGAGCCCAAGAGCCGCACCGTGAGCCAGCAGGATCTCACCACGGCGCTGCTGGCCCACACGAGCCTCGAAACCACGGCGCCCGTCAATCTCACCAGTGTGGGGCTCGATGGTCGGCCGGTGCAGAAATCGCTGCGGGCCATGATCGAGGAGTGGATCGATTTCCGCAGGACCACGGTGACGCGGCGTACCCGGCATCGGCTCGACAAGGTGCTCGACCGCATCCACATTCTGGAAGGGCGGCAGACCGTGCTGCTGCACATCGACGAGGTCATCGCCATCATCCGCCAGAGCGACGAGCCGGGGCCGGCGCTCATGGAGCGCTTTCACCTGACCGAGCGACAGGCCGAGGACATTCTCGAAATCCGTCTGCGGCAGCTCGCGCGGCTGGAGGCACTGCGCATCGAGCAGGAGCTCTCCGACCTGCGCGGCGAACAGGCCAGGCTCGAAGATGTGCTCCACAGCCCGACCTCGCTGCGGCGGCTCATGGTGCGGGAGATCGAGGCCGATGCCAAGCAGTTCGGCGATGCGCGCCGCACCCTCATCCAGGCCGAGAAGCGGGCCGTGGTCGAAGTCCGGGTGGTCGACGAACCGGTGACGGTGGTGCTCAGCGAAAAGGGCTGGGTGCGTGCCCGCACGGGCCATGGGCACGATCCGGCAGGGTTTGCCTTCAAGCAGGGCGACGGGCTGCAGACCACCATCGAGTGCCGCACCGTCGATACGCTGATCGCCCTGGGCAGCAATGGCCGGGTGTACAGCGTGCCCGTGGCCAGCCTGCCCGGGGCGCGTGGCGATGGGCAGCCCGTGACCACGCTCATCGAACTGGAGGCGGGGACCCATCTGCTGCATTACGTGGCAGGCCCTGACTCCCAGCAGGTGCTGCTGTCAGGCAGCGGGGGATATGGCTTCTGGGCCACCATCGGCGACATGACATCGCGTCTGCGTGCAGGCAAGGCTTTTGTCACCTGCAACGAAGGCGAAACGCCCTGTGCTCCCAGCGTGATCGATGGCGACCATGGCAGTACGCCTCTGGCTCCGGCCACCGATGTTGCCTGCGCCAGTGCAGGTGGTCGTCTGCTCACTTTCCCGCTCTCCGAGCTGCGTCACCAGCCCAAGGGCGGACGCGGGCTGATGCTCATGGGCCTCGAATCCGACGACACACTCATCGGTGCAGCCGCCTATGCCCGCTCCATCCGGGTGCAGGGCACAGGCAGGGGGGGCAAGCCACGCGAGGAGGTACTGGAGCTGCGCAGTCTGCGCAATGCGGCCGGAACCCGGGGACGCAAGGGCAAGGAAGCCGACTGGAGCTTCCGGCCGCAACGCATCGAGCGCGTGCAATGAGTCTGCAACCGAGTCCGCACCGGCCCATGCATGCCCTGCGCTCCCTGAAGCGAAAGGGGGCGCTCTCTGGCTGGATGGGGCGTGCATGTCGTCGGTTCGTCGTGGCAGGCATGGCAGCGGGGCTGCTTTCCGGGCTGGGAGCTTCCTCTGCCTGGGCTGCGCGCCATGGGCATGAGGCAGGCGCACGGTCTGGAGCCCGCATGGGGCATGTGGCCGAGCAGGTCTACGTGGTATCGCAGGATGCCCAGGGCCTGCGCGCCTCCGACCTCACGCCCGAGTTTCTGGACCGTCTGGAACAGTACACGGTGGCCCAGATTCAGCAGTCATTGCCCTCGGCGTCCCCTCTTGCCCAGGCATCCGGCAGGCACACAGGGCGGTCGCGCCATGGCCGTTCGTCCGCTGCCCCGCGACATGATCCGGCCGATCAGCACCTGACCTCGCGCGCGGCTCTGGTCGATACCCCTCACGGACGGCTGATCGTGATCCGGGTCGCGGGGCCTGGTGCGGCAGAGCAGCTGTGGATCGAGGGGCTCCGTGGCAAACGCTTCGTGCGGCTCGCCTGTGTGCGGACGCAGCAGGGGGCGGCCATCGATCTGCGCAAGGGACTGTGTGCCCAGCGTATGCGCGAGGTCTTTTCGGTCGCGCGGATGACCGATCCCACGCGCGAGGCCCCCTCTGCACATGCCGGACATACCGCGTCGGATCCTGCGTCGGCTCCCGCATCCGGGGGAGCTTCGGCAGCTTCTGGCATCCCGGAACCTCAATCCGCTCCTGTCGGTTCTGCCGCTCCTGCGGCGGTTTCCCTTCCTTTCTTCTCCCCCGTGCCCTTTGGGCAGGAGCGAGCCCCTTCCATCCTGCGTACCCCCTGAGGGGGCATTTCTGCATTTGATTGGTTTTGCACCATGGCTGTTTCCACTTCCCGCATTCCCGTGATGTCGCTGGCCGACATGCTGTATTCCCAGGGCTTCGGTACCCGGCGCGTGTGTGCCGGTCTGGTCCAGCAGGGGCTGGTTCGGCTGGAGGGGGTACCGGAGCCCGTGACCGATGCCCTCCATGCGGTCGAGGCACGCGAGGGACTGGGCTTCACCGTGCAGGGGCAGCCCTGGGAGTACCACGCCCAGGCCTATGTGCTCCTCCACAAGCCTGCAGGCACCGAATGTTCGCAGAAGCCCTCGGCCTGGCCCAGCATCTACACTCTGCTTCCCGCTCCTTTGCGGCAGCGTCCGCAGAAGGGGGCGGTGCAGGGAGTGCAGGCCATCGGGCGTCTCGATCAGGACACCACGGGCATGCTCCTGCTGACCGATGACGGCAAGCTCATCCACCAGATGGCCTCTCCCCGGCGCCATGTGCCCAAGGTGTACGAAGTCACCTGCAGGCATCCGGTCGATTCGGCCCAGATCCAGAAGCTGCTGGCCGGAGTCGTGCTCGACGACGATCCCAAGCCCGTGCGCGCCGCCGCCTGCGAGCAGACCGAGGACCACGCCCTGCGGCTCACGCTCACCGAGGGCAAGTATCACCAGGTCAAGCGCATGGTGGCTGCGGTGGGCAACCGGGTAGAAGCGCTGCACCGCAGCCGCATCGGTGCGCTGGAGCTGCCTGCCGATCTGGCGCCGGGCCAGTGGCGCTGGCTGACCCCTGCCGAGCTCGAAGCTGCGCGCCAGACCGCTCCTGCTGCCACACCCGCGGCATGAATCGTGTCACGCCGATCGGTCCATGGAGCCGGGCGAAGGAAGCCGGCAGCTTCTGCCGGTGCTCCTCTCCTGCGGAGCCTGCCTGGGAGTAGAGCCAGGCGACGAATCTGCAACCGGTGTTACTGCTGGTGCCGTGCCGGTGCACGGCAGGCAGCCGCTGCCCAGGGGAGGGCGAGCAGGGCCAGAGTGGCAAATCCGGCACCGGTCCAGAAGGTGGCGGGAGCCCCAAAGTGCTGCCACAGGGCGCCGGCCAGTGTGCTCGCCACCAGCAGGGCAGCTCCGCTCACGAGGTTGAACAGTCCGAATCCCGTGCCCAGCAGAGCGGGCGGAGCCGTGTCCGCCACCATCTTCGACAGCAGCCCCTGCGTCAGTGCCATGTGCAGCCCCCACAGGGCAGCACCCACCCACAGCAGCGTGCGCCCGGGGGCCAGTGCCAGCACCACATCGGCCAGCACCAGCGTGACCAGACCGGCACCCAGCAGCAGACTGGATGCGCACCGGTCTGCCGCCGCACCGGCGGGATAGGCACAGCCGGCATACATCACGTTCATGATGACCATGACCACCGGAACCTCTGCCTCCGGCAGTCCCATGCCCTGTGCGCGCAGCACCAGAAACGCCTCGCTGAAGCGCGCCAGTGTGAAGATCGCTCCCAGCAGCACCACCATCCAGAAGGCCAGGGGCAGCTGCGCGATGCTGCTGCGTCGCAGAGGAATGCCCGCACTCCGGTGCGGGCGCGTTTCGGCAGCCGGCTCGCGCACGCCCACCACCAGCAGCGCCACGGCCAGCAGCGCCGGCAGCACGGCCCACCACATGGCCGTGCGCACATCGTGGGTCCACCACATCAGCAGCCCCATGGCCGCCAGCGGACCCAGCAGGGCGCCCAGCGAATCCAGTGCCTGCCGCAGGCCGTAGGCAGCCCCCCGCTCCTCGGGAGCCGTCATGTCGGCCACCAGGGCATCCCGCGGAGCCCCGCGAATGCCTTTGCCGATGCGGTCCACGAATCGGGCGGTGAACACCAGCCCAATGCTGTGCGTGAGGGCAAAGACCGGCTTGCTCAGTGCAGCCAGTCCATAGCCGAACACCATCAGTCCCTTGCGCCGCCCGAAATAATCGCTCAGTGCCCCCGAAAACACCTTCATCACGGCCGCCGTGGCCTCCGCCACGCCCTCGATCACCCCTACCGTCACCATGGAGGCCCCCAGCGTCCCCACCATGAACATCGGCAGCAGCGCATGGATCAGCTCGGAAGACACATCCATGAACATCGACGCCATGCCCATGGCCCAGATGCCCACGGGCAGCCGGCGCAGCACGGCTCCCGTACGACGGGAAGTCACGGCATCTGCGGAACCATCGGAGCAGGTATCGTCGGTCATGGCGGGAGACAGAGAGAAAGAAAGAGAAGGAAAAGAGAAAAGCAGCACACTGACGTACCGGTACACGCATGAGGCACGCACCGCTGCACTGTCTGCTCCACTGACCAGTATGCCCCAGCGTGGCAGCGTCGGCCATGGCCTGCCGACCCGGGCGCGGAAGCGGGAGGGCCCCATGCGCTTGTCCGCCTTGCGGCCATCCCGGATAATCGGCTCAGGTTCAGGGGCATGTCCGTCCCGGTTCTGCACGTCCCGATTTCCCTGCTGGAAGGCCCTGTATGGATCAGCATTTTCTGACCCCCCTGTTCGCACCGTCTTCTATCGCCGTGTTTGCCGGCAACGCCGAGCTTCGCGCCAGCGATCCCGGCTACCGTGACGCTGCCTTTCTCTTCGATGCCCTCACGGCCCAGCAGTACAGCGGCAAGTTCACCTTTCTCGACGTCGATACCACCGAGGGGCGTCTCGCCGACCTCATCAGCACCGGTGCTGACCTGGCCATCGTGGCCCTGCCGCCCGAACGGGTCGAAGCCGCCCTCGAAGTGGCAGGCCGCATCCGCTGCCGCGCTGCCCTGGTCATTTCCACCGGCATCAGCGCCGAGCAGGCGCAGCAGCTCCATGCCGTGGCCCATCGGCATGACATGCTCCTGATGGGGCCCAACAGCCGCGGCTTTCAGCGTCCGCACATGGGGCTCAATGCCAGCATCGTGGGGCCCCTTGCCGAAAAAGGCGCGCTCGCGCTCGTTTCGCAGTCGGGCGCGCTCACGGCCGCGCTGCTCGACTGGGCCCGTCCCAATCGCGTGGGATTTTCCACCGTCATCTCGCTGGGGCCGCACACGGCAGTCGACATGGCGCAGGCGCTCGACTTCCTCGCCTCTGATCCCCAAACCCACAGCATCGTCATCTATCTGGAGGGTATTTCCAACGCGCGCCGCTTCATGAGCGCCCTGCGTGCAGCCGCCATCTCCAAGCCGGTCGTGGTGCTCAAGGCGGGCCGCCGTCGCGCAGGCAACGAGGCCGCACGCACCCACTCGGCCGCCATCGTCGGCAGCGACGAGGTGTTCGATGCCGCGTTGCGGCGCGGGGGGGCCGTGCGCATCCGTTCCTTCACTGAGCTGTTCTCCGCCGTGCAGTGCCTTGCATCGCGCTATCGGCCCGTGGGCAACCACCTGGCCATCATCACCAATGGCGGCGGTCCCGGCGTGCTGGCCGCCGATCGTGCCAATGATCTCGGCATCGAAGTCGGACGCCTCTCCGAGCCGGGGGCCAACGCCCTGCGCGACAGGCTCCTGCCCCAGGCCTCCCTGGTGGATCTCATCGACCTCTCCGAGGACGCCACCCCCGCCCATTACCTCGCCGCCGTCGAGGCAGCCTCCAAGGAGCCCGGCATCGATGGTGTGCTCACCATCCATGTTCCCAAGGTCGGCTCCGACCTCGATGCCGTGGCGCAGGCCATTGCCGATGCGCGCCCCCATCTCAGCAAGCCCCTCATCAGCTGCATCATGGGCGACGAATCGGTGCATGAGGCCCGCGCCATCCTCAGCCAGACCAGCATCCCCATCTTCCGCAGCCCCGAGGCCGCAGTGGGTGCCTTCAGCAACATCGCCTCTTACTATCACAACCAGAAGCTGCTCCAGCAGACACCGCCCCCCCTTACCCATCTCGCCAAGCCTGATGTCGAGGGGGCGCGTCTGCTCATCGAGGGCATTCTGGCCGACCGCCGCACGGTCCTCACGGAGATGGAATCCAAGTCCGTGCTCTCGGCGTTCCATATTCCCGTCACCCAGACCATCCTTGCGCGCACCCCGGCCGAGGCCATGATGCTTGCTGCCCAGCTCGGGTTTCCCGTCGCGCTCAAGATCGACTCGCCCGACATCTCTCACAAGTCCGATGTCAACGGTGTGGCCCTCAACGTCATGAACGCCGTGAGCGTGCGCGACATCTTCGAGGACATGATGGCCACCGTCAAACGCCGCATGCCCGAGGCGCGCATCAACGGCATCACCGTCCAGCGCATGGCACGCCACACCCGGGGCCGCGAGCTGTACATCGGCGTCGTCACCGACGAGGCCTTCGGTCCCGTCGTCGCGTTCGGTGCCGGAGGTGTGCGCATCGAGCTCTATCGCGATCGAGCCATGGAGCTGCCGCCACTCAACCAGTTCCTTGCCCGCCAGCTCATCGACCGTTCGCGCGTATCCAGAACGCTCGACGAATGGCGCGGTGCCCGCCCGATCAACCGCGAGGCCCTGGAGCAGATCCTCCTGCGCGTCTCCGAAATGGTCTGCGAGCTGCCGCAGCTCCGCGAGCTCGACATCAACCCCATCATCGTGGACGAGCAGGGCGCCGTGGCCGTCGACGCCCGTCTGATCGTGGGCAACACCACCCTTTCCACGCGCCCCTATCAGCAGCTCTCCATCCTGCCGTACCCGGCGCGCTTCGAGCAGACCTGGCCGCTGCCCGGAGGCAACCACTACACCATCCGCCCCATCCACCCCGACGATGCCGACATGCTGCAGCAGCTCGTGCGCAGCCTCAGCCCCGAGAGCCGCTACAACCGTTTCGTTTCGGCCCTCACCGAGCTGTCGCCCGGCATGCTCTCCAAGTTCGCCCTCATCGACTACGACCGCGAAATGGCCCTGGTCGCCGTCATGACCGAACGCCACCCCACCGACGACGGCCACATCACCGAAACCCAGCGCGTCGTCGGTGTCTCTCGCTACGTCACCAATCCCGACAGCAGCAGCTGCGAATTCTCCCTCGTCGTCGCTGACGACATGGCCGGCAAAGGCGTCGGTTCACGCCTCATGCGCTGCATCATGGACGTCGCCCGCGAAAAGGGCCTGAGCGAAATCATGGGCCTTGTCCTCACCCACAACACCAACATGCTCAAGCTCATGCGGGCTCTGGGCTTCATCATCAAGCCCTACCCTGAAGACCCCGATTTCCGCCTCGTGAGCTATCAGCTCTGAACGGATGTACACTACATCGACCCACCCAAAGGGGAAGTAGCTCAGCTGGGAGAGCGTCGCGTTCGCAATGCGAAGGTCGGGAGTTCGATCCTCCTCTTCTCCACCATTATTCAGCGCCCAACCGTACTCGGTTGGGCGTTTTCATTTGCGGATTCCGCACACCACGCGGGCTGCCGGGCCGTTCTGCGTGTGCCGCCAGGCGTCGGGCAGAGTGCCTTACTGCGCCCGCTTCGCTCCTGTTATGTCCCATCTTCTCTCGAAACTTGCGCCAACTTCTTCGTGTACGCAGGCAGTCTTCTATATTAAGCACTTGTACGTGTGTCGCCTGGAATCGTTGTCTCGCGGGTTTGCATGAGCGAAATAGAACGGCAAATACGGGAAGCGTGCTGAACCGTTCCAGGTTTCGCGGCGTAATGCGGCAATCCGGATCTGATCGGCTTCGGACGATTCGCTCATGGTGTGCTGTGTTTCTTAGAACGTGTTCACGATCCGATAGCAGATTCAGAGAGAATCGATGGATGCGCACGAAGACCTACCCCAGCGACATCAGCCGCGCCCAGTTTGCCCACATCCTGCCCTTGCTGGAAACTGCCCGTCGCAAGACCAAGCCCAGGACGGTGGATCTGTACGAGGTGTTTTGCGCCGTGCTGTACCTGCTGCGCACGGGCTGCCAGTGGCGAGCGCTGCCCAGCGACTTTCCCAAGTGGCGCACGGTGCATTCGTACTTCGCCAAGTGGAGCGAGGTGGACAGGGATGGGGTGAGCCTGCTCGAGCAGGCATTAAAAAAATCAGGTTGGCGCGGCCCGCAAGAGACTGGGGCGCAGCGCCTCAAGCAAGTTCTTGATCTGCGACGCGCAGAGCGTGAAGAACACGGACACAGCGGGCTGCAAGGGCTATGACGCGGGCAAGAAGGTCTCGGGGATCAAACGCCACCTGGCGGTGGATACCCAGGGGTTGCCGCATGCTGTAACGGTGACGACGGCGGATGTGACGGATCGCCAAGGAGCCCTGCAGGCCTTCAAGCGGTGCAAGACAGGGCTGCAGCAAGTCAAAAGCGTGCTCGCCGATGGGGGCTACACGGGAGAGCCTTTTGCGCTGGGGGTGCGTCAGACGCTGGGTGAACAGGTGACAGTGCAAATTGCCAAGCGCAGCGAACTGCACAGCTTCAGGGTCATGCCCAAGCGCTGGGTGGTGGAGCGCAGCTTTGCGTGGCTGGAGAAGAACCGCAGGCTCTCGAAGAACCATGAGCGATGGCTCAACACCAGCTTGCAGTTCGTTCACTTGGCGTTCCTGGCTCTTTTGCTCAGAAGATTGTGAACACGTTCTTACACATCAGTTTATTCCGCTTGCTGGACCGCCCGACGCAGCGACGCAGAAACCCACCACACATGGGACTGACCGTCCAAGTACTTGGACACCTTGATGTGATTGTGGCTTTCCAGCAGGTTCAGCACGAAATCGACGAAGACGCGGGGCTTGCCGACCCGCGTTGCCAGTTCCTCGTTCTGGCGGATATCCTCGTTGACCAGTAGCGCGGCAATCCGGCCAACCACATCCTGGTAGCCTTCCACATACGCCTTCGCAAACTGCAGAAAGCCGTAGTCCGTCAGAACGACATGCGACAGCGGCGCGCCGAGAACGCGCCCGATCTTGATGTAGTTGTGCTGTTCGAGAATATCCAGCGAGTCGAGCAGTTCCTGCTGCGGCACATCTTGAAGCTCGGGTTCGGCGTGCAGCCGCTTCCAATCCACAAAAACCGCATTTTCGTCAATCTGCACTTTCGCAATGATGCGCAAGGCCAAGTCATCAACCCGCGTCAGATCGGAGATCAAGGGCGCAGGCCCAGAGAACCGGGCTGGCGGCTGGTCGATAGTCGGCTTGTCGTCCACGTCGAAGATCGCCGACAGGACGCGCTGAAAACTCTGGTCGTAGTAGGCGAGATCATCGACCTTCTGCCAGAGGGTGGATCGCAGGCTTTCTGGCACTTCGCAATCGTCGATGACGACGGGGATCAGCCGCGTTCCACGACTGATCCTATTGACCACCGAGGTGTTCAGTTCCTCTCGAACCCAAGGCTTCTGGACGCTGACCTTGGACAATACGATGATGACGGCCTGTGCGTCCTTCAACCCTTTCTCGAAAATCTTGTCCACCAGACTGTCGCCCGGTTTCATTTCCCACTGGTCAAGCCACGCATCGACGCCGTTCTCGCGCAAGCGCCGCGCGAACTCTACGACGAAGCGCTCCTTGTCCTCGCTGGCGTGACTGACGAAGACCTTGGGCGCGCTCATTCGCCTGCCTCGAATTCCGCGCTCTTGAACTTCAGCACGTTGCAGTTCTCCTTCACCGCACGCTGAAGGCTATCGTCGAAGCCAGTCGGTGATTCTGCCTGGATTTCGATGGTGATCTTGACCTTCACGCCGGTGCGTGAAGTGAATTGCAGAACAACCTCGTCAACAAGATCGGCGAACTGCTTCTTGGCCTGAATGGCATCGAGTTCGATGCTGCCGTAGAACTGTTTCTGGAGCGGCAGCGGGGCTGAGCTGCGGCTTTCAGCGTAGGTCTGTTTGGCTGCGTCTTCGACCCTTGGTGGGGGCGTGCCGCTGCCAGTGGCTCCCGATGCTGTTTCTATCGGTTTGGGGCGCGCAGCCTCTTCTGCAGCGCGCTGTGCCTCGGCATACCCTGCGGCAGTCACTGGCTCGATCAGCAGCAGAGACGAGTCGAGGAACAGGGATGTGCGCTTGCCAAAGGCGAAGCCGACATAGCGGTCATCCTCTTTGCCCTGTGCGAAGCCGAAGAATTCACGGCTCTCTGCACCTGCATCCATCGTCTGCTTGAAGACTGTGTCGTCCTTCAGGCGAGGCAGGTAAAGCTGCTGGCAGCTTTGCTGCCACACATTGAGCGCGCTGGTATCTTTGATGTCATCCTTCCAGAACCAGTTCTTCAGCACAGTGGCCAGATGGATCGGGGCCCATTCGGTGATCAGAAGTTCGTTCTCTTTCAGCACGCGTTCGATTTCCTGGGATAAATTCTGTGCGCTCGGGTTGAGCTGAAAGTGTTCCCACTGAATCTCGGATAGCCCCTTGCCGGGGCGAGCTTCCTGCATCGGCGCGATCATCCACTTGTAGGTCTCGCGGATCATCCGGCGCAGCGCCTCGTTGGCATCCTCCAGGCTCTTGCTGGCCTGTCGCGCCTGGAACTGGTCGAGGTTGAGCTTCATCTCCTTGATGTCGCTCACAATGGACTGCCAGGCCAGGGTGGAGCGCACTTGATCTTTCAGTCGGCTCACACTGTCGTAGTCGGCTGCCAGGAAGATCAGTCGGTTCTGCTTGAAGCGTGGTTGGTCGCCACGGTTCTTCAGAATCTTGGTGGCGCACTCAATGGCGAGGCTCTGGCCGCTGCGGCTGAAGGCGGCATCGGGCGGCAGCACCACAAGGCGCAACTGCCAGTCATCCGGCACATCGCCGCTGGTCGTGAAGATATGAATGCCGCCGAAGACGCCGCTGGCAAAGGTCTTATGCACGCGGTCACGGATGGCGGGGAACACATCTTCCTTGTCCTGGAAGCGGCGCTTGCGTTCTTCCATTTCGCGGCGCAAGTTGGGGCGCGTATCGAACCAGAAACGGTTGTTGCCGCTGTTCAGATAGTGCAGGCGGTCGCTCAAGCGGCGCAGTGCGTCCTTGTAGATGCCGACCTGCTGGCCCGGCTGTGCCACGCCCAGCGCCACGCGCTCCAGCTCGATGCCCCGCACCATCTGGTTTGCGGTGCTCGGTGCACTGCCCAAGAAGATCGCGCGGGCCGAACGACGGCAAGCCTGCACGCTGCCAAGGCGGGTGTCGCGATTCTCGATGTCGGTGGTCTCGGCGCGCTCGCCGTCCACGTCACGCTCCACTACTGGGTCCCAGCCTTGCGGCAGGTAGTAGATCACCTCGTTGCGGGTGTCAGCGTCCTGTAGCGGGAAGCTGCCGGGCATGATCAGTGGGTCTTTGTCGTTGTCCTTCCACAGGCGGTGGATAACCTTGGCCATCAATTTCAGCACGCCACGGGTGCGCTGAAAGTTGTCGAGCGACGACCAGTCCTCGTACAGTCGGTCGAACACCTCGGGGTGAATCGGGTAGGCGAGCATAAGCCGTTCGAAGTAGCGGCTCTCCTGCGTTTCGCGCGGGAAGTCCTCGCTATTGGCCGTGTAGTAATCGGCGAACGCACGGCATACCGATTCGGCCGCCAGCTTGTCATTGATGCTGGTGAACAGGCGGCGGCGCACGATCTCGAAAGCCTCCTCGGTGCCCACCGGCTTCCATAGTGCCTGAACGCGGCCGAAGTAGTGCGCCAGCGCGGCCAGTGCTTTTACGCCACGTTGGCTGCCCGCCTCTTTGTCCGATTCTGGCAATGAGGCCAATAGGACGGCCGTAGGCACGGCTTTGAGTGCCTCGGTCAGCGCCTGCACAAAGCTGAGGTTGGAATCGAAGCTGCCGCCGGTCAGCGCCTTGCCTTCTTCGAACTGGCGCACATAAGCCACCAACTCGTCGATCAAGATCACGCATGGCGCGTAACGATCGAGCAGTGCTTCCAGCACAGCCTTGCCAGGTGACGTCCCCGAAGCATCCGCATCGGCCACCAGAGCATAGCCCTCAGCCTTGCCCAACTGCCACGCCAGATCGCCCCACAGTGTGCGAATGGCCTGTCCATCACGCACCACAGGCTGGTTCGGCGATGACTTGATGCCGTCCAGCACGGCGATGCGCGCGCGCGGTAACTCCGTCACGCCAGCGGAATCCAGAATGGCCGGTACACCTGGCATATCACTGGCCAGTGCCTCGCCCTTGGCGAGGTGGTACACAGCCAGCATGGTGTGCGTCTTGCCGCCGCCGAAAGCGGTTTGCAGTTGAATGACCGGGTCACCGCCCTTGCCAGACAGACGCTTGACCACGGAGTCCAACAGCAGGCGCATCCCCTCGGTGATGAAGGTACGCTGGAAAAACAGCGTCGGGTTCTGGTACTCGGCCGTTGCCGTACCCTCATGAACCCGAGACAGATCGGCCGCAAATTCGGCTTGTTGGAATGTGCCCTTCAGGACATCTTCATGCGGGACGGCAACTTCACGCCAGGGTTTTAGACTCATCGTGATTTCCTCAGGAAACTGTCCAGTTCAATGTATGCATTTGGTTCATGGATACGACTTTGGGGTGTGCATCCACAGCGTGTAGCAATTGGCGAAGTTTTTGCTTGATATCTGCCAAATCAACCACCTGTCGGTGTTTCTTGGGCTGTTCGATATGGGCAATTACATGCAATGACTTGCACTTAATAATTTCAGAGGCCAACCGCTTTTCCATAAGGTTGGTGGCATGAAGCTTCGCAGGCAACATGGCTGCCAGTGTGTGCAAAACTTTATTGGCAATGACCTCGGGCAATTGCGATGGCTTTTCAGTTTCTGGATGGCAGTAGTCTTTCACTTCGATCAGAAAGGCACTCTTCGATGGATCTAAGGCCACGACATCTACTGCTTTAATTCCCTTCCACTTTTTGGTGAGCTGGTTACGGTAGAAGGACCACTCGTCGTATTTACTGGCTTGCCATTTTTCCGGAAACGTGAATATGAGACCGTCGATATTTATTTGTGGCATGTTCATGCTCCCGATTCCAAATATCGATCCGACTGCTGCAGGCTTTCTTCGAGAGCAGTAATGTCGCCAATGTCGTCGAGGCTGACACCCTGCAGAACCGATACTCCATCTTCTTCGGGTTGCAGTCCAAAGTAACGCACACTCAATTTCTTTCTATCCGCCTCAGCCAGAATAATTTCTAGCTCACGTAACAAAAACAGGCTGTGGGTGGCAATAAATATCTGAATACCGGAGGCACTCAGATCCACAATGGTGCGTGCAACCTGCTTGATCAGGCGAGGGTTGAGGTTGGCTTCTGGTTCATCCCAGAACAAATAGCCTCGATCAAGCAACGCTCCGGTGGCAACCAGACGTGCAAGCATGCCCAACTTCCGCAAACCTTCCGCAACAAGAGGCATCTCCATTCGGCCACCAGCAGTTCGCAGATAGAATCGCCCATTTTTGTCCAGCTCGATGCGGCCATGCATCGCTTCTTCAAGCGGCACAAGCAGCTCTCTGATAAGCGTATCAGTCGGCCCTCGCGGCAACAAATCACCGAGCAAGATGCAGGTGTCGAACCAGGTTTCTTCAAATTCCAGATAGTGCCTTTGATACACCGAAGCAAAGTTTGGAAAGATCGTCAGTAACTCCCGGGTAGGCAGATAAGTAGGTGCACTATCCACCCACTTTGAGGGCAGTCGCTTGATGCTGACTTCGGATTTGCTGTTCGTGGCAAATCCAAAATCGATATTCAAATCAGAATCATCGAAAGCCAGTTGCACATCACAGCGTTCCCGCCCCTGTTTGCGACGCGCCAGCCGACCAAGTGACTCGGGGCGAAAAACATTGACAAGTTTGTCTGCCAAACGGGTCTGCAATACGCTTTTGGTTGGAACTGTCGAATTGGGTTTGTTTCCCTCCTGCCAACTTGTAGCCATAACCGAATAGGCCAGTTTCAGTAAATGGGTTTTGCCTGCACCGTTTTCTCCGACGATGACATTCAACTGCTTTCCAAACTTCAAGTCAGCTTCCGAAATCACCGTGAAATTTTGAATCCTTAGCCGCTTAAGCATGGTCATCTCCTCAAATATCCAGTTGCGTCTGCGAGTCTTTGATGCCCGCATCCGCCGATGCTTGTTCAATGCCCGACCACGCCGTCACCAGCTCGTTGTAGGCACGCGCTTCTTCAGCCCAGCCCTTGCGTTCGCACAGGGTGTAGAGCCGGTAGGCCAGTGCGCGCATCGGCTCGCCTTGAGCAGGCATGCGTGCGAGCAAGGCCCCAGCCGCGGATTCGCCATCCTGATTCAGCGCGCGGATCAAGTGGTGCAGCGCTTCCCACACCGACACTCGATTGTCGGTCTCAGGAGACCAGTCGCGCGGCAGCTCGGCCCATTTGAGCAGGCGCAGGTTCCCGCTGCCGCTCTCCGCCACACCACCATCGACCAGTCCGCCCACGCTGGTGCCCTTGGCGCGCGCCAGCACATCGGCCTCACCGTATTTGCCGCTGGCCCAGCCGGTGCCTTCAAACCAGGCGAGGCAGAACTGGGTGTCATGGTCGAAATCGTCTTCGGCCAGAAAACGGTTGATAAGCTGCAAGGCGGTTTTGACGCGCATGGGAGTGCCATCGGCCTCCAGCACCGCGGCGTACTGGCTGAAGATGGCCATGCCGGGGCCGATGATGGCTTGCGACAAGTCCACGGGCGCGACGGGTGAATTGACGCCACCGCGTGTCATGTCCAGCAAGGCCTCGGGCAATGTGGCGTTGAGCTCGCGCAGGAACTCGCGGCGGCTAATCGTAAGGGCGTCGGCGGCACGTTTTCGGCAGACGAGGACTATGCTAGAGGCCAGCGCGTTCGTGCCAAGACCAACCGACCGGTTAGCTCTCTCCGTCCGCATAGGCCATGTCCCAGTAATGGCAAAGCCAGCTTGCAAAACAGCATCCAAGAAGGTTTCCCAGCCAGTGCTGGATGTCCCTATTTCTGCCTTGCTCTCGCTCTGCTTGAAGGCATAGTAAATGGTGACTGGAACCGCCGGATGCGCCAGCTCGGCGAGGTTGTGCATAGCGCGCGTCATGCCACCGAGGAAGAAAGCCTCAGCCTCGTTCTTGCCTCCGTGCCGGTAGGGTGTGGCGACCAGTTCTTCCGCTTTGGGAACAGCGAGCGTTGCATAGAGCCTCGTGAACACAGTTCGCAACGTTCTTCGCATCCAGACATAAAAGTAATCGGAGAGATCCGCGTAACCAATGTTGTCGTAATACGGCGGATCGGTCGAAACGACCTTTCTGGTGCTTATGCTTTGTGATTGGGCATCATGTTGTTGAACATTGCCATTTGCCACAGGTCGAAATTCACGTACAACCCGAACAACCCAATCGAGTGCCGTCTGTTCCCAGTTTCCTGTGCCATCCGAGAACGGGTTGCCTTCAGCGAAGTCCCAGACCATCGGGATTGCTTGTTTCGTAAATGCATGCGCAATGAAGCCACCAGATGACTCCCATGTGGCGTTCGCGGTCCAGTAGTCAGCGGCGCGTCCAAGGGTAAGACCCAAATACACTCCCACCGCCTGCGCATAAGCCATAGCCCCTGTGCCACCTGCGTCCAAACTCATGCCGTCGTCGGCAGTGCCCGCTGCCAGCGCGTCCTGCCGGCATTTTTCGATGGCCTCGGCCACCAGATCGGAAAACGTGGTCAGCGCGACCAGTTGGCGGGGGGTGAAGAGGTCACCGTAGGTTTTCAGACCATACAACGGCGGCGAGAACCAGCGCGGGTTCTCGGGCATTGCCGCGTCAGGTTTCCAAGCAGGCTGTGCCTGCCGCGCAATCGCTTCGTGTTCTGTAGTGGGCGTTAAGTAAACCCGACCGCGCGCTCCTTCCGCCACAATGGCTATCAACCGCTCGCCCATGCGTCCGGCATTCGCTTCGGTGTAGATGTGCTTGGGCTCAATCGGTGTGTTTGATACCAGACATTGAAAGTTCGCCCCACGCGTCAACTTGGTTCCGTGCTTCGCACTTTCCGGTGGCGTCCCCGTGCGCACCTCAAAACGGTAACCATCTCCTTCAACCACAGGCTGCACATAGGCCTGCTTGCCTGGCTTGCTGGAGAGAACGAAGGTCGATGCCAGCGGCACATCCACCTGGCTGAAGGCGGGGTTGGGGCTCTTGACCGTGCGCGCCCACAGCCAGGCTATGACGGTGAGCTTCTGGCCAAGCAGAGGCTTCAGATCAGGGCGCTCAGCAACCATAGCTGCTGTGACTTCGATCTGCGGGTACAGATGGCCAATGCGCTGTTGCGCCTGCTTGCGCATCCATGCGCCATAGCGCCGCACGTCTTCAGCCAAGCCGCGCGCACCGCTCCAGTCTTCGCTCAGCTTGCCCTGCTTATCACCCGCCAGCCTCGGACCCACCGGCGCGCGTCCGGCGAACTTCGGGGGTATTTCGATCATGGCCTTGTTGATCGTCACCGCCACGGGGTTCAGGTCGCTGGCATAGCTTTCCAGACCCAAACGCTGCGCTTCCAGGGGCAGCGCACCGCCACCGGCAAAGGGGTCGTGAAATCCGGGCAGCCTGTCGGGGTTGAACAGTTCGGCGGCCTGCGGATGTGCCTTGTTCAGTTCGCAGGTCTCGCGCCAACTGCGCACAATCTCGGCACGGGCGCGGGCCAGCACTTCTTCGTTATTGGTGTTCTCCCACTTCACCAGGTCTTCGATGATCTTGAACAGGCGCTCGCGCTCGATCTGAGCCTTCTCTTTGTTCACCCCATACTTGAAGCCGCCGCCTTGCTGGTAGCCGGGGTCGTTGACCATCTGCGCAAAGATCACCGCCCGCGCCGCAGCCAGCGGGCGACGCGCCCACCAGAGGTGCAGCGTGCTCGGGTGGCCGTGACGAATCGACTTCTCGCGGGCAGCAGCAGCATTGATAGCGTCGAGCGGCAGGGCGACTTCGATGAGTTTTTTTGGGTTTTTTATCTGAGCCATCATTAATTCTGCTTTCTCAAGGGGGCCAACACGGCTGCAGCCAGTTCTTCATACACAGCCATTCCCGGCTTGATCAACGGAGCAAGATGCTCTATCGAAAAAGCTTCTGCTGAATTGCCACAGCCAGTCAAGCCAAGCAGTTTCTTGATCTCGATATACAGACTATCCGTGATTGCCTTTACATCATCGCTCGGTTTTCCGCGAGCCGGCAGTTTTTGCAACTGATCCTGCTTTTCCTGTTTTATTTTTTCAATGGTGTCAGGTTTGCCGTGGAGCTCACAAAGTTTTCCCAGAACTTCGTCATCCCAAAGAAAACTCTCTATATCACGCCTGGAAAGAACATAGGTGGCTTCTTGCCGCAGTTCTTCTATTTCTGTTTCATTGCAGTCATCCTTGTCGCGGACTTTCCAGGTCTTCATTCCCGGTGCCAGCTTGGTCAGCAGGTAGTTAAATGCCCTCCCGTCATGCTGCACCTCGTTGCTACCGCCCAAAGGCACAAATTCAACTTCCGTGTGCAATGGTCCAAATATTTTCTGATACACGGCTACATCAAAACTGGGCTTCTTTCCTGGCTGCCCGATCTTTTTACCTTCGCAGAAAACGACGTATTTTGGTACGACCAATTCGGCCAAGTCATCCAGCGCGGTATGAAACATCTGCTTCCAAAACCGACGGTCCGGCTGAATCGGCTGTAATTTTACTGGCAGATCGAATTTCTGATCGTGAAAGTCGATGAAGGCGACCTGCCCTGGATTAGCAGAATTAAGTTCCGCCGCTTTACGCGCCATACCTATGGAGTGGGTGGAGAGCCAAAGCTGGCAGTTATCAGGAATCAGGTCGAACATGACTTCGAGCAGCTTGGCCTGCAAGCGCGTGTGCATATGAAGTTCGGGTTCGTCGATGCAGAAGATGGTGTCATCGAACTTCTTGCGCTTGACAATGAAGTCCAGCAGAAGATCGAATGCAGCCTTCTCCCCTCCGGACAGGTTTTTGTAGTGGAAGTTCGAAGCGACACCTTTGGTGAAGCGAAAGGTTCCGTCCTCTAACGGGTTGCCCGGCCCCTCGAGCAGAAGGCCATCAAAGACCCGCAGCATGGCCTGCCGGACTTCACCAATCAGCTCATCGGTGATCTGGCCAGCCGTTTTATCCCTTTGATTTTGGTCATACAAGATTTCCAGACTCATTCCCACCAGTCGCTGGTAGTTATCTTGAACACGAGATTCTGACAGAATCAACATGGAGGCTCGGCTGGAGTCATTTAAAATATCATCAAGTCTATGCAAACTATTAGCCGTGAAGTCTGGTGAGTGTCTATAGGCTGAGCGTATATAGAAGGCCTTTTTGCAAGCTTCCTGGTTGTGCCGAATATTCTCTGCGATTCCGAAAAATTTAGGATTTATATTGTTCCATGTCTCTTGCGCAAAATTCCTGTTGTGCATTGCTTGCTGTTTGTCTGGCGTCTTTTTTTCGACGGGACGAGTGTAATAGTCTCTATCATAATTCCAATCCTGCCTTGCAGAAACCTTCATCCAGTAATTGAAGGCTTCAAAAAGCGAGGTTTTACCACTTCCGTTTGGCCCTGTGAGCAGAACCAGCTTGGCTATTTGTGGAATATTGGAAATCTCAAGATCAGTAAAGCGCTTGAAATCCTTAATATTGATTTTTTCCAGTCTCACAGTGATTCCTCCGAAGAAACAGCCTTGGCCAACAACTTATCCAAATCCAGGTTGATGCTGGTCACAGCCCAATCAGGCTCCTGAGTAAAAGGATTTTTCACGTAAAACGGTCCTTCGTGCTTGTCGCCATCCACCAGAACCATGGCCAGGATGAACTTGTCGGCCTGGTTCAGTCCGTAGAGAATTTCATTGCGGGTCACGGTAATCGTGTTTTGTCCCTTGGCGCGGCCCTTGACCTCGATGTGGCGCGAGGCAGGCAATTTGCCATCGACAGCTTTCGGCAGGCTGGTCACGTCCCAGCCGCATTTCTGGGACGAGACATCGATGACTTCGTGACCAAGGGCGCGTTCGGCGTTCATCACGGCGTTCATTGCCACCTTTTCTACTCGGGCTCGTGCGGCGGCATCTGCTGTCCATCCCGTCTGCCCCTTGCGCTGTGCCAGCAGCCCAGCAGGGATCACGAGTGCGCCGCCGACCACCACCGGCGTGGCCGAGATGACGTGGCGCATGGCAAGCAGTTCTTTTTCGCGTGACTCACGGCGTGCCGTCAGGTCGTCAATGGTGCGGCGGACGTTTTCCAGGGGGAGGCGCACATCCTTGCCTGCGGCGATGTCGTCCTGCAGCTTGATGTAGCGATCCGACCAGTAGTTGATCTCCTTGACCAAGCGTTCGTGGACGGCGGCCAAGGTTTTGTCCACGCTGAGCTCGCGCCGGGTGCGCACTTCGTTGAAGTGCTCTGGTACGAGGTGGGTAGAGGCGTGGGCAAGTGCTTGCTGCTCAAGGTTCTGTGTGATCCAAGGTGCGCCCAGCACGTCTTCGATCAGAGCCAGGTCCGCGTGGGCAATGGGCTCCAGGTCGAGGTAAGGCGCCCAGCCTGCGTTGATTGCACGGCCTTTTGAATCGATCTCGACAAACTGCATCCTGCGGGACACGATGTGGGCCGAGTCAGCACCTTCCTTCACGCAGTGGTCGATGATGAACATGACTTTCGGTGTGAGTCCCATGTCGCTGGAGTCGACCAGCACCGTGCCCTGTTTGAGTTTGTTGCGATGCTGCTCCATCACCAGGTCGATAACCGACTGCATCAGCGGGTGGCCGGGGTGCATCAGGCTGGCCATAGGAGCACCTACGCGGTCGGCGAGGCGCACGTACTGCTTTTCAAAGCACACACGTTCGTATTTGCGCAGCACAGGGTCGAGATTGCGACGATCTCGCCCTGTGATATGGCGGTCGTGCTCCCGAATGTTGGCTGGGACGTGAGTGATTTCGTAGCGCCCATGCTCTCGTGGACGCAGTTCGCCGCCGAGCTGCTGGAAGGCTTGATTGAAGAAGGAACGGATGAAATAGGGCTGGAGCTTGCGAGCCTCGGCCTTTTCCATTTCTTCCTTGACGGCGAATAGGCGACGTTCGTCCATCACTTCTTCGCACAGGGCATTGCGTTTGATGATGGTTTCAAGGTGCAGGGTGTCGAGCGCGCCCTCTACCTTGCGATGCAGGCGGGCACGAACCTCGGGATCGGCGCCGTAGCGAATGGCTTCGATCAGCAGGTCTTTGAGGCTCTTGTCCTCGAACACTTCCCCAAGGACGTCGAATACGCGGCCTCCCAGTGCAGCGCGCTCAATTTCCAGCTTCTCGAACAGGCGCTGGAATACGTCGCCCTCACGGGTCTCGTTGGCCACCATGTTCCATAGGTGGCAGACCTCTGTCTGACCGATGCGGTGGATACGGCCGAAACGTTGCTCCAGGCGGTTGGGGTTCCAGGGTAGGTCGTAGTTGACCATGAGGTTGGCGTTCTGCAGGTTCACGCCTTCACCTGCCGCGTCAGTGGCAATGAGCACACGCACGGCCGGATCGTTGCGGAACAACTCCTGCACCTTGCGGCGCTCTTCGCGTTTGACGCCACCGTGGATCATCACCACCGACTCTTCATTGCCGATGAGCCCACGGATCTTCACCGCAAGGTAGTTCAGCGTGTCACGATGCTCGGTGAAGATGATGAGCTTGCGCTGGCGCCCTTCCGCGTCGCGCATCTCGGGCGTGTTTTGCAGCAGCTTGGACAGTTCGTCCCATTTGCGATCTTGGCCGGAGTGAACGACCTGCCGCGCTTGTTCTTCCAGCCCATGAAGGATGATGATTTCGGCCTCAAGCTCCTGGATCGTCTGTGCTGCAGTGGCCTGATCGACAACGCCTTCTTCGAAGTTTTCGTAGTCCTCGGGCGAGAGCGCATCGTCGGATTCCCAGATGTCTTCGGGGACGTTGCAGCCATTCATATTATGGTCGTTCAAGGTCGCGGCCAAGGACTGGCCGCGCTGGCGCAGTTTTTCGTCTTCAACACGGCGTGTGAGCTTGTGGCGACGGCGTCTGAGCGATTGGTAAATGGCTTCCGGGCTGGAAGCCAGACGCCGCTGCAGGGATGTAAGGGCGAATCCCACTGTGCCCTTGCGCTGTCCATCGAGCTGGTCGGCGCGGTTCATTTCTTCCTTCACGTAGTCTGTGACGGCGGCGTAGAGCGCTGCTTCGATGTCCGAGAGTTTGTAGTTGGTGGTGTAGGCGCGGCGCTCGGGGAAGAGGTGCGTGCCATCAAAACGCAGCATGTCTTCCTTAACCATGCGTCGCATCAAGTCCGCGACGTCGACCTTGTGCGCGCCGTCGCGGAACCTACCATAGAAACGGTCGGAGTCCAGCAGGGACATGAACAACTGGAAGTCTTCTTCCTTGCCGTTGTGCGGCGTGGCGGTCATCAGCAGGAAGTGGCGGGTGATCGAACCCAGCAGCTCGCCGAGTTGGAAGCGCTTGGTTTTGTTGACTTTGTTGCCGAAGTAGTTGGCCGAGAGCTTGTGCGCTTCATCAACCACTACCAAGTCCCAGTGGGAGAGGCGCAGTTTTTCTTGCAGGTCTTCGTTGCGGGCAAGCTGGTCGACACGGGCGACCATCAGGTCGATGTCGTTGAAAGGGTTGCCACTGCGGGATTGCTCGACCTGTTCGCGTGAAAACAGCGTGAAGGACAGGCCGAACTTCTCGAACATTTCGTCCTGCCACTGTTCGACCAGACTGCCGGGGGCCACGATCAGAACGCGCTTGGCATCGGCCCGCATCAACAACTCGCGAATGAACAGCCCGGCCATGATGGTCTTGCCTGCACCCGGGTCGTCTGCCAGTACGTAGCGCAGAGGTTGGCGCGGCAGCATCGACTCGTAGACCGCCGTGATCTGGTGTGGCAGCGGTTCGACGTTGGATGTGTGAACGGCCATCATCGGATCGAACAGGTGCGCCAGATTGATCCGCCACGCTTCGGCAGCGAGTTTGAAATCCTCGCCCGGTGCATCGAATGCCCAGGGGCGACCTGCTTCGGCTAGCGAGAGCTTTGCTTCGTCGGTACAGAACAGCATCTGCTCGCAGAATTGCCCGTCGGATTTCTTGTAATAGACGGTGAGGGCGTTGTCGCCCACGGGCTCCGTGGCGACGATGCGCACCACCTGCCCGGGCTCAAGCCCGGAGATGGCAGCGTTTTTTTTGATGTCTTCAAGTTTGAGCATGTGTCCTCCCCAGTCGAGCGCTTAGGCTTTTCCCTTGGGTTCGTACCCCGGAGCGAGTACAAGATTGGTGACGCCGTAAAGCGCTTGCCGGTTCCGCAGCCACAAGTGGAACTCAGCTCCTTTGAGACTGTGGTCTTCGGTGCAGTCGACGTTCCACCGACGAAGCAGGTAACCAGCCATTGCCGCACGCGCACGAATCTTGAGCACCCCACCCGTCATGCCGTACTCGGCCTCGATGGTGTCGGGGTGCTGTATGTTGGCAGGATGTGGCACGAGTTCGAGTTCGGTGATGCGATTCCATTGAATATCTTGGTCAGGCTTCTCGTGGTCAGCTACGTGACTTGAGAGGATTCGAGCGTCGTCGAGACGACCCAAGACAAAATCACGGAACTCGCCGCTGCGCCTATCAAAGGCTCTTACATGCCAACGAAGGCCGCTGTCAGCCAACCCGAACGGAACGATCTCGCGAGTCGTCAGCCCACTAGACAACGCGTGGTAAGACACCTCAACGGCGGCGCCTTGGTATATGGCGCGTGTCAGAACTGACAGCAACTCCAGGTCGAGCGCATTTGGAAGGCTGCTACCTTCGTGTGCTACCAACCCTTTCCAGCGAATCGGCTCGCCGTCCCCATAGCCTTGGGACAGCCAGGTAAGAACCCGCTCAACAGAGAAATCAAACAAGGGACGGAACCAGGAGGCACGGATGTAGACCTTGCCCTTGGTGTCGTACTCCACGTTGCCCGGCGCCAGCTCCTTGTACTGAGCAATGTCGCGCGTAGCTGCTGCAACATGGATACCGAAGCGGGCCACCAAATCATGCCGACGGATCTCTCCAAAGAATCGAACACGGAGCTCAATGAACGCAAGTCGGTTGCGCTGGGGCTGGGTGAGATCTGAAATCTGTTCACTAGGCATGCTGACTGATCTGTGTTGTTTGTTGATTGGTTATGTTGCACTCAGTATATGCGTTGCACTAGAATTATCTCATAGAATTATTTTTATTTTGTGTGCGTCGTATTATGATTACCATGTTGGCTCGGTATTGAAAATTTAACGGCAGGAGCACAATGAAAGCAGATAAAGCTATCGCGACCTATCGACGCATGCGGGCGCAGCCGCTGTGGCGTTTGCTTGCTTCGACTACCGGACCTACCGTCATTGGCTTGCTTCAATCGCATCTGTATGAGAGCGAGCGAAGTCTTCCTGCCTCTGTTTTTCATGAACGCATTGCAAGGGATCTGGAAGAGCTGCGCGTCCGAGGCGAAGATTTTCCCCAAACGGCACAGGCGTATGTCGCCAGCTGGCTCGCTGATGGGTTCCTGGAGCGACGCTTCCCGGCGGGCGCTCCGGAAGAAGAATATGAACTCTCCACGGCGGCCGTCGAAGCCATTCGGTTTGTCTCTGGCCTGGCGCAACCGCATTCAGCAGCGACCGAAAGTCGCCTGACGCTCGTTATTGAGGCCTTGTCCCGTCTTGCCGAAGACACAGACACCGACAAGTTCCGTCGAATCGACCGGCTCATGGCCGAGCAAGCCCGCATCGACAAGGAGATTGACGCCATACAGAAGGGGCAGATGCGGGTGCTGCCCCAGACAACGGCGCTCGAGCGCACGCGGGAGATCATTACGCTGGCCGATGATCTAGCCGGTGATTTCCGCCGAGTCCGCGATCAGTTCGACCGGCTCAATCGCGATCTTCGTGAACGCATCATGGACAATGATGGCAATCGTGGAGATGTGCTGGATTCGCTGTTCGCCGGAATCGACTTGATTTCAGAGAGCGACGCCGGAAGGACTTTTTCGGCTTTCTGGCGATTGCTTACGGACCCAGAACAGGCGGCCACGCTTGATCAGGCGCTGGATGGTGTCATGTCGCGGGAGTTCGTAGAGCAGCTTGAAGCCAAGGAGCGACGATTTCTGCTGCGGCTGATGCGAACTCTTCTTGAGCAGGGTGGCATGGTTCACGAGGTGCTTCAGAACTTCGCGCGCAGCCTGAAGCACTTCGTCCAGAGTCGTGAATACCTCGAACAACGCAGACTCAATCACCTGCTGAAAGACGCTCAGCGCGCAGCACTGAGCCTGAAAGAGGAAGTCAGGGCCACTGACACCCTCCAGTACACGCTGGAGCTTACGAGCAGTCGGTTGCACTCCTCGTCACAATGGGTGCTGCACGACCCATCGCTGCAAGCATTGCCCGGGCAGATGGCAGAGGGGGACGCGCCATCCATCGACCTGGAGTCTGTGAGCGAACTGGTCGCACAGTCTGAGATTGACTTCCGAACCTTGAAGGCCAACGTGTTGGCGGTCTTGGAACAGTGCTCCCAGGCATCGATTGCCGACGTGCTGGAACAGTTCCCAGCTGTACAGGGGCTGGGCAGCGTCGTCGGCTTGCTGGCGTTGGGCAGTCGGCATGGATTCAAGGCCGACTGCAGTGAAACCGTAGGCTGGTTTGGAGGCAACGACGAGCGTCGTAGTGCCCGAATTCCAAAGATTTTCTTTTTGAGGGAGCGGGCTAATGAACTGGTCTGAGAACGACGAATCGGCAGTGCAAGCCGAAGCACAGGCTCCAGATGCTGCTCAGGCACCAGCCAACACCCTGTTCGTGGGCGACAGCGGCGAGTTGGCATTGGATGCCCGGCGCGCCTTGGTGCAACTGCTGGCAGGGCCGTCGCTCGATGGACGTCGGCATCCAAAACTCTGGCCGATCTTGGTGCGAGACGAAGCGGTGATACGCTGTCGGCTTGCCGACCTGTTTCTCGAACTGGTTATTGACCGAGATGTACAAGTCGCCTTCACGCGTCAGGCAGATACCGGCGACCTGGAAGTGCCTATTCTGCTGCGTCGCGTCCAGCTGACTTTCATTGACTCTATTCTGCTGCTGCACCTTCGCCAGCGATTGACACAGGCGGACTCTCAAGGAGACCGTGCCGTGGTGTCGACAGATGAGATCATGGAGTTTCTCTCCCTCTATGAGCGCGCCGCCAATACCGACCGCGCGGGATTTGTAAAAAGGGTTCACGCCTCCATCGAGAAGATCAAGAAGCACAGCATCCTGCAGAAAATTCGCTCGAGCGAAAATCGCTTTGAAATTTCGCCGACGCTGAAGCTCCTCTTCTCAGCAGAGGAAATACAAGCGCTGACGCACCTGTATCAGCGCATGGCGGCTGGAGAGATACCAGCGCAACTGATTCAGACTGATGCTGATGAGGAGGCCGACCAATGACCTCGGAACCCCAAACCGCCTCCTTGTTTGCCCGCGAGCAGTTCCGGATGACCCGCCTGCAGGTTTACAACTGGGGCACTTTCTCCGGCCTGCACGAAGTGCAGATCAGCGAGCGAGGCTTTCTGTTTGTCGGACGATCCGGCGCTGGGAAGTCGACGCTTCTCGATGCATTTTCGGCGTTGCTGACACCACCTCGATGGATCGATTTCAACGCGGCTGCGCGCGAGGCGGACCGCAGTGGCCGTGACCGCAACCTCGTCACCTACATACGTGGCGCGTGGGCTGAACAGAAGGATGGGGAGTCGGGAGAGATCGCGACACGCTACCTGCGCGCGGGGACGACCTGGTCTGCCTTGGCGCTGACCTACCAAAATGCGTTGGGTCAGTCTGTGGTGCTGGTTCAGGTGTTCTGGCTGCGGGGCAATGCGAATGGCAGCACCGACGTCAAACGCCACTACCTTGTCATGGAGCGGGCCTTTGACCTGCGCGAACTGGAGGACTTCGGCCAATCCAACTTCGACATACGAAAGCTCAAACAGTCTTTCCCCGAGGCGTTTGCCCGCGACGAATTTCGTCCCTATTGCGAACGGTTCTGTCGTCTGCTCGGCATCGAGAGCGAAATGGCGCTGCGTTTGCTGCACAAAACCCAGTCGGCCAAGAACCTCGGCGACCTCAATACCTTCCTGCGCGACTTCATGCTCGACAAGCCCGAGACTTTCGAGGTGGCGGATCGCTTAGTCAACGAGTTTGGAGAGCTCAATGCGGCCCACCAGGCGGTCGTCACGGCTCGCGAGCAGGTTCAAACGCTCGCGCCAGCGCGGGAGCAGCATCAGCGCAGGGACTCATTGATGCTGCAGCGCAATGGACTGGATGAGCTTCGGCTGGGGGTTGATGGCTACCGTGAGACTCGCCGTATTGAGCTCCTCAAAGAGCACGTGGCATCCCTGGAGGTGCAAGCCAACGGTTCCGAAGGTGAAGTGGGGCGACGTCAAAGCACGCTGGATAACCACGCCGCAATCTTGCGCGATCTGGAGCGACAGCACCGTGAAGCAGGCGGTGATCAGATCGAGCAATGGGAAGCCGAGAAATCGGGGCTGGAGAGCCAGCGCACGGATCGCCTGCGCAAACGCGGTCAGGCCGAAGATGCGTGCAAGAAGCTGGGCTGGAGCCTTCCTGATTTGCCTCAAGCCTTCGCTGAGCTGTTGGGCAACGCACGGCAGGAGGTTGAAAACTGGGAGCAGCGCAGCAACGATAGCCGCGCCGAGCAGTTTCGCCTGGCAGGTGAAAAAAGGGACGCTGAGGCAGCATTTTCGCAAGCAGTGAAAGAGGTGCAGGCACTCCAGCGCCAGCCATCGAACATTCCGGCGGACATGCTGGAAATGCGCCGAAACATTGCCGCTGCCATCGGGATCTCAGAGTCCGCGCTGCCATTCGTTGGGGAACTCATCGAGGTGAAGTCCGACGAGGCCGAATGGCAGGGGGCCATAGAGCGCGTACTGCACGGATTTGCGCTTTCACTCCTGGTTGACGAACGCCAGTATTCGGCATTGGCCAATCACATCAACACTACCCACCTTGGGCAGCGCTTGATGTATTACCGGACTGGCCGTCCGGAGACGTGGCAGGCCAAGCCTATCGGTGCTAACTCGCTCGTCCTCAAGCTGAACGTCAAGGATGGGACCTACGCTGATTGGCTCCAGGCCGAGTTGCGGCAACGCTTCGATTACGCGTGCGTCGATTCCATTCAGTCGTTCAGGAGCGCAGATCACGCCATTACCCGCGAGGGGCAGGTCAAGCACAGCAAAACTCGCCATGAGAAAGACGACCGCAGAAGTGTCGGCGACCGGCGAAACTGGGTGCTCGGATTCGATAACCGGGAGAAGCTCGGGCTCTTTCAAGCTCAGGCACAGGAGCTGGCTGACACCATTTCACGCCTCGGCGGGGAGATCGAAAAACTCTCCGATCAAGACAAGAATCGTGCGACCCGAGCGATGCAGTGCCAAACCTTGGTGAATCTCCAGTGGCAGGAAATAGATGTGCTTCCATTGCTGGATCGCATCTCCACCATTGAACAGCAGATCCGCGAAGCGCGCGAGGGGAACACCACCCTGCTGCAAATCAGTGAGCAGATCGAGAAGCAAAAGAAACTCGTCGATGATGCTGACAAGGATCTTCGCCAGGCAACGCGTGCGCACGACTCGATTGTTGACCAGATCAAGAACAGCACCCAGAAACTGGAATCCCTCTTGCAGGACGCGTCTATCGTTCCATTGACGCCCCATCAGGTTTCAGGTCTCGACGAGCGCTTCGCCAAGCAGTCAGATGCAGTCCAGCTCGACAACCTCGACAAGGTGACAACTTCTGTAGAACGCGCACTCAATGCGGAGATCGAAGAGGTCAACCGCGGGATTGGTGCCTGCGAGAAAGAAATAGAAGCACGCTTTGCCGATTTCAAACGACAGTGGCCAATGGATGCTGGCGATATGGACACGAGCCTCGCCAGTGCACCTGATTATTTCGCCAAGTTGGTCCGACTGGAAACGGATGGCCTTCCGGCCTATGAGCAGCAATTCTTCGAATTGCTGCAGAACCAAAGTCACCAGAATCTGGCTGCGCTTTCCACCTACCTGAATGATGCGCGTAAGGCGATCCTGGAGCGGATGGAGCTGGTCAACGACAGTCTTGGCCAGGTACCCTTCAACCAGAGCGCCAATCAACGCACCTATCTTCACATTGACGCCAGTGACCGGCAGCTGGTCGACGTCAAGGAATTCAAGCAGGAGATCCAGCAGGCACTGAGCCATGCGTGGATGGAGAATCGCGAGTATGTCACAGCACGGTTCTTGGCACTGCGACGACTTGTTGATCGACTTGCCAGTCAGGATCCTGAGCAGAAACGCTGGCGCGAGACTGTGCTCGACGTTCGACAGCACGTTGAGTTCATTGGGCGGGAGATCGATGAAAGCGGTGTTGAGGTCGAGATCTACCGCAGTGGAGCAGGCAAGTCTGGTGGTCAACGGCAGAAGCTGGCTACCACCTGCCTGGCTGCAGCCCTGCGATATCAACTGGGCGGAAACGACCATGGCGTGCCGATGTATGCGCCCGTCGTGCTAGATGAAGCCTTCGATAAGGCAGATAACGAGTTCACCGCTTTGGCGATGAACATCTTTACCAATTTCGGATTCCAGATGGTGGTCGCCACCCCGCTGAAGTCCGTCATGACCCTGGAGCCCTTCATCGGTGGCGCCTGCTTCGTGGATATCAGCGATCGGCGCGTGTCCAGCGTCTTATTGATCGAGTACGACGGTGATCGCCAGAGGTTGAAGTTGCCAGAGCATGCACGAGAGGAGGTCAGTGTTGAAGCTTCCTGAAGATGTTCGGTATTTTCTGGCCCGTCGTTTCCAAAGCAAGCACCGCGAGTGGTTGATTGGTGATGCGGGCGAGGATCAATGGCCGCTGGAAGTTCCGCTCGGCATACCGACGGAACAGGCTGCGCTGAGGCAGGTGGACGGCGTTCGTGCTTGGGTGAGCGCATGGCAAGGTTGGGAAGGAGTCGGCTCCTTGTCCTGGCGTGAGCGCCGGTGGAAAGCGCTTGGCGTTCAGCGACTGCCGGAGAAGCTGGCGTTGCGCTGCCCAGAGGATGTTGCCATGTGGATTGGTGAGTCCGCACGATGGGAGTGTGCTCAATCTCGCTACCAGACGCTCACCGCTCGCTGGCCGGTACTGGCGCAGCAGTTGCCGAGGTACTTTGATGTCCTGGCGGACTACGGCGATGCTGATTTTCGTCGGCTTGCAGAGATGCTGGATTGGATAGCGAACCATCCGCAATCCGACCTCTATCCTCGTCAGCTGCCGGTGTCCGGGCTGGACAGCAAATGGCTCGATGGACGCAAAGGGCTGCTGACGGATCTGGTAGCCGCAATACAAGAGGACTCTTCCAGCGACCTGGATTTCTACCAGCGCTGCGGACTGAAAGCACCTCCAATCCTTGTGCGAATGCGGGTGCTGGATCAGGCGTTGCGAGCCAGGGTCGGTGGCATGGGTGATATCACTGCACCAGTGGAAGACCTGGCGGGTCTCAATTTGCCGGTCTCACATGTGTTTATTGTCGAGAACCTTCAAACGGGACTGGCAATGTCCGACATGCCGGGCGCTGTCGTGTTCATGCGTCTGGGTTATAACGTCGACGTGTTGGCCCGTTTCCCTTGGCTTGCCCGCGCGAAGTGCATCTATTGGGGTGATTTGGACACCCATGGATTTGCTATCCTGAGTCGTGCACGTTCATACATTCCAGCGTTGGAATCCGTGCTCATGGACGAAGATACCTTGCTGCAACACAAGGCGCTGTGGGTGGATGAATCGGCGCAGCATCCGGCACCGGAACTGACGCTACTGATGGAGCAAGAGCAGCAACTTTATCAGGATCTCAAACAGCAGCGCTGGGAGCAAAACGTTCGCTTGGAGCAGGAGCGGATCAACTGGACTATCGCATGGAGCGTGTTGATGCGGACATTGGCCTAACACAGGCCGTTGAAAATTCTCTGCTGGATGGCTCAGAGGCAGCTACGATCTGAAGTTCACGGGCACCTGCAGAAATCTGGCGGGAAAGTGAGCGCAGCAGCGGGAACTTGTGAAACGGAGTGAGTGAGTCTTCGTTGCGTCTTGCTCCTGTGCTGGTCACGTTGTTTTCGTGGAATTGGTGTTGCGAGAGAGCGCTATACTCCCACACCAATTTCCCAGAAACCAACCGCATCCGGTTGGTTTTTTTCTCCCGCTTCCCAGCGGAGACGCAGGGTGGGAGCATTTCTCGCAAGCGCCACCCTGTGTCCATGAGAGGTTCATGATGCGTGCCCTGATTTCCCTGTTCTTTGCCAGCCCACGCCGCACTCTGGGCTGGATGGCTGTGGCCATTGTGGGGATGCTGTCGTTCGGGCTGTATCTGCAGTACCACGTGGGCCTCACGCCCTGTCCGATGTGCATCGTGCAGCGCTATCTCTATATCCTGATCTTCCTGGTGGCACTGGGGGGTGTCTTTTCACGTCGCTGCGGGGTGCAGGCGGCGGTTCTGACGCTGGTGCTCGTGCTGGCCGGCAGTGGCGTCTTCGTGGCCGCGCGGCAGACCTGGCTGCAGTGGCATCCGCCCGCTTTCTACAGCTGCGGCCGCGACTTCTACGGCCTGATCGAGCAGATGCCCCTGAGCCAGGCATTGCCCAAGATCTTCGCGGGCAGCGGGGATTGCACGGCGATTGACTGGACCTTTCTGGGCGGCAGCATCGCCAACTGGTCGCTGCTGGCTTACACCCTGATGGCCCTGGTGGCGCTGGGCTGGCTGTGGCGGCTCTGGATGCGCCGGAGCATGTGCCGGGCCTGAAGCCGGACGACCTCTGTGCATGAGCGGGACGCTGTCGTGCCCGGCAGGGGGCACAAGCGCTCCCTACAATACGCGCATGGCTTCCCTTTTCGACGACGATTTCTTTGCCCCCGCTCCTGCCGCAGCAGCAGTGGACCCTGCGCATGATCCCCTGCTGCGCGGACTCAATCCGGAGCAGCTCCGGGCGGTGACGCTGCCTGACGAGCATGCCCTGATTCTGGCCGGTGCAGGCTCCGGCAAGACGCGCGTGCTCACCACGCGCATTGCCTGGCTGCTGCAGCAGAACCGGGTGTCTCCCGGTGGACTCATGGCAGTCACCTTCACCAACAAGGCGGCGCGCGAAATGACCGCACGCCTCACGGCCATGCTGCCCCTCAATGTGCACGGCATGTGGATCGGCACCTTCCATGGCCTGTGCAACCGTTTTTTGCGTGCGCACTACAAAGTGGCCCAGCTGCCGCAGGGCTTTCAGATCCTGGACACGCAGGACCAGCTGTCGGCCATCAAGCGGCTCTACAAGCAGTTCGACATCAATGACGAACAGTTTCCGGCCAAGCAGATGCAGTGGTTCATCGGGGGCTGCAAGGAAGAGGGCATGCGTGCAGCCGATGTGCCCCAGCGCGATGCCGAGAGCCGCAAGAAGGCAGAGATCTATGCCCTCTACGAGGCCCAGTGCCAGCGCGAGGGGGTGGTGGATTTCGGTGAACTGATGCTGCGCAGCTACGAAATTCTGCGGGACTACCCGCTGGTGCGCACGCATTACCAGCGCCGGTTTCGCCATATCCTCGTCGACGAGTTCCAGGACACCAACCGCCTGCAGTATCTGTGGCTCAAGATGTTCGTGCCCGAGGCGGGCAGCGGCATTGCCCCCAATGCGATCTTTGCCGTGGGGGACGATGACCAGAGCATCTATGCCTTCCGCGGCGCCCGCGTGGGCAACATGAACGACTTCGTGCGCGAGCTGCATGTCCGGCACCAGATCAAGCTCGAACAGAACTACCGCAGCTTCAGCAACATTCTCGACAGCGCCAATGCGCTCATCAGCCACAACACACGTCGTCTGGGCAAGAACCTGCGCACCGATGCTGGAGCGGGGGATCCCGTGCGTGTGGTCGAACTGCCCAGCGACATGGCCGAGGCGCACTGGATGGTCGAGGAAATACGCCAGCTTGTCGGCGAGGGGCGGCCGCGCAGGGAAATCGCGGTGCTCTATCGCAGCAACGCGCAGAGCCGGGTCATCGAGTCGACGCTGTTCAACGCCGGCATTCCCTATCGGGTCTATGGAGGGCTGAGGTTCTTCGAGCGTGCCGAGATCAAGCATGCGCTGGCCTATCTGCGCCTGCTGGACAATCCGCGCGACGACACCAGCTTCCTGCGCGTGGTGAATTTCCCTCCACGAGGGATAGGCGCTCGCACGCTGGAGCATCTGCAGGATGCCGCCCGCGCCTCTCAGGCGCCGCTGCATGATGCCGTGTCGCAGGTTCCCGGCAAGGCGGGAGCCAATCTGTCCTCGTTCGTGGCCAAGATCGATGCCCTGCGGGAGCAGGCCGACACCCTCACGCTCAAGGAGATCGTCGAAAACGTGCTGGAGCACAGCGGTCTGCTCGAACATTACCGCAGCGAGCGCGACGGTGCCGACCGGGTCGAGAACCTGCAGGAGCTGGTCAATGCAGCCGAAAGCTTCGTCAGCCAGGAAGGCTTTGGACGCGATCGGGCGGGCATGGAGCAGGTCGATGCCGGCGTGCCGGGCACGGAACCCGGAGCCTTGCCGAACGGGGAGCCAGAAGACGCACTGGGCGACGGTGAGACCCTGTCCCCGCTGGCGGCCTTTCTCACCCATGCAGCCCTCGAATCGGGCGACAACCAGGCCCAGGCAGGGCAGGATGCCGTGCAGCTCATGACCGTGCATGCTGCCAAGGGGCTGGAGTTCGACGTCGTGTTCATCAGCGGACTGGAAGAAGGTCTCTTCCCGCACGACAACGCCCTCAACGATGCCGATGGCCTGGAAGAAGAGCGTCGTCTCATGTATGTGGCCATCACCCGTGCGCGCCAGCGTCTGTACCTGAGCCACGCCCAGACCCGGCTGCTGCACGGCCAGACGCGCTACAACATCCGCAGCCGTTTCTTCGACGAGTTGCCGGAGGAATGCCTCAAGTGGATCACGCCCCGGCGCTCAGGCTTTTCCGAGGCGCTCCATGCTCCCGAATCGGCCTGGGATGGCGAGCACTGGAACCGTGATGTGCGACAGGCTGTGGGGTGGAAAGGAACATCCACGGCCACCGCCGACGTACCCCGCAAGCAGCAGGAAGGCGGCCATGGCCTGCGCAAGGGCATGCGCGTCTTCCACACCAAGTTCGGTGAAGGCACCGTGCTCATGCTCGAAGGGCAGGGCGCCGATGCCAAGGCGCAGATCCAGTTTCCGCGGCATGGCGTCAAATGGCTGGCTCTGGGCATTGCCAAGCTCACTCCCGTGGAATCCTGAGCCGACCGCCTCAGCCAGACACACGTGTACACGATGCCACAATTGCTATCCATGACACGGCCACCGATGCGCGTGGCCCCTTCCCCTTCTGGAGCCGATGGGCGCGTGCCGCCCGTGCAGGAGATCATCATGTTCGAACCTCAGGAAATGCCGTTGTTCCCCAGAGCGCTGCGGGGAACCATGCAGGTGGCCTTGGCGCTGGTCGGCGCTGGCCTGACGGGCTGTGCCACCGTGTCGCTCGATTCCCCCGACTGGGACTCCCAGCGGCCGCCGGTGGTCAATCGCTCTCCCGTGCCTGCCCCGGCGCAGGCAGCACCGGCTGCAGCAGGCAAGTCGCTCCAGACCCAGCTCGAGGATGCGGGGGTGATCGTCACCCCGGTCAGCCCCTCGGCTCTCGACCAGGTCCCCGCGCAGGCACCTGTCCCAGCCGTTCCGACAGCATCGGCTCCCGGGGTGCCGGCCTCGGCAGCGCCTGTCCCGGATAGGACCACTCCGGACGCATCCCAGGTCCAGGCACCACAAGATGTGCCCTCCTCTTCGGGGACGGTCCCGCCGCCAGTGCGGGCCGTGGACTGGGAGGGCAACTACTACGGGCTCCTTCCCTGTGCCGACTGCGAAGGCATCCGCGCCATCCTGACCCTGCGGCCCGATGCCAGCTATATTCTCAGCCTCACCTACGAAGGGCGCAACGATCTGCCTCTCATGATGCGCGGCCATTTCACCTGGGATACGCAGGACAGCCGGATCGAGCTGGATGACCAGGGCGACCATCGCCGCTATGTCATCGGCAATGGCGAGGCGCGCATGCTCAACCGCGACGGCACTCCCATCACCGGCGTGCTGGCCAACCGCTACGTGCTCAAGAAACGCGCGGACGACTGAGCAGCCAGGGCAAGGAGGCCGGGCAGGGGCAGTGGGACCTTTTCGTCCATGCCCCCGTCTTCACCGGGCTGCGCGCAGTGCTGCTGCCACCTCGTGCACCAGCTCAGGTCCCCGGTAGATCAGCCCGCTGTAGAGCTGCACCACATCGGCGCCCGCGCGGCACTTGTCCACGGCATCCTGTCCGCTCAGGATGCCACCTACGCCGATGATGGCAAACCCTTCGCCCAAGGCCGCACGCAGGGAGGCAATCACGTGATTGCTCTTGTCGCGCACCGGCGCACCGCTCAGGCCACCGGTTTCGGTCGCATGGGCGAGCCCCTCCACTCCTTCACGACCGATGGTGGTGTTGGTGGCAATCACCCCCAGCCGGCCATGCGGCTTGCCATCGCTGCCCATGCCATGGCGCCGGAGGGTGGTGGCGATGCAATCGATCTGGGCATCGTCCAGATCCGGGGCAATCTTGACAAAGAGCGGAACCTGCCGGCCATGCTGTGCTGCCAGAGCGTCGCGCCGCCGCATGAGGGGATCGAGCAGGGCGTCCAGCGCCTCGTCGCTTTGCAGTGCGCGCAGGTTCTTGGTGTTGGGACTGCTGATGTTGACCGTCACATAGTCGGCCCACGGATAAACCCCTTCGAGTCCCTTCAGATAATCGCTGGCTGCCTCCTCGATCGGGGTGGTGGCATTCTTGCCGATGTTCAGCCCCAGCAGGCTGCGCGCATGGGCCGGCCTGCTCGCCTGCACGTTGCGGATGAAGGCCTCAAGCCCGTCATTGTTGAACCCGAAGCGGTTGATGATGGCCTGTGCCTCGGGCAAGCGGAACAGACGTGGCTTGGGATTGCCGGGCTGGGGGCGTGGCGTGACCGTCCCCACTTCCACGAAGCCGAAGCCCATGGCTTCCCAGGCGCCGATGCAGCGCGCATTCTTGTCCAGTCCTGCTGCCAGACCGACCCGGTTGGGAAATCGCAGCCCGCACAGCGTCACGGGATCTTCGACGAAGGGCTGGGAAATCAGATGTTTCAGGGGGCCATGCTGCAGCCGTACCAGCGTGCCGAGCAGGGAGTCATGGGCGGCCTCCGCATCCATGCGAAAGAGAACCGCCCGGGGCAGGGCGTAGGGAATGAGTGCCATGAAGTCGTCGGATAATCGTGAGGGAAATGGTGCAGCGTGCCGCAGCGGCGTGCCGCCATGGTTGATTGTCCCAAATTCCTCCCCTCCCTTTCTGCAGAAATCCATGACACAAGACGAACTCAAGACCCTTGTCGGGCAGGCAGCCCTCTCCTACGTCACCCCCGACACCATCGTGGGGGTGGGCACCGGCTCCACCGTCAACAAGTTCATCGATGCGCTCGCCACCATCCGGACCCGCATCAGGGGAGCCGTGAGCAGCTCGGTCGCCTCCACCGCCCGTCTTGAGGCACTCGGCATCCCGGTGTTTGCCGCCTCGGCCGTCGACATGCTCGACGTGTACATTGACGGAGCCGACGAGATCGACCATCAGGGCTACATGATCAAGGGCGGCGGTGCTGCACTCACGCGCGAGAAAATCGTTGCGGCCCAGAGCCGGCGTTTCGTGTGCATTGCCGACGCCAGCAAGTATGTGCCCGTGCTGGGTGGCTTTCCCCTGCCGGTCGAAATCATTCCCATGGCCAGTGGCCGCCTCATTCGCCAGTTTGCCGCCATGGGAGGAGCAGCCACCCTCCGCGAAAAAGACGGTGCGCCGCTGGTCACCGACAACGGCCAGCACATTCTCGATGTCCGAGGCCTGCGCATTGCCGATCCACTCGCCTTCGAGTCCGAAGTCAATCAGTGGCCGGGTGTGGTGACCGTGGGGGTGTTCGCCCACCAGAAAGCCCAGGTCTGCCTTCTGGGGACCGAGCAGGGCGTGCAGACCCTGACCTTCTGATTTGCATTCCTGTCTGTTGACATGGCCTGGCTTGGCCATGGCCGGCATGGCAGCAGGTGCAGCCGTTTTGTCCTGTGCAGTCCGTTCTCTGTGGACGAGGCTGCGCAGCAGCAGATATGCGCGGCCCGTGCACCCCCTGCATGCGCATGGCAAGGGGTATGCGGGGGTGGCATACCGTTGGCTGCAGGGGCAGACCGGAGGAGTTTTTATTTCAGGAAAACTGATTTCATATAGCGACATTTCCGGATATTCTCGGAAGAGAGTTTTTCCCATGATGCGGCAAGATATCCCTTTATGCGGAAAAACGTGTATAACATATTGATTTCATTGAGTCAAAAATAACTCTTATATAAGACATAAGACATGTGCATGGTCTTATAGAAGACTTATGATGACGCCATGCCGACGCACACCGCAAGGAGCATCGGCGCACAGAGTGCCCCAGGCACCGACAGCGAGACAACGTGGCCCTTTGGGGTGCCATGCGACCGAGTGAGTGCAGATACCGTTTTCATTTTTCCTTCTGGAGAGAACCATGACTCAACAAACCCGTGAACAGCAAATCGCCGCCCTCGAAAAAGACTGGGCCGAGAATCCTCGCTGGAAACTCGTCAAGCGTGGCTACAGCGCCGCCGACGTGGTGCGCCTGCGCGGCAGCCTGCAACCCGAGTACACGCTGGCCAAGCGCGGCGCCGAAAAGCTGTGGGATCTGGTGCAGGGCACGTCCAAGAAGGGCTATGTCAATGCCTTTGGCGCCATCACGGCAGGTCAGGCCATGCAGCAGGCCAAGGCAGGTCTCGAAGCTGTCTACCTCTCCGGCTGGCAAGTGGCCGCTGACGGCAATACCAGCGAAACCATGTACCCCGACCAGTCGCTGTACGCCTACAACTCCGTGCCGACCATGGTGCGCCGCATCAACAACACCTTCCAGCGCGCCGACGAAATCCAGTGGAGCCGTGGCGTCAACCCCGGTGATGACAACTTCATCGACTATTTCCTGCCGATCGTGGCAGACGGCGAAGCCGGTTTCGGCGGCGTGCTCAACGCCTACGAACTGATGAAGAACATGATCATGGCAGGTGCTGCCGGCGTCCACTTCGAGGACCAGCTTGCCGCCGTGAAGAAGTGTGGCCACATGGGCGGCAAGGTGCTCGTGCCCACCCGTGAAGCCATCGAGAAGCTGACCGCTGCCCGTTTCGCTGCCGACGTCATGGGCGTGCCCACCATCGTGCTGGCTCGTACCGATGCAGAAGCTGCCAACCTGATCACCAGCGACTTCGACGACAACGACAAGCCCTTCCTGACTGGCGAACGTACCCAGGAAGGTTTCTACCGCGTCAAGAACGGTCTGGAACAGGCCATCAGCCGCGGGGTGGCCTATGCCCCCTACGCCGACCTCGTGTGGTGCGAAACCGGTACCCCCGACCTGGGCTTTGCCCGTGAATTCGCCCAGGCCGTGCTGCAGGCGAACCCCGGCAAGCTGCTGTCCTACAACTGCTCGCCGAGCTTCAACTGGAAGAAGAACCTGGACGAGAAGACCATTGCCAAGTTCCAGGACGAGCTCTCCGCCATGGGCTACAAGTTCCAGTTCATCACGCTGGCCGGCATCCATATCAACTGGTACAACACCTTCCAGTTCGCGCATGCCTATGCCGGCGGCGAAGGCATGAAGCACTACGTCGACATGGTGCAGGAGCCTGAATTCAAGGCCCGCGAAGAAGGCTACACCTTCGTGTCGCACCAGCAGGAAGTCGGCGCAGGCTACTTCGATGACGTGACCACGGTCATCCAGGGTGGTTCTTCC
This sequence comes from Brachymonas moutaii (nom. illeg.), assembly GCF_049977365.1. NCBI lineage: Bacteria > Pseudomonadati > Pseudomonadota > Betaproteobacteria > Burkholderiales > Comamonadaceae > Allobrachymonas > Brachymonas moutaii (nom. illeg.). Next base: position 488,152 of record NZ_JBNGEN010000001.1, on the reverse strand, counting down.
AGCGTGAAGGCCCTCTCCGGCTCCACCGAGGAAGCCCAGTTCCACTGATCGGTGGAATGGCAGGCAGTCGGGCCGCAGCAGCCCGACTGCCTGCCTCAGAGACAGCAGACAACAGGAGACATTTGAACCACGGCCATGAGCCGTGGTTTTTTTATGGTGTGCCAAGCAGGGCGATGGGTTTGCCATCCATCGAGCATCCCGGGAAGAAGACGCCGCATGCAGTCTTTCCCTGGGCGGTCTCCAAAGTTCAGTTCCTGGCGATACGTGTCTGGCATGCAGGATAGGTATGTCGCAGCCCATGAGCCGGACTGCCGGACCGACGCATTTCTTTTCCTGCTTCTGGGGGCACATGCACAGTGACTGAGCCTATGCCTGCCGTCTCCTTTGCCAGATGGATGAATGGTTCCCATACAGGCAAGCGACAGGCCGAGACGACTGACTGAAGTCAGCGGAGTGGCGAAGGGTATGGGAAAACCGTCATGATGCATCCACCGTCTGGAGCATTGCGCATGAGAAACGATGTCGGGCAGCAGCTGGCCAGTGAAACAGAAGATGCACAGAGCAGGGCGCCTATGGACTCAGAGTCTCATAGGGTCAAACCGATTGCAGATTGCCGATCGGTTGCATGACGTGCCTTGGAAAAAAGGACATACGCACACACGGCGCATAAAAAAGGCCCCGCATGCGCGGGGCCAATTGCATCTGCTAATTCCGGCCTTGCACCGGTTAACGAGACACAAGGAGACAACCGGTCAGGGCAAGAGATCTGTCCACGACAGCCTCTTGTCCCTTGTAAAAATCAGTCCGTCGATCAGCGGGCAACCGGCTTCTTGGCGGCTGCGGTAGCGGACTTGGTGGCGTTCAGAGCCGTGTTGGTCACTGCATTGAAGTTGGCTTCGGCCACGTCGGAAGCCTGCTTGACAGCCTTCTGGACGGATTCGAAAGCGGTATTGGCAGCAGACACCACGTTCTTCATCATGGCCACGCCAGCTTCGGAACCAGCCGGAGCGTTCTTGCTCAGGTTTTCCACGACTTCGGTGACCTTTTTCTGGGCTTCGTTGGCCTGGGATTCGAACACCTTGCCGAACTCAGTGGCAGTGCCAGAGGTCAGGTCATACAGCTGGCGGCTGTAGGCGGCGGTCTTTTCGGCGAGCGGCTGGAACATGCTGGCTTGCAGGGCGAGCAGCTCCTGGGCATCCTTCACGCCCATGGCGGCTTCGGTGGTCTTGGCTGCGTCGGCCAGGGTGGACTTGGCGACGGACATGTTCAGGTCAACCAGCTTCTCGACACTTTCGAAAGCCTTGGTGGTCAGGCCGAACAGGGTTTCGAGATTGGCTTTGTTGGCGGCGGCAATTTGTTCAGCGGTCAGCATGATAGTTCCTCCAGTGGATATACAGGTGCAACTGCGAATTGCTTTTCACGGTGTCACCACCGCCCATCCCATGCGTCGCAGATATCGCTGGTATGGTGTGTTGCAATGATTTTGCTGCACCGCAACATGGCTTTTAGTATACGGCCAAATTGAAGAAACACCAAATCGGCATTGTGCGGCGCAGCAGAATTCATCGAGTCAATTGAAACAAATTGAAACGGCGTTCAAACAGGCCTGCGCAACCTTCTGGCACGCCCATGAAAGCAGGCTGCTTCCGACCGGGCGGCACGCGCAGGCACTGCCCTTGGTGCAGCCGAACTGTCCTGAGCGAAGCCCTCTGTGTCTGCATACCTGGACACCATGTCATTCGGGAGGGACATGGGCACAGAGCCGTGCAGTCGCTATGCTGCAGGACAGACAGTGGAACAAGGAATACCAACCCATGCCAGAAGCTCTTTCTCCTTCCCGGAGCCGACCGACTCAGCCTCCGGTACTGCTGGTGACACGTGCCATTTTTCCGCAGATTCTCGACAGGTTGCACCAGGTGTTCGAAGTGCGGGCGAACCAGGCAGATGATGCGTGGTCTCCCGAGGAACTACGCGCGCGGGCACGCGATTGCGATGCCCTCATGACGACACCTGCCGAACAGGTGGATGCGGCCCTGCTGGCAGCCTGTCCGCGCCTGCGCATGTGTGCGAATGTGGCGGTGGGATTCAATAATTTCGATGTGCAGGCCATGACGGCGCAGGGGGTGCTGGCTACGAATACGCCTGGAGTGCTCACAGAAAGCACGGCAGATTTCGCCTTTGCTCTTCTCATGGCCACGGCAAGACGGATCACGGAGTCCGAACAGTATCTGCGCGAAGGACGTTGGCAGCGCTGGCGCTACGACATCCTGCTGGGGCAGGATGTCCATGGGGCCACCCTGGGCATCTTGGGAATGGGGCGCATTGGACAGGCGGTTGCGCGCCGGGCGGCGCTGGGATTCGGCATGCCCGTGCTCTATCACAACCGGCGTCGCCTGCCAGAAGCCGAGGAGCGAGCCTGCAAGGCCCGATTCGTGGAGTTCGACGCGCTGCTGCAGGCTGCGGACTTCCTCCTGCTGGCGCTGCCGCTGACTCCCGAAAACCGGCATATCATCGGAGCCCGCGAGCTGCGCCGCATGCAGCCTCATGCCATGCTCATCAATATTGCCCGTGGGGGCATCGTGGATGACGCTGCCCTGGCAGAGGCTTTGCGCACGGGGGCGATTGCTGGAGCCGGGCTGGATGTTTTCGAAAATGAACCGCACGTGCATCCGGACTTGCTGGCACAGCACAACGTGGTGCTCACGCCGCACGCAGCCAGTGCCACCCGTGCCACCCGCTTGGCCATGGCACGGCTGGCTGCAGACAATCTGATGACTTTTTTCACCAGGGGGCATGCGCTCACGGCGCTCAATCCCGAGGCACTTGAGACTCCCTTTCATAGAACATGACTGCCACTATCCTGCTGAGTGTAGGCCTGCTGTGCCTGCTGATCCTCAATCTTGTCCTGACCTATCTGCTGTGGCAGCGCAAATTCGACGAACGCGGTCTGCTGCAGGTAATTCAAAGTGGCAACGAGCGTCTCGAGCGTGAGCTCCGGCGCGAGCTGGCCGAGACCGCCAGAGACAACCGTCAGGAGCAGGTGCATACCCTGGGACAGTTCCAGTCTGCGCTCGTCCAGCACGGAGCCGAGGCGGCACGGGGACAGGCACAGCAACTCGATGCCTTTGCGCAGCAGCTGACCCAGATGCAGCGTATCGTGCATGACACCCTGAATCAGCAGCTGGGGGCACTTTATGAGGGGAATGTCCAGCGCATGAATGAGGTGCGCGGCACGCTCGAACATCAGCTGGGCCAGCTGCTGGCCAGCAACTCCGAGCAGATTGGTCAGATGCGGGCGCTGGTGGGCAATACGCTGCAGCAGACACTGCAGGCCAGACTGCAGGAAAGTGCAGAGCTGATGCAGCGCCAGCTTCTGGGCGTGCAGGCGGGCCTCGGTGCGATGCAGAAACAGGTGTCCGATACGCTTGCACGGCAGCTGGAGGCACTGACCGAAGCCAACGCACGCCGCCTGCAGGAAATGCGCCTCACGCTGGAAACGCAGATGACCCAGCTGCAGCAGAGCAATGCCGGCAAGCTCGATGAGATGCGGCAAACGGTGGACGAGAAGCTGCATGCCACGCTGCAGCAGCGGCTGGGAGAGAGTTTCCGGCAAGTGGCCGAACGTCTCGAAATGGTCTACAAGGGGCTGGGCGAGATGCAGACTTTGGCACAGGGGGTGGGCGATCTCAAGCATCTCCTCACCAATGTCAAGACCCGCGGGATGTTTGGCGAAGCGCAGCTCGGGGCCCTGCTCGAACAGGTGTTTTCGCCCGAGCAGTATGCTGCGCAGGTACAGGTGCATCCCGGCAGCCGGCAGGCGGTCGACTTTGCCATTCGACTGCCCGGCAAAAAGGAAGATGGCACGCCCCTGTGGCTGCCCATCGATGCCAAGTTTCCCAATGAGGACTACGAGCGGCTCCTGCAGGCACAGCAGCAGGCAGATCCCGAGGCGGCTGATGCCGCTGCGCGCCAGCTTGAGGCCCGCGTGCGTACCGAAGCACGTTCCATTGCCGAGCGTTACATCGATCCTCCCCACACCACCGATTTCGCGATTCTGTTCCTGCCCACGGAAGGGCTTTATGCCGAAGTGTTGCGCCGAGCCGGTCTCATCGAGGGGTTGCAGCGCGACTTCCATGTCACTCTGGCAGGTCCGACAACTCTACTGGCCATGCTCAACTCACTGCAGATGGGATTCCGAACCCTGGCGCTCGAAAAGCGCAGCAGCGAGGTATGGCAGGTTCTGGGGGCGGTCAAAACCGAATTCGGCAAGTTCGGCGATGTCCTGGGGCGCATCCGCAAGCAGACTCAGGTCGTCATGAATACCCTCGATCAGGCGGAAGTCCGGAACCGGGCCATGCAGCGCGCCCTGCGCAGCGCAGAGGCCCTTCCAGACGAACAGACCCAGCACGTGCTGGGTCTGGAGGGTGGGCAGGGAGCGTCTGCCCCAGAGGAGGAGGAAGCGGCATAGCCATCCTCGGGGCGTGTGATGCGCCCACATCATGAATGGGCCGCTCGAGTTGGAGCGGGACAGGGCAGAGGAGGCGGTGCGTGACCTCTGGCGGGTACCGATCAGCGTTCGATGGAGCGTCCGTCCTGCTGATGTCCCGGAGGAACGAATCCTCCCTCGGGAGTACAGTTGCCCTTGCGTTCCTGTCCGGGCGGGCAGTGGCTGTGCTGACCGACGGCGCGGCCGCGGTCATGCGGCATGTCGGGATCGAGCACCACACAGCCTCCGAGCAGAGTGGCCGTTAGGGGAAGACACAGCAGATACCAGCGTTTCATGAGAAGGCTCCTTGGAAAAGGGGAACAAAGAAGGAAAGAGAAGACCGGGGTTTCCTCTTCGTATGCTCCTATTGTGCCTTCGTCCGCAGGTGCAGAAACCATCCCAGGAAAATCCCCGCAGGCACTCGAGCGTTCTGCCGAACGCCCTGCAGAGGGTGTCATCTGAACAGATCACACAGTCCCGAAGGGGCATGTCCCCCTCCGCACGCAGGCTGGTAGAAGTCACGGATGGCCTGCCAGGCATCTTCCGGGCTGTCCACATAGCTGAGCATGTCCAGGTCGCCTGGAGCGATCATTCCTTCCTCCACCAGCAGGTCGAGATCGAGCAGGCGTTTCCAGTAAGCGGAACCGTACATGACGATCGGCACGCGGTTCCTGATCTTGTGCGTCTGCACAAGGGTGATGACTTCGAACAGCTCGTCGAGCGTGCCGAATCCTCCTGGAAAGACCACCAGCGCCTTGGCCCGGATCATGAAGTGCATCTTCCGCATGGCGAAGTAATGGAAGGTGAAATTCAGCGCAGGCGTGATGTAGGGATTGGGGTGTTGTTCATGAGGCAGGGTGATGTTGAAGCCCAGCGTGGGTTCTCCTGCCTCGAAGGCGCCGCGGTTGGCCGCTTCCATGATGCCTGGGCCTCCTCCCGTGCAGACATACAGATGGGCATGGCGTGGTCGCCCCTGGCTATGGGTGGCCACCAGATGGGCAAACCGGCGCGCTGCCTCGTACTGGGTAGCCCCCCGTCGCATCCGAGCCTGCTCGGCCGCCGCAAGTGGATGTCCCTGCTCGGCAGCCGTCTGGATGGTGTGTTCCACGGTTTCGGATGAACGCACACGCGCACTGCCATAGACGACGATGGTGTGGTCTATCTCCTGCCGCTGCAGTTCCAGCTCCGGTTTGAGCATTTCGAGCTGAAGCCGAATGTGCCGGGTTTCGGAACGGAGCAGGAACTCGGGATCGTCGAATGCGATGCGACTCGCCTTGGGAGGCAGCGAGATCCCCGCGCTGTCGAGCACCCGCATTTCCTCCCATGCATGGGCCATGCGATGCTGCTCCAGCGTGCTGTCGTTGTCGTGCAGATCCATGATGCAGAACGTTTTCCTTGTAGGGTGAAGAAGGGAGGGGGACGGCACTGGCAGGCACCTCCGGGAATCCGGGAGTCTCCTCCATGACGGCGCGAACCGGCGCGGGTCTTTGCAGTTCCAATGAAAAAAGGCTTCCTGAGAAGCCTTTTCATCCTGGGCACAGCCTTTGCAGGCCATGCAGTCGATTGCTGCGAGCGCTGTCGCAGCCGCGACCTGCACCTTACACGCGCTTGCGATACTCGGCGGTGCGGGTGTCGATTTCGATGCGGTCACCCTGAGCCACAAAGATCGGCACGCCGATCTCGAACCCGGTGGCAATCTTGGCCGGCTTGAGCACCTTGCCCGAAGTGTCGCCCTTGACGGCGGGTTCGGTCCAGGTGATCTCGCGCACGACGCTGGTGGGCAGTTCCACGGAGATGGCCTTGCCATCATAGAACACCACTTCTGCGGGCATGCCTTCTTCGAGGTAGTTCAGGGCGTCGCCCATGTTTTCGGCCTCGACTTCATACTGGTTGTATTCGCTGTCCATCCAGACATACATCGGGTCGGCGAAGTAGCTGTACGTGCATTCCTTCTTGTCGAGGATCACGTTGTCGATCTTGTCATCGGCCTTGAACACGACTTCGGTACCGAAGTTGTTGAGCAGGCTCTTGAGCTTCATGCGCACGGTGGAGGAACCGCGGCCGCCACGGGCGTATTCGGTTTTCAGAACGACCATCGGGTCCTTGCCGTGCATGATGACGTTGCCGGCGCGAATTTCTTGGGCGATTTTCATGGTGATGTGAAAGGTTGGTGCCGCTCGAAGAAGCTCGAACGCTCTGGCGGCGATGCAAGGGCGCGGTCCGGAAAAAGAACACCGGACATGGCGCAGTCTGGAAAAAGAAAAGGCGAGGCCTTTTTGACAGCCTGCCATTCTATCCAGAATTGCGCCTCAGGCCAAGCCGCGGAGGCTGGCGTTCGGGGGCACGGACAGTGCGGCGGAGGGTGCAGGAGGCAGTGCACCCACTTCCTGCAGCAGCTGCGTTGCAAGATCTTTCTGTTCAAGCAGGCGCTTCCTGGCGGCAAGCACGCAGTCACGCCATCTCTGCAGACGCGCAGGGGTCAGGGAGGGAAGGGGGCCTGTCTGGAGTCCATTCCAGATGGCATGGAACTCCCGCAGATCATCGGGAGCATCGAGCCAATCCAGAAAGGCCTGCAGCTTGGCATGATGGGCGCGATCCTCCTGGGCATAGATGTGCCAGACGAAAGGATGGCCAGCCCACAGGGCACGTACCAGCGAATCCTCTCCACGCACGCAGTTGAAGTCACAGGTCCACAGCAGGGCATCGAACTGTCGCTGGGACATCCACGGCAGCAGCGCGATGGAGCAGGCACCGTAGGCAAGGGTCTGCAGGGGCTCAGGATTCTTGTCTGCCAGAAGGGGCCAGATACAGCTCTGGACTGCCGTGCGTGCGCGACCTGCCGTGACCAGCAGCCGGCAGGGCATTGCAGAGAGCTGCTCCAGCCAGGATGCGAGCGGCGGAGGCTCGTAGCAGAACAGGCTGACGGTGAGGCTGCCGGACGGCATGGGGGGCAGGGCGGGCAGAAAGGACAGGTGGCTGCGTTCGGCTGCCGGGTCTCTTGCCAGGAGGTTCGTTTCTCGCAGCAGCCCCCCGGTATCGGGTGTGAAACCGGGATAAAAGAAGCGCTTGTGCAATCCGGCAGCCGGCCCTTGCATGACGGGCGACTCCAGCCGATGAAAGCGCGAGGCGTAGCTTTCGGCCGTCAGGTATTCCAGGTTGATCCAGTGGCCGGCAGCCAGACCCTGCGCTGCCCGGAGGTGCTGCGCCTCGGCCCACCAACTCTCCACTCCCGTACCCAGTGCACAACCGAATGCTTCCACCAGCACATCGCCTGCATCTGCCACCGGGAGCGGCAAGGCTGAGGATTCCGCAGTCCAGCGGCACACGTCGATTCCGTGCGCTACCACGGGGGCCATCCAGTGCAGGTCTTCCGGATGGTCAACCCACAGGCGCACGCGCTGACCACGTTCTGCCAGATCGGCGCACAGGCGCCAGCACACGCCCAGGTCACCGTGGTTGTCGATGACGTTGCAGAATATGTCCCAGCGCAGGCGCAGGGGTGAAACAATCGAAGAAGGGGCTGGCGCTGTCATGGCGACCTATTGTGCTTGATTCCTCTGCAGCAGACAGCCTTCTAGAATGGGCGGCATGGTCACGCCTTCTGCACAACAGCCCTCTCAGCCATCGCCTACAGATCCCGGCGATGTTCCCGCACCAGTGGCATCCGTGCATCCACCGGAACTGCTGGCGCAGGTAGCCGCTCTGCCGTTGCTGCCCGGGGTGTATCGCTATTTCGATGCGGCAGGCCAGGTGCTGTATGTGGGCAAGGCCGTGAATCTGAAGCGGCGGGTGTCGAGCTATTTCCAGAAGGATCATGGCGGCACGCGCATCGGCTTCATGGTCAGCAAGATCGCTCGGCTGGAGGTGACGGTGGTGCGCTCGGAGGCTGAGGCACTGATCCTTGAAAACAACCTCATCAAGACACTCAAGCCCAAATACAACATCCTTTTCCGGGATGACAAGAGCTACCCCTACCTCAAGCTCACCGGTTCGGGGCAGACGGCCCGGTCACATTCGGCATCCGAAGGGCATCCACGGGCCACGGATTTCTCACGCATGGTGTATTACCGTGGTGCCACCGATCGCCGACACCGCTATTTCGGTCCGTATCCCAATTCCTGGGCTGTCAAGGAAACCATCCAGTTGCTGCAGAAGGTCTTTCGTCTGCGCACCTGCGAGGATTCCGTCTTCGGCAATCGCGTGCGCCCCTGTTTGCTCTATCAGATCAAGCGGTGCAGCGGTCCCTGTGTCGGCCTGATCGACGAGGAAACCTATGCCCGCGATGTGGCCCATGCCATCGAGTTTCTCGAAGGGGCCACCGATACCCTGCTGCAACAGTTGCAGGAGCGCATGCAGGCCCATTCTGCACGTCTGGAATTCGAGCAGGCAGGCGAGCTGCGCGATCAGATCGCCGCTCTGAGCAATGTTCTCCATCAGCAAGCGGTCGAGGACACACGGTCGGACAAGGATGCCGACATCCTGGCCGTCAGGGTGCAGGGCGGCAAGGCCTGTGTCAATCTGGCCATGGTGCGCGGAGGGCGTCATCTGGGCGACCATGCCTACTTTCCCTCGCAGCTCGACGATGCGGCACGGGTGCATCAGCCCGAACACGCCGCTGAGGGTGACGGGGATCGGGCGCAAGAGGACGCCCCGTCGCTGGAACAGCTCATTCTCGAGGCCTTCGTGGCCCAGCACTATCTGGGAACCGATATCCCACCCCTCCTGCTCACCAGTGTTCCCCTGGACAAGGGGCTGGCGGCAGCCTTGCAGAAGGAGGCCGGGCATCGCATCCAGCTGGTGCATCAGCCTCGTGAGCATCGGCGCGTATGGCTGCAGATGGCCGAACAGAATGCAGCCCTCCAGTTGACCAGACTCCTGGCCGAGGAAGGATCGCAGCAGGCGCGCACCCGGGCTCTGGTCGAAGCGCTTGAGCTTGACATCGACGACATGGACAGCCTGCACATCGAATGCTTTGACATTTCCCACACGGCAGGAGAGGCCACACAGGCCTCGTGCGTGGTCTTTGCGCAGCATGCCATGCAGCCAGCACAGTACCGCCGCTACACCATTCGGGACATCACCCCGGGCGACGACTATGCCGCCATGCGCCAGGTCCTTCAGCGCCGCTATGGAAAAATGGCGGAGCAGGGGCACGACACCGCGCTCTCCGTCACGCCGGACACCTCCGGGGCAGAGTCTGCAGGGAGTACGGCACCGCGCTGGCCTGACATCGTGCTCATCGATGGGGGCAAGGGACAGGTCTCGGTCGCACGTGAAGTGTTCAGCGAACTGGGCATCAGCCTTTCCCGCATTGTCGGGGTCGAAAAGGGGGAGGGGCGCAAGGTAGGACTCGAAGAACTGGTGTTCGCGGATGGGCGCGAGAAAATCTGGCTGGGCCGTGATTCCGCTGCGCTGATGCTCGTGGCGCAGATTCGTGACGAGGCGCACCGATTTGCCATTACCGGCATGCGCGCCAAGCGTGCGCGCGTGCGCACGGGAGCCAGCCGTCTCGAAGATATTCCAGGCGTGGGGCCCAAGCGTCGTGCGCGGCTCCTGCAGCGTTTCGGCGGAGTGGCCGGCGTCTCGCGTGCCTCCGAGGAGGATCTGGCTACCGTCGAAGGCATCTCACACGAGCTGGCGGGGCAGATCTATCGCGCATTGCACTGAGCTTCCGGGAGGGCCGCTGCGCGTCCCTTGCAAACCATGCCACAATACCCGACGAACATGCTCCGGATCGGAGCCGTTTCGTTTCAGTGATCTGCCATGTTTTTCACCATACCCACCATCCTCACCTGGACGCGGATCGCGGCCATACCGCTGCTGATGGGTGTCTTCTATCTGCCGATGGCACCGCATCTGCAGAATTTGGCGGCTGCGCTTCTTTTTGTGCTCTTTGCCATTACGGACTGGCTCGATGGGTTTCTGGCGCGTCGCCTGAACCAGACATCGGCGTTCGGCGCTTTCCTTGATCCAGTGGCCGACAAGTTTCTTGTCTGTGCCAGCATCCTCATGCTCGTGCATCTGCAGCGCGCCGATGTGTTTGCGGCCTTGATCATCATCGGCCGCGAAATCGCCATCACCGCCCTGCGCGAATGGATGGCACAGATCGGGGCCTCGCGCAGTGTGGCCGTGCACATGATCGGCAAGCTCAAGACCACGGTCCAGATGATCGCCATCCCTCTGCTCCTTTATGACGGACGTCTGCTTGGCGGAATGATCGATACCCATGCATGGGGAACCTGGCTGCTCTGGGTAGCTGTGGTGCTCACCGTCTGGTCCATGGTCTACTACATGCGCCGTGCAGTTCCCGAAATTCGTGCCCGTGCACATTGACCAGGACAGATCTGCAGCCTGTCCACTGGAGCCCGTGACGCCATGAACCCCCAACGCATTGCCGTCATTGCCGGAGATGGCATCGGCCAGGAAGTCATGCCCCAGGGGCTTCGAATTCTCAGAACGGCAGCAGCGCACCTGAGGGTATCCCTGCAGTTCGATACCTTCGACTTCGCCTGCTGGCCTTATTACGAGCGTCATGGCTGCATGCTGCCTCCTGACTGGAAGCAGCAGCTCTCTGGCTACGATGCGCTGTATTTCGGTGCGGTCGGATGGCCCGACAAAATTCCGGACCACATCTCGCTCTGGGAATCACTGCTTCTTTTCCGACGTGAATTCGACCAGTACATCAATCTGCGTCCAGCACGTCTCATGCCAGGCATTACGGCTCCCGTTGTGCGTCGCGATGGTACGCCGCGACAGCCCGGCGAGATCGACATGCTGATCGTGCGCGAAAACACCGAGGGCGAGTATTCGGCAATCGGTGGGCGCATGTTCGAGGGCACCGAGCGCGAGATGGTCATGCAGGAAACGGTCATGACCCGCGTGGGCGTCGATCGCGTGCTGCGATTTGCTTTCGAGCTGGCACAGTCACGCCCCCGTCGGCATCTCACCAGTGCCACCAAGTCCAATGGCATCGCTATCACCATGCCCTATTGGGATGAGCGTGTGGCAGCCATGGCGGGACAGTATCCGGACGTCGTCGTCGACAAGTTCCATATTGACATCCTGACAGCCCATTTCGTCCAGCGCCCCGAGTTCTTCGATGTCGTGGTGGCCAGCAACCTGTTCGGTGACATCCTGAGCGATCTGGGGCCGGCCTGTACGGGCACTATCGGCATCGCTCCGAGTGCCAACCTCAATCCTACGCGTCGCTACCCTTCGCTCTTCGAGCCCGTGCACGGTTCTGCGCCCGACATCGCCGGCAGAGGAGTGGCCAATCCCATTGGACAGATATGGGCTGGCGCCATGATGCTCGATTTCCTGGGGCATCGCCCCGCTCACGATGCCATTCTGCGAGCCATCGATGCGGTTCTGAAGGCGCGGCAACCAGGCTGTCTGACCCCGGATCTGGGCGGAACGGGGACCACGGAAAGTCTTGGCACCGCCATCGACCAGGCGCTGACGCACATCCTGTGCACTTCCGGTCGGACATAGCATCTCTCGCAACCTCTGCCGGGCGCCCATGCGATTGCTTTTACAATAGCTCTCCCATTCAGGAGCCGGCCTCTGATCGGCGCTGGCTGAACCCCTGCGCAGCAGGGCGCAAGCCTCCCGTGTTTTGACGGTATAGTATCTCCCTGTCAGAAAAAACGTTTACCAAATCTGGGGAATCGTCGTGAACAAAGCAGAACTGATTGAGCATATCGCCAAGGAGGCCGACCTGTCCAAGGCCACCGCCACGCGTGCGCTGGATGCCACACTGGAGGCAGTTCGCATTACCCTCAAAAAGGGGGGCGCCGTGTCTCTGGTGGGATTTGGCACCTTTGCGGTGGGCAAGCGCGCCGCACGCACAGGAAGAAACCCGCGCACCGGGGCTCAGATCAACATAAAGGCTGCTAGAATTCCCAGATTCCGCCCAGGCAAGGGTCTCAAAGACGCCCTTAACTGAGCCAGGATCACACAAGTGGGTGTTTAGCTCAGTTGGTAGAGCGGCGCCCTTACAAGGCGTAGGTCGGCGGTTCGACCCCGTCAACACCCACCACTTCATGGTCTGCGTCAAAGCCCGTACCCTTGGTTCGGGCTTTTTCGTTTTCGGTGCGCATGGAGTGCGCGGACCATGATCGCATGGCCATGGTGCGGTCGTCATCCTCTCGGCAGGACCGTGCAGGAAGCGGCACAATGACACCTTGATTCCTCCTCTTCGAAAGCATTCTTCCATGTTGGTTCTCGGCATCGAATCTTCCTGTGATGAAACTGGAGTGGCACTGGTCCAGACGCAGGCAGGTGCAGACATTCCCTGCCTCCTTGCCCATGCCCTTCACAGTCAGATCGACATGCACCGTGCCTATGGGGGAGTGGTTCCCGAGCTCGCCAGCCGCGACCACATCCGCCGAGTCGTGCCTCTCGTGAGGAAGGTCATGGCAGCTGCAGGCCAGACACTGGAATCCGTGGACGTGGTTGCCTATACCCAGGGACCGGGGCTGGCAGGGGCGCTTCTTGTGGGTGCAGGAGCCGCCTGCAGTCTTGCGGCAGCCCTCGATCGGCCTGTATGGGGTGTTCATCATCTCGAAGGCCATCTGCTCTCTCCCTTCCTCAGTGCAGATCCTCCAGAATTTCCATTCGTGGCTCTGCTGGTTTCCGGGGGGCATACCCAGCTGATGCATGTCGAGGGAGTAGGGTGTTACACCTTGCTCGGCGAAACCATTGACGATGCAGCGGGCGAGGCATTCGACAAGTCTGCCAAACTGCTGGGGCTTCCCTATCCAGGAGGGCCTGAACTGGGCCGATTGGCGGAGTCGGGCGATCCATCGGCCGTTGCCTTGCCTCGGCCGCTCCTGCACAGTGGCGATCTCGATTTTTCCTTTGCTGGACTCAAGACGGCCGTTCTGACCCAGGTCCGCAGGCATGCTCCTCTGTCCTCTCGGATGCGTGCAGACATCGCGGCCAGCACGCAGGCCGCCATCGTGGAAGTGTTGACGAAAAAGGCCATGGCCGCGCTTGCCCGCACGGGTATGAATCGCCTGGTCGTGGCGGGCGGAGTCGGTGCCAATGCCAGCCTGCGGGCGCAGCTTGGGGCTGCCTGCGCCGCCAAGGGAGTGCGCGTGCACTATCCCGAGCTGCATCTGTGTACCGATAATGGGGCCATGATCGCGCTGGCGGCCGCCATGCGGCTGCAGCGGGGATTGGCGCAGCCTGCAAAAAACTATGCCTTCGACGTGCGTCCCCGCTGGGGGCTGGACATGGCGCCTGTTCTGTCGTGATCCAGGGAAGGTGCAGGGGCCATAGCCACCGCGGTGCACCGTTCTTGTTCTCCCTGTGTGGATCAGCTATACTCGCAAAGCTTTTGCATGCTTGCCATGCGGCACGTGCGCAAAAGTACACGCGTGGGCAATCCGGCCCATAGCGCAAGTCTGATGATTCCAAGGAAATTCCATGGTCGACAAAATCGCCGTTATCACCGATAACGCTCGCAGTGCCAACGATACTGGCAGTCCCGAAGTGCAAGTGGCCCTGCTGACCGCACGCATCAATGAACTGACGCCTCACTTCAAGCAGCATACCAAGGACCATCATGGTCGTCGCGGTCTTCTGCGCATGGTGAGCCGCCGTCGCAAGCTCCTCGACTACCTCAAGTCCAAGGATGCCGACCGCTATCTGGCACTCATCGCCAAACTGGGTCTGCGCAAGTAAGCGCAATCCGGCAAGAGACGCCTGAGAGATGTCCATCCCTCAGGCGTTTTGTTTTTTCAGGGGTTCTTTGTCAGCTCGAAGCTGTGTCATTCCATGGATGCATCGACAACCGATCGGCATCGATGGAATGGCATCGTGTGCTGCAGGGTGCTCCTTTCTTTCAGGAGAAAACCATGTCCATCTTCAATAAAGTCACCAAAACTTTCCAGTGGGGGCAACATACCGTCACCCTCGAGACCGGTGAAATTGCCCGTCAGGCCAGCGGGGCCGTGCTGGTCAACATCGATGACACCGTCGTGCTCGCCACGGTGGTTGGCTCCAAGAACGCCAAGCCGGGTCAGGATTTCTTTCCCCTGACCGTCGACTACATCGAAAAGACCTATGCGGCAGGCAAGATTCCGGGCAGCTTTTTCAAGCGCGAAGCCAAGCCCAGCGAACTCGAAACGCTCACGAGCCGTCTCATCGACCGCCCGATCCGTCCGCTGTTTCCCGAGGGTTTTTACAACGAAGTGCATGTGGTGGTCCACACGGTGTCTCTCAATCCTGAAGTGGATGCCGACATCGCAGCCCTGATCGGAGTGAGTGCAGCGCTCGCCATCTCCGGCATTCCCTTCAACGGCCCCATCGGTGCAGCGCGCGTTGGTTACATCAACGGCGAATATGTGCTCAACCCTGGACAGACGCAGCGCAAGAACAGCAAGCTCGACCTCGTGGTGGCAGGCACCGAAACCGCCGTGCTGATGGTGGAATCCGAGGCGCAGCAACTTTCCGAAGATGTCATGCTGGGTGCTGTCGTGTTCGGGCATGAGCAAGGCAAGATCGCTATCAATGCCATCCATGAACTCGTGCGCGAAGCCGGCAAGCCCATGTGGGACTGGCAGCCCGAAGCCAAGGACGAGGCATTCATTGCAAAGGTCAATGCCCTGGCTTCCGACAAGGTGCATGCGGCTTACCAGATCCGCAGCAAGCAGGCACGAACCCAGGCTCTGCGTGAAGCCTATGCGGCCGTCAAGGCAGACCTGACAGCCGAAGGCGTGGCCTTCGACGAGGTCAAGGTCGACAACCTGCTGTTCGAGCTGGAAGCCCGCATCGTGCGCGGCCAGATCCTGGCCGGTGAGCCCCGCATCGATGGCCGCGACACACGTACCGTGCGCCCCATCGAAATCCGCAGCAGCGTGCTGCCGCGCACCCATGGCTCCGCCCTGTTTACCCGTGGTGAAACCCAGGCACTGGTCGTGACCACACTCGGCACCGAGCGTGATGCACAGCGCATCGATGCCCTGGCAGGCGAATACGAAGACCGCTTTCTCTTCCACTACAACATGCCTCCCTTCGCCACGGGCGAAGTGGGGCGCATGGGCAGCACCAAGCGCCGCGAAATCGGTCATGGCCGTCTGGCCAAGCGCGCCCTGCTGGCATGTCTGCCCAGCAAGGACGAGTTTCCCTACACCATCCGCGTGGTGTCGGAAATCACCGAATCCAACGGGTCTTCCTCCATGGCGTCCGTGTGCGGTGGTTGTCTGAGCCTGCTGGATGCAGGGGTTCCCATGAAGGCACACGTGGCAGGCATCGCCATGGGGCTGATCAAGGAAGACAACCGCTTTGCCGTCCTGACCGATATCCTGGGCGATGAAGATCACCTGGGTGACATGGACTTCAAGGTAGCTGGTACCACCGATGGTGTCACGGCTCTGCAGATGGACATCAAGATCCAGGGCATCACCAAGGAAATCATGCAGGTGGCACTGGCCCAGGCCAAGGAAGCGCGCATGCACATCCTGGGCAAGATGCAGGCTGCCATGGGGGAGGCACGTTCCGAAGTGTCCGAATTTGCGCCTCGTCTGTACACCCTCAAGATCAATCCTGAAAAGATTCGTGACGTCATCGGCAAGGGTGGAGCAACCATTCGCCAGCTGACCGAAGAAACCGGAACCCAGATCGACATTGCGGAAGATGGCACCATCACCATCGCCAGCACCGACACCGCCCGAGCCGAAGAGGCCAAGCGTCGCATCGAGCAGATCACTGCCGAAGTCGAGGTGGGCAAGGTCTACGAAGGTCCTGTGGTCAAGATCCTGGATTTCGGTGCGCTGGTCAATGTACTGCCTGGCAAGGATGGCCTGCTCCATATCAGCCAGATCGCGCATGAGCGCGTGGAAAAGGTCAGCGACTATCTGCACGAAGGGCAGGTGGTGCGTGTCAAGGCGCTCGAAACCGACGACAAGGGGCGCATCAAGCTGTCCATGAAAGCGCTTCTGGAGCGTCCCGAGGGCAGCGGTCGTTCCGAACGCGGAGATCGCGGAGACCGTTTCGATCGTGGCAACGGCAACGGTGGGGCTCGCCATGCAGGCGAGCAGCAGCCTCAGCAACCCCAATCCTGATGCAATCGGAGCACACGCCATGATGAAGGCCATTGCCATTCGTGAATACGGTGCTCCTGATGTGTTGCAACCCGTGGACCTTCCCATCCCCGTCCCCGGGGAAGGGGAGGTGCTCATTCGGGTGGCGGCATCTGGCGTGAACCGTCCCGATGTGTTGCAGCGCAAAGGGCGTTATCCCGTCCCTCCAGGGGCTTCCGATCTGCCGGGTCTGGAAGTCGCAGGCGAGATCGTGGCAGGCGACGAGGCTGCCATGCAATCGGCTGAGATAGCCATGGGAGATCGGGTGTGTGCCCTGGTGGCTGGAGGTGGGTACGCGCAATACTGCGTGGCCCCTGCGGCTCAGTGCCTGCCCGTGCCGAAAGGGCTGGACATGATCCAGGCGGCGAGTCTTCCGGAAACCTTCTTCACCGTTTGGAGCAATGTCTTCGATCGTGGCCATCTTGAGGCGGGGGAGACACTGCTCGTTCAGGGAGGCACCAGCGGTATTGGTGTCACAGCCATCCAGATGGCCAAGGCGATGGGCGCGCAAGTCATTGCGACTGCCGGCAGTGACGACAAATGCCATGCCTGCCTGGAATTGGGTGCCGACGCAGCCATCAATTACAAGACACAGGATTTTTCTCAGGAAGTCCGTACCTTGACTCAAGGAGCGGGTGTCGATGTGATTCTGGACATGGTGGCTGGAGCCTATGTGGCTCGCGAAGTCGACTGTCTGGCAGAAGACGGCCGTCTGGTCATCATCGCCATTCAGGGAGGAACGCAGGCTGATTTCAATGCAGCCAAGGTGCTCATGCGCCGCCTCACCATCACGGGCTCCACGCTCAGGCCGCGCTCGGTGGAATTCAAGCGTGCCATTGCACATCGTCTGCGAGAAACGGTGTGGCCGCTCATCGAATGCGGTGCCATCAAGCCGACGGTGTTTGCCACTTTCCCTGCTGCAGAGGCTGCAGCGGCACATGCCCTCATGGAATCAAACCGACATATCGGAAAAATCGTATTGACGTGGTAACAAGAGAGAACACAGCGACATGAAAAAACTCATTGCCGGCAATTGGAAGATGAACGGGAGCCTTTCGGCCAACGAACAGCTGGTTCGTGAACTGTGCGCAGGAGTGGGCAATCCTTCCTGTGACGTGGCCATCTGCGTGCCATCTCCATATCTGTCTCAGGTGCAGGGGCTTCTCGGGGGGCAGTCTGTCATCGCGCTGGGAGCTCAGAATGTTTCGTCACATGAATCAGGGGCCTATACCGGTGATGTCTCAGCTGCCATGCTTCGAGACTTCGGGGTGCGCTACGCCATCGTGGGGCACAGCGAGCGCCGTCAGCATCAGGCTGAAACCGATACCCATGTCGCCATCAAGGCGCAGCGAGCCCTCACTGCCGGCATCACTCCGATCGTCTGTGTGGGTGAAAGCCTGGCAGAGAAGGAAGAGGGCATGACCGACTTCGTCGTCAAGCGCCAGCTGTCTGCCGTCATTCATCTCCTGGGACGTTGCATCAGTGAGGTCGTCGTGGCCTACGAGCCCATCTGGGCCATAGGCACAGGCAAGACTGCGACTCCCGAGCAAGCGCAGAAGGTGCATGCCATCCTTCGTGCCCAGCTGCGTGCAGCGACTGACCGGGCTGACCGCATCCACCTTCTGTATGGTGGCAGCATGAATCCTGCCAATGCAGCAGAACTCCTGGCACAGCCAGACATCGACGGTGGTCTGATCGGCGGGGCTTCACTCAAGTCGGCAGATTTTCTCGCGATTGTGCGTGCCGCAGAGTAAAATTTGCTTTATCAATCGGCCCTCGCGCGCAGCGCAGGGCCTTGTTCATTTCCAGATTCTTCTATGCATTTCCTTCTCAACATCCTGTTGGTGATCCAGATCCTTTCCGCATTGGCGATGATCGGTCTCATTCTCATGCAGCACGGCAAAGGTGCAGACATGGGAGCCGCGTTTGGAAGTGGCGCATCCGGGAGCCTGTTCGGCGCCAGCGGTAGTGCCAACTTTCTGTCCCGATCCACGGCGGTCTTGGCGACAATCTTCTTTGTGGTCACTCTTGTGCTGGCCTATTTTGGTAATTTGCGAGGCGGTGCAGCTGGCGGGAGTGTGCTCAGTGGCCTGCCCGCCGCGGCACAGTCCGCATCTGCTCCGGTACCCGCTCCTGCGGCATCGCAGGTCCAGCCAGGCAGTCTCGTACCGGGAATGAGTCCCGCTTCCGCCGAAAAAGCGGACGCTTCTTTGGTACAATCACGCACCAGCAGCAAGCCTGCTGCGTCAGCCTCGCGCTGATTGCCGCACATGCAGATGTGATGTAAAAAAATCACATCAAGACTCAAAAAAGTCAAATATGCGGTTATACTTTATGGCTGATCCAGATAAGCCATAAAGTTTTCACTCTGGTGCAAACTTGCCGTCGTGGTGGAATTGGTAGACACGCTATCTTGAGGGGGTAGTGGCGAAAGCTGTGCGAGTTCGAGTCTCGCCGACGGCACCAGGATTCAATATTGGCTTCACGCCAGAATGGCTGTGCAAAATGGATCTCTCTCAATATCTCCCGGTACTTCTTTTTATCGTCGTTGGCCTTGTTGCAGGGGGCGTGACGTTGGGGCTGGGATCTGCATTGGGTCCGCATCGACCCGATCCTGCAAAAAACTCTCCATACGAGTGCGGTTTTGAGGCATTCGAAGATGCGCGCATGAAATTCGATGTGCGTTACTATCTGGTTGCCATCCTATTCATTCTTTTTGATCTTGAGGTTGCGTTCCTCTTTCCGTGGGCTGCTGCGCTCAAGGAATTGGGTCCGACGGCATTCTGGGCGGCTATGGTGTTCCTGGGGATCTTGCTTGTGGGCTTCGTCTACGAGTGGAAAAAGGGTGCTCTCAACTGGGAATGACGAAAGCCTGTGGCGTGCTCTCGTGTCGAGGCGTGAGAAGTGGGCCGCAAGTTTTTAGGAGACTTGCATGTCGCTAGAAGGTGTTTTCAAAGAAGGGTTCATTACCACCAGCTATGACGCGGTGGCGAACTGGGCCAAGACTGGATCGATTTGGCCGATGACCTTTGGTCTTGCGTGTTGTGCGGTGGAAATGATGCATGCTGCCGCTGCACGCTATGACATCGCTCGATTTGGCTCCGAGGTGTTTCGTGCCTCTCCGCGCCAATCCGATTTGATGATCGTGGCCGGTACTCTGTGCAACAAAATGGCACCCGCCTTGCGCAAGGTGTATGACCAGATGGCTGAACCGCGCTGGGTTCTTTCCATGGGTTCCTGTGCCAATGGCGGTGGGTACTATCACTACAGTTATTCTGTGGTGCGTGGTTGTGATCGTGTGGTTCCTGTGGATGTGTACGTTCCAGGGTGTCCTCCTACGGCGGAGGCGTTGATCTACGGTATTCTTCAGTTGCAGCAGAAGATCCGTCGCACCAACACAATTGCTCGTGTCTGAAGGGGGGATCATGGCCGATTATGCAGTCGATATCGAAGCTCTGGCTGGTGTGCTCAAGAAGACGTTGGCGTCTTCTGCAGTCGAGTCTTTTCATCAGGAGCATGGGGAGCTGACGATCGAGGTCAATGCCTCGCATTATCTTGAGGTGTGCCGCGTATTGCGTGACACACAGGGTCTTCAGTTCGAGATTCTGGTTGATCTGTGTGGGGTTGACTACTCTGAATATCGTCAGGAAGTGCGGGAATCTCGTCGGTTCTGCGTGGTACTTCATCTGCTTTCCATCAGTCTCAATCAGCGTCTTCGTGTCAAGGTCTATGCGCAGGATGATGCGATGCCCCTTGTTTCTTCTGTGGTGGATGTCTGGAGCGCTGCCAATTGGTTCGAGCGCGAGGCGTTCGACCTTTTTGGTATTGTTTTTGAGGGGCATCCGGATTTGCGGCGCATCCTGACGGATTATGGATTCATCGGTCATCCTTTCCGTAAGGATTTCCCGCTTTCTGGATATGTGGAAATGCGGTATGACCCTGAGCAGAAGCGCGTTGTCTACCAACCTGTTTCCATTGAGCCTCGTGAAATCACGCCTCGCATCATCCGTGAGGACAACTACGGCGGCCTCCATTGAGGTGTGAGGGGAGCTAGTATGGCTGAGATTAAGAATTACACGTTGAATTTCGGACCGCAGCACCCGGCGGCACATGGTGTGTTGCGTCTG
Organism: Brachymonas moutaii (nom. illeg.); assembly: GCF_049977365.1. Lineage (NCBI taxonomy): Bacteria > Pseudomonadati > Pseudomonadota > Betaproteobacteria > Burkholderiales > Comamonadaceae > Allobrachymonas > Brachymonas moutaii (nom. illeg.). The sequence continues at coordinate 467,453 of NZ_JBNGEN010000001.1, read as the reverse complement.
GTGCTGGAGCTGGATGGGGAAGTGGTGCAGCGTGCAGATCCGCATATCGGTCTTCTGCATCGTGCCACCGAAAAGCTTGCCGAAAACAAGACCTTTCTGCAAACCCTCCCCTACATGGATCGTCTCGATTACGTTTCCATGATGTGCAATGAACACGCTTATTGTCTTGCGGTAGAGAAGTTGCTTGGAGTTGAGGTGCCCCTCAGGGCTCAGTACATCCGGGTGATGTTCTCCGAGATCACCAGACTGCTCAACCATTTGATGTGGCTCGGTTCGCACGGCAATGATTGTGGCAGTTCGACAATTCTCATCTATACCTTCCGGGAACGCGAAGACCTGCTTGATATGTATGAAGCAGTATCGGGCGCGCGCATGCATGCCGCATATTTTCGCCCAGGTGGGGTGTATCGTGATTTGCCGGACAGTATGTCCAAGCTTGCGCCCAGCAAGGTACGGAGCAATCAGGCACTGCAGAAATTCAATGCCGCCCGTGAAGGGAGCCTGCTTGATTTCATCGAGGATTTCACCGCCCGTTTCCCCAAGTGCGTGGATGAGTATGAGACTCTGCTGACCGACAATCGCATTTGGAAGCAGCGTACTGTGGGTATTGGTGTTGTGAGTGCCGAGCGTGCCATGAATCTGGGCATGACAGGGCCCATGCTTCGTGGATCCGGTGTGGCATGGGATCTGCGCAAGAAACAGCCGTATGACGCCTATGCACAGGTGGATTTCGATATTCCAGTTGGTGTGACGGGGGATAGCTATGACCGGTATCTGGTCCGTGTGCAGGAAATGCGTGAGTCCAATCGCATCATCAAGCAGTGCGTGGATTGGCTGCGTGCTCATCCTGGCCCTGTGATTACTGAAAATCACAAGATCGCTCCTCCGTCGCGAACCGACATGAAGAGCAATATGGAGGATCTGATCCATCACTTCAAGCTCTTCTCCGAAGGGTTCCATGTTCCCGAGGGCGAAGCCTACGCCGCAGTGGAGCATCCAAAGGGTGAATTCGGAATCTATCTGGTGAGTGATGGTGCCAACAAGCCCTATCGCATGAAAATCCGTCCGCCGGGATATGTTCATCTTTCCGCTTTTGATGAGCTTACGCGTGGGCATATGCTGGCAGATGCCGTGGCCATCATCGGTACGTTGGATATCGTGTTTGGAGAAATTGATAGATGATTTCCGAAACTATCAAGAATCGCTTTGCCCAGGAAGTGAGCAAGTATCCGCCGGACCAAAAGCAATCTGCAGTCATGGGGTGTCTTGCCATCGTCCAGCAGGAATTGGGTCACGTGTCTCCGGAAAGCGAGGCCGAAGTGGCCTCTTATTTGGACATGCCTTGCATGGCGGTTCATGAGGTCACGACGTTCTACAACATGTACAACCAGCGTCCTGTTGGTAAGTACAAGCTTAATGTGTGTACCAATCTTCCGTGTCAGCTGCGAGATGGGGGCAAGGCACTCAAGCACCTTGAGGACACGCTGGGCATCAAGGATGGAGAAACCACTCCCGATGGAATGTTCACCCTGCAGCATTGCGAATGTCTGGGTGCCTGTGCGGATGCACCGGTAATGCTGGTCAATGATCGCTCCATGTGCAGCTTCATGTCTGCCGAACGGCTTTCGGCACTGGTGGAAGAACTCAAGCAGTCGGAGGCCAAGTAATGTCGGTGCAAGAAGTACTGTCTCGATTTGCCGCCTCCGGTGCGGATACCTGTTTCCATGGACGTCATATTGATCCTCAGATCTATAAGGATCTGGATGGTCGGAACTGGCATCTGCAGGATTACATTCAGCGCGGCGGATATCAGGCCCTGCGCAAGGTATTGGGCATGGACGGCGGCGAAGGAATGACTCAAGATCAGGTGATTTCCACCGTCAAAGAGTCTTCGCTGCGCGGACGTGGTGGTGCCGGTTTTCCCACTGGACTGAAGTGGAGTTTCATGCCACGTCAGTTTCCTGGGCAGAAATACCTCGTGTGCAATTCCGATGAAGGTGAGCCAGGTACCTGCAAGGATCGCGATATCCTCATGTACAACCCGCACATCGTGATCGAAGGCATGGCGATTGCTGCTTTTGCGATGGGGATCGGAGTAGGGTACAACTATATCCACGGGGAAATTTTTCAGGTTTACGATCGTTTCGAGGAAGCTCTTCGTGAGGCACGCGAAGCAGGCTATTTGGGACAGAATATCCTGGGCAGTACCTTCAACTTCCAGCTGCATGCCCATCATGGATTTGGTGCCTACATCTGCGGAGAGGAAACGGCCCTGCTGGAATCCCTGGAAGGCAAAAAGGGGCAGCCGCGATTCAAGCCGCCTTTCCCAGCCAGTTTTGGTTTGTACGGGAAGCCCACTACCATCAACAATACTGAGACATTTGCAGCTGTACCGTGGATCATCCGTCACGGTGGTCAAGCTTATCTGGAGTGTGGCAAGCCCAATAATGGCGGTACCAAGATCTACTCCGTTTCGGGTGATGTCAATCTGCCGGGGAACTATGAGGTTCCTATGGGAACCCCCTTTTCGAAACTGCTCGATCTTGCAGGTGGGGTACGTACAGGGCGCAAGCTCAAGGCTGTCATTCCTGGTGGGTCTTCCGCGCCCGTGTTGCCGGCTGATGTGATCATGGATTGCACCATGGACTATGACTCCATTTCCAAGGCCGGATCGATGCTGGGATCGGGCGCTGTGATCGTGATGGATGACAGCCGGTGCATGGTCAAATCGCTGCAGCGGCTCTCCTACTTCTATATGCACGAATCCTGTGGGCAGTGCACGCCATGTCGTGAGGGAACTGGTTGGCTGTGGCGCGTCGTGGACCGTATTGAAAACGGTCTGGGTCGTCAGGAAGATCTGGAATTGCTGGACTCTGTCGCCTCCAATATTCAGGGGCGGACGATCTGTGCGCTGGGGGATGCGGCGGCTATGCCTGTGCGTGGAATGCTTAAGCATTTCCGTGATGAATTCGCATATCACGTGGAACATAAGCACTGCATGGTGCCGACCTATATTTGACGAGTGAATATCCATGGTTGAAATTGAACTCGATGGTAAAAAGGTAGAAGTCAAAGAAGGCAGCATGGTCATGCATGCGGCTGAACAGGCAGGTACCTATATTCCGCATTTCTGTTATCACAAGAAGCTGAGCATCGCTGCCAACTGCCGTATGTGTCTGGTGGATGTGGAGAAGATGCCCAAGGCAGTTCCGGCATGCGCCACACCAGTAGCACAAGGCATGATTGTTCGCACCAAGAGCGACAAAGCCATCAAGGCTCAGAAGGCTGTGATGGAGTTTCTCTTGATCAACCATCCCTTGGATTGCCCAATTTGCGACCAGGGGGGCGAATGTCAGCTGCAGGATCTGGCGGTTGGATACGGTGGCAATGGCTCTCGTTATCAAGAGGAAAAGCGTGTCGTTCGAGCCAAGGATGTGGGGCCTTTGATTTCCATGGCGGAAATGAGCCGCTGCATTCAGTGCACGCGATGTGTGCGGTTTGGCCAGGAAATTGCGGGTCAGATGGAACTCGGCATGAGTCATCGTGGCGAGCATTCTGAGATCGAGACTTTCGTGGGCGCCACGGTGGATTCCGAACTCTCAGGCAATATGATCGACATCTGTCCTGTCGGTGCACTTACCAGCAAGCCCTTTCGGTATCACGCAAGGACATGGGAGCTGGGACGCCGTCGTTCGGTCAGCCCGCATGATTCTACGGGGGCAAATCTGATCATTCAGGTCAAGAATAATCAGGTCATGCGCGTAGTTCCCTTCGAAAATGAAGCAGTGAATGAATGCTGGATTGCCGATCGTGATCGTTTCAGCTATGAATCCTTGAATTCTTCGGAACGCCTCACTTCGCCCATGATCAAGCAAGGAGGCGAATGGCATGAGGTGGATTGGCAGACTGCGCTTGAATACGTAGCCAATGGAATGAAACACATTCAAGAGGAGCATACAGGGCGTGGTCTGGGGGCACTCTTGAGTCCTCACAGCACTCTGGAAGAGCTCGCTCTCGCGACACGTCTTTTGCGTCAGATGGGAAGCGATAACATCGACACCCGATTGCGTTGTGCGGATTTTTCTGATCAGCATGGCAAGATTCGCTGGCTGGGTATGCCTATCGCTGCGCTCAACGGTCTGGATCGGGTATTGGTTGTAGGCAGCCATCTTCGCAAGGACCATCCCTTGCTGGCACAGCGGATTCGTCAGGCGGCCCGTCATGGTGCACAGATCATGGCGTTGAACGAGGAGCGTTTCGACTGGGCCATGCCTATGCATGCGAGCCTGGAAGCTCCTGCCGTTCAATGGACATTGGCCTTGGCTGGTATTGCTGCTGCCGTGGCTTCGGAGCGCGGCATCCAACCACCTGTGGAAGCAGAATTTGGGCTGGAAGCCACAGATATTGCTCGTGCCCTTCTCAATGGGGCGAACAAGGCTGTTCTTCTCGGGAATGCCGCAGTTCATCATGAACAGGCCTCTGCGCTGCACGCACTCGCGCAATGGATTGCGAAGGAAACAGGCGCAACGCTAGGTTTCCTTGGAGAAGCGGCCAATACGGTGGGTGCCCAACTGGTACGAGCCCAGCCTGTGGCCGACGGGCTGAACGCAGCAGAAATGCTGCAGGGAAAAGTGAAGGGGCTTCTGCTTCTTCACACAGAGCCTGAATTCGACAGTGTCTTGGGAGCTCGGGCAGCGCAACAGCTCGAAAACGTCGACATGGTTGTCACCATGAGCCCTTTCAAGTCCAACATGGCTTTCAGCGATGTGCTGTTGCCAGTGAGCCCATTTACCGAAACCTCTGGTAGTTTTGTAAATACCGAAGGGCGTGTGCAGGGATTCCATGCTGTCGTCAAACCGGCAGGTGAAACGCGTCCTGCTTGGAAAGTCTTGCGCGTACTTGGCAACATGCTGGATCTTTCAGGATTTGACATGGAGTCGAGCCACGCTGTACTGACATCCATCGACGGCGTGCGAGATGACCATGAAGGAGTTGTGGATCATTTGCTGGACAATGCCACTGATGCAACCATCACCGTGAATCAGGCGCAGGCAGCTCCAGTGGTGGCATCCATTTATCAGCTTGACGGGATCGTGCGCCGTGCACCTTCACTGCAGGCAACGGCAGATGCGCGTGCTGCTCGGCAGCATCAAGGAGGCAACGTATGATCGATGCCATTTTTTCGGCTGGACAAGGGTTGGTGCAGGCCAACTGGTGGATGACGCTCGCATGGCCAGTGCTGTGGGCACTGATCAAGATTGTTGTAGTGGTGTTGCCATTGCTGATCTGCGTGGCTTATCTCACTTACTGGGAGCGTCGTCTTCTGGGGTTTATGCAGGTTCGTCTTGGACCCAATCGGGTGGGCCCTGCAGGGTTGTTTCAGCCATTCGCGGATGCGCTCAAGCTGCTCACCAAGGAAGTACTGCGACCCGATCGCGCAAATACAGCCATCTACTACCTGGGCCCGATCATTGCCTTCATGCCCGCACTGGCGGCTTGGGTAGTGGTTCCCTTCGGTCCTGAGATGGCATTGTCCAACATCAATGCGGGCCTGCTGCTGCTGATGGCCATCACTTCTGTCGAAGTCTATGGCGTCATCATGGCTGGCTGGGCTTCCAATTCCAAGTATCCTTTCCTGGGGGCGCTGCGAGCATCTGCACAGATGGTGTCTTATGAGATAGCCATGGGATTCTGTTTGCTCATTGTGCTAATGATCAGTGGGAGCATGAACCTCAGTGACATCGTCATGTCTCAATCGAAAGGTATTTTTGCTGACAAGGGCGTGAATCTGCTTTCATGGAACTGGCTGCCCTTGCTTCCAGTCTTCTTGGTGTATCTGATTTCAGGCGTGGCAGAAACCAATCGACATCCGTTCGATGTGGTCGAAGGCGAGGCAGAAATTGTGGCTGGTCACATGGTGGAGTATTCGGGCATGGGATTTGCCATTTTCTTCCTGGGTGAATATGCCAACATGCTCCTCTTTTCCAGCTTGGCGGCAGTTATGTTCCTGGGAGGCTGGCTTCCACCCTTCCAGTTTCTCGGGTTCATTCCTGGGTGGATATGGCTGGGGCTGAAAATTTTTGTTGTGGTGAGCATGTTCATCTGGATCCGGGCAACGTTCCCTCGCTATCGCTACGATCAGATCATGCGATTGGGCTGGAAGGTTTTCATTCCTGTCACGCTGGTGTGGCTGGTGCTCATCGGTCTGTGGATGCAATCTGCATGGAACGTCTGGAAATGAGCGGGGGAGTGAAATGTCTGCAGTCATGAACAAGTCGCAATCAGGCTTTTCCATCAAGGATTTTCTACACAGTTTCATGCTTGTGGAACTGTTCAAGGGTATGGCCTTGACAGGTCGATATGCCCTCAAGGGAAAGTTCACTATTCAGTACCCAGAAGAAAAAACTCCTCTGAGTCCTCGCTTCCGGGGATTGCATGCGCTTCGTCGTTATGAAAATGGGGAAGAACGCTGCATTGCCTGCAAGCTGTGCGAAGCCGTGTGTCCTGCCATGGCCATCACCATTGAATCTGCGCAGCGCGAGGATGGCTCGCGACGTACGACACGGTACGACATTGATTTGACGAAATGCATTTTCTGCGGATTCTGTGAGGAAAGCTGTCCCGTCGATTCGATCGTAGAGACAAATATCTTCGAATATCACGGGGAAAAACGAGGTGATCTTTATTTCACCAAGGAAATGCTCCTTGCCGTTGGTGACAAGTACGAAACTCAGATTGCTGCCAACAAGGCAGCGGATGCACCCTATCGGTGATCAATCATACATTGGAATCGAATAATCATGGATGTCACCTCTGTGCTTTTCTACGTGTTTGCCGCGGTGCTGCTTTTTGCTGCATTTCGCGTCATCACGGTCCGCAATCCCGTATATGCCGCTCTTTATCTGGTTCTGGCCTTTTTCCAGGCGTCAGGAATCTGGATGCTGCTTCAGGCGGAGTTTCTCTCCATCACACTCGTTGTCGTGTACGTTGGGGCCGTTATGGTTCTATTCCTCTTCGTCGTCATGATGCTCGATATCAATGTCGATGCCTTGAGAAGCAAGTTCTGGACACATTTCCCCTTTGCTGCACTGGTGGGAGTGATCATTATTGCGGAGATGGCGGCTGTTCTCTTGGGCAACTTCCATGAAACTGTGCCGAACCCGATGCGAGGCGCGGATGGCATGCCGCTTCCGCCTGGAGCATCGAATACCAAAGAGCTGGGGAGGCTGTTGTTTACCCAATATCTCTTGCCCGTGGAAGGGGCTGCTGTTCTGTTGCTTGTTGCGATGGTGGCTGCCATTGCCCTCACGCTTCGCAAACGCAAGGATAGCAAGTATCAGTCGCCAGCAGAACAGGTGCGTGTGCGTGCCTCGGATCGCGTGCGCATTCTGAAAATGGATGTGACTCTGCCTGCACCTTCTCATGCCAAGCAGTCTGATGCAGTCGTCGAGGAGAAAAAAGCATGACATTGACAGTGGGACATTACCTGACGGTAGGCGGCATTCTGTTCGCCCTGTCTGTGGTTGGCATCTTCCTGAATCGCAAGAATCTGATTGTGCTGTTGATGGCTATTGAACTGATGTTGCTTGCTGTAAACATCAACTTCGTGACTTTCTCCCATTTTTGGGGGGATCTCAGTGGGCAAATCTTTGTATTCTTCATACTGACAGTGGCTGCGGCAGAGTCGGCCATTGGCCTTGCCATCTTGATACTTGTTTTCCGCAATGACAAACAGCACATCAGCGCAGACGTGCTCAATTCACTGAAGGGGTGATAATCATGAATTCCAGCCTTTCTTTGAATATGCTGCTTATCGTGCCGTTGGCCCCTTTGGTCATGTCGATTCTGGTCGGGGTTTTCGGAACGGCGTTGGGAGGCAATATACTTGGGCGTAAGGCATCCCAAATCCTTGCTATTTCTGGGGTTTTTATCTCCTTTGTTGTGTCTGTTCTGGTATTCAAACAGACGCTGGCAGGAGCTACCTTCAATCAGACCATCTACGAATGGATGAACATTGGTGGTCTGAAGATGGAGGTGGGTTTCATGGTCGACAACCTCACGGCCATGATGATGTGTGTGGTGACATTCGTGTCCCTGATGGTGCACATCTACACAGTGGGTTACATGGAGGATGACGACGGCTATGATCGTTTCTTTTCCTACATTTCCCTGTTTACCTTCTCTATGCTCATGCTGGTCATGAGCAACAATTTTCTGCAGCTGTTCTTTGGCTGGGAAGCGGTAGGCTTGGTGTCCTATCTGCTGATCGGATTCTGGTTCAAGAGGCCGACGGCAATTTTCGCCAATCTCAAGGCTTTTTTGGTAAACCGTGTAGGAGATTTTGGATTCATTCTCGGTATCGGTCTGATCTTGGCTTACACAGGTACATTCAACTACACTGAATTTTTTGCCAAGGTCAATACTTTGGCAGTTCAGACATATCCAGGCATTGGATGGAATGTGGCGACCATGGCTGCCATTTGTCTTTTCATCGGTGCAATGGGAAAGTCGGCACAGTTCCCTTTGCACATCTGGCTGCCGGATTCCATGGAAGGCCCCACTCCCATTTCGGCACTGATCCACGCAGCCACCATGGTGACGGCAGGTATTTTCATGGTGACGCGCATGTCGCCTCTTTATGAGTTGAGTGATACAGCCCTCAACTTTGTATTGGTCATTGGCGCCATTACCGCCTTCTTCATGGGACTTCTGGGAATTATCCAGAACGATATCAAGCGCGTGGTGGCGTATTCAACTCTGTCGCAGTTGGGGTACATGACCATGGCATTGGGTGTTTCAGCCTATCCGGTGGCAGTGTTTCATCTGATGACGCATGCCTTCTTCAAAGCGCTTCTTTTCTTGGGCGCTGGCTCGGTAATCATGGGTGTCCATCACAACCAGGATATGCGCTGGATGGGAGGACTGCGCAAATACATGCCTATCACTTGGATCACTTCTCTGATTGGTTCACTTGCATTGATCGGGACTCCGTTCTTTGCTGGCTTCTATTCGAAGGAAAGCATCATCGAGGCAGTACACATGAGCACTTTGCCTGCCGCAGGTATTGCCTACTGGGCGGCACTTCTGAGTGTATTCGTGACAGCGCTCTACAGTTTTCGGATGTATTTCCTGGTTTTTCATGGGCCGGAACGGTATGACCTCAATCCAGAGGCTCATCATGGGCATGATGCGCATGCTCATGGGCATTCTTCCAAGCCGCATGAGTCGCCATGGGTGGTCACGTTGCCTCTGATTTTGCTGGCGATTCCTTCTGTCGTTGTGGGCTATGTCGCAATTCAGCCTCTTCTGTTCGGACATTTCTTCGATGGCATCGCGCAGATCAATCTGCATCAGCACCCTGTCATGGAGCATCTCGGGGAAGAGTTCCATGGTGCCTGGGCCATGGGCATCCATGCAGTGACCACCATTCCTTTCTGGCTCACAGTGGCAGGGGTGGGAGTCGCGTATTACCTCTATATTTTCAACAATGCGATGGCAGCGCGTCTCAAGACCCTGTTCTCGCCCTTTGTCACCATTCTGGAAAACAAGTACTACCTTGACTGGATCAACGAGAACATCATTGCGCGCGGTGCCCGCCTGCTTGGTACTGGATTCTGGAAGGTGGGGGACCAGACCTTGATCGATGGATTGGTGGTCAATGGTTCCTGGAAAGTGGTGGGAGGCATTGCTGCTGTGGTGCGCAAGCTCCAGACCGGTTATGTCTATCACTATGCGCTCCTCATGATCATGGGCGTGCTGGCTCTGATGACCTGGTTCGTCTGGCTTGGCAAATAAGGAGAAAGAACAAAATGGGATTGTTAAGCCTATCGATCTGGATGCCCATCGTCATCGGCTCCATCCTGCTCGCGTTCGGCGCCGATCGCTACAAGAGCATGGTGCGTTGGCTGGCGCTCTTGGGGTCTCTGGCCAGTTTAGCGGTCACTGTTCCGCTCTATACAGGATTCCGCCTGCACACTGCAGCCATGCAGTTCGTGGAAAACAATCCATGGATTCCACGCTTCAACATCAATTACCACCTTGGGGTGGATGGCATTTCGCTGTGGTTCGTACTGTTGACGGCTTTCATTACCGTGATTGTCGTGATTGCCGGCTGGAAGGTCATTACCAGCCGTGTCAATCAGTACATGGGCGCTTTTCTCATCCTGAGTGGATTGATGATCGGTGTCTTTGCATCACTGGATGCCATGTTGTTCTATGTGTTCTTCGAGGCTACCCTGATCCCGATGTATCTCATCATCGGAATTTGGGGTGGGCCGAACCGCATCTACGCAGCCTTCAAGTTTTTTCTCTATACCCTGGCAGGCTCGCTTCTGATGCTGGTTGCACTGGTGTATCTGTTCAATGTTTCCGGCGGCAGCTTTGATATTCAGCTCTGGCAGAGCATGCCGCTGGGGGCACGTGCCCAGACTCTGCTTTTCTTTGCTTTCTTTGCTGCTTTTGCCGTGAAGGTGCCCATGTGGCCTGTGCATACTTGGTTGCCCGATGTGCACGTCGAAGCTCCTACCGGAGGCTCCGTGGTGCTGGCAGCCATCATGCTCAAGCTGGGTGCCTATGGCTTTCTGCGTTTTTCGCTGCCCATCGCACCTGATGCAGCGCACCAATGGGCGTGGCTCATGATTGCCTTCTCACTGGTGGCAGTGATCTATGTGGGCCTGGTGGCCATGGTGCAGCGCGACATGAAGAAGCTGGTTGCCTATTCTTCCGTGGCGCACATGGGGTTCGTGACATTGGGCTTCTTCATATTCAATGATCTGGGTATCGCAGGGGGCATCGTGCAGATGATTTCTCACGGTTTGGTATCTGCTGCTATGTTTCTGTGCATTGGGGTGCTTTACGATCGTGTGCATTCCCGTGAAATCGCAGCCTATGGCGGCGTGATCAATACCATGCCGAAATTTGCCGCCTTCGCGCTGCTGTTTTCCATGGCCAACTGCGGTTTGCCGGCAACCTCGGGGTTTGTGGGTGAATGGATGGTGATTCTGGCTGCTACGCAGGCTGGTTTCTGGCTCGGGGTTATGGCAGCATCTGCCTTGGTGCTCGGTGCAGCCTATTCGCTCTGGATGTACAAGCGTGTGTATCTGGGCCCTGTCGCAAATGACAATGTGCGCAAGTTGATGGATATCACTCCTCGGGAATTCTTGATGCTGACGCTGCTGGCAGTAGGGGTGTTGTGGATGGGGCTCGATCCCAAGCCGGTCACTGATGTCATGGATGCGTCGGTCGCTCAGCTGCTGCAGCATGTCGCACAATCCAAATTGCAATAAGAGAACGCACCATGATTGATAACCTGAGCTGGGTCGCCATTTTCCCGGAGTTGATTCTGCTGGTCATGGCCTGTGCCATCACGCTGGCAGATCTCTCGGTCCATAGCACCAAGCGGACATTCACTTATGTATTCACGTTGCTGACACTCTTCGTGGTGGCTGTATCACAAGGGTTGTATGCGCTGAATGGGTTCACGATCTATGGCTTCGGCAACATGATCGTCAGCGATCCCATGGGAAATTGGCTCAAATGCTTTGCTGCACTGGCCATGATGGTTACCATGATCTATGGCCGTCCCTATTCGGTGGCGCGAGATATGCTGTCGCGTGGCGGGGAGCTGTTCACTCTCAGTCTGTTCAGTCTGCTCGGCATCTTCATGATGATTTCCGGCAATCATTTTCTTGTGATCTATCTGGGCCTCGAACTCTTGACTCTTTCCAGCTATGCGTTGGTTGCTCTGCGCCGTGATCACAAGCAGTCTACGGAAGCAGGCATGAAGTACTTTGTGCTGGGTGCATTGGCTTCCGGTTTCATGCTTTACGGCATGTCGATGATCTATGGCGCAACTGGAACCCTGCAGATCAATCAGATTCAGCAGATCGTTGCAACCGGTATGGCCAAATGGCAGATTCTGATGCTTGGACTGGTGTTTCTGGTGTCAGGGCTGGCTTTCAAGCTGGGGGCTGCTCCATTCCATGCGTGGCTGCCTGATGTGTATGAAGGGGCTCCGACCTCTGTGACGCTGATTGTGGCAAGTGCGCCCAAACTGGCGGCGTTTGCCATCATGGTGCGCCTCCTGGTAGAAGGATTGATGCCGCTGGCTGTTCAATGGCAGCAGATGATGGCCGTGTTGGCCATTGCATCTCTGTTGATCGGTAACCTTGCAGCCATCATGCAGACCAATCTCAAGCGCATGCTTGCATATTCCACCATTTCGCAGGTGGGATTCGTGCTGTTGGCTTTCGTCTCTGGATACAGCAATGGAAATTTCAATCTCGTCGTCGATGCCTATTCGGCTGGCATGTTCTATATCGTCACCTACGTCCTGACCACCCTGGTCAACTTTGGTGTGATCATGCTCCTGTCGTATGAGGGGTTCGAGTGCGAGAACATTCAGGATCTTTCCGGACTGAATCAATCTCGCCCGCTGTACGCAGGTGTGATGGCTGTGAGTCTCCTGTCCTTGGCTGGTGTGCCTCCGATGGTAGGGTTCTATGCCAAGCTGACAGTGCTGCAAGTTCTGGTGGCTTCCGGACAGACATTCCAGATTGGACTTGCCATTTTTGCGGTGCTCATGTCCCTGATTGGTGCGTTCTATTATCTCCGCGTCATCAAGGTCATGTACTTTGATGCCCCGAATCCCCAATTGCCAAAGGAATTGCATGCAGGACTGGATGTTCGTGCCGTACTGTCCATCAATGGCGCGTTGGTGCTGCTGTTTGGATTGATGCCGGCAGGGTTGATGGCTATCTGTGCATTTGCCATCCATCGCATGCTCAATGCCTGAAATTCTCAGTGTAATAACAGGAAATATCCCATGAGTCAGCAGTTCTCTGTGCTGTTGGTTGTGCTGGTGGCCTTTATCGCGGCCAATCTTCCTTTTCTTAATGGCCGTCTTCTGGCGTGTGTCCCCTTGACAAAAAAAGAGGGGGAGCACAGCAGTGGAAAAAGATTAGGGCTTCAGTTTATGGAGTGGATATTCCTGTATATGCTCACAGGGCTGTTCAGCCGTTGGATTGAGTCACGTGCCGGGCAGGTCTATTCACAAGGCTGGGAATTCTATGTCACTACGGTGGCCTTGTTTGCCACTTTTGCATTTCCGGGGTTTGTGTACAGCCATATGACCAGATCAGGAGAATGAGCGACTCCGCTTGCTCTTTCGCCATTCAGGGAATATTGAATGCTTCGCACGGTCACCTTATGGTGACCGTGCGATTGTTTTTTGCAGCATTCTGGTCGAAAAGACATCCAATGGAGTGATCCACCATGCGTAAAAACGAGGAAATGAACCCTCTCGTATCTGACCTTCTTGCTCATATTGCAACAGGATCGTCTGATCTGAATGAGAGCGTCCTTGAATCAGAGACAGTATGGACTGGGCGATTTCTGAAGGTCCAGCGTGACAGGGTGGGGTTACCTGATGGGAAAGAGGCTTCGCGCGAGTTTATCCGTCATCCAGGGGCAGTTGTAATAGTGCCGCTTCTGGAGGATGGAAAATATCTCGTAGAACGCCAGTATCGACATGCTGTGGATCGCGTCATGATCGAATTTCCTGCTGGCAAGCTGGATCCTGGCGAAGATGGTCTAGCATGTGCCCGTCGCGAACTGATTGAAGAAACGGGATTCGATGCGATGGAATGGGCTTATGCAGGCGTGATGCACAATTGCATAGGATATTCGGATGAGCACATCGACATCTGGTTTGCCAGGAGGCTGTGTTTCAAGGGGCAGCACTTGGAAGAAGGAGAGCTGTTGCATGTGCATGCAGCAACCCTGGAGGATCTGCTCGAATGTGTTCGCCAAGGAGAACTGACAGATGCCAAGACACTCAGCTGTCTGCTCTGGATGCAGAACCTTGATGGCAGAGGATGGACTTTGCCATGGAAGCAGGTGACAGTCACATGAAGGTGCTGGATCTGGAGTGTGTGGTTGGACATCGCTTTGAAGGATGGTTCGCTTCTGAGGGTGAGGCTGTTGTACAGCTTGAGCGCAAGGAAGTGCTGTGTCCGGTCTGTGGGAGTTCCTCCATCGTCAGGCGACTGTCTGCTCCTCGGCTGAATCTGGGGCATCATGCATCTACGCCTCCCCCATCTGCTGCCACCATACACAAGAATCAAGACAAGCTACCAGAGCAAAACCTACCCATGTCCCCTGCGATGCTGACAGCGGTATACGAACGCATGGTGCAGCAGGTACTTACCCATACCACGGATGTGGGGACAGAGTTTGCACGTCAAGCCAGGGACATGCACGAAGGTCACAGAAAGCCAGAAGCTATTCGTGGACAGGCGACTGCACAAGAGGTACGTGAGCTGCGGGAAGACGGGATCAAGGTGTTGGCGCTACCTGTGCCGAAAAGCTCCAAGCAGTCCTTGCAGTGAATGTGCGCTTCCTGAGCAGAGGAAGAACAGATGCTGCCGCGAGCAGAAGGCGCAACACACGATCAGCGAGGGGTGGGTTCAGAGCGCGGAGAAAAACTCGTGGGTGCGCAAGGCTGTTTCCGTGAGCTGGAAAACTTGGTGTGCGGCATCGGGAGCTTCGCATGGAACGATTTTCCGAGCAGGCATGCTTCTGAGCCAGGTGAGCTGACGCTTGGCAAGTTGTCGGGTTGCTGCAATCGCCTTCTCTCTCCATGAGGAGAGAGGCTCTTGATTGTCCAATCCTTCCCAGGCCTGGCGGTACCCTACGCACCGCATGGAAGGGAGCCCGACATGCAGGTCGGGTCTGGCTCGCAGGGCATGCACTTCTGCCATGAAGCCCGCGTCCAACATGGCATCGAAGCGTTGAGCAATGCGCTGATGAAGCCAGGCACGATCCATCGGCTCGAGAGAAATCAGAGTCAACGGAGGCCAAGGTGGGAACTGACTGGAGCTGCGGTCTGCCTGCCATTCCGAAAAGGGCTTTCCTGTTGCCAGCCATACTTCCAGTGCACGACCGATGCGTTGGCTGTCTTGGGGGGACAGTCGCTGTGCAGCCAGAGGATCGACACGTGCCAGTTCGGCATGCAGGGCTGGCCAGCCTTGTTGAGCAGCCTGGGCCGCTACTTGCTGCCGTATCTGCGGGTCAGTTTCAGGAAGATGACTCAGTCCCTCGAAAAGAGCCTTGTAGTACAGCATCGTGCCGCCGATCAGAAGGGGGAGATGGCCACGGTCGTGGGTAGCCCGTATGGCTGCCGTGGCATCCTGGAAGAATCGTGCAGCGCTGTAGGTTTCCGACGGATCGAGAATGTCGATGAGATGGTGTCTGGCGCGCATGCGCTCTTCCGCGCTGGGTTTGGCAGTACCAATGTCCATGCCCTGATACACGAGCGCAGAATCCACACTGATGATCTCCAGCGTGATTCCCCAGCGGGCTTCGGTTTCTTCTGCCAGATACAAGGCTGCCGCAGTCTTGCCGCTGGCAGTGGGGCCAGCCAGTGCAAGATAGGGCAGGGATGAGGGAGCGGAGGCAGCAGGCACAGTACTTGAATGTCGGCTTCAGGAGAACCAAGAGCAGATAAATGGGCAAGCACGAGAGAACTCTGCCGTTCTCAGGGCACATGGACGCATGTACGTATCCATGCGAGGAATCCTGCCGGCAGTTTTGCGATGCATGAAACCGCAAAAAAAAGCCCTGATGAAAACTCAGGGCTTTTGATATCTGGGGTGGCTGATGGGGCTCGAACCCACGACAACAGGAATCACAATCCTGGACTCTACCAACTGAGCTACAGCCACCAGAAAGAATAAATTATAGCTTGTTTTTTGAGATGTTCCTCAGCGACACTTCAAAAATTACTTGATGGGACGAGAGGTGGAGCCGAGGGGGTTGGCCACCAGGATTTGTACCTTCAGGAGTTTCTTGAGTGCCTCATAGTACGCCACCATGCTGGCTTCATTGAAGGCTTGTGCCACTTGGGGGCGCTGCTGTGCCTGAGCGGCGGCAGTGACGGCATCTGCGGGAAGGATCTTGTTGACGCGGACCACAGCGTAACCCTGAGGGCCCAGATCGACACCCTGAAGCGCCGGGAGATGAGAAGGGCTGACCCGCAGTGCGCCATTGATGACCGTTTGTGGTGTGCCATTCGGTTGTGTGCGGGACACGTCCATAGTGGCAGGCATGGGAGCCTGCGCAGGATGGGGTTGCCATTGCTTGAGGGCTGCTTCACCTGCAGCCTTGGCCAGTTGTGCTGCCTTGGCTTGAGTCACCTGGCTTTCGATGGTGGCTTTGACCTCGTCAAAGGTCTTTTGTCGTGCCGGGCTATAGCTGATGATGCGTCCACTGGCCAGCTGGTTGGCACCGATCTCCATCGGCGCGATGTTCTGCTTTCCGGACAGGGAGCTGGCTGTGAACAAGGCATTCAAGAATGCGGGCTGAGCCAACGGGCCCTGTGCACCGGGAACAGGGGTACGGCCAATGTTCTGGGCAGTCTGGATCTGCAGGCCAAACTTGTCAGCCACAGCCTTGAGGGACTGCGGTTGTTTGAACACGTCTTCCTTGAAGGCCTCTACGGCTTCGCCGAATTTCTGCTGGGCCTGCTGTTTCTTGAGCTCGGCTTCGATCTGCGGCTTGAGTGTGTCGAAACTCTGCTGCCCACTTCCTCCGCGGATTCCAGTCAGTTTGATGATGTGATAGCCGTAGTCAGTTTCCACCACCTTGCTGATTTCGTTTTGCTTGAGTGCAAAGGCAGCTTCTGCGAAGGGCTTGACCATGGTGGTGCGATCGAAATATCCCAGGTCTCCTCCCTTCTTGGCAGAGCCGGGATCCTGGGAGTACTTCTGTGCCAGCTGTGCAAAGCTGGCGGGGTCTTTCTGGACCTGCGCCAGAATGTCTTCGGCTTTCTTGCGTGCTGCTTCTCGCAGGGTGGAAGAGGCCTTGGCATCGGCTGCGATCAGAATGTGGCTTGCACGGCGCTCCTCGCGCGTACCGAATCGGTCCTTGTTCTGTTCATAGAATTTCTGGAGGTCGGCCTCACTGACCGTGAGGTGCTTCTGCACTGAAGCCAAATCCAGCACCACATATTCGATGGAGGCCTGTTCGGGGGCACGGAATTCTGCAAGATGGCTCTTGTAGTAGGCTTGCAGATCGTGGGCAGAAGGATGAACCTGTGCCTTGTAGGATTCAGGCTTGAAATAGATGACGCTGATGTTGCGTCTTTCGAAGAAAGGGCGTGTTACCAGGTCAGCCAGGGAGGCTGGCATCCAGCCGCCGGCACCCGACACGCCCTGCAATACCTGCCGGCTGGTGAGTTGGCTGCGGACCATGGCCTCATAGCGCTGTGGCGTGAGTCCCTGTGCGGCCAGGAGCTGCGCATAACGGGTTTGATCGAGCTTGCCATCGCTTCCCCGCAGTGCAGCGATTGCAGGATCGCTGATCAGTTCCTGCGCAAGGCGCTGGTCGCTGATGAACAGCTTGAGCTTGGATGCGGCTTCTGCCAAGACACGGTTCTGCACCATGCGCTCCAGCGTGGCGTACTTCGCGGCCGGAGAATCCAGGAGCTGGGCATCGATGCCGGGTTGACTGGCGCGGAGCTGATCCACTTCCTGCCGATGGGCATTGTCCCATTCCGCCTGCGTGATCTTCTGGCCGTTGACAATGGCCACGGTGGTATGCCCCGCGTCGTTCATGCGCTGATAGTTGTCGACGCCCAGCATGACGAATGAGGGAATGACCAATGCGAACAGCATGATCATGAACAGCTTGTTGTGCTTTTGGATGAATTCGAACATGCCATGTCCTGAAGCAATGAAAAAAGGCGAACGATCAGTCCGCCTTTCAGGGGGACAGAGGCCACAGGTGTGGTTCCTCTGAGGGCGCGCAGCGCGGCAGCAGCCCCCGTGCAGGGGTCTGCCTGATGCATTCTGTGGTGCCCGGCCTGGATCGATGGATTGTAGCAGGCGTGATTTTCACGCGCTCCCCTCTGGAGGAGCCTGCAGATCGAGCCGACTCCCTGCGGCATCTGCCACACGGGCTTCCGCCGGGCCAGCAAGATAGTGCAGGACGTCAGGCACCTCTGTGCCTACGTGGATCATTTCCATCTGTGCATGACGCATGAAGCCTGAGGTCACCGATCCTTCGAGGAACTGGAGAAGGGTGTCGTAGTAGCCGGCCGTGTTGAGCAGGGCGACCGGCTTGTGGTGGTAGCCCAGTTGGCGCCAGGTCCAGGCTTCGAAGAACTCCTCGAATGTGCCAATGCCGCCCGACAGTGCCAAAAATGCCGTGGCTCTCTCGGCCATCATGAACTTGCGCTGATGCATGTTGTCCACAATATGGAGTTCAGTGCATCCATGGTGTGCGAATTCACGATCGACCAGTGCCTTGGGAATGATGCCGACGACCCGGCCACCTGCCTGCAGTGTGGCGTCCGCCAGGATGCCCATGAGGCCCGCGTGGCTGCCGCCATAGACGAGCTGTCCGCCGTGGCGTCCAATCCAGTCGCCTACCGCATGAGCGGTCCGGCTATGAATGGGATCCCGACCCTGCTGCGATGCGCAGTACACGCAAATGGAAAACGGAGGGGCGTGGGGGCCGAAGAGGGCGGTATTTTCAGCGAAAGAAGGTGCAGACTTGGAAACTGAGGGATCGCGCATGAGGGAGATACATCAAGGAATAGGCGTGCTTCATCATACGCGTGCACATCCGATGCACTGTGTCGGATCCGTCATCGCTTTCCGCGGGCTTGCCGGCCATGTGTTTTCATGCGGGCATCCAGCGTGACCAGGCGAAGGCTCCCCATGTTCCGATGGCAGTCAGCGTGCTCAGAAATACGGCGGCACTGCCGAAGTCCTTGGCCTGCTTGGAAAGAGGGTGGAGTTCATAGCCCACGCGATCTGTCACGGCTTCGATGCCACTGTTGAGCAATTCGACGATGAGCAGCTGCCAGGTGGCGACCCACAGAATGACCACCTCCATCCAGCTGCGCCCCAACCAGCAGGCTACGGGCAACGCGAGCAGATTGAGGCATGCCTCCAGCCGGAAGGCAGGAGATTCTCGGAAGGCAGCGAACAGTCCGGCCAGAGAGTAGCCCGTGGCGTAGTACAGACGAATCAGGCCCTTGCGCCGTTTCTGGGGATGGGGACCAGCCGGCGCACTGGAGATGGAGTCTGCCGCCGCATGCTGTTTGTCCGCACTCACAGCTGCCACCATTTGCGCTTGGATTCCGCGTCCTTGGGCGGTTCCTGGGAGATCAGGCGGGTTCCGGCCATCAGATCATGTGCGAACTGTCTGCCCGGCATCAGACGGGTCAACAAGGCCCAGAACAGTACCCATCCCAGCAGCAGCATGATGGCCAGTCCGCCATGCCTTTGCCATGTGCCTGCCAGATACAGTGCTGCAAGCGGGGGGAGAAACCACAGCCAGCTCCACATGTACCGCAGCAAGGCGCGCCACTGGGCAATCGGCTTTCCTGTCCGATCCGTCACCCGGATGTGCCAGGTCTTCATGGCCAGGGTCTGACCCTTGCTCCAGAACCATGCGAAATAGATGCCCAGCATCAGAAACATAAAGCCCTGGAGTGCATGGCGGTTCTGTGTTCCGCTGCGGGTCTGGGTGAGGGCGCTGAACAGGTATCCCGTGATGAAGACCACACCGAAGAGCAGGACTCCTTCATAGAGCCAGCATGCCATGCGTCGCCATAGGGGAGGGGCCTGGAGGACGGACGAAGAAGACGAATGCACGGCAGGAAGAGGCGAAGAGGACGACTGCGAGGACATCGGCCGAGTATATCGGGATGTCGCTCGGGGCAGACAGCATGGGCTGGTCATGCAAAAAATGGCGGGGGACTGACTTTTGCATTGCAACAATGCGATAATGAAACTTGTCACGCAATACGGCAAACGGGTCACTGCCCGGCGCGTTACCAGAGCGCTCATGGTTTTGGCCTCAAGTCTCGACGCCCTTCCACAAGAAGGACGCTGAGAGGCACCCAAGGTTTTTCTGTATAGAAAATCACAAAAGGTTCATCAATGGATACAGCTCAAGTTCAGGCGGCAACCGCCAAGCCCGCCCCCAAGGTTCCCATGCTCATGGGATCCGAAGCACTCATCAAGTGTCTCGAAGCAGAAAACGTCAAGCACATCTGGGGATATCCCGGTGGTGCGGTGCTCTACATCTACGACGCCCTCTACAAACAAAGCTCCATACAGCACGTGCTCGTGCGGCACGAACAGGCTGCCGTGCATGCGGCAGACGGTTTTGCGCGCGCGACCGGTGAAGTCGGGGTGGCTCTGGTCACGTCAGGTCCAGGGTTGACCAATGCGGTCACCGGAATCGCCACTGCCTACATGGACAGTGTGCCGCTCGTGGTCATTTCGGGTCAGGTGTCCACTGCCGCCATCGGTCAGGACGCCTTTCAGGAATGCGATACCGTGGGTATCACGCGTCCGATCGTCAAGCACAATTTCCTGGTCAAGGACCCGCGCGACATTCCGCAGGTCATGAAGCGCGCCTTCCATATTGCGCGTACTGGACGTCCCGGACCGGTGGTGGTGGACATTCCGAAGGACGTGTCGTTCCAGAAAATGGCTTGGCATGGCTATCCGGAAACCGTGGAGATGCGTTCCTACAATCCGGTGCGCAAGGGTCATGCAGGCCAGATCCGCAAGGCACTCCAGCTGCTGCTTGCTGCCAAGCGGCCCTATGTGTATGCCGGCGGGGGGGTGGTCATGGGCAACGCCAGCAGTGAGCTTCGAGCCCTCGTCGATGCTCTTGGTGCGCCGTGTACCAATACCCTCATGGGTCTGGGATCCTATCCGTCCACCGACCCCAAGTTCCTGGGCATGCTTGGAATGCATGGTACGGTCGAGGCCAACAATGCCATGCAGAACTGTGATGTGCTGCTGGCTGTGGGGGCACGGTTCGACGATCGCGTGATCGGCAACCCCAAGCACTTTGCGCAGAACGAACGCAAGATCATTCACATCGACATCGATCCTTCCGTCATTTCCAAGCGGGTCAAGGTGGATGTACCCATCGTGGGAGATGTCAAGGATGTCCTGGCCGATCTGCTCACCGCGATCCACGATGCACCGGTACAGCCGGATCCTGCAGCCTTGGCTCCCTGGTGGGACACCATCAACAAATGGCGCAGGACCGAATGCCTCAAGTACGATCGGGATGACAAGGAAGTCATCAAGCCGCAAAAGGTGGTCGAGACACTTTGGCAGATGACCCGAAACGATGATGTGTACATCACTTCGGATGTGGGGCAGCATCAGATGTGGGCGGCCCAGTACTACCGTTTCAGCGAGCCTCGCCGCTGGATCAATTCCGGTGGGCTGGGGACCATGGGCGTGGGGATTCCCTATGCCATGGGGATCAAGCTGGCGCGTCCCCAGAGTGAAGTGTTCTGCATCACTGGTGAAGGTTCGGTGCAGATGAACATCCAGGAACTCTCGACCTGTCTGCAGTACAACACGCCCATCAAGATCTGTGCGCTCAACAATCGCTATCTGGGCATGGTGCGTCAGTGGCAGGAAATCGAATATTCTGGTCGCTACAGCCACAGCTACATGGATGCATTGCCCAACTTCGTGAAGTTGGCCGAGGCCTATGGCCATGTGGGCTTGCTCATCGAGGACCCCAAGGACATTGAGCCGGCACTGCGCGAGGCACGCAAGCTCAAGGACCGCACGGTTTTCCTGGATTTCCGGACCGATCCTTCCGAGAACGTCTATCCCATGGTGCAGGCAGGCAAGGGCATCACCGAGATGCTGCTTGCGTCCGAGGAGCCCTGATCCATTCCAGCCACCGCTGCCGGTCTTTCAGGCAGGAGGGGCTGGTTGGTCTGCGCCGAGTGCTGCAGCAAATTCTGCAGCTGGCCAGCGGTGGCTCTCACGTTGGAATCTATTGTCCGCCAAGTCCCGTGCTTACCGGTACGGGAGGAGGGCGACGAAAAGAGGAAACACTCATCATGAAACACATTATTGCCGTGCTGCTCGAGAATGAGGCTGGCGCCCTGTCCCGTGTGGTCGGGCTGTTCTCTGCCCGTGGCTACAACATCGAAAGCCTGACGGTTGCTCCCACTGAGGATGCCAGCCTGTCGCGCATGACCATCGAGACCAGCGGGTCGGATGATGTCATCGAGCAGATCACCAAACACCTCAACCGTCTCATCGAAGTCGTCAAGGTGGTGGATCTGACCGAAGGCGCCTACATCGAGCGCGAGCTGATGATGGTCAAGGTGCGCGCCGTAGGCAAGGAACGCGAGGAAATGAAGCGCATGGCGGATATTTTCCGTGGGCGCATCATCGACGTTACCGACAAGAGCTACACCATCGAGCTCACCGGGGACCAGTCCAAGAACAACGCTTTTCTCAATGCCATCGAGCCCAGTGCCATTCTGGAGACCGTGCGCACGGGAGCCAGTGGCATCGGGCGTGGAGAACGCATTCTGCGGGTCTGATTCCCCCTTTTACCAGGCCCCAGCGTGTCGACGGGCTCAACGCTGGCGGTTTCTCATGAAGGCGAAATGTCGATGCGTTCGCCCTGAGCCTGTCGTAGGGCAATTTCGCCATTTCCCCCATTCTTTCCATTGGAGAGCTGTATGAAAGTTTTTTACGACAAAGACTGTGACCTGTCCCTCATCAAGGGCAAGACCGTAGCCATCATCGGCTACGGAAGCCAGGGCCATGCCCATGCACAGAATCTGAACGACAGCGGTGTGAAGGTTGTTGTTGGTCTGCGCAAGGGCGGCGCCAGCTGGCCCAAGGCCGAAGCTGCGGGTCTGACCGTGAAGGAAGTCGACGAGGCAGTCAAGGACGCCGATGTTGTCATGATTCTTCTGCCTGACGAGAACATCGCCAAGGTGTACAAGAACAATGTGGAACCCAACATCAAGAAGGGTGCCTCTCTCGTGTTCGCACACGGTTTCAATGTGCACTACAACCAAGTGGTTCCCCGCGCCGATCTGGATGTGTGGATGGTGGCGCCCAAGGCTCCCGGTCACACCGTGCGCAGCACCTACAAGCAAGGCGGCGGTGTGCCTCACCTCATCGCCGTGCAGCAGGATCCGTCCGGCAAGGCCCGTGAGCTGGCTCTGAGCTATGCCATGGCCAACGGAGGGGGCAAGGCAGGCATCATCGAAACCACCTTCAAGGAAGAAACCGAAACCGATCTGTTCGGCGAGCAGGCTGTGCTGTGCGGTGGTGCCGTGGAACTGGTGAAGATGGGCTTTGAAACCCTGGTCGAAGCCGGCTACGCTCCTGAAATGGCTTACTTCGAGTGCCTGCACGAGCTCAAGCTGATCGTGGATCTGATCTACGAAGGTGGCATTGCCAACATGAACTACTCGATTTCCAACAATGCGGAATTCGGCGAGTACGTGACGGGGCCCGAGGTCATCAATGACAAGAGCCGTGAAGCCATGCGCAATGCCCTCAAGCGCATCCAGAACGGTGACTACGCCAAAATGTTCATCCAGGAAGGCGCCATCAACTATCCGGCCATGACGGCACGTCGTCGCAACACGGCGGCTCACCCCATCGAAGTGGTCGGTGGCAAGCTGCGTTCGATGATGCCCTGGATCGCCAAGAACAAGCTGGTCGACCAGACCAAGAACTGATGATGGCAGGGAGCTGTGCCATCCGGCCGGTTCCCGATTCATGCCACAATAGGCCTCTGTCCGCTTCAAGGCGGCAAGGCATGCAGAAAAAGCCACTGTCAGTGGCTTTTTCCGTTTCTATTCCCTCTCCACTGCGCCATGTTCCGGGCATCGCCTGCGGAGCATGCCCCGACGCGAAGAAATGCAATGAGCAAGAACTATCCCCACCCTCTCCTGGCACGCGAAGGATGGCCTTTCATCGCCACCAGCATTCTGGTGGCTGTCCTGATGCAGATATTTTTCGGTTTTGCAGTGGCTGCGGCATTTTGGCTGATTGCCCTGTTCGTGGTGCAGTTCTTTCGCGATCCGCCGCGAAACATTCCCCAGGATGCAGGCGCCGTACTCTCTCCTGCCGATGGCCGCATCGTGAAGATCGAGAAGGTTCGCGACCCGTATGCGGACCGCGATGCGTTGCTCATCAGCGTGTTCATGAACGTGTTCAACGTGCACAGCAACCGTGCTGCGGTCGACGGGGTGGTGCGCAAGGTGGCGTATTTTCCAGGCGCCTTTGTCAATGCCGATCTCGACAAAGCCTCGACGGAGAATGAACGCAATGCAGTCGTGATCGACAGCCATGGCACCACGGTGACCCTGGTGCAGGTGGCAGGACTCGTGGCCCGGCGCATTCTCTGCTATGTCAAGCCCGGGGATACCCTGGCTCGAGGACAGCGCTATGGGTTCATTCGCTTCGGGTCCCGCGTGGACGTGTATCTCCCAGTGACGGCACGGCCGTTGGTGGCGCCGGGACAGAAGGTGTCTGCCACCACCACCGTACTGGCTGCTCTTTGATCGGTGCATGAGCCCTCTTGCCCTGCGTCTAGTGTGGCTTCAGGATGCGGTCACGCATGTGTGCAGGAAGTCGGGGCATGACGTCGGCAGCGCGCTGAGCTCGCTATGATAGGCGGCAACCGTCATGGGAAATTGCGGCGCCTGTTCCTGTGCCCTTCCCGGCATGGTTTCGGGCATCGAGAAATCCTGGCATGCAGGAGCGCGGGGATGAGCCCTCTTTCTTGTCCGGGCGAGGTGCTGGAGGCAAGGCGGCCGTGTGTGGGCCCTGTATGTTCCGCACTTTTTTCCTGCAATCATTGAAAGTTCGTATGGATTCCAACCATCTTTCACCAGCCGAAGGAGGCCTGAGGCCACATCCCCGTCTGCGCAAGGGGATCTACATCCTGCCCAACCTGTTTACGCTGGCAGCTCTTTTCGGAGGGTTCTACTCGATCGTCATGGCCATGAACGGCCGATTCGATCTTGCCACGATCGGGGTCTTCTGTGCCATGGTGCTCGACAGTCTGGATGGTCGTGTGGCCCGCCTTACCCATACCCAGAGTGCCTTTGGGGAACAGATGGATTCGCTGGCCGACATGGTGAGCTTCGGCGCCGCCCCTGCGCTGATCGCCTATGAATGGGCTCTGCGTCCCATCGGGCGCTGGGGATGGATTGCTGCATTCGTCTATTGCGCCTGCGCAGCCCTGCGGCTGGCGCGTTTCAATGTCAATACCGGGGTGGTGGACAAGCGGTACTTTCAGGGGCTCCCTTCCCCCGCAGCCGCAGCTCTGGTCACAGGGTTCATCTGGCTCACGAATGAGATGATCGGGGCGCATCGCGAGGTGCCTTGGTTCAAGGCATTCATCGAGTTGTTCACCGGAAGTGGGATCGTGCGCGGTGATCTGTCCTGGTTCATGTTTGCCCTGACGCTGTTCGGGGGCCTGACCATGGTCACCAATATTCCCTATTACAGCTTCAAGGATTTTGGTGGCAGACGCAGTGTTCCCTTTACCCTCATCGTGGCGCTGGTGCTGGTCATTGCGGTCATCAACATCGAGCCGCCCACGATGCTGTTTGCCTTTTTCGTCTGCTATGCGCTGAGCGGCTACATCGTTTACGCCTGGCGCAAGTCGAGGGGGGAGGCTGTGAGCATCGTCAGCACCTCCACCAGTGAGCCGGACGAGCAGGGATTGCACAAGTGATTGGCGGCTCTGGGCTGCCTGCACAGTGGAAGCCATTTTGTGCTACATTGAATGACATGAAAATATTTGCACGTGCTCTACTACTTCGCAACGTCCAACGGGCGGGGTGATCAGCGCGCGCAATACCCTTTCTGCACAGGCCCGTTTGCAACCGCAACGGGCTTTTTTGTTGTCTGCATTGCGGTTGTCAGGCGAATCTTTTTCACTGCACCATTTGCTGAAGGAATGTCCATGACCGACAAACTCATCATTTTCGATACCACTTTGCGTGACGGCGAGCAATCTCCGGGCGCATCCATGACGCGCGACGAAAAGATCCGCATTGCCCGGCAGCTCGAGAAACTGCGGGTGGATGTGATCGAAGCCGGATTCGCTGCCAGTTCCAATGGCGATTTCGACTGTATTCGGGCGATTGCCAATACGGTCAAGGATTCCACCATCTGTTCGCTGTCGCGCGCCAATGATCGTGACATCAGTCGTGCGGCCGAGGCGCTCAAGGGGGCCAATAGCAGCCGGATCCATACCTTCATTGCCACCAGTCCCCTGCACATGGAGAAAAAGCTCCGCATGTCTCCCGAGCAGGTGCTGGAGCAGGCGCGACTGGCAGTCCGGTTTGCCCGCAATCTCGTGGCCGATGTGGAATTCAGCGCGGAAGATGGCTATCGCAGCGACATGGATTTTCTGGTGCGTGTGTGCGACGCGGTGATCAAGGAAGGGGCTACGACCATCAACATTCCCGATACCGTGGGGTATGCCGTGCCGGAGCTGTATGGCCAGTTTCTCAGAACCCTGCGCGAACGGGTGGTCAACAGTGACAAGGTCATCTGGAGCGTGCATTGCCACAACGATCTGGGCATGGCGGTGGCCAACAGCCTTGCGGGGGTCAAGCTTGGTGGTGCGCGCCAGGTGGAGTGCACCATCAACGGGCTCGGAGAGCGAGCGGGGAACTGCTCACTCGAAGAGGTGGTGATGGCCGTGAAGACGCGACGCGACTTCTTCGGGCTGGAGGTCGGCATCGATACGCACCAGATCGTCCCGGCCAGCCGCATGGTGAGCCAGATCACCGGATTTGCGGTGCAGCCCAACAAGGCCGTGGTCGGTGCCAATGCCTTTGCCCATGCGAGCGGCATCCATCAGGATGGCGTTCTCAAGGCGCGTGATACCTATGAGATCATGCGCGCCGAGGATGTGGGCTGGTCGGCCAACAAGATCGTGCTCGGCAAGCTCAGTGGGCGCAATGCCTTCAAGCAGCGCCTGCATGACCTTGGCGTGTCCATGGACAGCGAGGCGGACATCAATGCGGCCTTTGCACGTTTCAAGGATCTTGCCGACCGCAAGAGCGAGATTTTTGATGAGGACATCCTGGCACTCGTGAGTGATCATCAGGTGGGAGGTTCGCCCGAGCATTTCGGATTCGTTTCGCTTGCTCAACGCAGTGAAACTGGCGAACAGCCTGCAGCGACGGTGGTGTTCACGCTCGATGGCAAGGAAGTCACTGGGGAATCGACTGGCAATGGCCCGGTCGATGCCTCTCTCAAGGCAATCGAGTCGCATGTCAGGAGCGGTGCCGAAATGGTGCTCTACTCCGTCAACGCCATCAGCGGCAATACCGAGAGCCAGGGTGAGGTGACTGTGCGGCTGCAGCAGGGAGGACGCATTGTCAACGGGGTGGGAGCCGATCCGGATATCGTGGTGGCATCGGCCAAGGCCTATCTGAGCGCGCTCAACAAGCTGCACAGTCAGGTGGAGCGTGTGCATGCGCAGGGAGTGTGAGGCTCTGCACGTGCTGGGCTGAAGAACCTTTCCCTGCAGGGTGAATGCAGGGAAAAAGCCGGAGTTCCCCTGGAGCTCCGGCTTTTGTGTTTCAGGAGGAGAGAGCGCAGGTGGCTCGTGTGTCAGCACTTCGACAGGAGAGGTTCGCGATTGCTTACAATTTATCCTGTCATTGCATTATGTTGTTCAAGTGCTTGATATTGTGGATTTTTTTCAATGGCGTATAGTCACGCTATCTTTGAAGACACTGGAAAATCGACCATGCCGACCGATGAAAAGTTTGTGACAGCAGGAATTCTGAAGTACCTGTCACAAAGTGCAATCTGCCTGGGTGCCGCCTGCATGATTCTGGCATTGCCTGTTCAGGCACGTACCGAAAAAACCGATCATTCCAAGGTGGTGGTCAAAAAGCATGTCGTGACCAAGAACAAGTCCAGCCACGACGATGACGAGGAAGATGCAGCGCCGAAACGCAAGGCATCTGCCCGGAGCAGCGGCACGACCAAGTCCAGGACAGACTCCGGCAAGGCCAAGGTATCGCGGTCGGCCAGGGCATCCGACGACGAAGAGGATGATGGAGATTCTGTACGGAATCTCCATGGCAAGCGGGGAACTACCGCCAGCAAATCCAAGGATGGAGCCAAGGCGCAGGACAAGGCTCGCAGCAAGGCTGCTGCCCACAGCCGTGCCGATCAGGCAGACGAGGAGGACGCGTCTTCCTTGCCTCGCAAGGGCAAGAAGGGAGGGGCGCACGCTTCTGCTGATCGGCAAGGCAAGGAAACCAAATCGATGCGCACTGCGCGTCGCAGCGCGGCATCCGACGACGATGAGGATCAGGCGACCGCTCCTGCCACGGCACGTCGACTGAAATCGGCAAAATCCCGCAAGGCGGAAAGGCTGGTCGAGGAACGCAGACAGCAGGTGGCCGAAGAGGCGCGCCAGGCACGCATGGAAGCCGCAGCCCGTGAGCGCCAGATGGCAGAAGCGCGTCGTGCCAAGGAAGCTGCTGCCGCAGAGGCTGCCCGCCAGCAGCAGCTGCGCGAGCGCAAGCAGGCCGAAGCACGTCGGGCGCGTGAACGCGCGCTGGAGGAGGATCGCCTTGCCACGGCTGCAGCTGAGCGCGATTCACGTGTGCGGGAGCTTGCGGCGAATGCGTTGGCCTCAGATGGCAGGTCTGCTGTTCGTGCCGTGCCCGCCGCGCAGCCTCAGGGGATTTCTCGCATGTCGGTGCCTCCCGCGGCCGCTGCGGCCACAGCTGTGCTGGCAACCGAGGCTGTGCGGACCTCGCCGCGCATCGGCAACGGGGCAGAAGGGGGGAGCTCCCATCCCATGACGGTGGCTTCGCTGCCTTCGGTGAACAGTGTGGTGTCGTCCGATGCCTCGCCTGCAGCGCAGCAGCCTTCTTCCCTGCAGAGTGCCACGTCCCGTGTGGCGTTTCCTGCAGCGGCAAGCTCCACCTATCGCGTATCGTCGCGTGCACCTGCATCAGCCATGGGCGTGGCTTCAGCGCAGGGAAGTGGTGCGGTCTATACACCCGTGGCACGCTATGCGCCCACCGCACAGTCGGTCATGCGCATCTCTGTGCCACAGCGGGACAGCATGGGGCAGATTCGCGGCCTGAGCAATGTGCCGCCGGGAGCGCCGACGGATCTGAATTCGCACGTCGCCTACGTGATGGATCAGAACAGTGGGCAGGTGCTGCTCAACAAGAATGGCGGGCTGGTGACTCCGATCGCTTCCATCAGCAAGCTCATGACGGCTGTGGTCACCATGGATGCGAATCTTCCCATGGATGAGATGATCACCATCACCTATGACGATGTGGATCATCTCAAGGGCAGCAGTTCACGCCTTGCCGTGGGCACGACCCTGACCCGCCAGGAAATTCTGCATCTGGCGCTGATGTCGAGTGAAAACCGTGCGGCTCATGCCTTGGGGCGCACGTATCCGGGCGGGATGGAGGCCTTTGTCCGGGCAATGAACATGCGCGCCATGATGCTGGGCATGCGCGACACCCACTATGTCGAGCCGACCGGGCTCAACAGTGCCAACCAGTCGAGTGCTCACGATCTGGCGCTTCTGGTGCAGGATGCCTATCGCTATCCGCTGATTCGCAATTACACGACCTATCCGGCAGCCGATTTTCCGGTCAATGGGCGCATCGTTCATTTTCATAACACCAACCGTCTGGTGCATGACGTGAACTGGAACATTGGCTTGCAGAAAACCGGATACATCTCCGAGGCGGGGCGCTGTGTGGTGATGCAGAGCAATATTGCCGGGCGCAATGTCATCATTGTGCTGCTCGACTCGGGCGCCAGCTCCAAGCGGGTGGAAGATGCCGAGGCCATTCGTTCCTGGGTGGAGAACGGTCAGCAGGGACGGGGCGCCTATCCGGCTACTGTGCGGGTGATTGCACAGCAGGGAAGGCCAGACCGTAACGGGTGGAGAATTTCGGCATCTTGATGCCGCACTGTACGGCAACCGCTTTTGTACAGCGGTTCAGGTGCTGAGCAGAAGCCGCCTCGCATCGTGTGAGAGGCGGCATGGCGTGGGGAGCGGTCAGACGCGGCCAGTGTCCATGCCGGTGCCACGGTAGCCCAGCGAAGCGGAGATGCGCTGGGCGGCCTCGCGCAGCCTGTCCATCCACCCTTCGTCAATGCGGTGGGCAGGCGCGGAAATGGAAAGTCCTGCCACCAGTGTGCCCTGGTCGTTGTAGATGCCGGCGGCCATGCAGCGCACGCCCAGTTCCAGCTCTTCGTTGTCGCGCGCCACTCCTGTCTGCCGAGCCCGTACCAGCTCGCGTTCGAGCTGGGGGAGCTGGGTGATGCTGTTGCGTGTGTTGCCATGCAGGCCTGTGCGCATGGCGTAGGAGCGCACCTTCTGGGGATCATCCATGGCCAGGAAGAGTTTGCCTGTCGAGGTCAGGTGCAGGGGAGCATGGGCACCGATGGCACGCACCACCTGCATGCCGGAACGTTCGCTGTAGGCGCGTTCGATGTAGATGATCTCGTCTCCCTGGCGCACGCTCAGGTTGATGGGCTGCTGGATCTGATGGTGCAGCTCGCGCATCACCCGGGCCGCGGCTTCGCGCACGCTGAGGCGGGCCTTGACGAGATTGCCCAGTTCCAGAAAGTGCATGCCCAGGCGATAGGTGCCGGTGTCCGGGCGTTCCACGAAGCGGCCGATGACCAGATCGTTCAGGATCCGGTGAGTGGTGCTGGGATGCAACCCGGCCTTTTCGCTGATTTCCTTGAGGCTGACCGGCTCGTCATGGGCCGCCAGGATGTCAAGCAGCAGAAACATGCGCTGCAGGACCTGGATGCTGATGCCTTCGTAGGCGGAGGGGGCGAGTTCGGTATCGGACATGGAAAGAGGCCGGAGCGAGGCGCAGGACGGCAGCCGTGTCGGCGTGGGGCTCGGCCCTGCTGGTGGAAGAACAGGTTACATTTTATGTCGTGAAATGATCGGATGGCGCATGCTGTCACTGCGAATGCAGCATGGCGCGTTCCCAGGAGGATTCACGCAGGATTTCACATGGTTGGAAACGGGTCTTGTAGCGCATCTTGCGGCATTCCTCGATCCAGTATCCCAGATAGACATGGGCCTTGCCGGTGGCCCGTGCATGGGCAATCTGCCAGAGTACGGCGTAGGTGCCATAGGCCGCATGGGGGATGTCGTCGTAGAAGGTGTAGACGGCGGACAGCGCCCGTGGGAGGACGTCGACGAGGGCCACCATGCGCAGGATGTCTCCCTCGCGGAATTCGACGAGCACGCTGTGGACGGGGCTCGCGAGGATGAAGTCGCGGTATTCCTGCGGATCGTCCACGTCCATGCTGCCGCCTGCATGGCGGGCATGCTGATAGCGTCGGTACAGGGCATAGTGCTCCTCGCTGAAGTGCAGGGGGAGTACGGTGGCTGCCAGTGTGCCGTGGTGTTTCCAGGCCCGTCTCTGGCTGCGATCTGGATGGAAGGCATCTGCCGGAATGCGCAGCGGGATGCAGGCGCTGCAGTGGTCGCACCAGGGGCGGTAGATGGTCTGGCCGCTGCGACGGAACCCTTTCTCGATCAGCTGGGCATATACCTCCGTATCGATCTCGTTGCCGGGAATCACTACCTGCGAGCGTGCCTCATGTGCCTCAAGGTAACTGCAGTCGTAGGTGGCCGTCGCATAGAGATGCAGCACCAGCTGGCGGGAGTGTGCGGAGGAGGGGGCAGACATGCCGGAATGGTAGCGCAGGCTTCCTCGGGCCGAGAGACGGTGCCGTATGATGGCGGAGCTTTGTGGAGGGATGATGGGTGATGGACGGAGCAGCGATACACACATGGCATGAGGCCATCGGGAACGAGAAGACGCAGCCTTATTTCAGAACGCTGTGGGAGCGTGTGAGACATGCACGTCAGTCCGGGGCTGTCATCTATCCGCCTTCGGCGGAGGTGTTCAGTGCCTTTGCCTCCACCGAATTCGACCGGGTGAAGGTGGTGATACTGGGGCAGGACCCGTACCACAATGCCGAGCAGGCTCATGGACTGGCTTTTTCGGTGCGGCCGGAGGTGGACATTCCTCCATCGCTGCAGAACATCTACCAGGAGCTGTCCAGGGACATTCCGGGATTCGTGCGTCCTTCTCATGGCCATCTGCAGAAATGGGCCGAGCAGGGGGTGCTTCTGCTCAATACCGTGCTGACGGTTCAGGCGGGGCAGGCCCATTCGCATGCGCAGTGGGGGTGGGAGACCTTTACCGATCGCGTGATCCGGCAGCTCAACGATCACCGTGATCATCTGGTGTTCATGCTGTGGGGGAGTCATGCACAGAAGAAGGGAGCCATGATCGACCGGTCACGGCATCTCGTGCTGCAGGCGCCCCATCCTTCCCCTTTGTCGGCGTACCGCGGTTTCTTTGGCTGCAGGCATTTTTCGCAGGCCAACGCCTATCTCGTGGCCCATGGGGAGACTCCCATCGACTGGCAGGTGTGACGCCTTGGTCAGCGGCCGCGCAGGAACAGGGCATCGAGTTCGCGCATGGAGAGCTGCCGCCAGGTAGGGCGGCCATGGTTGCACTGGTCGGCGCGTTCGGTGGCTTCCATCTGCCGGAGCAGGGCGTTCATTTCTTCCAGGGTCAGGTGCCGGTTGGCGCGCACGGCACCGTGGCAGGCCATGGTGGCCAGCAGCTCGTTGCGGGCGCGTTCCAGAACCGTGCTGGCATCATGCAGGGCCAGTTCGGCCAGCACCTGCCGGGCCATGTCCACCGCGTGGTCGGTGGACAGGGTTTCGGGGACGGTGCGGATGGCGAGAATCGTGGGAGACAGCGGTTCGATGTCCAGACCGAGCTGGTGCAGGGTTTCGGCACACTGCACCGCAGTGGCCAGTTCCTGCGGCGTGGCCGTGAAGGTGGGTGGAATGAGCAGGGGCTGGGCCTGCATGGACTGGCGGTCGAACTGCTGCTTGAGACGTTCGTAGACGATGCGCTCATGAGCGGCATGCATGTCCACGACGACGAGGCCCTGTGCATTCTCGGCAAGGATGTAGATGCCATGCAGCTGTGCAATGGCGCGCCCCAGGGGCCAGGTGTAGGGAGACTGTCCCGTCTGGGCAGCAGATGTCTGGGGGTGGGGCACGAGGGAGGCGCCGTCTGCAGAAAAGGGGGCGCCGTCGTCAGCCAGCGTTCTATCGGTGAGACTTGCGGCCCCCGGCACCTGTGAAGAGAGGGGCCAGCCGTTCCTTCCGGGCAAACTGGAGAGCCCATAGGGCACGGTGGCTTCCTGCAGTGCCATGCGCTCCTGCTGCCAGAAGGGGCGGGAGGGCGCCGAAGACGGCAATGCATAAGAGTCAGCAGGCGACATGGACAGGGAAGAGGCCAGGGGGCTGGCGGCCTCGCCGGCATGTGCGGCGCGGGACGGCGCCAGGGCCTGGTCGAGCGACTGGCGCACGGCCTGGTGGATTTCGCGGCTGTCCCGGAAGCGTACCTCGATCTTGGTGGGGTGGACATTCACGTCCACCCGTGCTGGCGGCAGGGCCAGGTGCAGCACATAGACGGGCTGCCGATGACCGTGGAGGACATCTTCGTAGGCGCTGCGGGCTGCATGTGCCATCACCTTGTCGCGTACATAGCGATGGTTGACATAGGCGTACTGCTGATCGGCACGTGACCGGGCAAAGTCTGGGAGACCGCATCGGCCCTGGATCTGCACTTCGCCGCCCGCCGTTCTGAGACGGAAATCCACAGGGAGGCTGTTGGCAAGAAAGTCGCGTCCCAGAACATCCGCGATGCGCTGGTCCAGGCTTTCCACGGCACGCCACTGGTCGAGCAGCTTGCCTTCGTGCCAGATGGCAAATGCCACGTCGGGACGGGTGAGCGCGTGACGGCGAATGGCTTCGAGGCAGTGGGCCAGCTCCGTTGCCTCGCTTTTGAGGAACTTGCGGCGGGCCGGAGTGCTGAAAAAAAGCTCCTTGACCTCGACCGAAGTGCCCCGTGCCCGTGCAGCTGGAGCCAGTTCGCCGCTGCGTGCATCCAGTGCATGGCCGTGCGCAGCGCCTTCCACCGCCGACAGCAGCGTGGTGTCGGAGACCGAGGCAATGGCGGCCAGTGCTTCACCCCGAAAGCCCATGGTGGCCACGGATTCCAGATCGTGGAGGCTGCGGATCTTGCTGGTGGCGTGGCGCAGGATGGCGAGGGGGAGCTGCTCGGCCGGAATGCCGCAGCCATCGTCCTCTACCGCGATGAGCCGGATGCCGCCAGCCCGCAGACGCACGGTGATCTGGCGTGCGCCGGAGTCAAGGGCATTGTCGAGGAGTTCGCGCACCACGGAGGCAGGGCGCTCGATGACCTCGCCAGCGGCGATCTGGCTGATCAGCTCGTCCGGCAGCAGCCGGATGCCAGTGACAGAAGAGAGGGGGGCCGTGACGTCGAAGGCCGGAGAGTCGGAAGGAGGAGGGTTCACGGAGTCATTCTACTTTTGCAGCGTCTTCATCCTGGCGGTGGATAATGCAAGGCTTTCCTGCATCTGGCCTTCCGGCGACATCTCCATGGAAATCATCAGCTTCCTGATCGACTTTATTCTGCATATCGACAAGCACATCCTGACCTTTGTGCAGGCGTATGGGCCGTGGGTGTATGCGCTGCTCTTTCTGGTCGTGTTCGTCGAGACGGGGCTGGTGGTGATGCCTTTTTTGCCCGGGGATTCGTTGCTGTTCATCGTGGGGGCACTCGGCGCCACGGGAAGCCTGCATGTGGGCTACGCGGTGCTGGTGCTGATGGCGGCAGCGATTCTGGGCGATCAGGTCAATTTCAGCATCGGGCGCCGCGTAGGGCCGCGTGTGTTCCAGTGGGAGGATTCGCGGCTGTTCAACCGCAAGGCCTTTGACAAGGCCCATGCGTTCTATGAGCGCTATGGCGGAATCACGGTGGTGCTGGCGCGTTTCATGCCGTTCATTCGAACTTTCGTGCCGTTTGTGGCTGGCGTGGCCGCCATGCACCGCAGCCGATTCACGCTGTTCAACATGGCGGGGGGTGTGCTGTGGGTATGCGGTGTGACGGCTGCCGGTTATCTCTTCGGCAACATTCCCTGGGTCAAGGGAAACCTGGAAATCATCATCTGGAGTCTGATCCTGGTGCCGGGGGGAATTGCGCTCTATGGTGCCTGGAAGGCAGGACGGACTTCGGACGGGGCAGCACCCCGCCCCCGCAGCCATTGATTCCCGGGGCGGCCCAGTCCTGAAGGCTCTTCAGTCGCCTGAGTGGCCGCGCTTCAGGTGACCAGAGCAGAGCCGGCTCAGTAGCCGTCGTCTCCAAGGGGCCAGATGGCCCCGTTTTCATTGAGGATGGCATCCAGGGGAATGTCATGCGGTTCGGGCACGAGATCGTCGACGTAGCCCTGCGTGAATCCCAGCCCGGCGGTGTACGGATGGGGTTCCAGGGAGGCCAGGGTGCGGTCATAGAAGCCTCCGCCGTATCCCAGCCGATACCCTCCCGGCCCGTAGCCCACGCACGGCACGAACAGCAGGGTCGGCACCACGAGCTCGGTGTCCTTGGGCTTGGGAATGCCGTAGGCGTCTTCTTCCATGGGGCAGCCGGGATACCAGGCATGGAAGCTCAGGGTACGGGTCTCCCGGTCGATGACGGGCAGGCCGATGCGGCGCAGCTGGGGATTTTCGAGCAGCTCGCCGTCCTCTTTCCAGCGATGCAGTGCAGGCAGAGGGTCAAATTCTCCCTTGATCGGCCAATAGGCGCCGATGACGGTGTCAGGGCGACTCATGAGCCAGAAGCGCATGACGCGCTGGAGTTCCTCGGATCGTTCCAGCCGATCGGCAAGATGTAACCGTTCGGCGATGAGGCGTTCCCGCAGGGCTTGTTTGTTGGATTTTTTCTCCATAATCGGTTCCATGGAAAACAAAAGAGCTTCCCGGGCCGCATGCGCGCGTGGCCGTGCTTTTCGTCTCATTGTGACATGTCTGGCCGCGTCGCTGGCCTGTCAGGTCGCATCCGCACAGCGTGAAGACGAGAATATGGATGTGTCCGATGGAGGTGTGAGGGAGGTGGTCGGTGGCGCATCCGGTCTGCCAGCCCGCATCGCAGCCAGTGAAGCGACAGGCCAGAATGCCTCGTCCGGGGCCGATGATGCCGTGCTTCGCATGGCCACGGCCTACAGACGCCACGACACTACCACGCTGACTGCCTTGCTGCCCCGTGCGCAGGGCAGCGTACTGGAACCCTGGGCTGCCTACTGGGAGCTGGGAGGCCGGCTTTCCACGGCAACACCACAGGAAGTCGAGGGTTTTCTCCGGCGCTATGCCGGGACCTATCAGGAAGACCGCCTGCGCAACGATTGGCTGCTGCAGCTTGGTCGGCAGCGCGATTTCCAGACCTTTGCACGGGACTATGCCGCCTATCGGATGCGCGACGACCGGGAGGTGGCTTGCTATGCGCTGGTGGCAGGGGTAGAGCGCAGTGCCGATCCTGCAGAGGTGTTGCGGGCCAACTGGTATCCCCAGAAGGACGCAGGTGACGCCTGCCCCCTGGCGGCGCGCACCCTGCTCGCACAGCATCGCATTGCTGCGCGCGACGTGTGGCGCAAGGCGTGGCTGGCGGCGGCCGGCAATCGACAGGCGGCGGCCAAGGCGGCCGTGGCTGTGGTGGACTCCGCAGCGGCAGAAGGGCTGTCGGGCCTGTGGAGCGATCCTGCTGGCTATCTGGCTGCGGCCGGCAGCATGCCCCCAGCACCCGAAATGGCCGTGCTGGCGCTCACCCGCGTGGCGGCTGGCAATCCGGGACAGGCAGCAGGGCTGATGCAGATGGGCTGGGCTTCGCGGCTTGATGCAGCCTCACGCGACTGGGTCTGGGCTGACATCGGTCGGCAGTCGGCACTCAACCTGGAGCCCGATGCCATCAACCACTACAGCCAGGTTCGCGATCTCTCTGTGCTTTCGCCCGATCAGCTGGCCTGGATGGCGCGTGCGGCGCTGCGCATGGGGTACTGGCCGCAGGTGCGTCAGGCCATCGAAGCCATGCCGGCAGCCATGCAGCAGGAGCCTGTCTGGACCTACTGGAAGGCCCGGGCGCTGCAGGGGCGGTTCCATCTGGGACGCAAGCCGGACATCGAAGCGGCCACGCTGTATCTGCGCATTGCGGGCAATCAGGGCTTCTACGCCATGCTGGCACAGGAGGCACTGGGGCAGCGCATCGGCATGCCCACGCCTGCACCCGCTCCCCTCACTGCAGCGGAGCGTCAGGCCGCACAGGCCAACCCAGGGCTGGTGCGTGCGTTGCGTGCCATGGATCTAGGGCTGCGCAGCGAGGCGACCCGCGAATGGAACTACACCACCAATCTCCATACTCCTGGCGGGATGCGGGACCGCGAGCTGCTTGCCGCAGCCGACCTGGCCTGTGCCCGCCAATGGTGGGATCGCTGCATCAACACGAGCGAGCGCACCCGTTCCGTGGTGGACATGCGCCAGCGCTATCCGCTGCCGTTCCGGGACAGCATCGTGACGCACAGCCAGGAAACCGGGGTGGATCCGGCCTATGTGTATGCCGTGATCCGGCAAGAAAGTCGGTTCACCACCTCGGCCCGTTCCGGGGTGGGTGCGGCAGGGCTGATGCAGGTGATGCCCGCCACGGCGCGCTGGACGGCGCGCAAGCTGGGAATTCCGTATGACGGCAGCCTGCATGATCTCGACACCAATCTGCGCATCGGCACGGGCTATCTCAAGCTGCTGCTCGATGACTTTGGAGGATCGTTGCCCCTGGCCGTGGCTGCCTACAATGCAGGGCCCAATCGACCCAAGGCCTGGCGCAACGGCCCGGTGCTCGAAGGGGCCATCTGGGCAGAGAACATTCCATTTGGAGAGACACGCGACTACGTGCAGAAGGTGCTGGCCAACACCACCAACTACGCAGTGGTGCTCGGCGGACAGCCTCAGTCGTTGCTGGCACGGCTGGGGCAGGTGGGGCCGCTGCTGCAGGTATGGAACAATCCCCCGATCCGCGAGGGCGCGGCCTCGGACTGAGGTTCGTTCTCACGATGCAGCGCATCTTGTGGTCGCAGCGATGGTAGGCCTGCCCGGACCCCGTCACAAGAGAGATGGAAGGGCCGGCCGGCCGCATGCACAGCACACCGCAGACCGATCTGAGGCAGCCGTTTTAGCGATCCGATACCGATTCTCATGACCTCTACGCACTCCCTTCCCGATCCCTGGAGCGGCCCGGACCGCACGTGGCGCAACTTTCTGCGGGATGCCTGGCATCTGGCGCGGCCCTACTTTCAGCAGTCCGAAGACCGCTGGAAGGCACGGCTCATGCTCGCGCTGATCGTGGCGCTCAACCTGGGCTCGGTGTACATGAGCGTGCTCTTCAACGAGTGGTACAACGTGTTCTACAGTGCGCTGCAGGACAAGAACGCCTCGCTCTTCTGGCAGCAGATGGTGCGTTTCAGTTGGCTGGCGGCCATTGCGATCGTGATTGCGGTCTACAAGTTCTACGTCACCCAGCTGCTCGATCTGCGCTGGCGCGCGTGGATGACCAGGACCTACATGGCACGGTGGCTGTCGGGCTGCCGTTACTACCATCTGGAGCTGGCGCAGGGCAGTGGTGCCATGCTTTCGGACAACCCGGATCAGCGGATTCAGGAAGACATCGGAGGCTTCACCGGGAGCGCGCTCGGCATCAGCATGGGGCTGCTCAATTCCGTGGTGACGCTGGTGTCCTTCATCACCATTCTGTGGAACGTCTCGGGCAGCATCAGTTTCTCGCTCTGGGGCAGTGCCCACACCGTGCCCGGGTACATGGTCTGGGTGGCTTTCGGGTACTGTGCCGTGGGCAGCGTGATTGCCCACTATATCGGGCGCGCACTGATCCGGCTCAACTTCTGGCAGCAGCGGCGCGAGGCCGACTTTCGCTACAGTCTGGTACGGGTGCGCGAGTACAGCGAAGCAATTGCCTTCGATCGGGGGGAGGCGGCCTCCAGCCAGCAGCTCGACGGCAGATTCTCCCGGGTGCTGGCCAACTATCTGCAGCTCATCAAGGCCCAGAAGCGTCTGGTGTGGTTCACGTCCTTTTTCCAGCAGGCGGCGATCATCTTTCCGTTCCTGGTGTCGGTGCCCCGCTATCTGAGGGGCAGCATCAAGCTCGGGGACGTGATGCAGATCGCCAATGCCTTCGGCAAGGTGCAGGATGCGCTGAGCTGGTTCATCGACAGCTATCCGGCCCTCGCAGGCTGGCGTGCCACCACGGAGCGTCTGACGAGCTTCGACCGGGGCATTGCACCAGCAGAAGTCGCAGCCAGCGAAGCGGTCACGGAGCGAGCGCTGCCGCCGAGCCAATACGACGTGCAGGGCGATACCCTGCACGTCGAGGGACTGACCTGCTGCCTGCCTGACGGTACACCGCAGCTCGGCGCCCAAGCCCTGCAGATGAAACCTGGGGAGACGGTGCTGTTGCAGGGGCCATCGGGCAGCGGCAAATCCACCTTCCTGCGTGCCCTGGCCGGCATCTGGCCGCATGCGCACGGACAGGTGACCCTGCCGGTGGACAGCATGTTCCTGCCCCAGCGGCCCTATCTGCCGGTGGGGACGCTGCGGGCGGCGCTGGCCTATCCGGAAGAAGTGGGGCACTATGCCGATGCCGACATGCGGGCTGTGCTGGACCAGGTGCGCCTGGGGCATCTGGCCGTCTCGCTCGACGCAGAGGACAACTGGAGCCAGAAGCTGTCGGGCGGCGAGCAGCAGCGCGTGGCCATTGCCCGTGCGCTTCTCAAGCAGCCGCGCTGGATCTTTGCCGATGAAGCCACCAGCGCGCTCGATGCAGCCACCGAGACGCGTGTCTATCGCCTGCTGGTGGACATGGTGCAGAGTCGCCAGGGGGGCATGCTGTCGGTGGCGCACCGGCACCGTGTGGCGGAATTCCATGCCGCGTGCTGGTGCATGCGTGCGGCAGCAGAGCCGCAGGGGCCCGCCGAACATGTGTTCTGGACCATCGAGCCGCAGGCGGATGGAGCTCCTTGTCCCGAGGAGTGAGCACCTGAAGAGTGCGTGGCGGGTGATCCGTTGTGGAACAGGTGTGCGACACTAGACGCCGATTTCAATTTCGGAGCACTTCTTCATGGCTATCGACCCTACGCAATACAAGCCCGAAACCCTTGCGCTGCACGCCGGCTACTCGTCGGACCCTACCACCCGCTCGGCTGCCGTGCCGATCTACCAGACCACGTCCTACACCTTCGACAACACGCAGCATGGTGCGGATCTGTTCGATCTCAAGGTGCCGGGCAACATCTACACGCGGATCATGAATCCGACCCAGGAAGTGCTGGAAAAGCGGGTGGCAGCACTGGAGGGCGGCATTGGGGCACTGGCCATGGCTTCGGGGCTGGCAGCCATCACGGGAGCCGTGCTGACCCTGGCCGAAGCGGGCGACAACATCGTCTCGGCGAGCACGCTCTATGGTGGAACCTACAACCTGTTCGGGCACACCTTCCCACAATACGGCATCACGACCCGGTTCGCCGACTATCGTGATCCCGACAGCTTTGCGGCGCTGATCGACGATCGCACCAAGGCCATCTACTGTGAATCGGTAGGCAACCCGCTGGGCAACGTGACGGACTTCGAGCGCCTCTCGGCGATTGCGCATGCCCATGGGGTACCTCTCATCGTCGACAACACGGTGCCCAGCCCGTACCTGTGCCGGCCGTTCGAGCATGGGGCCGACATCGTGGTGCATTCGCTCACCAAGTACATCGGGGGGCATGGCACCACGCTGGGGGGCATCATCGTGGACAGTGGCCGCTTCCCGTGGGCAGAGCACAAGACTCGCTTCCGCCGTCTCAACGAGCCTGAAGTGAGCTACCACGGCGTGGTCTATACCGAAGCGCTGGGCCCGGCTGCCTTCA
Organism: Brachymonas moutaii (nom. illeg.); assembly: GCF_049977365.1. Classification (NCBI taxonomy): domain Bacteria; kingdom Pseudomonadati; phylum Pseudomonadota; class Betaproteobacteria; order Burkholderiales; family Comamonadaceae; genus Allobrachymonas; species Brachymonas moutaii (nom. illeg.). The sequence continues at coordinate 426,741 of NZ_JBNGEN010000001.1, read as the reverse complement.
TCGGGCGGGCCCGCACGGTACCGCTGCGCAACATGGGAGCAGCCCTCAGCCCGTTCAATGCCTTCCTGATTCTGCAGGGGCTCGAAACGCTGGCGCTGCGCATGGATCGCATCTGCGAGAACGCGGTCGACATCGCCCGCTTCCTGCAGCAGCATCCCAAGGTGAGCTGGGTCAACTACCCCGGTCTGCCTGACCATGCCGACTACGGACTGGTGCAGAAATACATGGGGGGCAAGGCGTCCGGCCTGCTCAACTTCGGCGTCAAGGGCGGTCGCGAGGCGGGCGCGCGCTTCCAGGATGCGCTGCAGCTCATTCTGCGCCTGGTCAACATCGGGGATGCCAAGACGCTGGCCACCCATCCGGCCAGTACCACCCATCGCCAGCTCTCTCCCGAGGAGCTGGCCAAGGCAGGGGTGACCGAGGACATGATCCGTCTGTCGGTGGGCATCGAGCACCGCGACGATCTGATGGCCGATCTCGATCAGGCGCTGGCACAGGCCTGACCGTTCAGTCGGGAGATGTGCGGGAGCACCTCGTTTCCGCACATGTCGCACAACGCAAAGGGGAACCCGAGTGGGTTCCCCTTTGTGCATGCAGTCTTCCCGGATGGAGGCCGGGAAGATGCCGAGCGGGAGTGTGCAGGGCGTCGATCAGGGCGCCGTGCGGGTGATCTTGGCACCCTGCACCGAAGCACCAGCGGCCAGACCCACATTGTTGAGCACGAAGCTGATGACCGGCTTTTCGAGCGTCTGGGTGTCCAGAGAGCCATTCGCGCCCAGCGTGGCCACGGCCACATTGGCATCGACTCCGGCGGTCCAGCCGTTGCTGGCGCGGAACTTGTCCAGGGCGTCCTGCGTGAGGAACACATACACCACGGCCTGCGACTGTGCACCTGCCTGCAGCCCGATGGATGCGCCCGTCAGGCTGTAGTAGCCAGCGGTGGCTCCGTCCACGCGCAGGGCCCCCTTGCCGTGTTCTGCACCCACGATCAGCGAGCCGCCGACCACGGACGGGAATACCAGCACCCCCTTGGCACGCGCCACCAGCTCATGGGAGCCGGGCACCTGGTGGTAGAGCTTGGAGAGCGTGGCATCGACCTGCGAATCGATGGAGGCACGTGCGCTGGGAGCGCTGGCCTGTGCGTTGGGGCCGGTGGTGGTGCAGGCGCTCATGGCGAGGCCCGTGGCGGCGATCAGGGCCGTGATGCCCAGGGTGCGAACGGAAATCTGACGCATGGAATGCTCCTTCTTGTAGGGATGGGACGCCTGGAGCATCCGCTGTGCAGCGGATGTTGCAGGAACCGGGAACTACCTTAGCAGTCTCTGGCCCTGCATGCGTAAGCAAGTGCAAACCGTGTGTCCCGCTCCGAGAACTTGCGTAAGCACCGGTGTCGGGCGGAACGGTGCGTGTGACGGGGTGAGGGACTCAGCCCCGCATGGCTTTGTCGACCGCATTGCCCAGATCGATGACGGACTGGGCGTAGTAGCTGCTGTTGTTGTAGCGGGTAATGACGTAGAAGTTCTGGGTGCCGGCGTAGTAGCTTGGCGCATCAGAGCCGTTCTCCAGCTCGATCAGTGCCAGCTGGCCGTGGAAATCGGCGGGTACGTCGCGGGGAGTGGCGCCGAGTGCCGCCATGGCGGCAGGGGTGAAGGAGGGCACGATGTCCGGGGCGAGCAGGGTGTCGAGGTGCAGGCCCTGCGGCTCGAAAGTGACTTCGAATTCCGGTGGCATGCCGTTCACCCAGCCATATTGCTGGAAGTAGTGCGCGACCGAGCCGATGGCATCGGCAGGGCTGTGGAAGAGGTCGATGTGCCCACGATGGTCGAAGTCGACGGCGTACTTCGCCCAGCTTGATGGCATGAACTGGGGCATGCCCATGGCTCCGGCATAGCTGCCGCGCAGTTCGAGGGGGTCGTCGTGGTTCTTCCAGGTGAGCCGCAGGTACTGTTCGAGCTCGTTGCGGAAGAAGGCATGGCGCTCGGCTGCACGCGGATGGGAAGGCGGAAAGTCGAAGCTCAGGGTGGAGAGGGCATCGATGACGCGGATGTTGCCCATGTTGCGCCCGAAGATGGTCTCGACGCCCAGGATGCCCACCACGTACTTGGCGGGGACGCCGTAGCGGCTTTCGGCCTGGCGCAGGGTGTCGGCATTCTGCTGCCAGAACGCCACGCCGGCGCGGATGCGGATGGGCTCGACGAAGCGGCTGCGGTACACCCGCCAGTTGCGGCGCACGCCACGGCCGGCCGGGAGGATGAGGCGCTGGACGCTGGGAATGAAGTCGGCGTTGCCGACGGCCACGCGCACGTATTCTTCCGGCAGTCCGAGCTGGCGGGCCATGCCGGGCACTTGCTGCATCACGTCCTCGCGCTGGCCGTAGCTGCCGCGCAGACCCAGGTCATGAGGGGTGCGCTGCGGGGGCACATAGGGGGGCTGGACGGGTTTCTGGGAAGTGGCACAGCCGGCCAGACCCAGTCCGGCACCTGTGGCCAGGGCACCCAGCAGGCGCAGACGGGTGCGGTCGGGATGGTCGGGAGAATGGGGCAGCGAAGCAGACATGGCAGAAGGGGCAGCAAGCGGTGGCACCGGCAGGGAAAGTCCTGCCGGAATGAAACGATGCGTCACAGTGTAACGGCTGCCTCCAGGAGCGTCAGGGGGCTACGGATGCCCAGGCGCCCGATGTGCAACAGGAACGTAACCGTCGGTAAGCGTGTGCAGGAAGGCGACCACATCGCGGATTTCGCTGGCGGTGAGGGCGTCGGGTTGGCCCGGATGGCGTCCGAAGGGGGGCTGCTGGTCGATGTTGGCGTGGTAGCGCGTGGGCAGGTCGTTGTAGAGCTGCACCTGCCCCTGGGCATTGCGGGGGTAGTAGCGTTCCGGGTGGGTGTCGCGCTGGGCGTAGAAGCGCACGACGTCCTCCAGGCGGGACATGAGGCCGTTGTGGAAGTAGCGGCGCTTGAGGGCCACGTTGCGCAGGGTGGGGGTCTTGAAGAGACCGCAGGCAGAGGCGTTGCCGGCCAGGTCGGTGCGCTCCGGGCCACAGAGGCCAAGGTCGACATGTGCCGGATCGCGGTTGGCCGGAATGTCCGGGTTGCGCGGTACGCCGAGCGCGACGAAGCCGAAGTCGGTAAAGGCAGGAAAGCCCCCGGCGCGGATGCTGTCGACGTGGCAGCGGGCGCAGTTGCCGCGATCGGGGGCGTTGAACAGGGCGAGGCCCCGGCGTTCGGCCGGTGCCAGTGCGACCTGTCCGCGCAGAAAGGCGTCGTACTTGCTGGTGTAGGGGGCAAAGGTGGCGGGGTCCTGCTGGTACACCTCCAGTGCGAGGCGCATGCCGTTCCATGCCTGCAGGGCGTGGTCAGGCTGGAGCACGGCGGGGCCGAACGTGGCCTGCATGCGCGCGGCATGGGGTGAGCGTCGCAGGCGGGCGAGGACTTCTGGCACGCTGCGGTTGGCCATTTCCAGGGGTGAGAGCAGGGGGGCGACGACCTGGTCGTGCGGGTGGGCAAAGCGGCCATCCCAGCCATAGCCGCCAGCCGGGCCCTGGTCCTCGCTGTCGTTGCCGTCCGATTCCGTGGCATGCGCAGAGAAGGCAGGGGTGCTCTGCAGGTATTTCAGTGTGGGCACTGCCCGTGTGCCCCAGTCTGCGAGACGGAGGCCGCCCGGCTGGACTGCAAGGGCATTGGCAGGTGTCATGCCATGGGAGGGATCATGACAGGTGCTGCAGGCCATGCGGCCCGAGGCCGAGAGGGTGCGGTCCGTGAACAGGGCCTGGCCGAGCAGGCCGAGTTCACGCACGCTGGGAGTGCGGTCGTAGCGGGTGGCGTAGAAGCCGGCAGGAGTCTGCGCCCTGCCCGTGCCGGGGGCAGTGCCTATGAGCGCAAGGAGTACCCCCACCAGAACGAGAAGCGACACGCCCGGCGGGCAGGTCCGGGGGCGCAGCGCGCGTCTGGAGAGGACTGGGAGCGGGAAAAACGGAAGTGGAAATGGAAAAAGCACGGCAGGAAAGACGCGTCAGAGGCAGGGAGCCGCAAGGCGAGACCACGGTATAGCGCAGGCTTTTGACACGCTGGTGAAAACAGGAAATGGGCCGGGGCCCATGGATACAGATGTTCACCCATTTGACACATCGATACCCCACAATCCGGCCCCATCTCGAACCACTCGACGGAGCAAGCGCCATGCGGCACATGACACACAAGGTTTTTGGTACCCGGTCCATGGCATGGGGAGCGGTGACTGCCGCCTGCCTGATGCTGGGAGCATGCGGTACCGTGGCCCCCGGAGCGGACTCCGCGGCAGCGGCACCGGACAGCGCCACCACGCGGGCCCTGCGCGAGAAGGTGAAGCACGTGGTGGTGATCTATGCGGAAAACCGGTCGTTCGACAATCTGTACGGAAATTTTCCGGGAGCCAATGGCCTGTACGACCGCCAGGGGCGGCCCAAGTCGTTTCCGCGTCAGCAGGACCGCGACGGCACCGTGCTGTCTGCACTTCCCCCTACCTGGGGCGGCGTGACCATGCCCGGACAGGACCGGACCGTGACCCAGGCACAGAGCATGGGGCTGCCGAATGCCCCCTTTGACGTGGCCACTGCATTCCGCACCTCGGCCGGGGTGACGCTCGACAGCCGCACGGTGACCCGGGACATGTACCACCGGTTCTTCGAAAACCAGATGCAGATCCATGGCGGTGCGAACGATCAGTTCGTGGCCTGGGGAGATTCGGGGGGGCTGGTGATGGGGTATTTCGATTACAGCAAGTCGCCCCTCTACCAGCTGGCACGGGAATACGTGCTGGCCGACAACTTCTTTGCGGCGGCCTTCGGCGGATCGTTCCTCAATCACCAGTATCTGGTATGCGCCTGTGCGCCGGAGTATCCGCAGGCCGACACGGCGGCAGCCAAGCCCTCGATTGCCGTGCTCGACCATGACGCCCAGGGGCACTTTCTGCCCCGCCTGAGCACCGAGGCCACCAGCCCCCGTTCCGCCATGGACGGCAAGCCTGCCTTTGTGAAAAGCGGCAACCTGACCCCCAAGGGCTACCTGGAAGCGGGCAAGTTCCACGCCGTCAACACCATGCAGCCTCCCTTCCAGCCCAGCGGCAATCCACCGGTCACGGGTGGAGACAGCCGACTGGCCGATCCAGAACGGGCCACCACGCTGCCCGCGCAGACCGCGACCACCATTGCCGACCTGCTCGACCGCAGGCAGGTGAGCTGGAAGTGGTATGCAGGCGCCTGGGATGCAGCCCAGGAGGACGGACAGAAGCCCGCAGGCGACAAGCGCACCGTGATCTATGCGGGCGATGCCCATGGCGTGGCCGACCGTTCCGCAGTGGATTTCCAGCCGCACCATCAGCCTTTCAACTACTATGCAGCGTTTGATCCGGCCTCACGGGCCGATTACCGTGCGCAGCATCTGCAGGATGGCGCCGACCTGCTGCGCGATGCCCGCAGCGGCCAGCTGCCTGCCGTGGCGTTCTACAAGCCCGAGGGCCTCTACAACCAGCATCCCGGCTATGCCAATCTGCAGGATGGGGATGCCCGCATCGTCGAGGTGGTGCGAGCCCTGCAGCAGAGCCCGCAGTGGAAGGACATGGTGATCGTGGTGACCTATGACGAGTTCGGCGGCTCGTGGGACCATGTGGCCCCACCCAAGGGGGATCTGATCGGTCCGGGGACCCGCATTCCGGCCCTCATCATCTCGCCTCTGGCCAAGAAGGGCACGGTGGACCATACCCAGTACGACACCGCTTCAGTGCTCCGGCTCATCACGCGCACCTTTGGGCTCGATACCCTGCAGGGGCTGCGCACGCGTGATGAGGCTCTGCGCGCGCACGGGGAGCGCCCCATGGGCGATCTCACGCAGGCCCTGAACTTGCGCTGAGTTCTGCGCCCTGCGTCCGTGCAGGCGCAGGGCGGGATGGAGCCGGGAAAGAGGAGGAATTTTCCGGCTCTTTCTCTCCACTCTCCATGCCTTCCTGCCCCGCTGTCTGGGAAGTGGGGCTCATCGACCGCCTTTCGGGGCGGTTTTCTGCGTGGCGGGCGGGGCTGCAGGGCGGGGGCGCCCCAACGAGGGCAACTGTCGGGCGCGTTTGCGCAGCAGTGTCAGTTCGGCGGGGGACGCGCCGCGAGCTGCGTAGCGCCAGGTTTCGAGTGCCGTGAGCCAGTCGATCCAGGCCTTGCGCGCGGGAGTGGCTGCAAAGGTGGCCAGCACCCAGTTGCGCAGCTGCCCCGGGGTCGAGGCGGGCTGGTTGAGCGTTGCCGGAAGCCCCCATTGGGCGAAGCGCTGGCGTGCGCGGGCAAGCAGACGCAGCCAGGGATCGGTGGTGCGGTGCTCCAGCAGGCTCCAGAGGCTGCCTGCCAGCGCCAGGGCGATCAGCAGTCCGGCCAGAACCTGCACCAGGGTAGTCCAGTTCACCTGCCCAAAGCCGAGCTGCCGCAGCAGATCGAACTGTCGGTCCTGGGTGTAGTTGATGATCCAGCTGTTCCAGCGGGTGTTGGCTGCGTCCCACAGGTTGCGCAGGCTGCGGCCGATGCGGGGTGCAAACCCCGGGTCCAGCCGCTCGACCATGGATCCCAGGGCTCCGGGGCGAGGTTCCAGACGAGCCAGACTGCCGGTGCGCCCGGGCGACACGGCGGAAGTGGGGTCGATGCGCACCCAGCCGCGGCGGGGGAGCCAGACCTCGGCCCAGGCATGGGCATCGCGCTGGCGGACGGTCCATAGGCCATCCACCGGGTTGCGTTCGCCCCCCTGATAGCCGGTGACCACGCGCGCGGGAATGCCCAGGTCGCGCATCAGCACCACGAAGGCGTTGGCGATGTGTTCGCAGAAGCCCTGCTTGCTGTCGAACCAGAAAGTGTCCGCCGGATCCGTGCCCGTGGGGCCGGGTTCGAGCGTGTAGGTGTAGCCGCCCGTGCGCAGCCGCTCCATCACGGCTGCGACCAGGGCGTCGGGGCCGGCCTGTGCGAGTCGGAGATCGGCCCTGAGCGACTGGGCCAGTGCCCGTGTGCGTGGATTGGCTGCGGCAGGAGAATAGAGATCTGTGCGCAGCTGCTGCGCAGAGGTGTCGGCACCGGCCACGTAGTGCAGGGCGCTGGTGGCGCGGTAGCGCAGCACGTCGGTGACGGGGCGGTTGGTGATCCATTCGTAAGCCGGCATCTGACGGCTGCTCCAGCCGGCCGGGAGCTGGGGGGGCTCCACGGTGGCATCGAGCAGCAGCAGCCACTGCTTCTGGTGGGGCTGCAGCAGTACCTCGTAGCGCACGGAGGCGGGGGAGGCGGCCACCAGTCCCGCTGTGGTGGCGGGAGGGCCCCGGAAGGGGAAGGGCTCCTGCAGCGCGTGCCACTCATGGCCATCGAAGCGCTCCATCACCGGCCCCCTGAAGTACAGAAAAGGCTGTGGAGGAGGCTCTCCCTCGAAACGCACCCGGAAGGCCACGCTGTCATCTTCCACCAGCCGGGCAATGTTGCCCAGCCGCATGTCGCCCGACAGGCCCGTGCGCGCCATGTCGTTGGAAGGCATGCCCCACAATGGCGCAAAGCGTGGGAAGAGCACAAACAGCACCAGCATCAGCGGCGTGCCCCAGGCGGCCATGTGCAGGGCAATGCCGAAGGACTGGCGCAGCGGTGGGTAGCCGGCCCGGAGCTGGGCGTTGACCAGCCCGGCCAGCAGCGCGATCACGCCGATCAGAATGCCTGTTGCCGTGGCCAGCGACTGCGAATAGAAGAAGTGGCTCAGCAGCGTAAAGAAGCCGAGAAAGAAGATCACGAAGGCGTCGCGCCGGGCGCGAAGCTCGAAGGTCTTGAGCACCAGCAGCAGCACGATCAGCGTGCTGCCGGCATCGCGTCCGGCGATGGTATGAAAGTGCAGCGCCGTGCCTCCCACGCAGGCCACGAGCAGTGCCACGCGCACGGGCATGCCGGGCAGCGGCTGATGCTGCCACGTCATCGCTGCGCGCCAGGCCAGCAGCCCTCCTGCCAGGGCGGATGCCCAGAGCGGAATGTGGGGAGCCTGGAGCAGCACGATCCAGGCCGTGATGCCGAGCAGGAACAGGGTGTCCCGGCTTTCGCGTGGCCATCCCGCAGACAGGGAAAACAGCCGTCGAAGCCCCCGTGAAGGGACCGTGGTGGCACGTGCCGCTTGTGGGGAGTCAGCCATGGCGGGACTCCGATGGGGCTGGACGGCCGTATGGGCTGGAGGTGGATGGGGCCTCGGCTGTCGTGGTGCCGGCGTGTGGAGGCAGGCCGAATTCCGCCAGGGCCTGCAGGCAGCGCATGCGATGCGCGGTGCCGATGGCTGGTGCGACCCAGGTGCTGTCCCCGTGCCGCGAAGGCAGCATCAGGCCGTAAGGCAGTCCCGCCGCATCCGCAGCCAGGACCCAGGCGCACAGCCGTTCGAGCGTCGGCTCGGTGCCACGCTCGGGGGCGGCATCGCTCCAGCGCAGCCATTGTGTACCGGCAGGTGGGGGGGCACTGCGATGCCGGCTGACCAGTTCGCCCGTGCGGGCCGCTTTCTTCCAGACGATCTGGCGCAGGGTGTCCCCCCGGCGGTAGGGGCGCACTTCGTCGGGCAGGTCATCGCTGGAGGGGGTGGAGCGCATGGCGTGCGAGGCGTCATCGCGGGGGCCGGGCGCGCCTGCGGGGCTGGCGGGAGCAGGGGCTTCGGGCGTGGGATAGCACAGCACTTCGGCCGCCGGGCGCCACAGGCTCCACACCCGGAAGATGCCCAGCGGAAAGCGTGTTTCGATGCGGATGGGGGGCACCGAGTGCCAGCCCCGGGAAGGAGCCGTCCAGGCCAGCTCCACCGTATGCTGTGCGGCCGGAGGACAGTCGGTCCACACGGCTTCTTCGGAGGAAGCCACGGGAACCAGCTTGGCATCGAGCAGCATCAGTCCCAGCCCCCGGCGCCAGCGGGTGTCGGGATTGTGCAGCCCGATGGACAGCGGCACGGCCTGCCCGGCAAAGGTGGGTCGGGGAGCGCGCAGATGCAGCTCCAGCCCCAGCAGGGTGCGGTGGGACATGGGCACGCTCACCACCGCGCACCCTGCCACCAGAAAGGTGAGCAGATATCCCAGGTTGAGCTGGTAGTTGATGGAGCCCACCAGCAGGGCAAGCAGGGTGGCGCCCAGCAGCCAGCCTGCCCCTGTGGGCAGGATGTAGAGATTGCGCTGGCCCATGCGGTGCTGGTCGCTGGCTGGCATGCGTGCCCAGAACCATCGCATCCAGGGGCGGCGGTGCAGAAGGCCGCGTGTCCGTGGGCGATCTGCAGGGGAGTATGGTGCGGGGGCGGGTGTGTTCACTGCAGGGGCACGCTGCGCAGCAGGGCGTGGATCTGCTCCACCGCGCCCCGGCCCGCCGTGGACACGGGCACCAGCCGGTGTGCCGCCGTGTGCGGCAGAATGACCTGCACGTCGTCCGGTGCGACATAGTCCCGGCCGGACAGCAGGGCGCGCGCCTTGGCTGCCTGCAGAATCGCCAGTCCGGCGCGGGGAGAAAGTCCCTGCTCGAACCAGCGGCCGTCGCGGGTGGCATCGAGCAGGTTCTGGAGATAGTCGATTAGGGCGTCCGAGACGTGCACCGCCTGCACGGCCTGCTGCAGCTGGGCCAGTCCGGCCGGATCGAGCACGGGCTGCAGATTGCGCAGCGCATCGCGCCGGGAGGAGCCGGCCAGCAGGGCATGTTCGGCCTGCCGGTCGGGATAGCCCAGGCTGAGCCGCATCAGAAAGCGGTCGAGCTGCGACTCAGGCAGCGGATGTGTGCCCTGCTGTTCGAGGGGGTTCTGGGTGGCGATCACAAAGAACGGGGCAGGCAGCCGGTAGGTGGTGCCTTCCACGCTCACCTGCCGTTCCTCCATGGCTTCGAGCAGCGCACTCTGGGCCTTGGGACTCGCCCGGTTGATCTCGTCGGCCAGCAGCACCTGGGAAAACACGGGGCCGGGATGGAACACGAACTGCTCCTTGCTGCGCTCGTATACCGAGACGCCCGTCAGGTCGCTGGGCATCAGGTCGGCCGTGAACTGCACGCGGGAAAAGCGCAGTCCCAGACTCGCCGACAGTGCCTGTGCCAGCGTCGTCTTGCCCACGCCGGGAACATCCTCCAGCAGCAGGTGTCCCCCCGCGAGCAGGCAGGTGATGCAGTGGCGCAGCACCTCCTGCTTGCCCAGAATGATCCGGTCGAGTTGCGCGAGCAGCGCGGAAAGAATCGAGGTGTTGGCTGGCTGTAAGGACATGAGGGGATTATCCGGAAAATAACAGACCGACGCCCCCCCGAGGGGCCATGCCGGACCGGTGCAGTCCCACTGCCCGGTCTTCCACGGCAGGCCACCGCAGGCAGGGGCGCGGCACAGACACAGGAGACACACATGGCGGCCACGGGCTATTACATTCACCGCGACTGCAAGTTGCACGACATGGGCGCAGGACACCCCGAGTGTCCCGAACGCATCGATGCCATCGAGGATCGTCTGCTCATGACGGGCGTATCCGATGTGCTCGATCGCCGCGAACCCCAGCCCGCCAATCTGGCCGAGATCAAGCTCGCCCACCGTCGACTGCACATTGCCTCCATCCGGGGCATGAGCGACTGGCTGCACGAGGACGACGTGGCCGCCGGCGAACCACAGCACTTCTCGCTCGATACCGACACCTCCATGAACAGCCACACCTATCGTGCGGCACTGCTGTCGGCCGGTGCGGCCGTGCAGGCCACCGATGCCGTGCTGGCCGGCGAGCTGGAAAATGCCTTCTGCTGCATCCGCCCGCCGGGCCACCATGCGTGCGGCGACAAGGCCATGGGGTTCTGCTTCTTCAACAATGTGGCCATTGCGGCCAAGTACGCCGTGGAGCGGCACCGGCTCGAGCGCGTGGCCATCATCGACTTCGACGTGCACCATGGCAACGGCACCGAGGACATCGTTGCCGGCGACGAGCGCATCCTCATGGTCAGCTTCTACCAGCACCCCTTCTACCCCGAGGACTGGCCCATGCGGCAGGCGGACAACCTGCTCAACATCCCGGTGCCGGCCTATACCAAGGGCATGGACATCCGGGAGCTGGTCGAACAGGCGTGGATACCGAGGCTCGACGCCTTCCGGCCCGAGCTGATCTTCATCAGTGCGGGCTTCGACGCCCACCGCGAAGACGACATGGGGCAGCTCGGTCTCACCGAGTCCGATTACCAGTGGATCACCCAGCGCATCAAGGAAGTGGCCTGGCGCCACTGCCAGGGACGCATCGTGAGCTGTCTGGAAGGCGGCTACAACCTCGAATCTCTGGCGCGCAGCGTGGAAGCCCATGTGCGCGTGCTTGCCGATCTGTAGCACACGGCGGGTGCGTGGTGCAGGGCGCGGCCTGGCCCGTTCCACAGCGCATCAACGCATTTGCAGGATCCAGTCCACCAGACGCCGGGCTTCGGCCGGTGTGACCTGGGGACTCGGAGGCATGGGCACGATGCCGAAGTTCCCTGATCCGCCATGCAGCACGCGGTCGGTCAGCATGCGCGTGACCTCGGGATGATGGCGGTACTTCTCTGCGATCGAATGGAACGAGGGGCCGATCACACGGTCGCTCGTCTTGTGGCATGCCAGACAGTTGCGGCTGGCAGCCAGGGCCATCTCGTCGGCCGCCCGGGCAGGAGACAGCAGCAGTGCCGACAGGCTGGCCAGGAGGAGGGCGGGAAAAATTCTGGTCATGGGCAACAACGGACTCACTCAGGGGCAGAAACGGGACGCGGCGCGACCGGCGATGGCACCCTGTGCGCAGGGCTTCGGGCCCCGATTGTAGGAAATCCAGGGTCCCTTCTGTGCTGCCCTGCGCACGTCAGGCGGAAACTCCTGTGTCAGGCCCTGCAGCAGCGGGGGCGTGCTGCAGCGCATCCAGCCCTGCCAGTGCCCAGTGCCGAAAATGGGCCGAGAGCGCTGCTTCCTCGCCCTGGAAGTCGCGGATCACGCGGCGCATGGTCTGGCGATGGATCAGGAAGAGCATCAGGATGGGGCCCATGATGCTCAGCAGGCACGCGGGCACGCGCGGGTCCGATTCGGGCAGGCCGGCCGCTTCGGCAATGAGCCGCCACATGATGGTGCGCTTGGGCAGGATCTCCTGTTCGATCAGCGGATCGAGCAGCGGCGAGGGCATGATGAGCGCACGCATGAGCAGCGGCAGATGCCAGCCATGCTCCCGACACGAGGCCTGCACGAAAGCGTCGATGGCACGGCACAGCCGGGAGCGGGCATCACCCGGCGTCTCGGCAATGGCGCGCAGCAGATCCAGCCCGATCCAGTGTCGGTGCGCCTGCACCAGCAGTTCGGCATACAGGGCTTCCCGGCTGCCGAAGTGGTAGTTGATGCTGGCCATGTTGACCCCGGCTGCCTCGCAGATCTGTTTGCTGGTAGTGGCATCGAAGCCGCGCTCGGCAATGAGCTGCCCCGCCACGTCCATGAGGTGCTGGCGCGTGACCATGCCATCGCTGCGCCCATGGCGTCCCGAAACCGGGGCTGGAGAAGAGGGGGAGGACTGGGGCATGGCGACTCCGCAGACTGGAAACGGAAGGAACAGGGCCCTGCACCGCAAGAGGCAAGTCCACATGCGCATCATACAGTTCAAATCACTATTTGAACTATGGGCGGATCGGCGCTACACTGCGCAGCAGCAGGGCGCATTCTTGCCATGCATGCCAGGTGGAGGGTGTCCACGAATGTCGGGTCTGTCATGAACAAGAAAATCACCATTGCAGCAGTTGCCCTGGCCGTCTGTGCGGCCGTGGGAGGCGGGCTCTACCAGCGTCACCGGCTGCAGCAGCGCGAAGCCGGGGAGCTCACGCTGCAGGGCAACGTGGACATGCGACAGGTGTCGCTCGGCTTCAATGCCACCGGGCGCATCGCGCGGCTGCTGGGGCGCGAGGGAGATCACGTCCGCAAGGGCCAGCTGCTCGGCGAGCTCGATACCTCTACCCTGAGCCTGCAGGTGGCCCAGGCCCGGGCCCAGCTCGGCGCCCGGGACGAGCAGCTCCGCCGGCTGCGCACCGGGGCCCGGCCGCAGGAGATCCGGCAGGCCGATGCCAATGTGCGCGGAGCCGAGGCCCAGCTCCGGCTGGCCCGCATCCAGCTCGCGCGGCTGGAGGGGGCCTCCGGCGTCAGTGCGGGGGAGGCGGTGAGCGCCACGGAACTCGACAATGCGCGCGCCAACCGCGACGTGGCACAGTCCCGGCTCGATGCCCTGCGCGAGGCCAGCGCACTGCTGCATGCCGGGGCACGGCGCGAGGATGTGGCCGAAGCCACGGCCCAGCGCAATGCCGGACAGGCCCAGCTGGCGCTGCTGCAGCGCAATCTGGCCGATGCACAGCTGGTCGCACCGCTCGACGGCACTCTTCGCAGCCGGCTCCAGGAGCCTGGAGACCTCACCAATCCCCAGAAGCCGGTCTACGCTCTGGCGCTGACCGACGGGAAATGGGTGCGCGTGTATGTGCCGGAGTCCGCATTGGGCCGCATCCGACCGGGCATGGCGGCCCGCATCCGCATCGACAGCGCGCCCGGGCATCCGCTCGATGGCACCGTGGGCTACATCTCGTCGGTGGCCGAATTCACGCCCAAGACCGTGCAGACCGAGGAGCTGCGCAGCTCGCTCGTCTATGAGGTGCGGGTGCAGGCGCAGGATCCCCAGGATCGGCTGCGGCTGGGCATGCCGGCCACAGTGACGATCCCGCTGGGCGCCGCTCCTTCCTCGGGCTCTGCCGCCGGGACGGGAACCGGCCACGCGTCATGAGTACCCCCACGGGCGTGGGGGTGCCGCAAGAGAAGCGCTGGGCCGTGCAGGCACGGGGGCTCGGCATCGACTTCGGCACTTCCCGCAAGGGCGCTCCCGTGGTGCATGCCCTGCATAACGTCTCCCTGCAGGTGGCCGAAGGGGCCCTCACCGCCGTGGTCGGCCCTGATGGCGCTGGCAAGACCACACTGCTGCGACTCATGGCGGGCCTGATGCTGCCCGACACGGGCGAGCTCGCCGTGCTGGGGCTCGACCCGCGCACCCAGTCTGCAGCCCTGCAGAGCCGCATCAGTTACATGCCCCAGCGCTTTGGCCTCTATGAAGACCTGACGGTGCAGGAAAACCTCGATCTCTATGCCGATCTCCATGGCGTGCCGGCTGCAGAACGCCGGGAGCGCTATGCGCGGCTGCTGCACATGACCGACCTGACCCGCTTCACCGCTCGCCTGGCAGGGCAGCTCAGCGGCGGGATGAAACAGAAACTCGGGTTGGCCTGCACCCTGGTGCGCGCCCCCGATCTCCTCCTCCTCGATGAACCCACGGTGGGTGTCGATCCGCTCTCGCGCCGCGAACTGTGGGAAATCGTCCAGCGCCTCCTGGAGCACGAGCGCATGAGCGTGATCGTCAGCACCTCCTATCTCGACGAAGCCGAGCGCTGCGATCAGGTCGTGGTGCTGCACGAAGGATGCGTGCTGGCCCAGGGCCGGCCGGCTGACCTGCGGGCAGAGGCAGAGATTCAGGTGCGGATGCGCGAGCCCGCTCCGGCAGAGCCGCCCCGCATGCTGCAGGCACGCCTCATGGACGATCCGCGTACCGTGGATGCCGTGCCCCAGGGCGGGGCCGTGCGCTGGGTGCTGGGCCGGAACGTGAGCCTGCCCTCCCAGGAGGCCGGACGTCCTGTGCCCGAACGGCTGGAAGATGCCTTCATGTTTCTGCTCTGGCAGAAGCGTCGGCAGAACGTGGCCGCTGCTTCGGGCCCTGCGTCTGATGCCGTACCGACAGCCCATGCCCAGGCAGCGTCGCCTGCGACGGCCAGGGCTGTGCAGGAGGAGGCTCCCGTCATCGAGGTTCGCGATCTGGTGCGTGCCTTCGGAGACTTCGTGGCCGTGGACCACACCACGTTCCAGGTGCGCAGGGGGGAAATCTTCGGTCTGCTGGGCCCGAACGGTGCCGGCAAGACCACGACCTTCCGCATGCTGTGCGGGCTTCTGCCCGCCACATCGGGCACCTTGCGGGTGGCGGGTGTCGACCTGCGCACGGCCCGTGCCGAGGCCCGCAGGCGCATCGGCTATGTGGCGCAGAAGTTCTCGCTGTATGGCGACCTCACCGTGCGCGAAAACCTCACCTTTTTCGGCGGTGCCTATCGCCTGTTTGGCCACCCCCTGCAGGCGCGCATCAAGGAGCTGCTCACCACCTTTGGGCTGCGGGAGCATGACCACACGCCCACGGCCCGGCTTCCGGGCGGATACAGACAGCGCATGGCCATGGCGGCTGCGCTGCTGCACCGGCCCGAGATCCTGTTTCTCGACGAGCCCACGAGTGGGGCCGATCCGCTCGCGCGGCGCGACTTCTGGCGTCGCATCACCACGCTGGCCGCCGCAGGCACCACGGTGGTGGTGACCACCCATTTCATGGAAGAGGCCGAGTACTGCGACCGCATTCTGATCCAGGATGCCGGCCGGATGCTGGCACTTGGCACCCCCGCCGAGGTGCGGGCCCGGGCCGCGCAGGAAGGTGCCAGAGTGGACACCATGGACGAGGCCTTCATCGCCATTGTCGAAGACGAGCGCCGTCACGCCATTCCTCATCCATCTGGGGCATCAGTGGCATCAGGGGAGAGCCCGACATGAGCCGATTCACTTTTCGCGCCCTGGTCGGGTCAGGCTCCTTGCGCCGGATCATGGCACTGGTGCGCAAGGAACTGCACCAGCTGCTGCGCGATCCGGGCAACCTCGCCGTGGGCATGGTGCTGCCCATTGTGCTGATCCTGCTCTTCGGCTATGGGCTGTCGATGGATGTGCGCCATGCCCCCGTCGCCGTGGTCATGCCCCATGATTCCGCCGAGGCTCAGGGGCTGATGGCCGGCCTGCGTGGCAGCGGCACGCTGCAACCGGTGCTTGTGCGCAGCCAGGCCCAGGCCGAAACGCTCCTGCGTGACCGGACGGTCGATGCCATCGTGCAGCTGCCTGCCGCGCTGGATGCCGATCTGGTGCAGGGGCAGGCCAGTGTGCAGGTCATCGTCAACGGGGTCGAGGCCAACCGCGCCCGGCTCGTCATGCTCTACCTTCAGGCCGCACTGGGACAGTCCGCGCAGGTGGCACTCGACCGGCAGGGCAGCGCAGGGGTCGGCAGTGGCCTTGCCGGCACGGGGCAGGTCGGCATCGAGCCCCGCGTCTGGTTCAACGCGGCCAACAGCAGCACCTGGTATCTGGTGCCGGGGCTGGTCGTCATCATCATGACCATTGTGGGGGCCTTTCTGACCTCGCTGGTCATGGCACGCGAGTGGGAACGCGGCACGCTCGAATCCCTCTTCGTCACTCCTGTGCATCCTGTCGAGATCCTGCTGGGCAAGATCATTCCGTACTTCGGAGTGGGCATGATCGGACTGTTTCTGTGTCTGGCTGCGGCGCGGTGGCTGTTCGGCGTGCCGCTCGAAGGCTCGCTCGCGGTGCTCATCGGGGTTTCCATGCTGTACCTGCTGGTGTCGCTGGGCATGGGCCTCGTCATCTCGGCTGTCACCCGCAGCCAGTTCCTGGCGAGCCAGATATCCCTCATCCTCAGCTTCCTGCCTGCGTTGCTGCTCTCGGGATTCCTGTTTGACCTGCACAGCGTGCCGACCCCGGTGCAGGTGGTCGGGCACCTGCTGCCGGCCACCTACTATGTGGAGCTGCTCAAGAATCTCTTCCTGGCCGGGACGCCCTGGCCCCTTATCCTGCGCGATGCGGCCGTGCTGACGGCCTACGCCGTGTTCTTTCTGCTCATTGCCCTGCGGCGTACCCGCAAGCGGCTCGAAGGGTGATATCCATGCGGATCTGGCTGCTGTCCGTTCTCTATCTGTGCCGCAAGGAACTGCTGGCCATTCTCAAGGACCCCAAGAGCCGCGTGGTGCTGGCCGTGCCGGTGATCGTGCAGTCGCTGCTCTTCGGGTATGTGGCCACCTTCGACATCCCCCATGTGAGCTACGCCCTGCTCGACGAAAGCCGCGGGGCCGCTGCGGCCGACTTCATCGCGCGGCTCGAAGGCTCTGGCACCTTCCAGCGCGTGGAGACCCTGCCCAATGCCAGTGGCATCGACGGCGCCATCATGGACGGGCGTGCCATGGCCGTGGTGCATTTCGGCCCCCGGTTCGATGCCGATCTCCAGGCAGGGCGGACAGTGCCCCTGCAGCTCGTGCTCGATGGCCGCAACAGCAACACTGCAGCCATTGCAAGCAGCTATGTGCAGACCGTGGCGCAGGACTTCAATGCCCGCTGGCGTGCCGAGCACGGCGGTGGGAGCATTCCCCTGCGCATCGAGAGCCGGGCGTGGTTCAATCCCCAGCTCGACACGCGCTGGCAGTTCATGCCCAGCCTCATCGCTTCCCTGAGCATTCTGCAGACGCTGCTGCTCACGGCCCTGTCTGTGGCGCGCGAGCGCGAGCAGGGCACCTTCGACCAGCTGCTCGTCACGCCGCTCACTCCCGCACAGATCATGATCGGCAAGGCCATTCCTCCCATTCTGGTTGGCGTGGTGCAGGCCACACTCGTGCTGCTGGTGGCACGCTGGTGGTTCCGGGTGCCCATGGCGGGCGGGGTCAGTACGCTGTACCTGGGGCTGTTCCTGTTCACGCTGGCCAGCGTAGGCATTGGGCTGGCCATTTCGGCGTTCTCGGCCAACATGCAGCAGGCCATGCTCTATGCCTTCGTGTTCATCATGCCCATGATCATGCTCTCCGGCCTTACGACCCCCGTGAGCAACATGCCCGAGGCCATGCGCTGGATCACGTCCGTCAATCCGGTGCGCTATGCCATCGATCTCGTGCGCCGGGTCTATCTGGAAGGGGCCAGCACCTGGGAGGTAAGGGAAGACATCTGGCCGCTGCTGCTCATTTCAGCCGGCAGTCTGCCCGTGGCAGCCTGGCTGTTTCGCCACCGCATGACCTGAGCCTGGTCTGCGCTTTCCGGGGCACAGGAAAGACAGGCTTCCAAAAACACACGGCCCCGGAATGCATGGCAGCATTCCGGGGCCGAAGGTGTGGCGGTGAGGGCGGTCAGGCCTTGGCCGACTGCGCCTCTTCCTCGTGGTAGCGCTGCACGCGCTCCACCTCGTTGCGGCTGCCCAGAATCACGCTCACACGCTCATGCAGGGCATGGGGCTGCACATCCAGAATGCGGCCCTGTCCGGTAGTGGCCATGCCGCCGGCCTGCTCGACCAGCCAGCTCATGGGATTGGCTTCGTAGAGCAGGCGCAGCTTGCCGGGTTTCTGGGGATCGCGCTTGTCCCACGGGTACATGAAGATGCCGCCCCGGGTCAGGATGCGATGCACGTCGGCCACCATGCTGGCGATCCAGCGCATGTTGAAATCCTTGCCGCGCGGACCTTCGGAGCCCTGCAGGCATTCGTCGATGTAGCGCTTCACGGGTGGAGCCCAGTGGCGCATGTTGCTCATGTTGATCGAGAATTCCCTGGTGTCGGCCGGAATCTGCACGTTGTCCTGCGTGAGCACGAAGCTGCCGAGATCGCGGTCGAGCGTGAACATGGCCACGCCATTGCCTACCGTGAGCACCAGTGTGGTCTGCGGGCCATACACACAGTAGCCTGCGGCAACCTGCTGGCTGCCCGGCTGCAGAAAATCCTGCTCGCTCACTGTTTCCTGGCTGGCCGGCTTCTTGAAGACACTGAAGATCGTGCCGATGCTGACATTGACATCGATGTTGCTGGAGCCGTCGAGCGGGTCGAACATCAGCAGGTATTCCCCCTGGGGATAGCAGGAAGGCACCACATAGATGGTGTCCATCTCCTCGCTGGCCATGGCTGCCAGGTGCCCGCCCCATTCGTTGGCTTCGATCAGCACCTCGTTGGCGATGATGTCGAGCTTCTTCTGCACCTCGCCCTGCACGTTCTCGCTGCCGGCAGAACCCAGCACGCCTCCCAGCGCTCCCTTGTTCACGGCATTGCTGATGCGCTTGCAGGCGCGGGCCACCACTTCCAGCAGCAGGCGCAGATCCCCGGGAATGGCGCCATGCAGGCGCTGCTGGTCGACAAGATAGTGGGTAAGGCTGACAGAAGAGGACATGATGGATGTGGCTTGAAGCTCAAAGTCTATGGATGCATCCGATTATAGATTTCCCGCTTGTTCGTGGCAGGAAGGAGACAGGCACTTGCAGAGCACGCAGGGCAACGGGCGAATTGTCAGCCAGATGACCTGCAGAGATGCATCTTTGTGCGATCGTTGTGAATATGCGTTCATTTTTTGTAACATAGTTGGACGCTATCCCGTTTAGTACGGGAGCACCAGTGTGAGCGGTGACGCATGAGCCTTTTGAATGCGACGGCTTGCACTGGAATGGGGGGCATACCTGCGTGCGGGCTCACAAAGAAGAGCGAACTTTTGCAGCATTTTAAATTAATCTAAAGTATTAATCAAATACGGTAGGTTGCCACCATGAAGTGCAGGTTTTGTGGTTCCATATGCTGCGAAAGACAAGGTACTTCTTCACACCGACCAGCAGGATTCTCCAGTTTTTTAATTTTCGTGCATTAAATATGCATAATTAAATCCATGAACAAGGGAATCATTCTTGATGAGCTGGATCGCAAGATTCTTCAGGCGCTGCAGATCGACGGGCGCATGACCTATGACCAGCTAGCAGAAAAAGTACAACTTTCGCCTTCGGCTGCCTTGCGCCGGGTCCGCAAGCTGGAGGAATCCGGCGTCATCGGCGCCTATGTTGCATTGATCGAGCAGGATCACGTGGGGCTGGGGCTGACTGCCTATGTGCATGTGCGCATCCAGCGTCCGGGAATCGCACCGGGACCCGATCCCATGGAGCGCTTCAGGGTGGATGTGCAGAACTGGCCCGAGGTCACCCAGTGTGCTTCCCTGACGGGCGAGATGGACTATCTGCTGCGTGTGGTAGTGGGCGACATGGGGGAGTATTCCCGCTTCATGCTGCAAAAGCTGCTCAAGCATCCGAGCGTGCAGGACTGTGCCACCAGCTTCGTCATGGACTGGGTAAAGGACACCACGGCTCTGCCGCTGTGAACTGAATCCAGAGGCGGCATGGAACGGGGCCGAGTCTGCAGCTCGAATGCCCCGCCGTATCCTTGTCCCTGCGGCAATGCATGCCGCTTCATGCCGTTTCCCATGCACAAGGGCGCCCCGGAGGGCGCCCTTGTGGTGTCCGGAGCCTGATCGGTCAGGCTCCGGAACGTGCGAAGTCTCGCAGGGTCTTCAGTCGGCCAGTGCGCGGCCGATGACTTCGCGTACATCGGGGCTCAGGTCCGGCTTGGCTGCCACTCGCCGGATGGCCTCGCAGGCAGCGCTCCGGTAGGGTTCGGCCAGACGCTTCCAGTGGTCGAGCGCACGGGCCAGGCGGGCAGCCATCTGGGTATTGATGGCATCGAGTGCCAGTACCTGATCGGCCCAGAACACATAGCCGGCAGCATCCCTGCGGTGGAACGCACCGGGGTTGTAGTGGCAGAACGCCGACAGCAGGTTGCGCACGCGGTTCGGGTTGGTCATGGTGAAGTCGCGGTGCTGCATGAGCTGGCGTACCGTGCCGAGCACGCTGCCATCGACGTCGGTGCGGCTGGCCTGCAGGTTGAACCACTTGTCGATGACCAGCGCCTCCTCGCGGAACATCTGGTAGAAGCGATCGAGGGCAGACTGCGCAAGCGGGCTCTGTGCTTCGAGCAGGGCTTCCAGCGCGCCCATGCGGTCCGTCATGTTGCTGGCGTCCTTGAAGCGCTGAAGGGCCTTGCCCGGCCAGATCTGGTTGCCGGTGTCGCGGGCAGCACGGCACAGGCAGGTCAGGGCCAGATTGGCCAGGGCACGACGTCCCACGCTGATGGGGTCTGGGGAATAGGCCCCGGTGCAGCGGTTGTCTTCCCAGGCCTGTTCCCATTCACGGTTCAGGGCATGCGACACCTGCTGCCACATGGCTTCGCTCACGGCCTTGACCTTCTGCGGGTCGACTTCATCGAGCTCCTCGGCGATTTCGTCCTCGTCGGGCAGGCTCAGCACCAGCTCCTTGAAGGCGGGGTCGAGATCGGGGTGGCGCAGCACGCCGCGCAGGGCCTCGATGGTGGCCGCATCGAGCACTTCACGGGGGGCTTCGTCGGCCTCGACTGCCTCGATGGCCTGATCCATCATGAGGCGCTGGGCAGCTTCCCAGCGGTTGAAGGCGTCGGAGTCGTGGGCGAGCAGGTGCAGGCGGTCTGCCACGTTGCGCGCATCGGTTGCTTCGTCATCGTCCTCGGTTTCGTTGACCGACAGCCACACAGGAGCCGAGAACTGGCGCAGCAGCGAAGGCACGGGGCGACTGTCCACGTCCGTGAAGACGAAGGTCTGCGTGGCTTCGGAGAGCACCAGCACGGTGTCGAGCAGCGGGGCAGCATCGCCTGCGGTGGAGGTGTCGCCAGCGAGATGCAGGGGCACCGGGCGGCCGTCGGTTCCCACGAGTCCCATGCGCACCGGGATCAGGAAGGGTTCCTTGGTGGGCTGGTTGGGAGTGGCGGGGCAGGTCTGTGTCAGCGTGAGGGTATAGGTGCGCGCGCTGGCGTCGTACACGCCCTGAGCGTCCACCTCGGGAGTGCCGGACTGGCTGTACCAGCGCTTGAACACGTCGAGATGCCGGGCGAGGGCGCTGTCGGGATTGGCATCGGCAATGGCCTGCGCAAAGTCGTCGCAGGTCACGGCATGGCCGTCATGGCGCTGGAAGTACAGGTCCATCCCGCGACGGAAGCCGTCCACTCCGACGAGGGTCTGGTACATGCGGACGACCTCGGCCCCCTTGTCGTAGACGGTGCTGGTGTAGAAGTTGGAGATTTCCTGGTACTGGTCGGGGCGCACCGGGTGGGCCATGGGGCCCGCATCCTCGCTGAACTGGTCGCTGCGCAGGTCGCGCACGACGGCGATGCGGCGCACGGCTCGGGCCGTGGCGGTGCCGGCCATGTCTTCGCTGAACTGCTGGTCGCGGAAAACCGTGAGGCCTTCCTTGAGGCTGAGCTGGAACCAGTCGCGGCAGGTGACGCGGTCGCCTGTCCAGTTGTGGAAGTATTCGTGGCCGATCACGCTTTCGATGGCGTCAAAGTCTCCATCGGTGGCGGTGGAAGGCTTGGCCAGCACGTACTTGGTGTTGAAGATGTTGAGGCCCTTGTTTTCCATGGCCCCGGCATTGAAGTCGCTCACTGCCACGATCATGAAGCGTTCGAGGTCAAGGCTCAGGCCAAAACGGGCCTCGTCCCAGGCAATGGCGTGCTGGAGCGAGCGCATGGCGTGCTCGGTCTTGTCCAGATCACCGGCGCGCACATAGACCTGCAGCAGGTGGTCCTTGCCGGCACGGCTGGTGATGCGCTGTTCGCGGGCGACGAGCTGGCCTGCCACGAGGGCAAAGAGGTAGCTGGGCTTCTTGAAGGGGTCCTGCCACACCGCATAGTGGCGGCCGTCTTCGAGCGGGCCTTCTTCGAGCAGGTTGCCGTTGGACAGCAGCACCGGGTAGCGCTTGCGGTCGGCACGGACAGTGACCTTGTAGACTGCCATGACGTCCGGGCGGTCGAGGAAGTAGGTGATGCGACGGAAACCTTCTGCCTCGCACTGGGTGAAGAAGCAGTCCTGGCTCATGAACAGGCCCATGAGCTCGGTGTTCTTGCTGGGGGCGCAGGTGGTGAAGATTTCCAGCGAGAACGGTTCATGGCCGGCCGGCAGGTTCTCCAGCACGAGCTTGTCGCCTTCCATCTTGAAGGAGGTGCCTTCGCCGTTGACGAGCACGCGGGCCAGATTGAGTTCCTCCCCGTCCAGGCGCAGGGGCTGCTCGGGCACGTCCGGATTGCGGCGCAGCGTCATCTTGTTGAGCACGCGCGTCTTGGCAGGATCCAGGTCGAAGGTCAGGTCGACCGTGTCGATCCAGTAGGCCGGAGGCTGGTAATCCTTGCGGTAGACGGTGGGAGCGGGAGAAAGCGATTCACGGTACATGGTGTGATCCAATCGATGCAGACATGCGCGGCTCCGGAGGAGCGGCGCGGAAAGGGGAGTGGCAGGATGTCTCCCACTGGTCGGGGAGACGGGTTGGAAGGCCGGCCATCATGGGCCCATGTGCGTCCATGACGGCTCCCAACGATAGCACTGCCCGGGCTGCCCTGTGCAGCACAGGCGCAGCCGGGCCATATCGCTTACTGGGGTCGCACGCTGCCCACGCCTGCCTTGAGCGAGGCTTCGATGAAGGCGTCCAGATCCCCGTCGAGCACCTTCTGGGTGTTGCTGATCTCGACGTTGGTGCGCAGGTCCTTGATGCGGCTGTTGTCGAGCACGTAGCTGCGGATCTGGTGGCCCCAGCCCACGTCGCTCTTGGTGGCTTCGAGCTGCTGCTGGGCTTCCATGCGCTTGCGCATCTCGTAGTCGTACAGCCGGGCGCGCAGACGCTGCCACGCCACGTCGCGGTTCGAGTGCTGGCTGCGGCTGTCCTGGCACTGCACCACGATGTTGGTGGGGACGTGCGTGAGACGCACGGCCGAGTCGGTCTTGTTGATGTGCTGGCCGCCTGCGCCCGAAGCGCGGTAGGTGTCGACCCGCACATCGGCCGGGTTGATCTCGATGTGAATGGAGTCGTCGATCTCCGGGTAGACAAACACGCTGGCGAAGCTGGTGTGGCGGCCGCCGGAGGAGTCGAACGGGCTCTTGCGCACGAGCCGGTGCACGCCGGTTTCGGTGCGCAGCAGACCATAGGCGTATTCGCCCTCGATCTTGATGCTGGCGCTCTTGATGCCGGCCACATCGCCGGGCGTCTCTTCCTGGATCTCGACTCCGAAGCCCTTGCGCTCGGCGTATTTCACATACTGCCGCAGCAGCATGCTGGCCCAGTCACACGCTTCGGTGCCACCGGCTCCGGCCTGGATGTCGATGAAGCAGTTGTTGGGATCGGCCGGCTGGTTGAACATGCGGCGGAATTCCAGCGACTCGATGCGTTCGCGGATGGGCTGGGTGTCGGCCTCGATGGCCGCGAGGGCATCGTCGTCGCCTTCTTCCTTGCTCATCTCGAACAGTTCGGTGCTGTCGGACAGCTCCTGCGACAGGGTGTCGAGCACGACGACGACGTCATCGAGCTGCTTCTTTTCCTTGCCGAGTTCCTGTGCCTTCTTGGGGTCGTTCCAGACGGCGGGATCTTCCAGGGCCGCGTTGACGGTTCTCAGACGTTCTGCTTTGGCAGGGTAGTCAAAGATACCCCCGTAGGTCATCGGTCCTCCGGCTGAGGTCCGCCAGGGTGTTGCCGATGCTGTTGATGCGTTCTGCTTCCATGTTGATGGTTCCTTGCTGGAATGAGAGAGGATTGAAATAAATAGAAAGGGGAGAGGAGGGGCAGGGCCCTGCACCGCCCAGCCTGGGTGGCCACGATGCGATGGTGCGCTGGTCAGGGAAATCCCCAGTCGGGAGCGCGATCGCAGGGGCAGAAGATGCTCCTGGCCTGCTCCCGAGAGTGGGCAGAATTGTCGCACGCTTCGCTCCCGCAAGACCCGGGTCAGCATGCATGGGCTAGAATCGTGCGGCGGTTTTTCCGGTCTTTCCATCGGATTTTCATTCACTTACCTCACCCAAGAGAGCATTCATGTCACTCGACAAAGTCACCCCCGGTTCCAAGCTGCCCGAAGTCTTCAACGTCGTCATTGAGATCCCCGCCAATGCCGCCCCCGTGAAATACGAAGTGGACAAGGAATCCGGCGCCGTGTTCGTGGATCGCTTCATGACCACCGCCATGCACTATCCCGTGAACTACGGCTATGTGCCCCAGACCCTGTCGGGTGACGGTGATCCGGTCGACGTGCTGGTGATGACTCCCTTCGCGCTGCAGCCTGGCGTGGTGGTGCCCTGCCGTGCGCTCGGCATCCTCAAGATGGAAGACGAGGCCGGCGTGGATGGCAAGGTGCTGGCCCTGCCCACCGCCAAGATCTGCCCGCAGTACAGCCACATCAACAAGCTCGAAGACCTCAACCCCCTGACGCTGCAGACCATCAGCCACTTCTTCGAGCACTACAAGGATCTCGAAAAGGGCAAGTGGGTCAAGGTGCTGGGCTGGGAAGGACTGGAAGCTGCCGCTCAGGAAATCACCGACGGCGTGGCCAACTACAACAAGGGCTGAGCAGCCCCCTCCGGGCTGGGATACTGAGTCTCCGGCTCGCTCTGCACGACAAGGCACTTCGGTGCCTTGAGTTTTTTGTGCGCAGCCTTTTGTCCTCTTCGGGAAGGCCGGCAGGCAGGGCCTGACGCGGCACAATGAGGGGCAGTGCGCTGGAATGCACGGGGAGGCGAAAGATGCGGAGTATTTTTTCTATGGTGGGGTTGCTGGTGGTAGTGCTCCTGATCGCGGGCATGGTGCGCAAGCAGCTCACGGCCGTGGCGCCTGCGCCGGCCTCCAGTTCCAGCGTGGCGGCGGGGGCGCAGGGAGCCGTGAACGTGCGGGATGCCCAGCGCCAGATGGAACAGGCCCTCAAGGCAGCCCAGCAGAACCAGCAACGCGAGCTCGACAAGCAGTCCGAATGAAGCAGGAATTCATGGATGTCCGTGAACAGGGTGGTGACGCGGCGGCCGATGCTCACTGGATGGGCATGGCGCTGCAGGAGGCCCGCCTGGCTGCCCAGCGAGGCGAGGTGCCGGTGGGAGCGGTGGTGGTTGCTCCCGATGGCAAAACCCTGCTGGGCCGGGGAGGCAATGCCTGCATTCAGGGGCCCGACCCGAGTGCCCATGCCGAAGTGCAGGCCTTGCGGGAAGCTGCGCGGCAGTTCGGCAACTACCGGCTCGAAGGCTGTACTCTCTACGTGACGCTGGAGCCCTGTGCGATGTGCAGCGGGGCGATGCTCCATGCCCGCCTTGCGGAAGTGGTGTATGCGGTGGCCGATCCCCGGACCGGAGCGGCCGGATCGGTGGTGAATCTCTTTGCACAGGAGGCGCTCAATCACCAGACCCGTGTCCGTCTGCTGGGGGCCGACGAAGTTCCCATGCCGGAAACCCTGCGCAAGGTGCAGCAGGAATGTGCCACGGTGTTGCGCGCCTTTTTCAGGGAGCGGCGCGAGCGGAGTGCCATGCGTCGCGATGATCCGGCGCATGCGCCACTGCGCGAGGACGCGGTGCGCCTGCTTCGGCAGGTCTGCGCCATGTTTCCTCTGTGGAATCCGGAAACCAGCCATTGGGCACTGGTGCCCTGCGTGCCGGAAACAAAGGCTCCTGCCTGGCGCCTGCACTACCACGACAGTGCGCCCGGTGACACGACTCGCCCCTCGGTGGTCCTGCTGCATGGCTATGCGGCGCAGGCGGCGCAGTGGCAGCCGTGGATAGCGGCCTTGCATGCGACGGGATGGCGGGTGCTGGCACCGGACCTTCCGGGGCATGGCCTGAGCGACAAGCCCAAGAAGACTGCCCAGCATTCCCTGCAGGGGCAGCTGGACTTGCTCATGCAGTGGTGGGAGCAGCTGACCCCGGCGGCCGGCATGGCTCCCGCACTGATCGTGAGCCACGACAGTGCGGCCATGCTGGCCGCCCGGTGGGTGCGACAGTCTGGGCAGTCCAGACAATCCGGGCAGGGTGAAGCCGATGCGCACGAACGCGGCCCTGTCTGGCAGGCGCTCGACCCCGTATGGGGCGATGCCTGGGAAGTGCTGAGCCGTCAGCCTGCCCGTGCCTGGAGGCTGGCCTGTGCCCGCAAGTCTTCGTTCGATCCGGGCAGACACTGGGCCAGCAGCATGCACGGGGAGAGCCGGGAAGTCTGGACCTTGCCCTGGCCGGATGCCGGACACCGTGCCGCATGGCGATGGCCCGCCTGGAGCGCAGTGCTTCCACCTGCCCCCCAGGATGCGGCTTTTCTGGACGTCGAGGCGCATTCTGACGCAGTGTCAGGGCAGGGCGACGCCTGTCCGGCACTGGCCGAGGGACTGGAGCCTGGCTGCTGCGGTGCCGCGCTGCTCGCATGGCTGGCACGGCATGCGCAGGACCATGCGCAGGCGCTGGCGCCGCTGATGGTGCAGCTTCGTGCGCAGCAGACGCAGGGGCCATGATGGCTCCTTGGCCCGTGCCCACCGGGACGGGCTCCCCTCTGTCGGGGCATGGAGAGCCCCCTGTTCATCGATAGCAAGAAAGGAAGTCCGCACATGGCGCACATCTACATTTATTCTCCTTCGGGGGCCGTTCGGGACAAGGCGGCCTATCGGCGCGGCATCAAGCGGCTGGAGGCGCTCGGACACCAGGTGGAGCAGGATCGGGATGCCCTGTCGACCTTTCAGCGCTTTGCCGGCGACGACGAGGTTCGGCTGGCCGCCATCGCGCGTGCAGCGGCCAGCGGGGCCGACATGGTGCTGCCCACGCGGGGCGGCTACGGGCTCACGCGGCTGCTGCCGCGCCTGCCTTATCGGGACATGGCGCATGCCATTGCGCATGGCACGCTGTTCGTCGGGCTGAGCGACTTCACGGCCCTGCAGCTGGCCCTTCTGGCGCGCGAGGGGCTGGAAACCCCCACCTGGGCCGGCAATCTTCTTCTTGCCGACTGGGGGCAGGCCGAGGAGCCGGACGACATCACCCAGGCCTGCTTCGAGGAACTGCTGGATGGGTCGAGCGAGGGCGCAGGCTGGTATGTGACCAAGCGGCAGGAGCCCGAAGACGAGCTCCCCGCGCTGGAGGCCCCCGTGCGGGATGCGACCCTGTGGGGGGGCAACCTGTGTGTGCTCACGAGCCTGCTGGGGACTCCCTATTTCCCGCATGTGGAAGGGGGCGTGCTGTTTCTGGAGGATGTGGCCGAGCAGCCCTATCGCATCGAGCGCATGCTCACCCAGCTGCTGCATGCCGGCGTGCTGGATCGGCAGCGTGCCATCCTGCTGGGGCAGTTCACCGATTACAGGCGTCTGCCCCAGGATCGGGGATTCGGCATGCCAGCCGTCGTGCGCTGGCTCCGCACACAGACACGCACCCCCATCTTCACCGGGCTTCCCCATGGGCATGTGCCCACCAAGGTGATGCTGCCCGTGGGCGCACGGGTGGATTTCGAGGTGGAAGGGCGCGACCGTCTGCTGATGTGGGGACACAGTCCCTTCCCTTCGCATGACCATGACCATGACCATGACCATGACCATGACCATGACCATGACCATGACCATGACCATGACCATGACCATGACCATGACCATGACCATGACCATGACCATGACCATGACCATGACCATGACCATGCGGGACGTCCCGCTGCATAGGCAGGGTGCCGGAATGGTGCGGCAAGACCGGCACGGCACGCAGCATGATGCAGCTGCGATGGGGCATCTTCTCGGCCAGGGTCAGCAGGAGGCTGCTGTTCCCAGGCCGGGGCTGACCGCGAGCATGCGTTCGACGTAACGGGCAATCAGGTCGATCTCCAGATTGACGCGCATGCCGGGCTCCAGCACGCGCAGGGCCGTGTTCTGCACGGTATGGGGAATGAGGTTGATGCTGATCTCGCAGCCATACCCGGTCGAGGCCGCTTCCTGCCCGGACAGGTCGGTGACCCGGTTGACGGTGAGGCTGACGCCGTTGACCGTGATCGAGCCCTTGTAGGCCAGAAAGCGGGCCAGAGAACGCGGAACCAGAATGCGCAGTTCCTGGCTTTCGCCCACGGCATCGAAGGAGCGCACCATGCCGATGCCATCGACATGGCCGCTCACGATGTGTCCACCCAGGCGTTCATGGGCGCCGAGCGCCTTTTCGAGATTGACCAGTCCTTCGCGATCCAGTCCGGAGGTCTTGTCGAGCGATTCGGCCGAGATGTCGATGTCGAAGGTGCTTGCCTGCTGGTCGAATGCCACCACGGTCATGCAGGCACCGTTGATGGCGATGCTGTCGCCCAGGGCCACGTCGTCCAGATAGCCTGCCGGCGCCTGGAGGGTCAGCCGCTTGCCATGGGCAGCGGTATCGCCCAGGGGCGTGATGTGGCGAATGTGGCCAGTGCCGGTGATGATGCCTGTGAACATGGGCAGAAACTCCTGAAGGGCAGGGGAGGACAGGAAGCTTCTGGAGCCGTGCGGCCCCCCTTCATCCTCCCAGATAGAGAAATGGCGAAAGAACGTCAAGGCCCCGGGAACGGCTCGTGGCCCTTGTGGCCGTTGCAGGCGTTCTGCGGGACAATGGTGCCATTGTAGAAGTCCGTACATGCCCCGGACACAGGGCCTCGTTCTGCCGCGTGTCCAGGAGAGCGGGTATGCGGATCCATCCCCCTTTCACCGCTTCGTTCCATCCCGCTGCATGTCGTCCAAGCTGTTTTCTTCCCTGCTGTGTGCCAATGGGGCACCGCAGGAAGCAGGTGCTCCGCTGTCGTGCCATACCCGGCTTGAGGTGTGCCCGCACTGTGACAGCGTGGTGGCTGTGGGCCCCCTCCGGCGCGGGGAGGTGGCCTCATGCAGCCGGTGCGGGCATGCGCTCGCGCGCTTCCAGGGCTGGACTCCACGGCAGCTGCTCGCCATCTGCCTCACCGCCTGGATCATGCTGGTGCATGTGCTGGTCTACCCATTGGTGACCCTGGATGTACAGGGCAACCTTCAGTCCACTTCCATCTGGGAGAGCATCCGTTTCGCCTGGCATGCAGGCAACTGGGTGGTGGGCTGGATGACTTTCTTCACTGCCGTGCTGCTGCCGGTGGCCGAGCTGGCAGTCCTCACCAGCGCCCTGTGGTGCCTTGCGGCCCGCGCCATGCCGCGCATGCTGGTGCGCATGCTGCGCGCAGTGGACATGACCCGGAACTGGAACATGCTGGCCGTGTTTCTGCTCGGGGTGCTGGTGGCGCTCATCAAGCTCGCCAGCATCGGACGCCTGCAGATTGACCTGGGCCTCGTGGCTCTTGGGCTGCTGGTCACGCTGCTGGCCGTGCTGGCACGGCTCGATACTCCCACCCTGTGGCGCATGGCCGAGGAGTCTGGGCTGGTGCCTGCAAGCCACCTCACGCCCCAGGCTCTGGCGCAGGCGGGGCCGGACTGGCGTCGTGCCTTTCTGGTCTGTCATCGCTGCGGCATGGTGCATCGTCGACTGCCGGAGGCGGGATCGTACCCAGCCGCAGGACAACGGAACGTGCAGCCCTGCTGCATGCGCTGTGGAGCGGCTCTGCACCATCGCCAGGAAGCCGGGCTCGCGCGGTGCACCGCCTACCTGCTTACCGCCCTGACGTTCTATGTACCGGCCAACCTCATGCCCATCATGTCGACCAGCACCCTGCACAACGTGCCGGCCGAGCACACCATCCTGTCCGGTGTGATCGATCTGTATCAGAACGGCTCGGTCGGCATTGCCATGGTGGTCTTCACGGCCAGTCTGGCCGTGCCGGTGCTCAAATTTGCGGTCATGGGCTGGCTCCTGCTGAGCCTGCGATGCAACTGGTTCGGTGAGGTCAGGAACAATACGCTGCTCTTCCGTGCCATGGAGTGGATAGGGCAATGGTCGATGCTGGATGTGTTTGTCGTGGTGCTGCTGGCTGCGCTGGTGCATTTCGACGGCCTCATGCAGGTCAAGATCGGACCGGCCGCCTGGTCGTTCGGCATGATGGTGGTGTTCACCATGCTGGCCGCACAGCATTTCGACCCCCGCCTGCTCTGGGATGCCTATTACCGTGCCCTGGAGCCGAACGCGGCACAGGAGCGCTCCTGGGCACGACGCAGCTGGGCAGCACGCCTCTGCCGGGGATTTTCCAAGGAGCGGTCTTCCCCGATCTGAGGAGATACCCCGTTCGACAACCCTGAGCAGGAGAGCAGCAAGGTCTGTCTCCGGGGCTCGGGCAGGAAATTTCCCGCAGAGGGGAGGGCGCACGGACGGCGGTTTCCCATGCGGCGAGCGCCAGGCTGCCGGAACATCCTTTTCCCATCCGACATGCCCGGGCCCCGGGAAGCCGCTAAGCTAGAGACCTTGCGCTTCGGCAGAGTGTGGATGGGACAGGTCTTGTCCCACGTTCTGCCGGTGTCAGCAGCTGCCATGCCTGTACCGGGTGTGGCGTGGCCCGCCTGTCCCTCTGCGATCTTCTTCATTCCATGCCGGAACCTATCTCCGAATCCGCTGCCAAGCCCCCCGAACGCGACGGAACTGCTTCTCCGTCCGCTTCTCCATTGGCCGAACAGCCCCGTGAGCCTGCCGCTGATCCCGGTACGGAGCCTGTGACCGATGATGCCCTTCCGCCATCGCCCGTGCTGCGCGCCACGGTGCGGCGGCCGCGCTTTTCTCTCATCTGGCTGCTGCCCATGGTGGCTGTACTCATCGCACTGTCCTTTGCCGTGCACAACTGGCTGCAGACAGGGCCCCGGCTGCAGCTGCATTTCAAGACCGCCGAAGGTCTCGTGGCCGGCAAGAGCCAGGTGCGCTACAAGGAAGTGGTGATTGGCACCGTGCAGCGCATCGAGCTGGAGGACAACGGCGAGGGCGTGGTCGTCTCGGTTCAACTCGAACGCTCTGCGGCCCGCATCGCCAATCGCGATTCCAAGTTCTGGATCGTGCGGCCGCAGCTGGGGCTGGGAGGGGTGTCGGGGCTCAATACCCTGCTCTCGGGGGCCTATGTGGGTGTGGATGCCGGGTCCTATGACAGTCCGAGTCAGCTCGAATTCGTCGGCCTGGAGCAGCCCCCTACCGTCATGCGCGACAGCAAGGGGCGACGCTTCCGACTGCTGGCACCGGCCATGGGATCGCTGGGCATCGGGTCTCCCGTGTATTACCGCCGCATGCAGGTAGGGCGCATGACATCGTTCACGCTCGATCCTTCCGGCAAGCAGGTCGCCATCGAGATCTTCGTCGATCATCCCTATGACGGTTTCGTCAATGGCCGAACCCGCTTCTGGAACGCATCGGGAGTGGATGTCTCCGTGAGTTCGGATGGATTCAAGGTCAACACCGAATCCCTGGCCTCCATCGTGGCAGGGGGCATCGCCTTCGGAGATCGTCCCCGCTCCGTGTCCTATGCGGCGGCCGCCGCCTCGGCACCTGCGCCGCAGGCAGCGCCCGAGAATGCGGTGTTCACCCTCTACGACAACCAGAAGCAGGCCTTCGCCACCCGCGAGGAGCCGCCTGTCATGATCCGCATGCGCTATGACCAGTCGATCCGTGGACTGGCGATCAATGCCCCCGTGGAGCTGCAGGGCAAGGCCATCGGCGAAGTGCTCGATACCTCCGTCGATTACGACGAGGCCCGCAAGAGCTTCTTCGTATGGGTCGATGCAGCGCTCTATCCGCGTCAGCTCGGAGCGGCCTACTGGCACTTCCAGCAGCAGGAAGGCGGCCGCCTGCGGACCGAGGCTGCCCGGCGCCAGCAGGACCTCGCCTTCGTCCGCTATCTGATCACCCATGGCTATCGCGCCCAACTCAAGAATGGCAACCTTCTGACCGGTCAGCTCTACGTGAGTCTGGAACATGGGGTCCGCACGGCGGCCTCTGCGGCGACCGTGGCCACCGCTGGCGGCGACACCCTGATCTTTCCCTCTCTTCCGGGCGGCATCGACCAGCTGCAGAACCAGCTGGCCAGCATTGCCAGTCGACTCGAAAAGGTGCGCTTCGACCAGATCGGCAGCGACCTGCAGCGCACCCTGCATTCGGCTACCGCCGCTCTGGATACGGCCAACCGCAGCCTGCAGACCCTGACGCCCGAAGCGCGCAAGGCCCTGGTCGACGCCCAGCATGCCCTGCAGTCAGCCGACGCCACCCTTCAGAAGACCCAGGGCACCCTGGCACCCGGCGGACTGACCGATCAGGCCAGCGATGCGCTGCAGGAGGTACGCAAGGCTGCCCGTTCGGTGCGCATGCTCAGCGACTCTCTGCAGGCCCAGCCCGATGCCCTGCTGCGCGGAAGAAGCGAGCAGATGTCTCCCATTCGCCCCGTGCCATCACCGTCCTCCCGTTCCCTCGGAGAATGAAGCCGTGTTCCAGTCGCATCTGCATCTGCCTTTTCCTCCGCGCTCCGCAATCCACCGCTGGACAGGTTTTTTCTGTATCTGCCTCGGCAGCGGGTTGCTGACGGCCTGCGGCTCCGGTCGGCTCCCGATGCTGCACACTCTGTCCATGCCCTCGCAGGCAGCGGGGAGGAGCAGCGATACCCACCGCGCCCAGGTTCTGATCACCACCGGAGAAGTCCATCTCCCGGATGGGCTGGACCGTCCCGAACTGCAGGTGCTCAGTGGCGGCGACGAGGTCGTGCCCCTGCCGCAGGACCAGTGGCGGGGCGGTCTGCCCGACGAAATCCGCAGTGCCGTCCTTGCCGGGGTGCTCGAACGACCCGAGTACGCGCAGATTCCTGCACCCGGAGCCGTGCGCTATGGGCTGCCTGTGTATGCGCTGCAACTGTCCGTGCAGCGCATGGACATGGCCCTGGGGCAATACGTGGACCTCGATGCCACCTGGTCCCTGCAGGCCCTTGCCCCCGTCTCTGCATCGGGAGAAGCGTCCAGGGCGCTCGTATGCCGGAGCAGCTGGCGCAGAGTGCCTGCCGGTCCTGCGGTGTCCGATGCCGTACAGGCCCAGCAGATCCTCATGCGGCAGTGGGGGAAACAGATCGGTCGCACGCTTGCCCGTCTGCGCAGCGGTTCTGCAGCCACGGCTGGCCGAAGCGCCACAGACGTGCTGTGTGTTCCCTGATCGCACGGGGCTCTTTGCGCTCCAGGTCATGCCATCTCGGCGATCTCTCGCCCACCCAGAGGGCGCAGGTATCGGGCATGACTGGCCCATTCATCCCTTGGTAAGCATCAGGCCCAGCCATTCACGCAGGATCTGCCGGGAGGCCATCATGCCGTGTCCGCTGGGCAGCGCATCGAGCCATCCTCTTTCATACGGGCCCGTGAAGCCCATCGGGGCCGGCACCACATCGAGTCCCGTGCGGGCAAATTCACGCTGCGCGCGCGGAAGATGCCATGCGCTGGTGACCAGGGCAATGCGGTGCAGGTTCTTCGCCTTCAGCAGCCGGGCCATCTGCACCGCGTTCTCATGCGTGTCGCGCGATGTGGCATCGGCCAGACTCAGCGGTACGCCAAAGGTACGGGGCGCGACTGAAGCTGCCAGGGTAGCCTCGGCAGGTACTCCCGAAGTTGCCGTGCCCGTGGCACCCGCATTGCCCCAACCCACCCCTCCGGCAAATCCCAGTGGCAGCCCCGTTTCCCGGGCGAGCCACGCGCCATAGCGCAGTCGCTCCATGCTGACAGGGCTGAGCTGGGGCGTGCCATATTCGGGAGCCAGCAGATCAATGCCACCCCCGAGCACCACGATCATGTCCACCTGCTTCTGCCGGAGCTCTGCAGGGGTCACTGGGGCAAAGACCGGCAGGGCATGCCGGGCCAGCCAGACAGCAGTCGATTGGCACGAAAAAATCCACAGCGCCGCAACCGAGACGCCCACCCACATCCGCCCCGGCCCACTTGCATGGGGGCGGGCACGCCACAACATCCCCAGACCGAGCAGCAGTCCCACCAGGGGGCCGAGTGGAGGCAGAACCAGGGCCGTGAGCACGGGCTTGGCCATGCCCAGACCCATGAGCCAGCCTGACAGCGTCTCCATCATGTGCATGGTCTTCCTGTGCGCAGGGCGCCGGACCTACTGGGGAGCACCCATCGCACGCGCCCGCGCCGCGCTCTCGGCACGGACCTGCTCTGCAAGCTGGGCCTCCTGGGGAGATGGCAGAGCCGTGGGCCATCCCTGCAGATGCTGCAGACCGATCTGACCCAGTGCCTCGATCCAGTGCGGAGCGTCGTTCAGGCAGGGAATATAGGCGTAGCGCTGCCCCCCCGCCTGCAGGAATGCCTGCCGCACTTCCATGTCGATTTCTTCGAGCGTTTCCAGACAGTCTGCCGTGAATCCGGGGCACATCACATCGATGGATTTCACGCCCTTTGCCGGCAGGCCTTCCACCGTGGCCTGCGTATAGGGTTCCAGCCAGCGGGCCCGCCCGAACCGGGACTGGAAGCTCACGATCACCCTTTCTGCAGGCAGCCTCAGCGCTTCGCGCAGCAGCCGTGCCGTCACCTGACACTGGCAGTGGTAGGGGTCGCCCAGGGCCAGCGAACGAGCCGGCACCCCATGAAAGCTCAGCAGCAGCAGCTCGCCCTGTCCCTCGCGTTCCCAGTGCGCCTGCACCTGTCGGGCCAGCGCCGCAATGTAGGCAGGGTGGTTGTGGTAGGCCGTCACCGTGCGCAGCTCGGGCACCCAGCGGGTCTGCTGCACCCAGCTTCCCAGCGCATCGAGCAGACTGGCCGTGGTCGATGCCGCATACTGGGGATAGGCGGGCAGAATCAGCACCCGCTCCACGCCTTCGGTCTTGAGGTGGTCCAGCACATCGTCGAGGGCAGGCTGTCCGTAGCGCATGGCATGGGTCACGATCACGTCGTGTCCCTGATGCCCCATCCACCCCTGCAGCAGCTGGGCCTGTCTGCGCGTCCAGATCAGCAGCGGCGAGCCTTCCTTCTGCCAGATAGAGGCGTATTTGGCGGCCGAACGTGCAGGCCGCGTGCGCAGGATCACTCCATGCAGCAGCGTGAGCCACAGCGCCCGGGGGAGTTCCACCACGCGGGGATCGCTCAGGAACTGGGCCAGATAGCGCCGCACCTCGGCAGGGCGGGGGGCCTCGGGCGTACCCAGGTTGCACAGCACCACGGCAACGCGGCTGCGCCGGCCATGCACATGGGCGGGTTCGGGGCGATAGACCATCTTTTTTCCTCGACGATTCGGACCGGTCATTCGGCCCGGATCGGAATTCTCGCACAGCGCTCCGACAGGCGATCGTGCAGAGACGTTTGCCGTTCCCGTGCCTTTGGACACAAAAAAACAGGGCTTTGCCTCTTGCAGCGGGCAGAACCTTCTCCAGCTATGTTATGGTCTGAGTTCACTCGATAATCACAAACAAACACGGAGAATATCGTGAGTAATAAAGGTCAATTGCTGCAAGATCCCTTTTTGAATACCTTGCGTCGCGAGCATGTGCCGGTGTCCATCTATCTGGTCAACGGCATCAAGCTCCAGGGACAGATCGAATCCTTCGATCAGTACGTGGTCCTCCTGCGCAATACGGTGACCCAGATGGTTTACAAGCATGCCATCTCCACCATCGTTCCTGGGCGCGCCGTCAACTTCTCGCTGACGGCCGAAGGGGCACAGGCAAGCCCTGACGCCGCAGCCTGATTTCACTCCCTTTCGCCCGGTTGTCCGGGGTTCCGTCGGCGCATGACAGCCTTCTCCTGGAAGGATGCATGCGCCGCATGATTTTTCACCTTCTGCCTTGAGTTCTTCCCATTCTCCCGACAAGTCCCGCCCGCGTGTGCTGCTCGTGGGGGTCGACTTCGGTCTCCCGCACTTCGATGCCGAGCTCGAAGAGCTGGGATTGCTGGCCCAGACGGCCGGACTGGATCCGGTCGCACACCTGACCTGCAAGCGCCGCGCGCCCGATCCAGCCCTGTTCGTCGGCAGCGGCAAGGCAGAAGAGATCGGTGCCCTGGCTGCCGAGCATGGCGCCACCGAGGTGCTCTTCGATCAGGCACTGAGCCCAGCCCAGCAGCGCAACCTGGAGCGCTCTCTCGACATGCCGGTCAACGATCGCACCATGCTCATCCTCGAAATCTTCGCCCAGCGGGCCCGCAGCCACGAGGGCAAGCTGCAGGTCGAATTGGCGCGTCTTCAGTACCTGAGCACGCGGCTCGTGCGGCGGTGGAGCCACCTCGAACGTCAGGCCGGCGGCATCGGCATGCGCGGAGGCCCCGGTGAAACGCAGATCGAGCTCGACCGCCGCATGATCGGTGAAGCCATCAAGCGCACCAAGGAGCGTCTCGAAAAGGTCAAGCGCCAGCGTACCACCCAGCGGCGGCAGCGGCGGCGCAACGACGCGTTTGCCGTTTCTCTCGTGGGCTATACCAATGCCGGCAAGTCCACCCTGTTCAATGCCCTCGTCAAGGCGAGGGCCTATGCGGCCGACCAGCTCTTTGCCACGCTCGACACCACCACGCGCCAGCTCTATCTGCCGCAGGTGGAGTGCAGCGTCTCGCTGTCGGACACGGTCGGTTTCATCCGTGAGCTGCCCCATGGTCTGGTCGAAGCCTTCGAGGCCACACTCCAGGAGGCTGTCGATGCCGATCTGCTGCTGCATGTGGTCGACGGTTCCAGTCCCGCATGGGTGGAGCAGATTGCAGAGGTGCAGCAGGTGCTGGCCGAGATCGGCGCCGATCACATTCCCCAGCTGCTGGTATTCAACAAGCTCGATGCCATTCCCCCTGAACGTCGCCCCCGGACGCTGGTGGACACCTATGAGGTGGACCATCGGCAGATTCCCCGCGTCCACGTGAGTGCGCGCGAGGGGCTGGGGCTCGATGCCGTGCGCGAGGCCATGGCCGATGCGGTGCGAACCCGTCGCGAGGCCGCGTCCCGCACGCTGGCCGACGATGCGCACGCGGATCCCCTGCGGCCGCTCGACTGAGCCGGTCCGGTCCGGTCGCGCCCGCTGCGCTGGTATAGTCTCTTTAACTTCGGCATTCCGGCAGCATCTGGCTTGGGTGCGTCCTGTTTCAGGATGGGCTTGATCCTTCCTGCATCTCCCTTCTGATCCGAACCTGCTGCCCCATTTCCATGCATTCCAACGATCCGTCCGTCCGTTTGCCCCTTGCTTCCCGAACCTCCGGTTTCATGAGGCGGCTGTCCCGTTCTCTGCGAGCAGGGACCACCCATGTATTCAATCTCAATGATCCCCGCTGGGGGCGGCAGGACGACGAGACGCCGCCGGCCCAGCCCGACAGGGATGTGCCTCCTCCTGCACAGGAGCCCCGTCCATCTGCTCCACGGCCAGGCTCCCAGCCCGGCCGCCAGGATGCTGGTGCAGCGCCGGATCTCGACGAACTCTGGCGGGACTTCAACCGCAAGATCGGGCGTCTGCTGGGCAACAGGCAAGGCGGTGGTGAAGGGCAGCCCCCAGGAGCAGGGCAGGGCGG
This sequence comes from Brachymonas moutaii (nom. illeg.), assembly GCF_049977365.1. NCBI lineage: Bacteria > Pseudomonadati > Pseudomonadota > Betaproteobacteria > Burkholderiales > Comamonadaceae > Allobrachymonas > Brachymonas moutaii (nom. illeg.). The sequence continues at coordinate 388,863 of NZ_JBNGEN010000001.1, read as the reverse complement.
TGGACGCATTCCGGATGGCAAGGGAGCCGGGCTGGGCATCGGTGCCATCGCCACCGGTGCACTGGTGCTGTGGCTGCTCAGTGGCTTCTTCATCGTGCAGGAAGGGCAGCAGGCCGTCGTGACCCGCTTCGGGCAGTACCGCACCACGGTGGGAGCAGGCATCAACTGGACACTCCCCTATCCCATCGAGCGCCATGAGACGGTCAATGTCACTCAGATCCGGTCGGTGGACATAGGCTCCGACGGCATCGTCAAGAGCACAGGGTTGCGCGATTCGGCCATGCTGACTGCCGACGAGAACATCGTCGAAATCAAGTTCGCCGTCCAGTATCGACTCAGCAATGCACGCGACTATCTCTTTGCCAGCCGCGATCCGCAGCAGGCCGTCGTGCAGGCTGCCGAGACCGCCATCCGCGAAGTGATCGGCGGCATGCGCATGGATGCGGCCCTGGCAGAGGAGCGTGACCAGATCGGCCCGCGTGTGCGCAAGCTCATGCAGGCCATTCTCGACCGCTACCAGATCGGCATCGACGTCGTGGGCGTCAACCTGCAGCAGGGCGGTGTGCGTCCCCCAGAGCAGGTGCAGGCCGCCTTCGACGATGTGCTCAAGGCCGGTCAGGAACGCGAGCGCGCCAAGAACGAAGCGCAGGCCTACGCCATGCGCGTGGTGCCCATGGCCACCGGTACGGCTGCGCGCCTCAAGTCGGAGGCCGACGCCTACAAGGCCAAGGTGGTGGCGCAGGCGCAGGGGGATGCCGAGCGCTTCAATGCCATCCTGCCGGAATACCGGCGTGCTCCCCAGGCCACCCGTGACCGCATGTACATCGACACCATGAAGCAGGTGTACTCCAGCGTCACCAAGATCCTGGTGGAAACCCGTCAGGGCAGCATGCTCTATCTCCCGCTCGACAAAATCCTGCAGAACACCTCTGCCGCAGCTGGCGCAGCCAAGCCGGCTGCCTCCGACACCGGGACGACGTCGACTGGTGCCGCGTCTTCTGCCGGAGCGGGGACCCAGTCTCCTGGCTCTGCAGCCCAGGCTGCCACCGGAGGTTCCAATGATCCCGTGGCAGATGCACGCAGCCGCGATCCGGACGTCGCGCGCAGCCGCAACCAATGACCCGTTTCCCTTGCAGCCTTTTTGTCCGCTTCCTGCACGCATACGAAAGAATTTCCGCTCATGAATAAAGTGATCGCCTTCGTCATAGGCCTGGTGGTGGCCCTGATGGCCTTGGCCTCGGTGCTCTTCGTCGTCGACCAGCGCCAGTTCGGCGTGGTCTACACCATGGGGCAGATCAACCGGGTCGTGACCCAGCCCGGCCTGTATGCCAAGTTTCCACCCCCCTTCCAGAACGTGCGCTTCCTCGACAAGCGTCTGCTCGTGCTTGACAGCCAGGACAACGAATCCATGCTCACGGCCGAAAAGCAGCGCGTGGTCGTCGACTGGTATGTGCGCTGGCGCATTGCCGATCCCCAGGCCTACATCCGCAACGTGGGCCTGGACGAGGCTGCCGGCAGTCTGCAGCTGGCCCGCGTGGTGCGCAATGCCTTCCAGCAGGAAATCAACAAGTACACCGTCACTGAAGTGCTGTCCACCAAGCGGGAGGCCCTCATGCAGAACGTGAAGGCCCAGGTGCTCGCGACCGTTCGCGGCAGCAAGCCCTGGGGGATTGACGTGGTCGACGTGCGCATCACCCGCGTGGATTACGCAGAGGCGATCACCGAATCCGTCTATCGGCGCATGCAGGCCGAACGTGAACGCGTAGCCAACGAGCTGCGTTCCACCGGCAGCGCCGAAGGAGAGAAGATTCGGGCCGATGCAGACCGGCAGCGCGACGTGGCGGTGGCCGAAGCCTACCGCGATGCCCAGCGCGTGAAGGGGGAGGGGGATGCCCAGGCCACCCGTCTCTATGCCGATTCGTTCGGCAAGGACCCCCGGTTCGCGCGTTTCTATCGCAATCTCGATGCCTATCGCAGCGTGATGGAGAAGAAGGGCGATGTGGTCGTGGTGGATCCTTCTTCCAATGACTTCTTCAAGCTCATGCACCAGGGCGGAGCCATGGCTGGTGGCAAGTGAGGTCAGCCATGCAGCAGGATGTTTTCTGGCTTGCGCTGGCTTTCATGTTCATGTTTGAAGGACTCATGCCGATGCTCCTGCCGGCGCGCTGGCGCGAGACCTTCCTGCGGCTCACCCGCATGACGGATCAGCAGATCAGACTGTTCGGATTCATGAGTGTCGTTGCCGGGCTCCTGCTGTACTGGTGGGTATCCTGAAGGGCTCTCGGGTGCGTGTGTCCAGGATGCGGCATGGCGTGCGGAGGCCATGTTTTCCTGCTGTGCCATGTGAAACCTTGTAGAATCCTGTTTTTAACAGCACTGCATCAGCCATGTCTGCCTGGGTACTCCCCGACCATATCGCCGACGTGCTTCCTTCCGAAGCGCGCTCCATTGAAGATACCCGGCGCAAGTTGCTGGACACGGCAGGCAGCTACGGTTACGAGCTCGTGATTCCCCCGCTGGTCGAGCATATCGAATCGCTCCTGACCGGCTCAGGCAAGACGCTCGCTCTCCAGACCTTCAAGCTTGTGGATTTGCTTTCTGGGCGCACTTTGGGCGTGCGGGCCGACATGACGCAGCAGGTTGCGCGCATCGATGCCCACATGCTGAACCGCCCTGGCGTCACTCGTCTGTGCTACTGCGGGCCGGTGCTGCATACCTTCCCCGATCAGCCCCATGCCACGCGCGAACCGCTTCAGTTCGGTGCCGAACTCTATGGATGCAGCGGCGTGCAGGCAGACTTCGAGGTGCTTTCGCTGGCCATTGACGCCTTGCGGGCCCTGGATGCGCAGCAGCCTGCAGCTGCGCTGCTGGTCGATCTCTCCGATGCGCGCATCGTTCCGGCACTGCTGGCACAGGCCCAGGGCATTGCCCATGATGTAGGGACCATCCAGAGCGCACTCATCACCAAGAATGCCAATGCCCTGTCCGAGGCTGCGGCTGCACTGCCCGATTCCGTGCGAGAAGCCCTGCAGGCGTTGCCCGCGCTCTACGGCGACCGCAGCGTGCTGGCTCGTGCCCGCAGCCTGCTGCCAGCGCTGCCGGCCGTGACCGAGGCACTTGACCAGCTCGACTGGATCGCCGACCAGATTGTCCGCACGCATCCTGGTGTCGAAGTGCTGTTCGATCTGGCCGATTCCCGTGGCTATTCCTATTACAGCGGCGTGCGCTTTGCACTCTATGGCCGTGGTTCCAACAACGCGCTCGTGCGTGGTGGGCGCTATGACGAAGTGGGTGCCGTCTATGGCCGCAATCGGCCTGCCGTGGGCTTCAGTCTCGATGTCAAGGCGCTCGCTGCCACGCTGCCGTCCCAAGAGGCTCCCGCCGCCGTACTGGCCCGCTGGAGCGACGATCCCGCATGGCGCGAGGTGGTCATGGCCTTGCGGCAGGAAGGACAGACCGTCGTAGTGACCTTGCCTGGCCAGCCCGCTGATGCCGAAGAGGGCTTTCGATGCGATCGCGAGCTGCTGTGCCAGTCCGGATCCTGGCAGCTCGTGCCTGTCGACCGGGCCTGAGGGCCCTCCAGCGTTTTTACCGATTTCTTGAGGATACATACACTATGAGCAACAATCTCTCGGGCGATGTGGCCAAGGGCCGCAATGTCGTCGTCGTCGGTACCCAGTGGGGAGACGAAGGCAAGGGCAAGCTGGTCGACTGGCTGACAGAGAGCGCGGACGGTGTGGTGCGCTTCCAGGGTGGCCACAATGCAGGTCACACACTGGTCATCAATGGCGTGCGCACGGCCCTGCACCTGATCCCGAGCGGCATCATGCGTGCGGGCGTCAAGTGCTATATCGGCAACGGAGTGGTTGTTTCCATCAGCAAGCTGCTCGAGGAAATCGAGGATCTTGAAAAAGCCGGGGTCGAAGTGCGCAGCCGCCTGCGCATCAGCGAGGCCTGTCCGCTCATCCTTCCCTTCCATGCCGCGCTCGACATCGCACGCGAAGCGGCCAAGACCCGCGCCGGAGCCGAGAAGATCGGCACTACCGGCCGAGGCATCGGCCCGGCCTACGAAGACAAGGTGGCACGCCGCGCGCTGCGCATGCAGGATCTGCGCTTCCCGGAGCGCTTTGCCTCCAAGCTGCAGGAGCTCGTGGCCCTCTACAACCACATTCTGACCACTTGGCTGCATTCCGCCGAAGTCGATTTCGGTGAAGCCCTCAAGCCCTACATGCAGGATGGCAAGGTGTCCTATGACGCCGTCTACGCTGAAGCCATGCGCCATGCCGAGGCCGTCAAGCCCATGATGGCCGATGTGTCCCGCGAACTCAACGAAGTGCACAAGGCCGGTGGCAACCTGCTGTTCGAGGGAGCCCAGGGTACCCTGCTCGACGTCGACCACGGCACCTATCCCTTTGTGACCTCCAGCAACTGCGTGGCTGGCAATGCGGCAGCCGGTTCCGGTGTGGGCCCCGGTCTGCTGCACTACATTCTCGGCATCACCAAGGCCTATTGCACCCGTGTCGGTGGCGGTCCCTTCCCCACCGAGCTGGAATGGGAAAAGGAAGGCACCCCGGGCTATCACATGGCCACCGTGGGAGCAGAGAAGGGCGTGACCACCGGTCGCAGTCGTCGCTGCGGCTGGTTCGATGCAGCCCTGCTCAAGCGCAGTGCCCAGGTGAACGGCCTGACCGGTCTGTGCATCACCAAGCTGGATGTGCTCGACGGCCTGCCGGAACTGAAGCTGTGCGTGGGCTATGAGCTCGATGGCACCACCACCGACATCCTTCCGATGGGCGCCGAGGAAATTGCCCGCTGCAAGCCGATCTACGAGACGCTGCCTGGCTGGTCCCAATCCACGGTGGGCGTGACCGACTACAACCGGCTCCCGGACGCCGCTCGTCACTATCTGCGCCGCATCGAGGAAACCACGGGAGTGCCCGTGCATGTCATCTCGACCAGCCCCGATCGCAACCATACGATCATGATGCAGCATCCCTTTGCGGCTCCCAAGGCCTGAGGCCAATTCCAGCCAGGAGACCCTGCATGTTGACCGAAGATGGCAAACACCTCTATGTCAGCCATGACGAATACCGTCGGCTGATCGAGCGCCTCGCGCTCAGCGTGCATGAATCCGGCTGGAAGTTCGATACCGTGCTGTGCCTGGCGCGCGGGGGCATGCGTCCAGGCGATGTCCTGAGCCGCATCTTCGATGTGCCGCTGGCCATCATGTCCACCAGCTCCTATCGCGAGCAGGCAGGCAAGGTACGGGGGCACCTCGACATCGCGCGCTACATCACCACGCCCAGAGGTGAGATTGCCGGGCGTGTGCTGCTGGTCGACGATCTGGCCGACTCCGGCAAGACACTGGAAGCCGTGATCCGCATGCTGCGCAATGACTATCCTCCCATCACGGAGCTGCGCAGCGCAGTCATCTGGACCAAGGGGGTATCGCAGTTTCAGCCGGACTACTCGGTGGAACATCTCCCCAGCAGTCCCTGGATCCACCAGCCGTTCGAGATCTACGATACCCTGCGCCCCGAAACCCTGGCCGCCCGTCTCCAGGATTCCCTGCTGCCCTGATGACCGAGACATGAGCTGGCAAGAGCGCTGGATTCCCACGCAGGAAAAACTCGAAAAGAGCCGCTGGCTGGGCTGGCTTGCACCATGGCTGGGGCGTCCTTCCCTGTGGCAGTGGTCCCGGCACGGGGTGGCACTTGGGGTGGCCATCGGCATCTTTTTTGGTCTTCTGGTGCCCATCGCCCAGATCCCCGCATCCGCCATTGCAGCGATCGTGCTGCGCGCCAACCTGCCTGCCGCAGCGGCGAGCACCATGGTGAGCAACCCCGTGACCTTTGCGCCTGTGTACTACCTCGCGTATGAACTGGGCAGTACCGTACTGGGAACGTCCGGTCCAGCTCCAGCTCTTCCCCGGGCGGCCACTGCAACGCCGGCGTCGGGAGGTGCTTCCCAGATGTCCTTGGGAAACTGGGAAAAAATCAAATCCATGGGCAAGCCGCTGATGGTGGGGCTTCTGATTCTGGCCGTCGCCGGAGGGCTGGGAAGCTATCTGATCATCAGCCTGGTGTGGTGGGTGCATCAGTACTGGACGGCAAGAGCAGGGCGGAGAACTGGCCCTCCTGGCAAAAGCTGATATCCGCAACAGGCACTCACTCGGAGCGGGCCAGAGGAGCAAGGGCTCGCGCGCTATCATGCGTGCATGACATTCCAGCCCGATACTGCCCTGATCCATCATTCCTATCAGCCGCCAGCGGATTTCGAAGCGCCGCAGGTACCGGTCTGCAAGGCATCCACCGTATTCTTCCCTTCCGTGGCGGCCATGCGTGAACGGACCTGGCTCGACAAGAGTGCCTATACCTACGGACTGCACGGCACTCCTACCAGCTATGTGCTCGAGGAGCGTCTCTGCGCGCTTGAAGGGGGAAGGTATGCCGTGCTGGTGCCCAGCGGTCTGGCAGCCATTGCCTGTGTGAATCTGGCCTTGCTGCGCATGGGCGATGAGATGCTCATTCCCGACAATGCCTATGGCCCCAGCAAGACGCTGGCAGAGGGTGAACTGGCTGCGTGGGGCATCACGCACCGGTACTACGATCCCATGGATCTGTCCGATCTCGAATCCAAGCTCAGTCCACGCACACGGCTGGTATGGCTGGAGGCGGCTGGCTCGGTGACGCTGGAATTCCCGGATCTTGCCGCACAGGTGCGATTGTGCCGATCCAGGGGGGTATTGACGGCACTGGACGATACCTGGGGAGCAGGGCTTGCGCTGCGCCCCTTCGATCTGCTGCGAGCGCATGATCCCTCTGTGGCTCTGGGCGTCGATATTGCCGTGCATGCGCTCACCAAATACCCGAGTGGCGGGGGCGATGTCCTGATGGGCAGCGTCATGACGCGACGGGAGGATGTGCGTCGCCTGATCATGCTGAGCCACATGCGCCTGGGATTCGGGGTTGGCATGAACGACGTGGAGGCCGTGCTGCGCAGTCTGCCCAGTCTGGATCTGCGGTACCGTGCGGCCGATCGTGCCGCACGCGAGGTGGCGCACTGGTGCGAGGCGCAGGCCCCCTTTGTGCAGGTGCTGCATCCGGCATTGCCGGACTCTCCGGGGCATGCGCATTGGCGTGCCCTGTGCTGCACTGCACAGCACCCAGACGGTCTGGCTGCGGGGCTGCTCAGTCTGGTGGTGGACCCCGGCTGCACACAGGCGCAGGTGGATGCCTTCTGCGATCGGCTGAGCCTGTTCCGCATCGGCTACAGCTGGGGAGGCCCCATCAGTCTGGTCATGCCCTATGACCTCATGGACATGCGCAGCACATGGCCACACCACATTGCGCAGGGTACTGTGGTGCGTCTGTGCATCGGCCTGGAGTCTCCTGGCGATCTCATCGCCGACCTGCAACAGGCGCTCGTTGCCTTGCAGCCTGCCTGACAGGGGGCTCTGCTGCGAGTCCAGCCGTGCGCAAGGCCTCCTCGCGCGGTGCTCAGCGTCTGGCCACTCCACGTGAGGAATGGGGTGCAGCCCGGAGCAAGGGGGCCAGCGAGGGCCATACATTGGCTTCCATGCGGCCCTGCGCCCGTTCGTTTGGATGCAGCCTGTCGGCCTGGAACCACTGCAGTGGCTGCGGAGCATCTGCCACCCCGGCCAGCAGGAAGGGCACGAGTCCCGTCTTCTGTTGCCTGCTCACGGCCTGAAACACCTGTGCGAACTGGCGCGTGTAGGCAGGGCCGTAGTTGGGAGGCACCTGCATGCCCACCAGGAGCACTCGGGCACCGGCAGCCTGTGCCATTCGCACCATGGCAGACAGGTGGGCCTCGGTCTGACCGATCGGCAGTCCGCGCAGGGCATCGTTGGCTCCCAGCTCCAGCACCACCACGGCAGGATGGTGACGCTGCAGCAGCGCCGGAAGCCGGGCCCGTCCACCTGCGGTCGTGTCGCCGCTGATGCTGGCGTTTACCACCTGCCAGGGAGCATGCATGCGTGCCAGGCGCTGTGTCAACAAAGCCACCCAGCCGCTTCCGCGCCGCAGGCCATATTCGGCACTCAGAGAATCACCCAGCACCAGAATCGATGCTGAAGGCGGAGGGGTATTCGTCGTGGCAGCAGCCTGGGCAGGGAGCCGTGCGGCGAGACCGCCAAGCACCAGCGCGGAGGCCAGTCGCCTTCTGCGGATGGAAAAACAAAACGTGTGCATATGGAACCTGTTTTTTGACAAAAAACAGCAGAGAAGGCCGAGAGCCGGGAAATGCCCTGCGCCGATCGCCGGGCGGACGAAAGGCAGCGACACCGTGACGCTGGTACAGTCGAGCCTGCTGGCATCGTGTGCCACCGCCTGTCCTGTTGCCTCATTTTCTTTCACATGACACCCGTTCTTCCGGAATCAAGCGTCACCCCTTTCTCCGATCCTGCTTCTGCTGCAGCGGTGGCCGTGCAACATGTGAGCAAAACCGTGCGGGATCCAGGCGGAGATCTGGAAATTCTCCATGACATCGATTTTTCCGTGGCTGCAGGGAGCATCACGGCCATCGTCGGAGCCTCTGGATCGGGCAAGAGTACGCTGTTGTCCATCATTGCCGGGCTAGATACGCCCACCCGTGGAACGGTCCGGGTGGAGGGAGAGGATCTGTTCGATCGCGACGAGGATGCCCGTGCCCTGCTGCGTGCACGCAAAATGGGATTCGTGTTCCAGAACTTCCAGCTGCTGCCCAACCTGACGGCGCTGGAGAACGTGATGCTTCCCCTGGAGCTGTTGGGCAGTGCATCGGCACATGACGAGGCGGCCCGCATGCTCGAACGGGTGGGACTGGGGCAGCGCATGCGCCATTTCCCGAGGGTCATGTCCGGAGGCGAACAGCAGCGGGTCGCTCTGGCGCGTGCCTTTGTGGTGGGGCCTCGGGTGCTGCTGGCCGATGAACCCACGGGAAGTCTGGACTTCGCGACCGGCGAGGCCGTGATGAATCTCATGTTCGACATGAACCGAGAGCAGGGCACCACCCTGATGCTCGTCACCCATGACCGCACCCTGGCAGCGCGCTGCCAGCAGCGCATCACCATTGCCCATGGACAGGTCACCGACATCTCCTGAAGCGTTGGTCTGATACCAAATTCCGACACTTTGGCCCAGCCCCGGGCAAAACCCGAACGCCCTCTCGGAAATGCATGCAGACGTGCTAAATTGCCTCACATGACACCACTTTCGCTGCATGGCGCATTGCCGCAATTTTCCCGTAGGCCCCTGACTCTGGCGTGCTGGAGTCTGGCCTGTCTCATGACCCCTCTCGGAGCCTGGGCGGACAGCCTGTGGTTCGATGCGCAGAACGCGCCCCGCCCAGTGGCCCGGCAGGCTGTGCAGCGCCTTTCCGCCGCGCGTGAAGATGGGCTGTTGCCGTCTGACTACGCGGCAGAGACGCTGGCTCAGCTGGTGCGCAACGCCGGAACCCGGCCATTGCAGGCAGCCGAGGTGCCTGCCGCCGATGGGCAGTTGACCCGGCAGGTCGAGCACTACCTGCATGACCTGCATGCCGGTCGCGTCAATCCCCGCACCCTGGGAGCGCGCTACTCGTCCGCCGATGGAGCCGTGCCTTTCGATGCCTCTGCCGTGCTGCGTGATGCGCTGCAGGCCCAGAACCTGGATCAGGCCTGGCGTGCCGCGACGCCCCGCACGCCCATGTACGATGACCTTCATGCTGCACTCAGGCGTTACCTGCGCCTGGAGCGTGGCAGCCTCTGGAAACGCAGCGCAGGAGCCGATGGGCAGGTGGTCACAGATGCAGAGGGGTCTGCCTCCATGCCAGTCGCTCCCCAGCGCAAGGCGAACAAAAAACATCCGGCAGCACAGACGACGGCGGGGTCTTCTCTGGCCGAGCAGCGCCTGGTCGCTCTGGGCGATCTGTCGGCAGCCGATCTGGAGGGCAGTTCCGCTTCCGGCAAGAAGGCGTTTCAGGCCGGGGTGCGTTCCTTCCAGCAGCGACATGGGCTGGCTGCCACGGGAGTGCTGGATGCAGCCACACGGGCGCAGCTGGAGGTGCCACCTTCCTCTCGGGCAGAGCAGATTGCACTCACCATGGAACGCATGCGCTGGACTCCTGTGCTCAAGGGGCGGCGCAGCATCGTGGTCAACGTTCCCGAGTTCTATCTGAGAGCCTATGACAACGCCAGTGGGCAGGCCGAGGAAAAACTCGGCATGCGGGTGATCGTCGGCAAGTCACTGGACACTCGTACCCCCCTGTTCGACGAGGACATGCGCTACATCGAGTTCAGCCCCTACTGGAACGTGCCGCCCTCGATCGAACGCAAGGAGCTGGTTCCCCATCTGCGGCGCGATCCTGGTTACCTCAAGCGGGGGGGATTCGAGATCGTGACGGCTGGAGGCGGCGTTACCACCAGCGCTTCTGCCGGGGTGCTGAATGCCGTGCTGGCAGGCAAGGCGCGCATCCGCCAGCGTCCTGGGCCCAAGAATGCCCTGGGCGACGTGAAGTTCGTCTTCCCCAACAATTCCAACATCTACCTGCACCACACATCGAGTCCGGGACTGTTCTCGCGCACCCGACGTGATCTGAGTCACGGCTGCATTCGTGTCGAAGAACCCGTGCAGCTTGCCGAGTTCGTGCTCCAGGACGATCCGGCATGGACGGAAGAACGCATCCGCAAGGCCATGGATCGGGGACAGCCCACCACAGCACGCCTCAAGGAGCCGCTGCCCGTGGTCATCACCTACAACACCGCTGTGGTACGTGATGGAAAGGTCTATTTCTTGGGCGATCTGTACGGCCAAGACCGTGTATTGGCGCAGGCCCTCTCTCACCAGGGAACTGCAGGAAAGGCCCCTAAGTCCGCGAAGGCGTTACAAAAAAATGATAGCCCCAGAAAGGGGCGATGACTACAATGAGCAGGCTGTCTTCAGCAAATCCATTCCTGTAGGGTCCGTTCTCCAGGAATGCGGGGAGAGTTTTCTCCCCGCGCTTCGATGCCGGAAAGCAGAGTGCTCAGGCGGCGTGTCCGCAGGACATCGATATATTTCCCGTGGTCATGCCATGCAGCGGGAGTCATGGGGAACGGGCTGGTTGTTCAGGCATTGAACGTATGACATCTCAGCACAATTCCCATCGACGTCGTTTTCTCGGGGGGGCCATGCGGGCCGCCCAGGTATCTGCCGCAGCAGGTCTGCTCATGAACGGAGGGCGGGCCCTGGCGTTCAGCTCGCCGGTGCTGGCCCCGTTGTCCGGCTCCCGCAGTCTTTCATTTGACAATCTGCACACGCAGGAAAGTCTGCGGCTGGTGTATGCCGTGGGGAGCGATTTCGTGCCCCAGTCCCTCAATCGGCTCAACGTGTTCCTGCGAGACCATTACAGCGGCACGGTGGGCCACATGGATCCCCAGTTGTTCGACGTGCTGTTCCGGCTGCGGCAGGTCATCGGGTCTCGAGAGTCCTTTCAGGTCATTTCGGGCTATCGCAGTCCAGCCACCAATGAAAATCTGCGAGAAACGCGTGCAGGGGGAGTGGCCAAGCACAGTCTGCACATGGATGGCAAGGCCATCGACATTCGTCTTCCGGGCACTTCGCTGTCAGATCTGCATGGTGCGGCACTGTCCCTGCAGGCTGGGGGCGTGGGCTTCTATCCCCGCGAGAACTTTGTCCATATCGACACCGGGCGCGTGCGCCGCTGGGGTGGCTGAGAACCTCTCCATTCCGAATCGTTCGGTTGGCTCCTTGTCCGAATGACTGATGCAGCCCACGGGCTTGGCTCAGGAGCTGACCGCGCTCAGTTTTCCATCTCGGCAGGTGCCGTCCAGGTGCCGCTCTTGCCGCCGCTCTTGGCCAGCAGGCGGATGCCGTCGATGTGCATGCCGCGGTCCACAGCCTTGAGCATGTCATAGACGGTCAGCAGGCCAGCCATGACTCCGGACAGGGCTTCCATTTCCACCCCTGTGCGTCCCACAGTCTCGGTGGTGACCTGAATGTGTACCTGGTGGTGCGCGTCGCTCTGCGTGAATTCCACATGCACATGGGTCAGTGCCAGAGGGTGACACAGCGGAATCAGGGAAGCCGTCTGCTTGGTTCCCTGAATGGCCGCCAGGCGTGCCACGCCAATCACATCCCCTTTCTTGGCGCTGCCTTCCTGCAGCAGGGCAAAGGTGGCCGGCTGCATGGAAATATGCCCGGTGGCGGTGGCCACGCGCCGGGTCATTTCCTTGTGGCCCACATCGACCATGTGGGCCTGTCCGCTGGTGTCAAAATGCGTGAGGGAGGACATGCTGTGCAATCCGAAACAAGAGGTGTGCGATGGGCGATAGTGTAGTGGCTGAGGAGGGGAGGGCCGCTGCAGCGTCCTGCAAGCCCGCACGGCAACAGGCGGTGCTGGGGATTGTGGGGTGGTCCGGCAGCGGCAAGACCACGCTGATCGAGCGGCTGCTGCCTGCCTTGTGCCTGAGCGGGATGCGGGTGTCCACCATCAAGCACAGCCATCATGACATCGTGCTTGACGCGGAAGGCAAGGACAGTGCCCGGCACCGATTGGCTGGAGCTGCCGAGGTGATGGTGGTGAGTCCGCATCGGTGGGGTCTGTTTGTCGAGACCGCACAATCTCCCGACCTGACCGCGCAGCTGGCGCGGATGGCACCGGTCGATCTGGTGCTGATCGAAGGGCAGAAGCATCTGCAGATTCCCAAGATCGAGGTATGGCGTCCTGCGCTTGGCCGGACTCCGCGGTACGGGGAAGATCCCTGCGTGATCGCAGTGGCCACCGATGCCATGGAAGACCTTGCCGGTGCATGTTCCTTGCCTGTTCTCAATCTTGATGCCGTCGAGTCTGTGGCAGACTTCGTGCTTGCGCAATGGAGGCAGGGGTGCCTGTATCCATTGCTTTCATCAGTTCAATCAAGTTCACAGAGATGATCAGAATTCTGTATTTCGGTGCCCTCAGGGAGCGCCTGGGCACCGAGGCCGAGGAACTCGCCTGGACGGCTGGCTGCACCAGCGACACGCTGCTCGCCCAGCTGCGCAGCCGGGATGCCCATTGGGCCGAGGTGCTGGCTCCAGGGCAGGTCTTCAGGGTCGCCGTGAACCGGCAGATCGCTCACGGCGATACGCCCGTGCCGGATGGGGCCGAGGTCGGCATTCTGCCTCCGGTCACGGGGGGATGACACCATGTGGCTCAAGGTGGATGTAGGGCCCGAGCCCTTTGAGATGGCAACCGAGGAGCGGCTGCTGCGCGAGCAGGCGGGAGATGCAGGAGCGCTGGTGGCTTTTCAGGGCATGGTGCGGGCTTGTGACCATGCCCATCCGCTGGCAGCGCTGCATCTGGAGCATTATCCCGGACTCACCGAGTCGGAGATCGCACGCATCGCCCAGGAAGCCGGCCGCCGGTGGCCGATCACTGCGTGCCGTGTGGTCCATCGCGTGGGGCGTCTGGAGCCTGGAGAAGGCATCGTGCTCGTGCTGACGGCTTCGCCACACCGGCGTGCGTCGTTTGCCGCTGCGGAATACCTGATGGACTACCTCAAGACCGAGGCCCCGTTCTGGAAACGCGAGGAATTTGCCGATGGCAGCCATCAATGGGTCGAGGCACGGCACAGCGACAGCGAGGCACGGCAGCGCTGGGAATCGGCATGACCGACCGCACCAGGATCCTTGGACTCGTGCTGGCAGGCGGAGAGGGACGACGCATGGGGGGGCGCGACAAGGGACTGCTGCCGCTCGGCAATCGACCCATGGTGGCCCATGTGCTGGAACGGCTCATGCCCCAGGTGGCCTGTGCATGCATCAGCGCCAACAGACACCTGACGGCTTATGCCGAGCTGGGTGTTCCTGTCTGGGGCGATGCGCCGGCATGGCAGGGCATGGGGCCGCTCGCCGCACTGGCCAGCCTGCAGGCACTGCATGCCACTGCATCTCCAGGGGCGGTGCTGTACCGTGGGGCATGGGTTCAGCTCGCACCCTGCGACACGCCTGAATTTCCCTCGACACTGGTGGCCAGGCTGGCGGCCGCCTGGGAGAAAAATCCCGGTCTGGAGGTGGCCTATCCCTGCACGGAAGCAGGGCCTCAGCCCGCCATGCTCCTGGCGACCTGGGCAGCCCTTGCCTCTGTGGCGGAATATCTGGAAGAAGGTGGCAGAAGTCTGCGTGGCTGGATTGCCCGCCGCCATTCCATCGCAGTCGACTGCGAGGATCTTGCTGCCGGTTTTGTCAATGCGAATACGCCGGGGGCATTGCTCCGGCTCGAACAGAAATGGAAGGAATCCCATGCTTGATTACCACGAGGCACTGACACAGTTGCTCGATGCCCTGCCGGGGCCTGTCGGGGGACATGATCTGCCGCTTGCCCAATGCGTAGGGCGGGTGCTGGCGAATTCAGTGGTGGCGTGTCAGGACACGCCCCTGTTCGACAACAGTGCCATGGATGGCTATGTCGTAGCCGACACCTCCGGGCATCTCACAACATTCACGGTGGTCGACCGGATCGCTGCGGGCGATGCAGCCAGCTCCCCGCTGCGCGAAGGGGAGGCCGCACGCATCTTCACCGGAGCACCAGTTCCGGCTGGGGCCACGGCCGTGGTTCCGCAGGAACAGACCCAGCGCGACGGCACCCTGGTCCACATGGAGCAGGCGCCCCGGGCAGGCAGCAACATCCGCAGGCGGGCAGAGGAATACGCAGCCGGCGCCGTGCTGCTGGCACCCGGCACGGTGCTGGACGCAGCGGCCATCGCACTGGCGGCCAGCCAGGGACATGCCTGTCTGTCCGTGACCAGGCCTCTGCGGGTCATGGTGTTTTCGAGCGGCAACGAGCTGCGGCAGCCTGGTGAAACGCTGGCCTCTGGGCAGATCTGGGACGCCAACCGCTATCAGCTGCTGGCATGGCTGGCCGGGCTGTCTGTCGAAGTCATCGATGGGGGCATCCTGCCTGATGAGGCCAGCGTGACCCGCATGCGCCTGCAGGAGGCGGTGGAACAGGCCGATGTGGTTCTGACCAGCGGCGGCGTCTCTGTCGGAGAGGAAGACCATGTACGGGCTGCGCTGGAGGCGATCGGGCACCTGGAAGTCTGGAAGCTTGCCATCAAGCCCGGCAAGCCCTTTGCCTGGGGAACGGCCGGCAGAGCCCACGTCTTCATGCTCCCGGGCAATCCAGTGGCCACATTCGTCACCTTCCATCAGATGGTGGCTCCCGCACTGCGCCGGTTGCAGGGACAGCCTGCTTCGGCAGTCCGACCTGCTTCCTTCCAGGCAGTGTCTTCCTTTGCACGGAGCAAGCGCGAACCGCGTCGTGAATTCCTGCGCGCCGTGATGACCCCCTGCGAGGATGGCCGTTGGGCAGTGCGTGCCCTGCAGGGACAGGGCTCCGCCATGCTGTCGGCCTGTGTGGAGGCCAATGCCCTTATGGAAGTCCCGCCGGATACGCCAGTACGAGAAGGCGATCTCCTCACCGTGTATCCCCTGCCCCTGAAATCCTGGAGTGTTTCCCATGTCTGATGCTGATGCTTCTGTTTCCCTGCCTTCCGTGCGGATCGGCCTCGTATCGGTGAGCGATCGTGCCAGCACTGGGGTGTACCGGGATGAGGGATTGCCGGCCCTGCGCGCCTGGCTGACCTCGGCGCTCGACAATCCTGTGGAGTGGGTGGAGCGACTCATTCCGGACGAGCAGCCCGTCATCGAGCAAACTCTTCGCGCACTGGTGGATGACGAAGCGTGCAGCCTGGTGCTGACGACCGGGGGAACAGGGCCTGCACCGCGCGATGTGACTCCGGATGCCACGCTGGCTGTGGCCGACAGGGTCATGCCCGGCTTTGGCGAGCAGATGCGGCAGATCAGTCTGTACTACGTGCCCACAGCCATTCTGTCGCGGCAGGTGGGTGTCATTCGTGGCCAAAGTCTGATTCTGAATCTTCCTGGCCGTCCCAAGTCGATTCAGGAAACGCTCGGAGGCGTGCGCGATGCGGAGGGCAGGGTGGTGGTCCACGGCATCTTTGCCTCAGTGCCCTATTGCATCGAACTGATGGGGGGACCGTATCTGACCACCCGACCTGAAATCGTCACTGCCTTTCGGCCGAAGAAAAAGTAGCATCGGCGTGCTCCAGAGCTGGAGCCTTCTGACGCTGGAAGGTCAGCCCCCGGTCATGGACATGAAGCGAACCGTCTGCTCGGGCTTTTCGTTGAATTCATGGCGTTCGGGCTTGAGCTCGATGGCCTGCCGGAGCGCCTCTTCCAGATCGGTTTCGCTGCAACCGCTGCGCAGCCGCTCGCGCAGCGCAAAATCGTCGTTCTGGCCCAGACACATGTACAGAGTGCCATCCACAGCCAGTCGCACGCGGTTGCAGCTGGCGCAGAAGTGCTGCGACATGGGCGTGATCAGGCCCAGGGTGAAGCCAGTGGCAGGACTGCTCCAGTAGCGGGCAGGGCCGCCCCCCAGGGGGGCAGTGTCGGGAACCAGACCGTGTCGTGCCTGCAGGCGCTCCATGACCTGCTCGAAGGGCATGCCCTGGGTTTGTTGCCCGGTATGTCCCATGGGCATGGCCTCGATGAGGCGCAGCACGAAGCCGCGTTCGATGCAGAAGGCCACCATGTCGTCGACATCCGAATCATTCACCCCCACCATGGGCACCATGTTGATCTTGATGCGCCGGAAGCCGGCCTGCTGGGCGGCCTCCAGACCGGCCAGTACCCGGGGCAGACTGTCGCTGCCGGTGATGGCCTGTACGCAATCTCCGCGCAGCGAGTCCAGGCTGACGTTGAGGCGGTGCAGGCCGGCATCGCGCAGCGCCTGTGCATGGCGTGCCAGCTGTGTGCCGTTGGTGGTGAGCGACAGATCCTCCACCTGTGGCAGCTGTGCGAGCCGCGCGATCAGCTCAGGCAGATTGCGCCGGAGCAGAGGCTCGCCCCCCGTCAGCCGGAATCTCCGGGTGCCCAATCGCGCAAAGGCCGCTGCCACTCGCACGATTTCGTCAAAAGTCAGCCAATGGGCAGGCTCCTCGAAGTCGCGGAATCCCTTGGGAATGCAGTAGCTGCAGCGCAGGTCGCAGCGATCCGTCACCGAAATGCGAACGTAGTCGATGCTTCGCCCGAATCGGTCACGCAGACTGTCGGATGCCGGTGGCAGGGCCGCGTCGGTAGGCTGAGAGGAAGGGGAGAACATGCGGCCATTGTCCCGGCAACGGGTGATACGAGCGGATCAAGGGAAAATTTCCCCTTCGGACGGGCATGGATTGCGGGTGGGAACCGCGAAATTCGTTGGGCAATCCCAGCGCATGTGCGCGCCGGTGCAGGGGTGAACCAGTTCAAGCATGCAGGCATGCAGCAGCAGGCGGGGGGCCATGGCCTGGTTTTCGGGCGAGCCGTACAGGGTGTCTCCGGCAATGGGGTGTCCCAGCGACTGCAGATGCACCCGCAGCTGGTGGGAGCGTCCGGTCACAGGCGCCAGCTCCAGCACCGTGTGGGCGTCGTCGGGGCGATGCCAGTCCGGGGTCAGCATGCCCGAATGTGCCGCAGCATCGGCAGGCAGAACCCTCCAGCGCGTGAGGCTGGGCTTGCCCAGCACTGGATCGATCTTGCTGCGCGGACGATGAGGCCAGTCGACGATCAGCGGGGCATCGATGGTGGACCAGCCTTCCGCATCGAGAGCGGTCTGCGGCAGCACGCCCTCCACCACGGCGACATAGCGCTTGTGCACCTGCCGCGCAGCAAAAGCCATGCTCAGACTCCGGTGCACGGCAGCACTCCGGGCCATGACCAGCAGGCCGCTGGTGGCCATGTCCAGGCGATGCACGATCAGTGCCTCGGGCCAGATTGTCTGCACGCGGCGGGCCAGACAATCCTGGCGATCTGCGCCGCGTCCCGGAACACTCAGCAGATCGGCCGGCTTGTCCAGCACCAGCAGATGTGCATCCTCGTGGATCACCGAAAAGTGTGCATGGGAAGTCATGAATGGGAATAAAGGGCTGTATATGCACGAAAAATGGTCACGTGCGATGGCCAGAGCAGGCCATGCACGCACGAAATTGGGCCCTGCGGTCTGCGGGAGCTGCAGTCCGCTCGGGTAAACTCTAGGGTGTCATGATTTTGTCAAATCGCACGAGAGTTCGCTTCCGTGCGAACAGGAATGGCACTGGCCATTGCCTGCATCGGTATCGTCTTCAGGTATACGCATGTTCCTCAGCAAGCTTCTTCCGCACGACCAGAATTTCTACGAGCTGCTCGATCAGCATGCGGCCTGCATTGTCACTGCCGCACGGGCCTTTTCCCAAATGGTGGCCAACTATGCGGATCCCGTGGCGCGCGAGAAATTCAACCGCGAAGTCGACGAGGCCGAGCAGCAGGCCGATGGCATCAACCAGCATGTCAGCGTGGCCTTGCGCAAGACCTTCATCACGCCCATTGACCGGGACCAGATCCACCAGCTGATCGACACCATGGATGACGTGGTCGACCTGATCCAGGACTGCACCGAGACCATGTCGCTCTACGACATCCATGCGATGACGCCCGACATCGTCAACCTCACTGAAATCACCCTGCGCTGCTGCGAGGCACTGCAGGGCGCCATCGAAGGTCTGCCCCGGCTGCAGAAGCAGGAAACTGCTGCTCAGGTGGTACGCCAGTGCGCGCGCATCGACGAGCTTGAATCCGAAGCCGATCAGGTGCAGCGCGAAGCCATGAGCCGTCTGTTCCGCCAGGAGACGGATGTGCGTGAGCTCATCAAGCTCAAGGCGGTCTACGAAGTGCTCGAAAGCGTCAGCGACCGCTGCGAGGACGTCGCCAAGATCGTCGAGGGCGTGGTGCTCGAAAACTCCTGAGCATCCGCGCGGCGCCTCGGGCACCGGACTCTCCTGCACTGTGTTTTCTGCCCGCGGGCAGAACGGTGCAGGCACCGGATGCGCCTCAAGGGCGCCATTTCACAGACCAACAGGGAATACCATGCAGGCCGCTTCAAGCGCATTGTGGATCGTCATCATTCTGGTCATGCTTGCCGTGATCTTCGACTTCATGAACGGCTTCCATGATGCCGCCAACTCCATCGCCACGGTGGTGTCCACCGGAGTGCTCAAGCCGGTGCAGGCGGTGGTGTTCGCGGCCTTCTTCAATTTTCTGGCCGTGTTCATCTTCCATCTGAGCGTGGCGGCAACCGTGGGCAAGGGCATTGTGTCGCCCGGCATGGTCGACATCCATGTCGTGTTCGGCGCGCTCACGGGAGCCATTGTCTGGAATGTCATCACCTGGTTCTTCGGCATTCCCAGCAGCTCTTCCCATGCCCTGATCGGCGGCATCGTGGGGGCTGTGGTGGCCAAGGGGGGAGCCGCATCCCTGCTGTGGGGCGGTATCGGCAAGACGGTGCTGTTCATCGTGCTGTCGCCACTGCTGGGATTCGTGCTCGGATCGCTCATGATGGTGCTGGTGTCCTGGGTCTTCCGCCATACCCGGCCCGGGGCCGTCGATCGCTATTTCCGCCGGCTGCAGCTGCTTTCCGCCGGCGCCTACAGCCTTGGGCATGGAGGCAACGATGCACAGAAGACCATCGGCATCATCTGGATGCTGCTGATCGCCACCGGCTTTGCCAAGGCAGGCGAGAGCAGTCCACCCACTTGGACGATTCTGCTGTGCTACACCGCCATTTCCATGGGAACGGTGTTCGGTGGCTGGCGCATTGTGCGCACCATGGGGCAGAAGCTCACCAAGCTCAAGCCGGTAGGGGGGTTCTGTGCAGAGACTGGCGGGGCCATGACCCTGTTCCTGGCCACGGCACTCGGGGTGCCGGTGTCTACCACACACACCATCACCGGTGCCATCGTCGGAGTCGGGTCGACCCAGCGGGCCAGCGCCGTACGCTGGGGTGTCGCTGGGAACATCGTCTGGGCGTGGATTCTCACCATTCCGGCAAGCGCTCTGGTGGCGGGCCTGGGGTATTACCTGAGTCTGGTGCTGTTCGCACACGCCTGACTGCGCCGGCACGACCGGGCTTGAGGCCATAGGGCATGGTCATGCCATGCCCTGTTTCTGCCACACAGGGTCTGTTTCTGCGACTTTCAGGGTAGATGAAACAGGCATTTTCCCTTTATAATCACACGTTTTCAGTGTTGTCGCTGGCCGGGTGGCCAGTTGCGTGTCTCAAGCACTGGAAGAATTTTTCCACCCGAAGGATTTGATCATGGTCGTTATTCGACTCTCCCGTGGCGGCGCCAAGGCCCGTCCGTTTTTCAATGTGGTCGTGGCCGACAAGCGCGTGCGTCGTGATGGCAGCTTCATCGAGCGCCTGGGTTTCTACAATCCCAGCGCCAAGGATGGTGAAGAAGGCTTGCGTATCGCTCTGGACCGCCTGAACTACTGGAAGAGCGTGGGTGCACAGGCATCTCCCACCGTGGATCGCCTGGTCAAGCAGCTGTCCAAGCAAGTGGCAGCAGCCTGATCGGTCGGCCCAGTGCCGGTATCCGGGCAAAGCCCAGTGGTTTCCACTGGGCTTTGCTTTTTCTGAAAAGCCCCTATGGTGCAGGTGCAGACCTGCAATGGCGCACGGCTGGGTTGGCCTTGCGCTTCCCTGCCTCATCTTTTATTCGTTCTCTCTTCTTCGCGCATCATGACTCCAGACCTCGCCACCTTGCTCGCTCCATCCTCTCTTCCGGAGGATGCCGTGGAGGTTGCACGCATCGGTGAGCCGTGGGGTGTGCGTGGCTGGTTCAAGATCATTCCCTACAGCACGGCTCCAGATGCCCTGCAGAAGGCCAAGATCTGGCATCTGCTGCCGGCAGAGCGGGGGGCGCGCCACTTCGGTGGTGTGCTGGATCTGGCGGTGCGTCAGGTGCGTGCGCATGGCGATGGGCTGGTCGCCCAGTCGGCTGCCATCGAAACCCGGGACAGCGCAGAGCTGCTGAAGGGCGCGCGCATCTTTCTGCCTCGGTCGGCGTTCCCTGCTCCGGCCGAAGGAGAATATTACTGGGTCGATCTGATCGGCTGTGTCGTGCGCAACCGTGAGGGTGTGGAGCTGGGTGTGGTGAAGGATCTGCTGTCCATGGGGCCCCAGACCACCCTGGTGCTGGAGGCCGCCGCACCGGAAGGCGAGGATGCCCGCCCGGTCGAACGTCTGATTCCTTTTGTCGATGCCTTTGTGGATGAGGTGGATACGGCAGGGCACCACATTCTGGTGGACTGGCAGCCGGATTACTGAGCTGCAAGCGAGTGAATCTTCATGCGTTTTGACGTCATTACCCTTTTCCCGGAGCTCATTGCCCCCTACCTGGAAACAGGCGTGACTCGTCGAGCCTATGCCTCCGGCCAGATGCAGGTGCGTCTGTGGCAGCTGCGCGATTTTGCCGAAGGACACTATCGGCGCGTCGACGACCGTCCCTTCGGAGGTGGCCCTGGCATGGTCATGCAGGCCGAGCCACTGGCCAAGTGTCTGGCAGCGATCTGGCAGGAGCGGGGAGTCGATCCTGCCACTTCTGCTGCTTTGCCTCCCGTGGTGCTGTTCTCTCCGGTGGGGCGGACTCTGCGCCATTCCGCTGTGCAGCAATGGGCGGATGGCGAAGGGGCAGTGCTGGTCTGTGGGCGCTACGAGGGGGTGGATCAACGGTTCATCGATGCCAGTGTGACGCATCAGATCAGCCTGGGGGATTTTGTGCTCTCAGGGGGGGAGATTGCCGCCGTGGCACTGCTGGATGCCGTGGCCAGGCTGCAGCCGGGGGTGCTGCATGACGAGGCCAGTCATGTGGAAGACAGCTTCAATCCTGCTCTCGATGGCCTGCTCGACTGCCCGCATTACACACGGCCGGAAGAGTGGCAGGGTCGCAGGGTGCCCGACGTGCTGCTCGGCGGGAACCATGCTGCCATTGCGCGCTGGCGACGGGCACAGAGCGTGTCGCTCACCCATATGCACCGGCCGGATCTGCTGCAGGAGGCAAGGCGCCTTCCCACCTGGAGCGCGGCCGACGAACGTCAGCTCGAAGCACTGCACCGTCCGCCCAGGGACACGTCCGGGAACTGAGCAGATACGCCCCTTGCCAGCGGCTGCAGGCGCAGGCAAAGGCACGTGCCATCATGCATCTGGACTCTCCCGCTCCAGGAGTATGCGCATTCAGTGGGCTTCGGCGGTATCTGCAGTATCTGCAGAGGGAGCTGGATCGTCGAGGAAGCAGTCGCGGAAGCTGTAATATTGCGAGGCGAAGAACATGGCTCCCATGACCACCGCGACGACCTGTTCGGCAATCAGCATGAGGCCCATGCTTCCGATGGCGCTCATCACCAGCGACACCACGAGCATCGTGAGCATGACAATGCCCACCCATGCCATGGCGTACAGGAAAAAAGCCTTGAAGTTGCGCAGGCATGCCACCACGCTGAAGAACAGGCTCTTGAGTGCCGGCACTTCATGCCAGTACACCAGTGCGGGCGCATGCCAGAAAAACATGGACAAAAGGGTCGTCAGCACGCCAGCGGTGAACGTGGACAGGAGCAGCCCGGGCGATTGAATGCGCTGGATCATCTCCTGCTGGTTGAGTTTTTCACCCTCGATGAACAGACGGATGAATTCCCCGCCATCGATCAGCCAGGTCACTCCCACCACCATGCCGAAGCCCAGCGCATAGATCGCACCGAGCTGCAGCATGGCGCTGCGACGGGAATCTGCCTGCCTGAAGGCCAGGAACAGGATCGTGGGCATGGGGTACAGCCCGGCACGGACCTTGCGCGTGGCGGCCATGTAGCCGAGCGTGCATGCGGGGAGCACGAGCAGGGCCAGGACGGGCCCGACCATGGGGAGCATTCCGAGCAGGCTCACGACCATCAGGAACATCAGGTACAGCCCCAGCAGCGCGATGGGCTTGCGCCGGAAGGTGGCCATGCCTTCGCGTACCCACTGGATGCCCTGTCCTGCAGGAACGATGTTCAGGCGCATGGGCAATCCCCGGAGTTGGCCACCGTGACCGGATGGGCGATGCGTTCGCGCAGCACCCGTTCGAAATGCACGGGATCATGGGGGGTGAGCATCTGTGCCTCGCGGGGCAGAAAATAATCCCACAGCCGCGAGATCCAGAATCGCAGGGCAGCGGCACGCAGCAGGGCGGGCATGAGTGCACGTTCGGCTGCTTCCAGGGGGCGCACGTCTTGGTAGGCTTCGAGCATGGCATCCGCTCGACGAGGTTCGAGTGCTCCGGTGGCATGGTCGATGCACCAGTCGTTGAGGCAGACGCCCAGATCGAACAGCCAGGTGTCGACACCGGCAAAGTAGAAGTCGAAGCACCCGGTAAGGATGTCGCCGTCGAACATGACATTGTCACGGAACAGGTCTGCGTGGACCGGCCCCCGTGGCAGCGCGGCATAGGAGGCCCCTGCGGCGATGTGGTTCTGGTAGGCCAGTTCGCTGCGCAGGAGCGTGGCCTGCTCTGCATCGAGATGGGGGAGCACCTGGGGAGCGGTTTCGTTCCACCATGCCAGACCGCGCAGATTGGGCTGCTGGCGCGGGTAGTCACGGGCGGCGAGGTGCATGCGCGCCAGGGTCTGGCCCACGGCTGCGCAATGCACGGGCAGGGGCTGCAGCTGGCTGCGTCCGGCAAGCCGGTTCACCACGGCGGCAGGTTTGCCGCACAGAGTGAACAGGATATCGCCCTCCTGGTTGCCGGCAGGCTGGGGGACGGGGATGCCACGCAGTGCCAGGTGCTGCATCAGGTACAGGTAAAACGGGAGCTGTTCAGCCGTCAGGCGCTCGAAGAGGGTGAGGACATATTCTCCCTGGTCGGTGGTGGCGAAGTAGTTGGTGTTCTCTATGCCGCCGGAGATGCCTTGCAGCGCCTGGAGCTTGCCGATGCGCAAAGTGTCGAACAGGGAAGTGGCAGCCTCCAGAGAGACTTCGGTGAATACAGCCATGGGATCAGTGGACAGGACGAACCGGACTTCGGAGAGCCGGCCATAGGGAAAAGGGGACCAGGCGATGCATTCCGGTCTGGGGGCGACCGGAACCATGCCCAAGAGGGGCAAGGGGACTCAGAATTTGAGCACGTTCCAGACCCGCTGGCCGCTCAGCGGGTTGGGTGTGGTGCGCTCCGGCACGATGTCGTAGGCGGGGGTATGGCCGTAGTGCGGCTGCACGCTGATGCTGCGGGCTTCGCCGCCTTCGCGGACTTCATCGATGGTGCTGCCGCTGTCGCTGTGATGGAGGTGCTCGATCTTCTGGTCATGCGTGCGAGGTGCAGCATCCGCAGGGGCGATGTCGGAGGTGCGCTGGGCCGGCTGGGGTCTTTCCCGGGAACCGGAGGCCGCTGGGGAAGAGGGCACACCGATCTGAGCATCGGACTGGGCCAGCGCACTGCCGGTCGGGCATCCGATTGCAAGGATCAGGGAAAGAAGAAGGCGAGAGTTCATGAAGGACACAAAAAATGGGCAGAAAATCAGCCCACTGTCGATGGGGCCGAAGGGGCGGGGCACATCCTTTTCCCCCTGTCGGTGAGACAGGCAAGGAATGGCCAGGCGATGTCATTGCAGGTTTCCATTTTAGAGCCTCCGGCCGTGCGCCATGCCACGCTGGCTTTGCAGGCACAATCACGGCATCATGCAAGATTCGGTACTTTCTTCGTCTTCCACGTCCTCCCCGGCCTCGACTGAGAGCGGGGAGCCTTCGGCTTCTTCCGACAACACGCTGCTGCTGGTGGATGGCTCCAGCTACGTGTATCGTGCCTTTCATGCGGGGGGCAACTGGAGCGTGACCCTGCCTGACGGCACGCACCAGCCTACCGGCGCGTTGCGCATCATGGTGAACATGATGCAGTCGCTGGCCCGCGAGTATCCCACCCGCTATGCCGTGTGTGTGTTCGATGCCAAGGGCAAGACCTTCCGCAACGATCTGTACCCGGACTACAAGGCTAACCGTCCCCCCATGCCGGACGATCTGCGCAGCCAGCTGGCCCTGATTCACGAGGTGGTGGAACTGCTGGGCTGGCATGTGCTGGCCATCGAAGGGGTGGAAGCCGATGACGTCATCGGCACGC
Source organism: Brachymonas moutaii (nom. illeg.) (assembly GCF_049977365.1). NCBI lineage: Bacteria > Pseudomonadati > Pseudomonadota > Betaproteobacteria > Burkholderiales > Comamonadaceae > Allobrachymonas > Brachymonas moutaii (nom. illeg.). The sequence goes on along the minus strand of NZ_JBNGEN010000001.1, from coordinate 363,890 downwards.
TGAGCCGCATCGCTTCCGATCGGGGCATGCATGTGGTGGTGTCGAGCGGGGACAAGGACCTGAGCCAGCTGGTGGATGCGCGTGTCACCATCATCGACACCATGAACGGCAAGCGTCGGGACGTGGCGGGGGTGGAGGCCGAGTTCGGGGTACCGCCTTCCCGCATGATCGATTTCCAGACGCTGGTGGGAGATCCGGTGGACAACGTCCCGGGCGTCTACAAGGTGGGGCCCAAGACGGCAGCCAAGTGGCTGCAGGCCTATGGCTCAGTCGATGCCGTGATGGCCCATGCCGACGACATCAAGGGGGCGGCCGGCGAGCATCTGCGCAAGGCGCTGCCCTGGCTGCCCACGGCCCGCACCCTGGTGACCATCAAGACGGACTGCGACCTGCGGGACCGGATCGAGGGATTTCCGTCCTTCGATGCGCTGGCCAAGCATCCGCCCCGGGTGGAGGATCTGCGCAGTTTCTATCTGCGCTATCAGTTCAACAGCCTGCTCAAGACTTTGCCGCGCGTCTCCGAGGCCCATCAGAATGGCGTCCCGACGGGGCATACGGAGGACCTGTTCGCAGAGGGGATCACTCCCGAGCAGGGACAGGCGCCGGGCGAACAGGAAGTGCGGTATGACACCATCCGCACGCAGGCGCAGTTCGAGGAATGGCTGCGTCGCATCGATGCGGCGGAACTCACTGCCATCGACACCGAAACCACTTCGCTCGATGCCATGCAGGCCCGTATTGTAGGGATCAGCCTGTGCGTACATCCCGGTGAAGCGGCCTACATTCCTTTGGCCCACGAAGGCCCCGATGCAGGCGAGCAGCTCGCCCTGCAGGAAGTGCTCGACCAGTTGCGCCCGTGGCTGGAAGATGCGGCACGGCCCAAGCTCGGCCAGCACATCAAGTATGACCGGCACGTGCTGGCCAACCATGGCATCGAGGTTCGGGGCTATGCGCATGACACCATGCTGCAGAGCTATGTGCTGGAGGCGCATCGTCCACACAGCCTGGAGAGTCTGGCGCTGCGGTTCCTGGGGCGCACCGGACTGAGCTACGAGGATCTGTGCGGCAAGGGGGCAGGGCAGAAGCCCTTTGCCCAGGTGCCGGTGCAGGATGCCACGGTGTATTCCTGCGAGGATGCCGACTTCACGCTGCAGGTGCATCGCAGGCTGTGGCCGGAGTTGCAGCTTCATGAGCCGCTGGCGCACATCTATGCGCTGGAAATGGCCACGAGCGAGGCGCTTTTCCGTGTCGAACGCAACGGTGTGCTCATCGATGCCGGCGAACTCGCGCGGCAGAGCAACGAGTTGGGGCTGCGCATGCATGCGCTCGAACAGCAGGCCCATGAGATGGCTGGACAGCGCTTCAATCTGGGCTCTCCCAAGCAGATCGGCGAAGTGCTGTTCACACAGCTGGGACTGCCTGTGGTCAAGAAGACGGCTTCCGGTGCTCCCAGTACCGACGAGGAGGTGCTGGAAAAGCTTGCCGAGGATTTTCCGCTGCCTCGTGCGCTGCTGGAGTTTCGCAGTCTGTCCAAGCTCAAGAACACCTATACAGACAAGCTGGCCGCCATGGCTGATCCGGTCACAGGCAGGGTGCATACCCACTATGCGCAGGCCGTGGCGGTCACCGGCCGCCTGTCGAGCAACGAGCCGAACCTGCAGAACATTCCGGTGCGCACGCCCGAAGGGCGCCGCATCCGTGAAGCCTTTGTCGCAGGTCCCGGCAACCTGATTGCCAGCGCGGACTACAGCCAGATCGAGCTGCGCATCATGGCGCACATCAGCGGGGATGCAGCCCTGATCCGCGCTTTTGAGACAGGGGTGGACATCCATCGTGCCACTGCCTCGGAGGTGTTCGGAGTGTCGCCGGAGGCAGTCAGCACAGAACAGCGCCGATATGCCAAGGTCATCAATTTCGGTCTTATCTACGGCATGAGCAGCTATGGACTTGCCAAGTCCCTGGGCATCGACAACGGCGCGGCACGCAACTACATCGAGCGGTATTTCGACCGCTATCCGGCTGTGCGTGCCTATATGGAGCGCACGCGCGAACAGGCGCGCGAACAGGGCTATGTCGAGACGGTCTTCGGACGACGCCTCTATCTGCCGGATATCCGCAGTCCCAACGGTCCCCGCAGGGCTGGGGCCGAGCGGGCTGCCATCAATGCGCCCATGCAGGGCACCGCGGCCGATCTCATCAAGAAAAGCATGGTGGCCGTGCAGAAGGCGATCGACGACCGGCACATGGCCACCCGCATGATCATGCAGGTGCACGATGAACTGGTGTTCGAGCTGCCCGAATCCGAGGCCGACTGGGTGCGCGAGCAGGTCCCGTCGCTCATGGCAGGCGTCGCACGGCTGCATGTTCCCCTGATCGCAGAGATTGGCATCGGGCCGAACTGGGAGCGTGCCCACTGAGGGGCAGCCTCTGCCTCACCGCCGAACGGGGAGAAAAAAGGGGAAATGCCCTTCTCAGCCCCTGGCCACGGGAAGCGGTGGCTGGTGCGTGCACCAGGCGCTCCAGCTTCCTGCGTACAGCGTGGGAGTCGGGCGGCCGCTCAGCGCCAGTGCGAGCACGTTGGGGGTTGCGCTCACACCGCTGCCGCAATAGACCGTCACCGGCAGGGCTGTATCGGTACCCAGAAGCGCATCGAACTCCTCCCGCAGCTGGGCAGGGGACTTGAATCGTCCGTCGGGTCCCAGGTTGTCCGAGAAGGGGCGGTTGAGAGCCCCCGGGATATGGCCTGCCACAGGGTCCATGGGTTCCACGTCGCCCCGGTAGCGCGGTGCGCCGCGCGAATCGACCAGCCTGCGGTCAGGGGCGTTCAGGTGTGCCAGCACTTCTTCCGTGGAGGCCAGAATCACCAACGCCGGCTGCATGACGAAGTCGGAAGACGTTGCAGGAGCGGCAGAGGCTTCCCCGGAGGCAAGGGGGAGGCCCTGTGCCTCCCACCCCTGCAGACCGCCGTCGAGCACCGCGACGGCAGCATGCCCCATCCATTGGAGCATCCACCAGAGCCGGCCGCAGTAGTTGCAGCCGTTGCGGTCGTACACCACCGCCTGCATCCCGTTGTGGAAACCGATGTGCCTCAGCCAGGCGGCAAAGGTTTCGCGGTCGGGCAGCGGGTGGCGACCAGCGCTCACAGCGTGGACAGGGTCATGGGTGCTCAGGGCATGGTCCAGATCGGCATAGACGGCCCCCGGAATATGGCTTGCAGCGAACATCCGGGGACCGGCTGCCGGATCTGACAGCTCGAAGCTGCAATCGAACACCATGACAGGAGCGCCGGCAGCACGCAGCTGCTGCAGCTCTTCAGGGGAGATCAGAAGGGAATGAAAAGATGGCATGACGAAGATTCTCGGGACCGAAAAATGGAGGAGCGATTCTGGTCAGCGATCCGCATGCCCCTGAGCGATGCCGGGTGGAAGTGGAGGAATGCGCCTGCAGTGTTCCCGTGCATCAGGAAGTGCGGTGCGCCGCTGCGCCAGACCCATGCTGCCGCAGCCAGGTGGCAGCCACTCCACTGAGCACGATGATGCCCATGCCCCACCATGCCCACGGATGCAGATGCTCCTTGAACAGCAGAATGCTGAAGAGAGAAGCATATACCAGCCCCAGGTATTGCAGTGTGGCAACCACCAGCGTCGATCCCCGGGTATAGGCCCGTGTCAGGCACAGCTGACCGAGTGAGGCAAATATTCCGGTGGCTGGCAGCAGCCAGGCTGTCTGCCAGTGCAGGGGCGTGAATCCCCCGAAGACCAGGGTGCCGACCAGGCCCACGAGCGTGGTGCCGAGCGAAAAGTAGAACACGGTACGCAATTCGGGCTCCCCTGCCTTGCCCAGTGCACTGACCTGCATGTAGGCCATGGCCGACAGCATGCCGGAGCATACACCCAGCACGCTGGGCAGAGGCGCGTTGCCCTCGAACCGCGGATCCAGCAGCAGCACGACGCCGACGAATCCCGCCACCACGGCCACGAAGAGCCAAGGGTAGGCCATTCTGCGGGTTTTCCACCAGGCACCGGCAATCAGGATCGTGCCGATCCACACGCTGCTCATGTTGTTGAGCGTCATGGCCGTGGCGAAGGGCAGGTGTCCGATGGCGTAGAACCACAGCGACATGGCCGCAATGCCGGCAGCATTGCGCTGCACATGCAGCCGGGGTACGGGCGTGGCCAGCGACAGCCCGCTCATGCGCAGCATCACCGCGAACATCACGATGCCCGTGAGCCCCCGGTACATCACGATCTCCATGGTCTGGTAGGAACTGGATGCGAGCTTGATGCAGACCCCCATCATGGCAAAGAACAGGGCGCCGAGCGCCATCCAGAGGGCTTGCATGCGATGTCAGATACGGGAGCGGTTAAAAAAGGCCCGTCCAGCAGGGTGGACGGGCCTCGGATTCAGAGAGGAGACGAGCGCACCGCATTACCGGGGCAGGGCATCCTGGGCGAGGTCTTCGGGGGATCCCACCTTGCGGCGGTACCACTCATGGAAATGCTGCATGCCATCTTCCATGGGACTTTGGTAGGGGCCCACTTCGTTGTCGCCACGCTCCAGCAGAGCCTTGCGGCCGGCATCCATGCGCTCGGCGATTTCGTCGTCCTCGATGCAGGTCTCCATGTAGGCTGCGCGCTGCGCTTCCATGAATTCGGGCTCGAAGGCCGCGATCTCCTCGGGGTAGAAGAATTCCACCAGATTGAGCGTGCGATCCACGGCAAGCGGATGCAGTGTGGACACCGTCAGCACGTTGGGATACCACTCCACCATGATGTGAGGGTAATACGTCAGCCAGATGGCACCATGCTCTGGCAGTTCGCCATGGCGGTATTTCATCAGCACATCCTGCCAGTGCTTATAGACCGGGCTGCCGGATTTCTTGAGCTGGTTGGCGATGCCGACGGTCTGGACGGAATACTCGGGCTTGAATTCCCAGCGCAGGTCATCGCAGGTCACGAAGTTGCCCAGTCCGGGATGGAAGGGGCCGACGTGGTAATCCTCCAGATAGACCTCGATGAAGGTCTTCCAGTTGTAGTTGCAGACATGCGATTCGACATGCCCCAGCACATACCCGTCGAAAGTCAGCGAGCTTGCCGGGCCCATGTCGGCGAGATCGGCATGGATGTCGCGGCCGTTGTCCTCGAACAGCATGCCGTGCCATTCGTGCAGGCGGTAGTTGTGGAGATCCAGACACGGATCATGGCTGAAATAGGGGGCGCCCAGCAGCTTGCCCCCGGCACTGTAGGTCCAGCGATGGAGGGGGCAGACGATGTGACCACCGGATTTCTCGGCCAGGTTGCCGCGTCCCTTGAGCATGACGGCCTGACGGTGCCGGCAGACATTGGAGACGAGCTGGATGCCTTCAGGGGTGTGCACGAGCGCACGCCCCTCGTTTTCCTGGGGCAGGGCGTAGTAATCCCCCACATTCGGTACGGACGCCACATGGCCGACGTAGCGCGGCCCCTGGGCAAAAATGGTGTCGAGCTCGCGCCGGAAAAGCGCTTCGCTGAAATAGCTGCTGACGGGGAACTGGCTTTTGGCCTGCTGTAATTGAAGACTTAAATCAGACATCTTGTCCTGACCTAGAGACTCCCCCTATGAAGGGGCAGGTGCGCAAGGTGCGCGAAAAGGTGAAGCATGTCGAAACATTGCGGGAAGCACATGCCACCATGCCCCCACCGGCGAATCTTCAATTGTACCTTACACCCCCTGTTTGCAGAAATGTCCCTGTTCCCGGCCAAGGGAAGACGCATCCATGCCCGAGGTCTGGGCACCGGCAACAGGGGGAATGGCGGGAGCAGCAGCCCAACGCCGGATGCCGCACAGGAAAAGAGGCCGCCATGTTCATGGCCGGCCCTTACAATTCGAGGCATATTCACGGTAAAACCGAACGATGACCAGTAAGAAACAATCTGCCGGCGACAGAATGCCGGCCACCTACGAGGCCGCCCTGGCGGAACTGGAGTCTCTGGTGCAGACGCTGGAATCGGGACAGACGCCGCTCGACCAGCTGCTCGAAAGCTATCGCAGGGGATCGGCACTGCTCGAATTCTGCAAGGAACGCCTGGCCTCCGTGGAGCAGCAGATCCGCGTGCTCGATGCTTCCGGACAGCAGACCGGCGACGCCGTCGGAATCCGCGAGGAGACTTCTCATGACTGAGCATATGCATACGCCGGAAATCCAGGGCGATGCTCCCTGGGCCGCGCAGCCCTTTGCAGCCTGGAATCGCCATGTGCTGGAAACCGTCGAATCCGGGCTTGATCGATGGGTGGGGCGGGATGCCCCTTCTCCGCTCAAGGAAGCCATGCGCTATGCCGTGCTCGATGGAGGCAAGCGTCTGCGGCCTCTCCTGGTGTATGCCGCAGGAGAAGCGGTGCAGGGCCATGCAGGGGCCATGCTGCGGGCGGCCTGCGCCGTGGAGCTGATCCATGCCTACTCGCTCGTGCACGATGACATGCCCTGCATGGACAACGATGTGCTGCGGCGGGGCAAGCCCACCGTGCATGTCCAGTTCGGGGAGGCGGGGGCACTGCTGGCCGGGGATGCCCTGCAGGCACTGGCCTTCGAGCTTCTCGCGCCTCCCCCGTCAGAGGACGACATGCCCGTCGAGATGCAGGCCCAGCTCTGCAGGCAGCTTGCCCGTGCTGCGGGAGTGACCGGCATGGCCGGGGGACAGGCGATTGACCTGGCCAGTGTGGGCAAGCGCCTGTCGGCACCGGAGCTTCAGCACATGCATGAACTCAAGACAGGGGCTCTTCTCAGGGCCTGTGTGCGCATGGGAGCGGCTTGCGGAGCGGAAGTGGAAGACAGGGCGCAGGAGGCGCTGGCCGAATATGGTTCGGCCATGGGTCTGGCTTTCCAGGTGGTCGACGACATTCTGGATGTGGTGGCGGATTCGCAGACCCTGGGCAAGACGGCCGGCAAGGATGCGGCGCAGGACAAGCCCACCTATGTGTCCCTGATTGGGCTGGATGCCTCCCGGGCCTTTGCACGCGATCTGCATGACCATGCCCTGACTGCGCTGCAGTCTTCCGGACTGTCCAATACCGCACGGTTGAAGGCCCTGGCCGACCTCATGATCGATCGCGCCTTCTGAGTTCTGTCCGGCTCATTACAATCGTGAGCAGACAGGCACGCCCAGAAACCGTGCATCTCCCCCATCACCGGCAGAGGCATGTCGCCTTGGCATGCTCCTGCCCTTCAGGACGTGTCCTTCATGTCATCCTTGTTAGACAGCATTCACAATCCCCAGGAACTGCGGCGACTGCCCCGTCAGCAACTCGTGGCGCTGGCCGATGAACTGCGCGGTTTTCTTCTCGACAGCGTTTCAAAGACAGGGGGACACCTCAGCTCCAATCTGGGGACCGTGGAGCTGACGATTGCTCTGCACTATGTGTTCAATACGCCCGATGATCGCATCGTGTGGGATGTGGGGCACCAGACCTATCCCCACAAGATCCTCACCGGACGCAAGGCCCGCATGCCCACGCTGCGGCAATGGCAGGGACTGAGCGGTTTTCCCAAGCGCGACGAGAGCGATTACGACACCTTCGGCACCGCACATTCGAGCACCAGCATCTCGGCGGCGCTGGGCATGGCCGTGGCAGCACGCCAGCAGGGACTGACCGACCGCCAGCACATCGCCGTCATCGGGGATGGCGCCATGACGGCCGGCATGGCCTTCGAGGCCCTCAACAATGCAGGAGTCGAGGACGACATCAATCTGCTCGTCATTCTCAACGACAACGACATGAGCATCAGCCCTCCTGTCGGAGCGCTCAACCGCTATCTGGCGCAGCTCATGAGTGGCCGTTTCTATGCGCAGGCACGCCATGTGGGCAAGAGCGTGCTCAGGAACGCCCCTCCGCTTCTCCACCTGGCCAAGCGGCTGGAGGAGCAGGCCAAGGGCATGGTGGTGCCGGCCACGCTGTTCGAGAAGTTCGGCTTCAACTACATCGGCCCCATCGACGGGCATGATCTCGAATCGCTCATTCCCACCCTGGAAAACATCCGCAAGCTCAAGGGCCCCCAGTTCCTGCATGTGGTGACCAAGAAGGGACACGGCTACGAGCTCGCAGAGGCCGACCCCGTGGCCTACCATGGCCCCGGGAAGTTCGATCCTGCCGTGGGGCTGCAAAAGCCTGCAGGCACGCCCAGGACTACCTTCACCCAGGTGTTCGGAAAATGGCTGTGCGACATGGCTGCGCACGACAAGCGTCTGGTCGGCATCACGCCGGCCATGCGCGAGGGGTCTGGCATGGTGGAGTTCCATCGCCGCTTCCCCGACAGCTATTACGACGTGGGCATTGCCGAGCAGCATGCCGTGACCTTTGCGGCCGGTCTGGCCTGCGAAGGGCTCAAGCCGGTGGTGGCCATCTATTCCACCTTTCTGCAGCGTGCCTATGACCAGCTGATCCATGACGTGGCGTTGCAGAATCTGCCGGTCGTGTTCGCACTGGACCGGGCCGGACTGGTCGGAGCCGATGGTCCGACCCATGCCGGCAACTACGACATCGCCTTCACGCGCTGCATTCCCAACATGAGTGTGGCCTGCCCAGCCGATGAGGCCGAATGTCGGCAGCTCCTGTCGACCGCCTATGCCCAGAACAGCCCGGTGACGGTGCGGTACCCCCGTGGAGCAGGTGTGGGGCATCCCCCCCGTGAAGGACTGGAAGAGCTTCCCTATGGCAAGGCCGAGCTGCGCCGGCAGGGCAGGCGCATCGCCATCCTCGCTTTCGGCACGCTGCTGTATCCGGCGCTGGAAGCCGCCGAGCGGCTTGATGCCACGGTGGTCAACATGCGTTGGGCCAAGCCGCTCGACCATCAGATGCTCATGCAGGTGGCAGAGGGGCACGAGGCACTTGTCACCATCGAGGACGGCTGCATCATGGGAGGGGCAGGCAGTGCCGTCATGGAGCATCTGCAGGCACATGGGCTGAGTCGACCGGTGCTGCAGCTGGGATTCCCGGATGTGTTCATCGAACACGGAGACCCGGTGCGCCTGCTGCAGATGCAGGGACTCGATGGCGCAGGGATCGAGGCCTCCATCCGCCAGCGCTTCGGGGCATCCTGAAACAAGCGCATGCAGCCGGTCTCGGACAGACGAGTGCCGGTGGATGCTTTGGCAGTCGTGCATGTTCCACACCAGGCATGGGAAAGTGCGGACGCAGGTCCTGCAGGGGAGCGTCCTATAATTCGGCGATTTTCCAAGTTGGATGACTTCAAGGGAGTAGAGATGGATCGACGTTCACTGGTCAAGAACCTCGGGATCGCCGGGGCTACGGTGGCTGCAGGCGCGCTGGCGGCGTGCGGCAAGAAGGAGGGTGCCGATGCCGGTGCCTCCGGTGCTGTGAAGGGGGCGCCTGCCGTGCAAAGTGGCGAGACTGTGCGCTGGCGTCTGGCTTCGAGCTTTCCCAAGTCGACCGACACCATCTACGGCAGCGCAGAGCGGTTCGCGGAAACCGTCAAGCAGCTCTCGGGCGGTAAGTTCGAGGTGACCGTGCATGCAGCCGGTGAGCTCATGCCGGCCTTCGGCGTGGTGGATGCCCTGCAGAACAACACCATCGAGATGGCAGAAACCGCGTCCTACTACTTCACTGGCAAGGATCCGATCTTTGCCTTTGGCTGTGCAGTGCCTTTCGGGCTCACCACGCTCCAGATGGATGCCTGGATGGACCAGGGCAATGGCCGCAAGCTCATGGACGAGTTCTACGCCAAGTACAACATCAAGAGCGCCAGCGCCGGCAACACCGGTACGCAGATGGGGGGGTGGTACCGCAAGGAAATCAACACCCCCGAGGACCTCAAGGGGCTGAAGATGCGCATGGGCGGCGGCGTGTTCGGCGAAGCCATGCAGAAGCTGGGCGTGGTGTCCCAGAACATGCCGGCCGGCGACATCTACCAGGCGCTGGAGAAGGGCACGCTCGATGCCGTGGAATTCGTCGGCCCCTATGACGACGAAAAGCTCGGCTTCAACAAGGTGGCCCCCTATTACTACTATCCCGGCTGGTGGGAAGGCAGCGCCGAGCTGGAATTCTTCATCAATGCCAAGGCCTACAACGCTCTGTCGGCCACCAACAAGGCCATTGTCGATGCAGCTACCCGCGTGGCTGCTGCCGAGACCACAGCCAAGTACAACGCGCGCAACCCCGGCGCCCTCAAGCGTCTGGTGGCTGCCGGCACCCAGCTCAAGCCTTTCTCCAAGGAAGTGATGGACGCCGGGTTCAAGGCCTCGATGGAGGTGTTCGCCGAGCACGAAGCCAAGTCGCCCGAGTTCAAGAAGATCCACCAGTCGATGCGTGAATTCCAGCGCGACCAGATCCTCTGGAACCGCTTCTCGCAGTTCCGCTTCGACAGCTACATGGCGACGGTCAAGGTCTGATCCTGGCTGCGGCGCAGCTGGTGCGCCGTCTGTCTGTGCGTTCCGAGGCGGGGATGTACCGACAGCAGGTCACAGGCAGCGCCCGCAGGCTGCCCTTCTCAGGCTCCCTGTGCCCTTTTGGGCAGGGAGCCTTTGTTCTGGGCGGAGGCTTCACGAAGAGAGCGCAGCCTCCGCCTCCCTTCATGCGGCCGAGATGGCGTCGAGCAGGTCCGATTCGAGCCGGGCCTGCACCGGGCCGGATGACAGGCCCTTGCCCTTGACGAGGAAGGTGTCCTCCACCCGGTCGCCCATGGTGGAGATGTGCGCGAGCTGCAGGTGGATATGGTCGTGCGCCAGCACGCGGGTGATGCGGTAAAGCAGTCCCATGCGGTCGCTGGCGTTGATGGTGATGAGCCAGTGCTCGACCTTTTCATCCGGGGTGAACTGGACCGTCGGCGTCATGGGGAAACTCTTGGCCCGGCGCGAGAGTCGACCATGCGAAGGTTCGGGCAGGGCGCCCGGATGCTCAAGGACGTGGGTGAGCGAGCTCTCTACCATGGTCATGAATTCGCGGTAGTGCTCGGGCATGATGGAGGTGACCACCTGGAAGGTGTCGAGCGCGTAGCCGTCGGTGGTGGTGTGGACCTTGGCATCCAGGATGCTGAACGAGGCGCTGTCGAAGTAGCCGCAGATGCGGGCGAACAGCTCGGGCTGGTCGGGGGTGTAGACCAGCACCTGCAGTCCCTCGCCGTGCGGCGAGAGCCGGGCGCGAACGATGGTTCTGCCCTGTCCGGCATGGCGGGCGATGTGACGCGTGTGCCATGCGATTTCGTTGGCGTCATGCCGCATGAAATAGCTCACGTCCAGGGCGTTCCAGAGCTTGAGGTGGCCTTCGAAGGGCATCGAGTAGCGCGCCAGTTCGACCTGGGCATCGCGCTTGCGTGCTTCCACCAGCGCATCCAGATCGGGCACGTGGCCACCGAGCACGCGCAGCGTGGCCTTGTAGAGGTCTTCGAGCAGCTTGCCCTTCCAGCCGTTCCAGACCTTGGGGCTGGTGCCGCGTATGTCGGCCACGGTGAGCAGGTAGAGGGCGGTGAGGTAGCGCTCGTTGCCCACGGTCTTCGCAAAGGCGGTGATGACATCGGGGTCGCTGATGTCCTGCTTCTGGGCCACCATGCTCATGGTCAGGTGCTGGCGCACCAGAAAGGCGATCAGGTCGGTGTCTTCCTGGGAGATGCCATGGATCTTGGCGAACTTGCGCACTTCCTGCTCGCCGAGCTGGGAGTGGTCGCCTCCGCGGCCCTTGGCGATGTCGTGGAACAGGGCTGCGGTGGAGAGGATCCAGGGGGCATCCCAGCCGGCGGCGAGCTGGGAGCAGAAAGGGTATTCGTGCGCGTGCTCGGGGATGAAGAAGCGCCGCACGTTGCGCACGACCATGAGAATGTGCTGATCGACCGTGTAGACGTGGAACAGGTCGTGCTGCATCTGGCCCACGATCTTGCGGAACACCCAGAGGTAGCGGCCCAGCACGGAGGTCTGGTTCATCAGGCGCAGGGCATGGGTGACGCCCGAAGGGGCCTGCAGGATCTCCATGAACTGGCGATGGTGGACCGGATCGCGCCGGAAGGCACTGTCCATGATCACCCGGGCGTTGTAGAGCGCACGCAGGGTGCGGGCAGACAGACCGCTGATGCCGATTTCCCGCTGGGCCAGGATGAAGGTTTCCAGGATGGCGTGCGGTTCACGGAAATACAGGTCGTCGGTGGCGACTTCGAGCAGGCCGTTGTTGTCGAGGAAGCGCTCGTTGATGGAGGGCAGGTGCCGGGGTTCCTGGGTCTGCTGTTCGTAGTCGATGTCCGTCACGGCCGTGCTGGCAACCGGGTTGACGGTTTCCTGCAGGGCCAGGGCGGAGTTGCCCGATTCCTCGGCCTGGATGGCGGCCCTGGCCTGCTGGGCTCTGGCGCTGTCCTGCAGGCGCTTCATGGCTTCGGTGACCGGAGCGGGATCGTCCTCGCGCGTGTGGCCGCTGGCCTGCAGCCGCTCGGCAATGTTGAGCAGCAAGATCTGGGTGAGCTGGGTGACGGCCTTGGCGGTCCAGTAGTAGTGCTTCATCAGCGCTTCGCTGGGGCGCAGCGGACTGGTCTTGCCGGCTCGGGAGGAGGGGGTTTCCAGCGCATAGCCGAAGAGCTTGGCGACGGGGTCCTGCAGATCGAAGATGAGGCGGTCCTCGCGGCGGCGCGCGACCATGTGGAGGCGGGTGCGGACGAGGCTCAGCATGACGTAGCTGCGCCGCACATGGCGTGCTTCATAGGGTGTCATGAGCCCGCTGCGCATGAGCGCGCTCCAGGAGTCTCCGTAGCCGGCTGCCTTGGCTACCCAGAGCACGACTTGCAGGTCGCGCAGGCCACCGGGAGATTCCTTGCAGTTGGGTTCGAGCGAGTAGGGCGTGTTCTCGTACTTGCCGTGGCGCTGACGCATCTCGAGCGTCTTGGCCAGATAGAACCCGTAGGGGTGCATGGCACTGTCATAGGCGGCGCTCAGCGCGTCGTAGAGGTCGGCGGGGCCTGTGATGAGGCGGCGTTCGAGCAGGGCGGTCTGGACGGTGATGTCCTTTTCGGCTTCGGCCACGCATTCCTGCACCGAACGCACGCTGGAGCCGATTTCGAGGCCCATGTCCCAGCAGCTGCCCACGAAAGCCTCGATGCGCTGGCGCAGGTCGGCCCCCGCTTCCTGCATGGGCATGGGCAGGAGGATGAGCACATCGACGTCCGAGTAGGGGTACAGCTCGCCTCTGCCGAAGCCCCCCACTGCCGCCAGCGCAACCCGTTCGCGGTCGAGCCCGTGCTGCTGCCACAGGGCCGTGAGCGAGTGATCGGTGAGTTGCGCCAGCCGGTGCAGGATGCCCATGATGCTGCGCATGGCGCGCACGCTGCCGGATTCATCGGCCAGCGGCGCGAGCAGGGCCTGCTTGGCGGCCTGGTAGTCCTGGCGCGTGAGCGGGGCAGGGGCGGAGAAGGGAGACGGAGTGCTCATGGGAAAGGGGAAAAGGCAGATTTCTCGGAGGACCGGAAAGGAGTGGCACCGGCAGGTTGACCAGGCACTCCGGAGAGGTGCAACTCCGTGGCAAGCAAGAAGCGCACCAGGGCACTGCCTCCCCGGACAAGGCCACAGCGTCTGCCGGCCGAGCACCGGGAATGGGCATCAGGTCGCAGTGGCGTGCACAAAGTCGGGCAGCGCGGGCATGCCGGGCGACAGGGTGAGCACCTCATAGCCCGTGGGCGTGACGACCACGGCATGTTCCCATTGGGCCGAGAGGGATCGGTCCTTGGTGACGATGGCCCAGCCATCGGGACCTTCCTTGATCTCGCGGCGGCCTGCATTGACCATGGGCTCGATGGTGAAGATCATGCCTGGAACCAGTTCCTCCATGGTGCCTGGCCGGCCGTAGTGCAGCACCTGCGGATCGGTGTGGAAGTCGCGGCCCACTCCGTGTCCACAGAATTCGCGTACCACGCTGTAGCCGTGGCTCTCGACGTATTTCTGGATGGCGTGGCCCACGTCTCCCAGATGGGCTCCGGGCCTGACTTCGAGAATACCCTTCCACATGGATTCGTAGGTGACGCGGCACAGCCGGCTGACGTAGGGGGGCGCGGCATCCTCACCGCCCACGATGTACATGCGGCTCGAATCGCCATGCCAGCCGTTGAGGCGGGGAGTGACGTCGATGTTCACGATGTCGCCCTTCTTGAGCGGCTTGTCGTTGGGAATGCCGTGACAGACCTGGTGGTTGACCGAGGTGCACATCGATTTGGGATAGGGGCGGTGGCCGGGAGGCGCGTAGTTGAGGGGCGCGGAGACGGCACCGTGGCTGGTGGTGTATTCCTCGCAGAGGCGGTCCAGCTCGTTGGTGGTGATGCCGGGGACGACATGGGGACCGAGAAAGTCCAGCAGTTCGCCCGCAAAGCGGCATGCCTTGCGCATTTCCTCGATTTCTTCAGGGGTATGGATGATGATGCTCATGCAGGAGATTATCCGCGCATTGCCCGTGCATTGCATGACGAAGGTTGCCGTTTCCATGCACTTGGAGAGGGATGGGAGCGCATCGCCGATACAATGGAGAGTTCCTGCACCGAACCCTCACCGCTGTGAGGCGGGGCAGGAACGAGAGAATGCCAGGTGCCCCGCAAGGGTTGAACGGGAACCGGGTGCGCGCCTGCAGGGCGCCATGCCCGGACTGCCCCCGCAACGGTGGGTGAGTGTGGGCGTTTCATGCTGCGCGACATGGTCCATGCCGCGCGGCAGCCACTGTCTGGGTCGTGGAGTCCGTGCAATGCGGTTCTCTTGGATCGACATCGGATGGGAAGGCGAAACGTCAAGACTCACGAGTCCGGATACCGGCCTGGCATGCAGCGTGCTGCCGCTTCAGGGTGCGGCAGCCAGTATCTTGACCGTTTGCGGGGAGCAGACCGGGAGTCCGTCTTCGGGGTGCGGCATGGCATGAAGCCATGCACGTCCGTGCAGAGGGTGTCCGTGCGTTTCAGTTCAGGAAGCGCGCGGGGGCCGGCATGGGGGTGCAAGGCAAGGCAGTGCGGGGCACTCCGGCTGGCGTGTTTTTCCGGATGCGTGCAATGCGGTCATACACCGTATCGACAATGACACATTCCATTTCTATGTTCCGGCTGGCAGGGCTGCTGTTCTGCCTCAGTCCGGTGGCGGCTGCCGTGGCGCAGACTTCGGGCACTGCGGCGGCACAGGCATCGGCAGGGGAGGCACCGCGCGATTCCGCCGACGGGGGCGATGCCCCGGAGTACAACGTGGTGATCACCGGCTCGCGTGCCGAAATGTCCGTGAAGGACACGCCCCAGCGCATCGAGGTGGTGACGCGCAGACAGATCGAGGCGACGCCCCATGCGGAGCTGGCCGATCTGCTGGGCAAGACCACGAGCGTGGACATCAAGCAGTATCCGGGGCTGTCCTCGGCCGTGGGCATGCGCGGATTCACGCCCTATAGCCCGATGGTGGGCGAATCGCTGCAGACGCTGGTGCTGCAGGATGGCATTCCGGCCATCGTCAACGAGCTGAGCATGATGCCCACCGCTGGCGTGTCCCGCATCGAGGTGCTGCAGGGGCCTGCGTCGTCCCTTTATGGCTCGCAGGCCATGGCAGGCGTGATCAACCTGATTCCGGTGCGCCGCACGGGTGCGCTGCAGGGTGGTGTGGAGGTGTCTGCCGGCACTATGGGCCAGCGCGAGGTGCAGGGAGACATTGGCGGTGCACTGACACCCTGGCTCAATTTCGACTATTTCGGCGGATGGCACCGTCAGGGCGATTACAGCTACCCGGGAGGAACGGCGCATCCGAGCGGCTATGACACCTACCACCATGACCTGCGACTGGGATTCAGGCTGGCGCCGCAGTGGCAGCTCGACGTGCGCGCGGATCTGTTCAAGGGCAACGATGTGGAGAATCCTGGAGCGTTGCCTGGCTATTCGGGCACGCCGACGGTCAAGGACATGACCCATCGGCTCTACAGCGCCGTGCTCAGGGGGGATGTGGGCAACCATGCACTCAGCATCACGGGCTACAGGGGTGAGGAACATACGTCCATGGACGACGTGGCCACCGATGGCTCCAGGACTCCCTCGTTCCAGTCGGCACTGGACTGGCATGGGGTGCAGCTCAAGGACGAATGGCAGTGGCACCCCGGTGCGGAGCTGGTCTACGGGTTCGACTACCAGGTACAGAAGGCGCGCTCGGTGAGCTACTGGTATGGTTCCCCGTCGGTCTACCAGCCAGACAGCCGACAGGAAAACGCTGCGCTCTATGCCCAGCAGAACGTCCGCTTCAACGACGGACGCACGTCGGCCTATGTGGGGGGACGATACGACCATTTTCGTCTGTCCACCCTGGACACGGATGACTTCCCGGACAACGCTCCGCAGAGCCGCAACTTCCACCAGTTCAGCCCGAGTGCCGGCATCCGCCATGCCCTCACGCCTGCACTGGCGCTGCATGCGACCATCGGCCGGGGCTATGCGGCTCCGAGCGCCTGGAAACTTGCGGGCAAGTATTCGAGCTACGGCATGGACTACCAGGGCAATCCGGCGCTCAAGCCGGAGAGCAGCGTCAGCGCCGACATCGGCCTCTCGGCAGAGCAGGACAACTGGAACGCGGATGTGACCCTTCATGACACGCGCGTGCACGACAAGATCGTGGCGGTGACGCTGCCGGGCAATGTGTCCTCGTGGACCAATGCCGACAGAGCCCGGATGCAGGGCATGGAGCTGAGTGGCCGCTGGCGCATCACCCCGGCGCTGGATCTGGGGGTGGGCTACAGCTACAGTTTCCGCGCGGAGCAGAACAACGGCTCGGGCTGGACGGATCTGGAATACGTGCCGCGCCAGACGCTGCGGGCCTCGCTCGATGGCCACTGGGGCAATGTGGGAGCCCATCTGGGAGCCCGGTATGTCGGCCGCACGCTCAAGACTGCCTACTGGGCGGACTGGACGAGCACGCTGGGCCAGCAGGGTGGATATACCCTGTGGGATGCCAGCATGAGCTGGAAGCCGGCAGCTCACCAGACGGTGCGGGTGGCGGTGGACAACCTGTTCAACCGCGCCTACCAGGTGGTGCCGGGCTACCCCATGCCGGGGCGTGAGGTCAAGCTGACCTATCGTTGGGACTTCCTGTAAGGCAGGGCGGACGATGCGCAGGCCAGGGCGACTCGGCAGGGCGGCAGGAGCGGTGCGCTCCATGGGGCGCAGGGGGCGGTGCCTGCCGGCGGTGCTCATGCTGGCAGCTGCACTGGCCGGATGCCGTGACGCGGCTGCGCCTGTGGTCCCCGGGCCGCAGGCCAGTTCGCAAGGGAAATCTGCCTCCTCTTCTGCGGCGCCGGCTGCAGCCCGGCCGCAGCGCATCGTATCGCTCAATCTGTGCGCCGATCAGCTGGTGCTGCAGCTTGCCGATCGCCATCAGGTGGTGGCGGTGAGCGAGCTGGCCCATGACCCGCGCATGTCCATGCTGGCCGAGCGTGCCCGCGGCATTCCCGGCGTGCGAGGCGATGCGGAGAGCATCCTGCGGCTGCGGCCCGATCTGGTGCTGGTGGGCCGGTACACCACACGCTACACGGCTCAGATGCTGCGCCAGCTCGGTGTGCGCGTCGTGGAAGTGCCGCTGGCGAATTCGCTGCACGAAGTGGCCATCCAGACCATGGTGGTGGCCGAGGCTGTGGCGCGACCCGAGCGGGGGCGTGCGCTGGTGGCGCGCATGCAGCAGGAGGTACAGGCTCTGCGCGCAGCACGTGCACAAGAGTCCGCCACCCTGCAGCCTGTGGCAGCAGAGCGCAGCTGGATGGGCTATGGCAGTGGCACGGGCACCATGTTCGATGAGCTGCTGCAACTCGCTGGATACCGGAATGCCGCAGCCATGGCCGGATTGCGCGGATACGGGTATCTGCCCATGGAACGGCTGGTGGCCACCCAGCCGGATCTGCTGCTGACGCCGGACTATGGTCGGGACGAGCCCAGCATCGAGTTCCGGGACCGGCTGCCGGTGGCGCTGGCCCACCTGAGGCTGGGAGAGATGGTGGTTCCCACGCGCATGACCATTTGCGGAGGCCCCTGGAGTCTGGATGTGGTGCGCATGCTGGAGGCCCGCAGACATCTGGTGCGCAAGGAGAAGTCGGCATGATGGAGCGTGATGTATCTGCCGGAAAAACCTGCTTCGGTGGCACCGCAGCAGCCAGCCGGATGAAGCTGGCGGGCGCGGGAGCAATGCTGGGGGGGCTCATTTTGCTGTCGCTCGCGATCGGGTATGTCAATCTCTCGCCCTGGCGGCTGCTGAGTGGAGTCTGGGCGGGGGAGTGGGTGCCCACGCGCATTCTGATTGATCTGCGTTTGCCGCGCACCGTGTTATGTGTGGCCGTGGGGGCGGCACTCGGCATGTCGGGCGCGGCGCTGCAGGGGCTGTTGCGCAATCCGCTGGCCGAGCCGGGCCTGCTCGGCATCACGAGCGGGGCTGCGCTGGGAGCTGTGGTGGCCCTGTATACCGGCCTCGCCCAGCTCGCCATTCTGGCCCTGCCGCTTGCCGGCATGGCAGGCACCCTGCTGGCGGTGCTGCTGGTACTGGCCCTGGCGCGGCGGGGCGAAGACACGACCACGCTGCTCCTCGCCGGCGTGGCCATCTCCTCTCTGGCAGGAGCGCTGATCGCCCTGGTCATGAACTGGTCGCGCAATGCCTTTGCGCTGCAGGAAATCGTGTTCTGGATGATGGGGTCGCTCGCTGATCGGAGCATGCGGGAGGTCTGGCTGGCAGTGCCGGCGATCGTTGTCGGCCTGCTGGTGCTGGCCGGTACACGACAGGGACTGCAGGCACTGAGCCTGGGCGAGGAAACGGCGCATTCGCTCGGCATCGACCTGCGCCGGCTGCGGCTGCGTGTGCTTCTGGGTACGGCTCTCAGCGTCGGGGCGGCCGTATCCGTGGCTGGCAGCATCGGCTTTGTGGGACTGGTGGCGCCCCATCTGATGCGCCCGTGGGTCAAGGCAGATCCGGGGCGGCTGCTGGGAGTCTCGGCCTGGTCGGGAGCGGTGCTGCTCCTGGTGGCCGACATGGGCGTGCGCCTGATGTACACCCAGGGCCAGGAGCTCAAGCTGGGGGTGCTCACGGCGCTGATCGGGGCGCCTTTCTTCCTGCGGCTCATCCTGCGTCGCGACAGGAGTGCAGCATGAATGCCAGTGCGTTCACGGCAGCCGTGCTGGAGGCACACAACCTGGTGGTGCGGGCCGGAACGACCACGCTCGTCGACGGAGTGAGCCTGACCCTGCGCCCGGGCGAGCTGGTGGGCATTGTCGGGCCCAACGGCGCTGGCAAGACCACGCTGCTGCGTGCCATCATGGGATATGCCACTCTGCAGACAGGCACTGTGCACCTGGAGCAGCGTGCATGGCAGGACTGGAGTGCCCGGGAACGGGCCGTGCGGCTGGCCTACCTGGCCCAGGGGCAGCAGGTGCACTGGCCCTTGCCGGTGCGCCAGGTCGTGGCGCTGGGGCGACTCCCTCATGGAGATGCCGCCACCACAGGCGGCAAGGTTCGGGTCGAGCAAGCCATGGTCCAGACCCATTGTCAGACGCTGGCAGAGCGCAATGTGCAGACCCTCTCCGGTGGCGAGCGGGCACGGGTGCTGCTGGCGCGGGCGCTGGCCACGCACAGCCGGGTGCTGCTGGCCGATGAACCCCTGGCCGCACTCGACCCAGCACACCAGATCCAGATCATGGAGCTGCTGCTGCACATGGCACGGCAGGGACAGGCCGTGGCCGTGGTGCTGCACGATCTGACCCTGGCGGCCCGGTTCTGCCAGCGTGTCTGCGTGCTCGACCGCGGGCATCTGGTGGCCGATGGGGCGCCCGACACCGTATTGGACGATGCCCTGCTTGAAGCCGTCTTTGGCCTGGAGGTGCGGCGCTGGGGGCAGGGGGAGGCGGCCTGTCTGGTGCCATGGGCGGTGGCTGCTGCGCATGACCATTCCCGGTAGGAGGGGGCGGAATCACAGCTGCCGGCGACTGGAGCATTCCCGTCTGTCGTACCCAGAGAACTCTGCGCACCGCCGCTTTTTGGGGCGCCCGCACAAAGGGGGAGGGCATGCATGCTCATGGAACCCAGCCCCAGGGACCCCGATTACAATAGAAAGATTCCTCATCGCCCCTGCAACGGACGCCTCTGCCCGATCTGCCGTCGGCATGACCTGCCGGCTGCATTGGGGCAGACCGGTGCTTCTCTCCCCGTTTTCCAGCGGCCTCGATGCCTCCTGCGTCCTCCCCTATGCAAACCTTCATCACTTCCTTCGAGGGCGGCAACGCCCTGACTGCCTTCCGGGCCCAGCAGCTCCTGCCCCGCATTCAGGCCGTTGCTCCCGGCGTGCACGGCATTGCCGCCCGCTTCCTGCACTGGATCGACAGCAGCACGGCTCTGGATGCCGGCAGCCGCAAGGCACTGCAGCAGCTGCTGACCTACGGGGAGCCGTATGTCGAACAGGCTCCGGCAGCCGTGAGCCTGATCGTGGTGCCGCGCATCGGCACCGTTTCTCCCTGGGCATCCAAGGCAACCGATATTGCCCGCAACTGCGGCCTGACCGAGGCCTGCGGCGTGCGCCGCATCGAACGTGGCACGCAATACTTCCTGCTGGGGGCTACGCCGACGGCCGAACAGCTCGAAGCCGTGGCAGCCCTGCTGCACGACCGCATGACGGAAAGCGTGCTGCCCTCGGCCGACGCAGCCGAGCGCCTCTTTACCCATCTTGCTCCCGCACCGCTCGAACAGGTCGATGTGCTTGCAGGAGGGCGTGCTGCCCTGGTGCAGGCCAATGCCGACTGGGGGCTGGCACTGGCCGAGGACGAAATCGACTATCTGGTGGAAGCCTTCCGTGGCCTCGGCCGGAACCCCACCGATGTCGAGCTCATGATGTTCGCCCAGGCCAACAGCGAACACTGCCGCCACAAGATCTTCAACGCCGAATTCACCATCGACGGGCAGGCACAGGACAAGACCCTGTTCGGCATGATCCGCAACACCGAGCAGGTGGCTCACCAGCACACGGTGGTGGCCTACTCCGACAATGCGGCCGTCATGGACGGACACGTCAGCCAGCGCTTCATGGCCGACACGGCCACCTCGCATGGCATGGTCTATCAGGCTCGGGAAAAGCTCCAGCACGTGCTCATGAAGGTGGAAACCCACAACCACCCCACCGCCATCTCTCCCTTCCCCGGAGCCTCCACCGGAGCAGGCGGTGAAATCCGCGACGAGGGCGCCACCGGACGAGGCAGCCGCCCCAAGGCAGGCCTCACGGGCTTTACCGTATCGCGGCTCTGGGACGGCATGAGCGACCAGCCCGGCGGCAAGCCGGCCCATATCGCCAGCCCGCTGCAGATCATGACCGAAGGCCCCCTCGGCGGGGCCGCCTTCAACAACGAGTTCGGCCGTCCCAATCTGGCCGGATACTTCCGCGAGTACGAACAGACCATCGTCACCACCACAGGGGAGGGCGTGCAGGTGCGCCAGATGGGCTACCACAAGCCCATCATGATCGCGGGCGGGCTGGGCAGCATCGATGCCACGCTCACGCACAAGATTCCGTTTCCGCCCGGCACGCTGCTCGTGCAGCTCGGCGGTCCGGGCATGCGCATCGGCATGGGCGGCGGCGCAGCCAGCTCCATGAGCAGCGGGGCCAATGCAGCCCACCTCGACTTCGACTCCGTGCAGCGCGGCAACCCCGAGATCGAGCGGCGAGCCCAGGAAGTCATCAACCACTGCTGGGCCATGGGTGAGCACAACCCGATTCTGGCCATCCACGACGTGGGCGCCGGCGGACTCTCCAATGCCTTCCCCGAGTTGGTCAACGATGCCGGACGCGGCGCACGCTTCGACCTGCGGCAGGTGCCTCTGGAGGAATCGGGCCTTGCACCCAAGGAAATCTGGTGCAATGAGAGCCAGGAACGCTACGTGCTGGCCATTTCGCCCGAGACGCTCGACGCCTTCCGTGCGCTGTGCGAGCGCGAGCGCTGCCCCTTTGCGGTGGTCGGTGTGACCACCGAGACGCGCGACCTGGTCGTGGGCGATGTCGACCTCGCCGCCGCAGGAGCCGCTCCGACAGACGGCATTGCCGTGGACATGCCCATGGACGTGCTGCTCGGCAAGCCGCCCCGCATGCAGCGCGATGTGCACACGATCACCCATCAGGGCATGCCGCTCGATGTGAGTGACATGTCCCTGCAGGATGCTGTCATCGGTGTCCTGAGCCACCCGACCGTGGCCAGCAAGCGCTTTCTGGTCACCATCGGGGATCGTGCCGTCGGCGGGCTGACCCACCGCGACCAGATGGTGGGCCCCTGGCAGCTGCCCGTGGCCGATGTGGCCGTGACCCTGGCCGACTACACCGGCACTGCAGGTGAAGCCATGGCCATGGGCGAGCGCACCCCGCTCGCCGTGCTCGATGCCCCGGCCTCGGGCCGCATGGCCGTGGCAGAAGCCATCACCAACCTGCTGGCCGCTCCCGTCGAGCTCTCCCGCGTCAAGCTCAGCGCCAACTGGATGGCCGCCTGCGGCGAACCCGGCGAGGACGCCGCGCTGTACCGCACCGTGCAGGCCGTGGGCATGGAGCTGTGCCCGCAGCTGGGCATCTCGATCCCGGTCGGCAAGGACTCGCTGTCCATGCGCACGCAGTGGGAAGACGCCACCGCCGAAGGCGCGGCGCAGAAGCGCAAGGTAGTCTCCCCCGTCAGTCTCATCATCACCGCCTTCGCCAGCATCGATGACGTGCGCGGCACGCTCACCCCGCAGCTGCATCGCGACGAGGCAGAAACCCATCTTCTGCTGGTCGATCTGGGGCATGGCCGCAACCGCATGGCCGGCAGCATCCTGGCGCAGGTACTGGGGCAGGGCGGAGACACCGTACCCGATCTCGACGATGCACAGGATCTCGTCCACCTCGTGCAGGCCATCAACCTGCTGCGGGCCCAGGGCCACATCCTGGCCTATCACGACCGCAGCGACGGGGGCCTGCTGGCTGCCGTGGCCGAAATGGCCTTTGCCGGCCATGTGGGCGTCGCCCTCAACATCGACATGCTGCTGGCTCCCGGTGACGGCGTCAGCGACAGCCGCATGGACAGCGGCGAGAGCAAGAACTGGGCCCAGCAGATCAGCGGGCGCCGGCATGAGCAGACCCTTGATGCGCTCTTCAGCGAAGAACTGGGCGTGGTGCTGCAGGTACGCAGCAGCGAGCGCAGCGCCGTCATGCAGGTCCTGCGCGAACAGGGGCTGGGCGCCTGCTCTCACTTCATCGGCACGGTGCGCGCCGAATCCTCCTCGCTCGAAATGGGCAAGGGCCAGCTCTCGATCTGGCGTGATGCGCAGCAGATCTTTGCCGCCGATCTTCACGACCTGCATCAGGTCTGGGACAGCGTGAGCTGGAAGATCTGCCAGCAGCGCGACAACCCCGCATGTGCCGACAGCGAGCATGCCGCTGCAGGGGCCAAGGACGATCCCGGCATGCACGTGCACCTCACTTTCACGCCCGAGGCGCCAGCCGTGCTCAGCCACCGTCCGCGAGTGGCCGTGCTGCGCGAGCAGGGAGTCAATTCCCACATCGAGATGGCCTACGCCTTCGACGCCGCAGGCTTCGAGGCGCTGGACGTGCACATGACCGACCTGCAGTCCGGCCGCGTGCGCCTCGAAGATGTGCAGGGCGTGGTCGCGTGTGGCGGCTTCAGCTATGGCGATACCCTCGGAGCCGGCGTGGGCTGGGCTCGCAGCATCACCTTCAATCCGATGCTGCGCGACGCCTTTGCCACCTTCTTTGCCCGCACCGACACCTTTGGGCTCGGTGTGTGCAACGGCTGCCAGATGTTTGCCGAACTCGCTGGCATGATCCCGGGGGCCGAGCACTGGCCCCGCTTCACCCACAACCAGAGCGCCCGCTTCGAGGCGCGCCTGAGCATGGTCGAGGTGCTGGACTCTCCCAGCTTCTTCCTGCAGGGCATGGCAGGGAGCAGGCTGCCCATTGCAGTGGCCCATGGCGAGGGCTATGCCAACTTTGCGGTGCAGGGCGATGCTTCCCGTGTGCTGGCTGCCATGCGCTATGTCGATCACCATGGCCAACCCACCGAGGTCTACCCCTTCAACCCGAACGGCAGCCCTGGTGGCCTCACTGCCGTGACCACGGCCGATGGCCGCTTCACGGCCATGATGCCGCATCCCGAGCGGGTCTTCCGTCAGGCGCAGATGAGCTGGACCGACCCTGCCCAGGCAGGCGATTGCAGCGGCTTCAGCCCCTGGATGCAGCTCTGGGTCAACGCGCGCAAGTGGGTGGGCTGATCCACCGCACCGGCCCTCGCCCCCTGCACCGGGACGCCGCGCTCCCAGCGCCTTTGCCTGCAGACAGCAGGCAAGGCAGCAGGCAGCGCATGGCGGTCGATGGGCGCGGGAAGACCCGCATCAGGCGTGACGAGGTGCCCGCCTCTTGATCCAGGCCATCCAGTCCCCGTCTGCGATGACGGGGGCATGGCGAACGCACGCGGAGTTTATCTCGTAGCAGATGCCGTCCAGTCGATGGCGGTGGCCATGGTCCGTGTCCACCTCCACCGACAGGACGCGCTTGGCTATTCGTCCAGTCCCTGCGGATGGATGCCTTCGATGGCGTCGAGCTGGCGCTCCAGCTCCGGCGTGATGGCCCATACCTCTGCCTGTACATGGGGCGCCATATCCGTGCGCAGGACCAGGCCCGGATAGGCCCCCAGATCATGCAGTGTGCCGGACAGCAGCGTGGTGCCCACATACTGCGGAGCGGGGGTGAGCAGCGTGATGTCATTGCTGCCTCCCCGTCGCAGGGTACCGTAGACCAGCACATGCGTCACCGGTGGCGAGCGGCGTGCGAACGAGACGAAGCCATCGTCAGGCAGAACAGGGGGTATCGGCATAGAAACTCACTCCTCGGACGTGGAACTGGGCCCCGTCTCCGACCCTGGTGGTGAGGGCCAGGTCGCTCGGGCAGGCGAACCATCGACCTCCGTGGCCGATTCCAGCAGTGCATGCAGGTGGAGCCGCCGGGCATCCAGTGTCGGGTACCCCGAAAAGACCACGCGATAGCCGGACTCCGTGCCCTCGATCCGGGCCGGAAACCCGAGCGGCATGGTGACCTTGTCGTGAATATGCCCGAACGGGAACCCAGTGAACACCGGCAGCCCCGTGAGCTGGCGCAGCGTGGCAATGACGCTGTCGAAGTCATAACTTTCGTCATACAGATCGTGCACGCCGCCCAAGCGAAATGTCCCCAGCACAATGGCCTGCTGTCTGCGTAACACCCCTGCGAGGTACAGCGTCTGCAGCATGCGTTCGAGCCGGTAGGGCTGTTCGCCCACATCCTCCAGGAACAGAATGCCGCCCTGCACATCCGGCATCCACGGGCTGCCGACGAGCGATGCCAGCACCGAGAGGTTGCCTCCCCAGAAGCGGCCTTCGACGCGCACCGCACGGCCGGTTGGCGGGGGCTGCATCGCGACGCGTACCTCGCAGGACGGGCTGGTACTGGTCTCGACAAAATGGCGCAGCGTGTACAGGCTGGGATTCAGGCTGCCGAACTCGCTGGAAAACATCGGGCCGGCCAGACTTCCCATGTTCCCCTGTGCCAGCAGGGCCAGTTGCACGGCGCACACATCGCTGTATCCCATCAGCAGGGTGCCCGCTTCGCGCATGCGGTGGCCAAGCCGGCGCCAGTCGACCAGCGGCAGCAGTCGGATGGCTCCATAGCCTCCACGCACACCCAACAGCAGCGCCGGCAGAGAGGCGCGTCCCTGTGCGACATCCTGCAGGTCGGCAGCCCGTTCGGCATCGGTACCGGCAAAGCGCTGGTGACGCCGATAGAGGGCGGCCGTGTTGTCCACCACGAATCCCGCGCTTTGCAGCCGCTGCAGGCCGATGCCGATGCGCTCCGAGTGGGCCAGATAATTGGAGCAGGCAAAGAGGCGCAGATGGGGCGCTGCAGATTCCGGGGACTCGGCTGCACCGCAAGCCAGCGGCCACAGGCTTGCGCATGCTGCAGTCGTCCCGAACCGCAGCCAGGTCCGGCGCGAGATCGGGAGATGCTCTGAAAGAGGGGGAGACATGGAAGACATGGAGCCATTGTTGCGTCATTCCGCGCCTGCATGGGGCACCGCTGGCGATTTGCATGACAGTTCCTGAATGATGCCCGCCGGATGCCCACCTCCCCACGATGGGATGACCCGCATCAAGCCCCCGGGAGGGCCTGCCATGGAGGCGGTCTTTCCTCGACCTAGAATGCAGTCTGGTCTGTTCACTGTTCGATGGCTTCCGCTCCTGCGGCTGCATGCTGCGCAGGGGAAATGGACGGGCCTTGAGTGACTTTGCCGCTGTGCGCCATGCGTCCGCTTTCCGACTGCTGCTTCCTGTGTCATGACACCTTGCTCGCCTGATTCTCCCCCTTCCGCCTGCCTCCGGGGGCAGGATCTGTGGGCCGACATTGCCGCTGTGCGGCAGGCATCTCCCCTGGTGCACTGCATCACCAATCTGGTGGTCATGCAGCTCAACGCCAATGTGCTGCTCGCTGCCGGTGCAGCGCCCGTCATGGCCCATGCGCATGAGGAAGTGGCCGACATGACGGCCATGGCGGGGGCGCTGGTGCTCAATATCGGCACGCTCGATCCTTACTGGGTACGCAGCATGGCGCTTGCCATGCAGGCCGCCGGGTCCCACGGTGTGCCTGTGGTGCTCGATCCGGTCGGGGCCGGAGCCACTCCCTACCGCAACCGCACGCTGGAGGCTCTGCTCGAAGTGGGAGCTCCCGCCGTGGTGCGCGGAAACGCCTCCGAGATCATGAGCATGTCGCACGCCACGGTGAAAACCCGGGGCGTGGAAAGTACAGCCCAGGCTCAGGCGGCTCTGGAGGCTGCGCGCAGCCTTGCACGGCGCACCGGAGGTACGGTGGCCGTGAGTGGCGAGATCGATTT
Source organism: Brachymonas moutaii (nom. illeg.) (assembly GCF_049977365.1). Lineage (NCBI taxonomy): Bacteria > Pseudomonadati > Pseudomonadota > Betaproteobacteria > Burkholderiales > Comamonadaceae > Allobrachymonas > Brachymonas moutaii (nom. illeg.). The sequence continues at coordinate 337,015 of NZ_JBNGEN010000001.1, read as the reverse complement.
TGTTCTGGACGCCCGGGGCAGGCAGGCGGCGCTGCGCAACGGCCATGTCTGGATGACCCGGATCACCGGCATAGGCTGTTCTCTGTCGGCACTGGTCGGTGCCGTCTGCGCCGTCCAGCCCGATGCCTGGCGTGCCACGCTGGCGGCCATGGCATGGATGGCCGTCGCAGGCGAGATGGCCGCCGAGCGTGCGCTCGCGCAGAAACAGGGAGTGGGCAGCATGGCCGTGCATCTTCTGGACAGGCTGCAGCTTCTGACCGAGGCCGAATTCCTGCAGCGTCTGCAGTGGGAGGCAGTGCCCGCATGACCCTGGACATCCGCCCCGCATTGCAGCCTTGGGGAGTGGAGGCGCTGCAGGTGTACATGGTGACGGATCGTGCCCTGACGACAGGCAGACCGCTCGATGAGGTGGTGCGTGCTGCCGTGGCCGGAGGTGCCGGCTGCGTGCAACTGCGCGAAAAACACCTTTCCACCCGCGACTTTGTGGCACAGGCCCGTGCGCTGCGCCCTCTGCTGGCCGCCTGCCATGTGCCGCTGGTCATCAATGACCGCATCGATGTAGCGCTGGCCTGCGGGGCCGACGGCGTGCATCTCGGGCAGGACGACATGCCGGCCGAGGACGCGCGGCGCCTGCTGCCATCGACCATGTTCATCGGCTGGTCGGTGGAGACGCTGGAGCAGGTGCGCCAGGCAGAGCAGCTTCCGGTGGACTACCTCGGCATCAGCCCCGTATTTGCCACTCCCACCAAGACCGATACCGCTCCGCCGTGGGGACTGGAAGGACTGCGCCATGCGCGGGCGGGGAGCCGGTTGCCGCTGGTGGCCATCGGTGGCATCCACGAGCACAATGCCGCATCGGTGATCGCCCACGGCGCCGATGGGGTGGCGGTGGTGCGCGCCCTCTGTGCGGCAGACGACCCCAGACAGGCCGCTTCCCGCTTGCTCGGTGCTGTGCAAGCGGCGTGCCATGGCCCCCCTTCTTCCGCATGAAGGCGCCATCGCTCGACACCATGGCTTTTGCTCAAGCGGTCCTGAAGGCACATCCTCGTGATCCATGCGGCATGATGCGCGCATGACCTCTGCTCCCGCCTCCGATTTTCTGTGGACGCCCCTGCATGACTGGCCCCTGGATTCGATCCTCGCGCTGCAGGCACAGGCCTATGCGCCTGCGCTGCGCGAGAAGGGGGCGGTACTGCAGGCCAAGCGCGATGCTTCTTCCCGCATGCATCCACTGAGCTGGGCAGTGGCCAGCGCGCTGGCACCGACACGCCTCTGTGCCTATGCCATCGCATGCCCCTGGCGCACCGACATGCCCGCGCAGTGGAATCATGCCCACCTTCCGCCGGCGGCGCCGGATTGCCTGTATGTGCACGACATTGCGGTGGCTGCAGACTGGCAGGGACACCATCTGGCCGCAGGGCTCCTGCAGCGCATTCTGGACGAAGGAGACAGACTGGGATATCGGCAGGCCGTGCTGATCGCCGTGCAGGGCGCCGAACGCTACTGGTGCCGGCATGGATTCGTGCCGGACAGGGCAGCAGGCATGTCCGGTTTCGGCGATTCGGCCATCCGGATGACGCGTGTGTGGACCGGAAAATGAACAGTGCGCACGAGGTGCCTGCCTTGCCGACGGGCGCCCGCGCCGTGGCTCATGGCCTTGGCGCGGAACTCTCGGAAGGCGGGAGCCATTCCACGCTGATGTGCACCAGTTCCTCGTGCACGGCCAGAGCCTGACGCAGGAGGGATGCGCAGGCAGGATCGGGAGCACGCACACTGATCACGGCTGCATAGCGTCCCTTGCCTACCCGCCACACATGCAGATCGGCCAGCGAGGCCGGAGCGGGCAGGGCGGCTGCGGCTTCCCTGATTTCCTGCACCACCGGATCGGTCATGTGGGCATCGAGCAGTACGCACCCGGACTGGCGCAGCAGCCCCACGGCCCAGCTTGCCACCAGCACGCTGCCCGCAAGGCCCATGACGGGATCGAGCCATGCAGCGCCCCACCACCATCCGGCAGCCAGCGCCACGATGGCCAGCACCGATGTCGCCGCATCCATGAGTACATGCACATAGGCCGAACGCAGATTCAGGTCGTGGTGGTGTCCATGGTCCAGTTCAGCATCATGCACGTGTCCATGCGTATGAGCGTGGGCATGTCCGGAGCTGCCATGCAGCAGCCGTGCACACACCAGATTCACGACCAGTCCCAGCACCGCCAGCGCGATGGCCTCCCGGTAGTGAATGGCCACCGGATGCACTACGCGCAGGGCTGACTCCACCAGCATGGCTGCCGCAATGCCGAGCAGCAGCAGGGCGCTGGTGTAGCCCGCCAGCACTTCCACTTTCCAGGTGCCAAAGGCAAAACGCGGATCCTGACCGTGGCTTCTGGCATAGGCATACGCAAAGGCTGCCAGGCCCAGCGCCAGGGCATGGGACCCCATGTGCCAGCCGTCGGCAAGCAAGGCCATGGAGCCCAGCCACCATCCACCGGTGATCTCGGTGGCCATCATGACCACGGTCAGCCACATCGCCATGCGGGTGTGTCTTTCCCCCGTGGGATTGCCCGTGTCGAAATGGTGGTGGGTCTTGCAGGGAGAACACAGGGAAATGGATGACATGGCAGGCAGGGCATGAGGGATGAAAATAGTATACCCCCCTATACCATATGTGGATTCGGCAGCTTGCAGCTATGATGTTCCCATGAGCCACACCATCAAGGACAAATCCCGCCTGCTTGCCCGGGCCCGCCGCATGGAAGGGCAGATGCAGGCCCTGTGCAAGGCGCTCGAAGCCGAATCACCCTGCCAGTCCATCCTGCAGCAGATTGCCTCCATACGCGGCGCCGCTAACGGTCTGATGCTCGAAGTGCTCGAAGGTCACATCACCGACCATCTAGAGGATCCCCAGGCCGATGCGCAGCAGCGCCAGCAGGACACGCGCCAGCTCATCGAGCTGCTGCGCAGCTACATCCGCTAGACGGTGCCCCTGCCTTGGTAGCAGGGAGGCGCTGCAGTGCACTGCACGCTGTGGCCGCCATGGCGTTCCCCCTGCAGTGCCCGGCATGCGGGCAGCGGGTACACTCCGGCACCATGTGTTCCCAAGCCCTGCGCCCACGCCTGTCGACTGCTCCGCTCCTCGATGTCTCGGATCGCCACGCCCGCTATCTCTGGCGGCTGCTGAGCCACGATGCGCTCCTCTATACCGAGATGATCAACATGGGGGCCATCTGCCGGGGAGCGGCCGAGAGCCATCTGCGTTACAACGCGGAGGAGCATCCCGTGGCCCTGCAGCTCGGTGGCAGCGACCCTGCCATGCTGGCCCAGAGTGCCCGCATGGGCGAGCAGTGGGGCTACGACGAAGTCAACCTCAACTGCGGCTGCCCCAGTGACCGGGTGCAGAAAGGAGCCTTTGGCGCCTGTCTGATGCGGGAACCCCGGCTCGTGGCGGACTGCATCAAGGCCATGCAGGATGCCGTGGAGCACATCCCCGTGACTGTCAAGCACCGCATCGGGCTTGACCGGGACGACAGCTACGATCTGGTGCGTGATTTCGTGGGGACGCTGTCCGAGACCGGATGTCGGCATTTCATCGTCCATGCGCGCAATGCCTGGCTCAAGGGCCTGAGCCCCAAGGAAAACCGCGAGATTCCTCCCCTGCGCCCCGAGGTGGTCTACCGGCTCAAGCAGGATTTTCCGGGGCTGCACATCACCCTCAATGGGGGGGTCGTCACCGAAGAGCAGATCCGCATGCACTGGACCCATGTGGATGCCGTCATGGTGGGGCGCGAAGCCTGGCACAACCCCTGGTCGCTGTCCCGCTGGGATGGACTCATGGCAGACGAGCCGGAGCGCCCGCCCCATCTCACCCGCGAGCAGGTCGAGGAGGCCATGGTGCGTTACATGGAGCGTGAAGCCCGGGACCATGGCACCGGCTGGTACGCCATTGCCCGCAGCATGCTGGGCCTGCGACATGGCCTGAGAGGTGCACGCCGGTGGCGTCAGGTCTGGAGTGACCACCGCCTCAAGGACATGCCACCTCATCAGGTCATGGTCCTGGCCCATGCGGCCGAACCTGACCCAGAAGACAGCGCTCCCTCCCACAGCGCTCTCTGAAGCCCGGTGTCATCCACCAGGGGGGCGCAATGCCACGTCGTGGCGGGCCTCACGATCCGCAGAGATGCAGGCCCGGTGCGGGTGTCAATGTGCCGCGCTGGCGCACTGGTGCGTGATGTCCCAGTCGGGCCGGTAGACGCCTGTGCGCACCTGCAGCGCGCCCAGCACGGTATGGAAGTAGTTGTCTTCGCTATAGCGCTCATCGAGCTGGCGTGACAGACAGGCATTGCTGGTGCCCGTGCGCTTCTGCCACTCGGGCGACTGCCACAGAATCATGGGCACATGCTTCTGCACATCGGGGGCAATGGAGTAGGGCAGTCCATGGAGGTAGAGATTGTTCTCGCCCAGGGATTCCCCGTGATCGGCCACATAGAGCAGGGACGTGGCATGGGTGGCGGACTGCGTGCGCAGCCACCCGATGGCATCGTGCAGGAACTTGTCCGTGTAGACGATGGAGTTGTCGTAGGCATTCACGAGCTGGTCATGCGGGCAGTCCTGCAGCACATTGGTGGTGCACTCGGGGAGGAACTTCTTGGTGGAGGCGTCGGACCGCTCGGAATAGGCAGGGCCGTGGCTTCCCATCTGGTGCATGGCGATCACGATGCCCTTGGCACGGCGCTCGGCAGGCAGCTCCGCAATACGCCGATCCAGATCCCTGAGCATGATCTGGTCCATGCATTCGCCACGGGGACACAGGGCAGGGTCCTTGAGTCCGGACGTCATGACATGGGGAACCCGGTCGCACACGCCCTTGCAGCCTGCCGGCTGGTTGTCGATCCACAGCACCGCCAGGCCCGCATGCTGCAGCACGTCCATGAGCGTGGCGTAGTCCTTGTCGCGGGCCTCGTAGGCGACCTTGCCCAGATGAGAGTACATGCAGGGCACCGCCGTGGCTGTGCTCGTGCCGCAGGACCACACATTGTGAAAGCTCAGCACGCCGTCCTTGGCCAGCAGCGGGTTGGTGTCACGGTCATAGCCGTTGAGTGAGAAGTTGCCGGCCCGGCCCGTCTCGCCCAGCACCAGCACCATGAGCGGCGGCTTCTGGGCCGGATCGGCATACGCCGGTCCAAGGGTGGCGTCCTGCCCGATGTCCTGGAAGGGCCGGGGCTTGATCAGCCGGTGCACGACCGTCACCTCCACGAGCGAATACACGGTAGTGAGCGGATTGATGGTGTAGCGGATCTGATGGTGGTTGCGCATCAGCGAGGCCATGGGCTGGTAGCAGGCCAGCAGCGTCATGGCGAAGATCACCAGCGCAGCCACCCAGGCCACCGCGAGCCGACCCAGATGCCCCAGCACCGATGCCGCACGCGCCACCGGGATGCGCCAGAAAAAGGCAGTCGGCAGGAGTGCCACGATGCCCACTACCACCAGCATGCGCCAGTTGAGCAGATCCCGCGTTTCGCGCACATCGGTCTGGAGCACGTTGTTGATCATGTCGCCGTCGATCACGATGTTGTACTGCATCATGAAATAGGCTCCGAATCCTGCCGTGAGCAGAAGAAGCACGGACACCGGCTTGATGAGTGGGCGCCAGGCCAGCGGGATCATCACCAGCATGTTCAGGCAGGCGATGAGCACTGCAAACCCGACAGCGAACAGAATGCCCTCCGCATTGGCCGCCTGCTCCGGCAGGCTGAAGAGGTTGTGCCACAGCACCATGTTGCCCACCGTCGCCATCCAGAGACTGGAGATCATGGCGAACCACAGGGGCGAGCGGGAAGTCCTGAAAAATGCCGGCGAAGCGGCAGGCAGCGTAGCAGTCATGGAGGAGAAGAAGAGGCGTGGGCGACAGGATGCATGCCGCATCGCGATGGGCATGAGCCGCAAACCGATCGGTTCTGTCGCGCCAGAATGCGTACGACCAGCCAGAACCAGCTGGAGGTCATACGGTAAGAATCGAATCAGCTTGTCTGATTATCGCGATCCGCACGCACGTCCACTTTGCCGAGAATGAAACAAATTGCCACTATCTGGGGCAATGCAGGTCAAAAAGCACGCAGCGGCTGACATGTGCGCAGCCTCCTGCATGCCACACCGCTCACCACTCGAAATTCAGCATGCGGTCGGTGGTTTCGGGCAGATGTGCAGCCGGCTTGTTGTCGGGCGGGCTGGTCTTGAGGATGACCATGGAAAGGTTGTCTCCCACCCCGTGTCCCCGGCTGCGCGCGAGCTCGGTGAGCTGCTGGCAGGCTTGGGTGGGCGAGAGCGAGAAGGTGATCTTGGCCATCTCCTTGTCACTGACATGGCCCCACAGCCCATCGGAGCAGGCCAGTATGACATCCTCGGGTTCCAGTTGTCCCCGGTTCTGCTCGCCAAAACGGGGCTGTTCGGGCCCCCCCAGGCAGGAGACGAGCAGATTGCTCTTGGGGTGATGGTAGGCCTCGGCTTCGGTGATCTTGCCTTCGTCGAGCAGACTCTGCACATACGAATGATCCCGCGTGCGGCAGATCATGGCGCCACGGCGGAAATGGTAGAGCCGGGAGTCTCCGCTGTGGATCCAGAAGCACTCCCCCGACGGCATGAGCAGAAAGGCCGCCACCGTGGTGTGCGGCTCGTGCTCGCTGCTGATGTTGAGCATGCGGATGACCGAGTGGGCATCCATGACCAGCTGGCGCAGCAGCGCCTGCGGATTGTCGTGGTCGACATCGAACTGCTGCAGGAGCTGGCGTCCACTGTCGATGACCTGGGCCGAAGCCAGCGCCCCACCGCTGCGACCGCCCATGCCATCGGCCAGCAGGACCAGCAGGCACTGCTTGTTGTAGGGATGCTGGATCACCTGGACACGGTCCTGCTGGTACTCGCGATCCCCCTTGTGGATGGCGGTGGCGATGTTGATGCGGTAATTGCTCATGCGGGGCAGGGACGGGAACATTCCCCCTGGACGGGGGGACTGGCACAATGATGCTCTTTCTGCGCACATGGGGTGTACAGAATCGGATGATGAGGGTCTCTCTCAGTATGGCAGAAAAATCCGCACACGATCGGGCAGTTGCGGCTCCACGGGCCGGGGCAGAGGCGCTCCGGGAGCGGGTGGCCGGTGTGTTCTCGGTCGAGGGGCCGCTGGCGACGGACAATCCGCGCTACCGTCCCCGCCCCGGACAGCTGGACATGGCGCTCGGGGTCGCGCGCACCATCGCCCACGGAGGCGCCTTCGTCGTCGAGGCTGGCACCGGTGTGGGCAAGACCTTCGCCTATCTGGTGCCCGCGCTCCTGAGCGGCGAGCGCATTCTGGTGTCCACGGCCACCAAGAACCTGCAGGATCAGCTGTTCGCACGCGATCTGCCCTATCTCTGCCATCTTCTGGGGCTGCCGGTGCGGCTGGCGCTGCTCAAGGGGCGTTCGAGCTATGTCTGTACCCATCGGCTGCGGCAGGCACGGCAGGACATGCTGGCGGTGGAACCTGCGGTGCAGCACACGCTCGCGCGCATCGAGCGCTTCGTGCAGTCCACCCGCAGTGGCGATCTGGCGGAACTCGACGGACTGGACGAGCGTTCGCCGGCCCTGACTCTGGCCACCTCCACGCGCGAGAACTGCCTGGGCAGCAACTGCCCCGATTTCCGGAGCTGCTACGTCAACCAGGCGCGGCGCGAGGCCCTGGAGGCCGATGTGGTCGTGGTCAATCACCACCTGTTCTTTGCCGACATGGCCGTGCGCGAATCGGGCATGGCCGAGCTCCTGCCGACCGTACAGACCGTGATTTTCGATGAGGCCCATCAGCTCAACGAAACGGGCGTGATGTTTCTGGGACACCAGCTGGGCACCTCGCAGCTGCTCGATTTCTGTCGGGACACCCTTGGGGCCGGCATGCAGCTCGCACGGGGCCTGGTGGAATGGCAGACCCTTTGCGGGAATCTGGAGCGGGCCGCACGCGATCTGCGGCTCGTGGCTGGACGCATGCCCGCTGGCGCCCGTCTGCGCTGGACCGAACCTACCCCGGAAGGACTCGATGAAGTCGAGTGGTATGACGCCCTGGGCGTGTTGAGGCGCGCACTGGAGGCTCTGGTGCCTGCACTCGACACTGTCACTGAGCTGGCCCCCGATTTCGGGCGGCTGATGCAGCGGGCACAGTTGCTGCAGGAGCGCCTGGAAGCGTTCGGACGCCCCTGTCCGGTCGATGCCGTGCGCTGGGTGGAGGTGGCGGGCGGGCTGCGCATGATGCAGGCTCCCCTCGACATTGCCGCGACCATGCGCGACCGGGTGCTGCACCTGCCTTGCGCCGATGCAGGCGACCCCGCATCCGACACATCCGATGCACAGGAGGCCCACCACACAACCCAGCAGGAAGAGCACGATGCCCACCGTGCCTGGATTTTCACTTCAGCCACGCTGGGGGACGAATCCGGTCTGGGATGGTTCACCCAGCCGTGCGGCCTCCAGGACGTGCCGGCACTGCGGGTGGCCAGTCCCTTTGACTATGCAGGGCATGCCAGTCTCTATGTCCCACCGCTCGTGCGTCCGGGCGATGCAGCCCATCCCGTGGCCGTGGCCGTCTTTGCGGCTCGGGCAGCGCGTGCGCTGGGCGGCCGCACGCTGGTCCTGACCACGACACTGCGGACCCTGCGCATCATCGGTCAGGCCCTGCGTGCCAGTCTGGAGCCGGAAGGCCGCATCGAGGTGCTGATCCAGGGAGAATCGACCAAGCGGCGCCTGATCGAGCGGTTCCGCCAGGGTGCCGGCAGCGATGGAGAACGCGGCTGCGTGCTCGTGGCATCCGCCTCGTTCTGGGAGGGAGTGGATGTGCCCGGCGAGGCGCTGCAGATGGTGGTGATCGACAAGTTGCCGTTTCCTCCTCCCCACGATCCGCTGGTGGAAGCGCGCGCCCATCGTCTCGAAGCCCAGGGCAAAAGCCCCTTCAAGGAATACTTTCTGCCCGAAGCGGCCGTCATGCTCAAGCAGGGGGCAGGGCGACTCATCCGAAGCGAAACGGATACCGGCATTCTGGCCGTGTGCGACAGTCGTCTGACACAGATGGGCTATGGCGCACGTCTGCTCAAGGCGCTGCCGCCGATGCGGCGCCTTGCCTCGGAAGAGGAATTTGCGCGTTGCCTGAAGGATCTGGCTGCCCAGCGCACTGACCCTGCGGTATCCGGGAACCCCTGAACACACCGCAGGGCTGAGGCCGGCATGCTTGCGGGGCAGATAGCAAAAAACCCCTGGCTGCCAAGGCAGACAGGGGCGATGCAAGGAATCTGCAGGAACCGGGAATCAGGCAGCCGCTGCAGCGGAAAACTCCCGGAAGGCTGCCAGAGCATTGGCCGTATACATCAGAGACGGCCCCCCTCCCATGTAGACACACACGGCCAAGGCTTCCTCGACTTCTTCCTGCGTGGCACCCAGTTTGACCAGAGCCTTGATGTGGAAGCCGATGCAGGCATCGCAGTGTCCTGCCACACCCAGCGCCAGCGCAATCAGTTCCTTGGTCTTGGTGTCGAGCGTGCCGGCCGCCGTGGAAGCGCCCGCAAGGTCGTTGAAGGCCTTCATCACGTCAGGCTGGTGGCTGCGCATGACAGCCAGACCCGTGGAAATGTCGCGGATGTGGGACTTGTACTCGGGAATGCTCATGGAATGTTCCTCTGTCCTTGGATGTATCGTGCAGTCTTTATTTCTTCATCGGGCAGGTGTTGATGCCGAGGAGCTTGTAGGCAGGGCAGAAACCCAGCACTCCGGTCAGCAGGGGCACCACACCGATCCATGCCCAATTGCTGTTGATGTATCCCATCAGCTGGGGCGTGCCGAGTACCAGCGCCAGCCCCACCACGACACGAATCACGCGATCCAGACCACCTTCGTTCATGACGTTCTCCTCGTTCGAAACAATTTACATTGAAGTAAATTATAAGGGGATAAAAAGACGGGTCAGGACCCGTCCAGGAAAAATGCCCCGCGAAGGATCATCTTCTTGCAGGGCATTTGGTTTCGATCAAGACTTTGCGTCTTCGACCGGAACGTACATCTCGCCGCCTCCGGCGATGAACTCGGCGCTTTTCTCGGCCATGCCCTTTTCAAGGGCTTCCTTCTGGGCGGCGTAGTCGCGCACCTCCTGCGTGATCTTCATCGAGCAGAACTTGGGGCCGCACATGGAGCAGAAGTGCGCCACCTTGCTGCTGTCCTTGGGCAGGGTTTCGTCATGGAAGTCGCGGGCAGTGTCGGGATCGAGGCTGAGATTGAACTGGTCGGCCCAGCGGAATTCGAACCGCGCCTTGCTGATGGCCGAATCCCGAGCCCGGGAGCCCGGATGCCCCTTGGCAATGTCGGAGGCATGGGCAGCGATCTTGTAGGCGATGATGCCCTGCTTGACATCATTGCGGTCGGGCAGGCCCAGGTGTTCCTTGGGCGTCACGTAGCAGAGCATGGCCGTGCCGAACCAGCCGATCATGGCTGCGCCGATGGCGCTGGTGATGTGGTCGTAGCCAGGAGCAATGTCGATGGTCAGGGGGCCGAGGGTATAGAAGGGGGCCTCGTGGCAGTGCTTGAGCTGCTCGTCCATGTTGGCCTGGATCATGTGCATGGGCACGTGTCCGGGGCCTTCGATCATGGTCTGCACATCGTGCTTCCAGGCAATCTGCGTCAGCTCGCCCAAGGTACGCAGCTCGGCGAACTGTGCTTCGTCGTTGGCGTCGTCGTTGCTGCCTGGGCGCAGGCCATCTCCAAGGCTGAAGGAGACGTCATACGCCTTCATGATGTCGCAGATGTCCTCGAAGTGGGTGTAGAGGAAGTTTTCCTGATGATGGGCAATGCACCACTTGGCCAGAATCGATCCCCCACGGCTCACGATGCCCGTGCGGCGGTTGGCGGTGAGGTGGATGAAGGGCAGACGCAGTCCGGCGTGGATGGTGAAATAGTCCACCCCCTGTTCGGCCTGCTCAATGAGCGTGTCGCGGAAGATCTCCCAGCTCAGGTCCTCGGCCACGCCGCCCACCTTTTCCAGGGCCTGATAGATCGGCACGGTACCGATCGGTACAGGAGAGTTGCGGATGATCCAGTCGCGGGTGGTGTGGATGTTCTTGCCCGTGGAGAGATCCATGACCGTGTCGGCCCCCCAGCGGATCGCCCACACCAGCTTCTCGACTTCCTCCTCGATGCTGGAGGTCACGGCACTGTTGCCGATGTTGGCGTTGATCTTGGTGAGAAAGTTGCGCCCGATGATCATGGGTTCGATCTCGGGATGGTTGATGTTGGCCGGAATGATGGCGCGTCCCCGGGCCACTTCATCACGCACGAATTCGGGTGTGATGATCCGGGGAATCTGTGCGCCCAGCCCATTGCCCTGCAGACGCATTTCGCGGTTCAGATCGGCCTGGTACTCGGCCATCCAGGCACGCTTGCCGTTTTCGCGGATCGCGATGTATTCCATCTCCGGCGTCACGATGCCCTTGCGTGCATAGTGCATCTGCGTCACGTTGGCACCCGGCATGGCACGGCGGGGCTGACGCTGCAGGGCAGCTGCCTCGCGGCGCAGCTGGTCGATGCGCTCTGCATCCCGGTCATCGAGCTTGCCCCCATCGTCGAGGATGTGGTGCAGGCGGCCTTCGTAGGATTCGGTGTCGCCTCGGGCCTCGATCCATGCGTTGCGCACACCCTGCAGACCGTGGCGCACATCGATGGTGGCTGCAGGATCGGTATAGGGGCCGGACGTGTCATAGACCGTGACCGTCTCGCCATTGGTGAGACTGATCTCGCGCATGGGCACGGAAACTCCCGCCATGGTTCCCGGCTCCATGGTCTTGCGGGAGGCGGGAAGCGGATCGCGGGTGAGAGTCAGCAGCGCGTTGAGGTCTGCGGGTGGGGCGGGAATCTGGTCGGGCGCGTTCATGGGCAATCTCCGGGGTGGGAAAGAAGTGCTCCGAAGTGGCCGGACGCCCGGGACTGCTGCATGCATGGGGATGCCAGGAGGGGCATGGGCATCTGCAGGTCAGGGGGCAGGCTCTCCTTACGCCGGTGTGAGCCGGGTCAAGTTCGCGGGTTCGGCGTCAGCCATCTCAGCCTGTGGCTCTTCCGCGAACGGACGCCACAAACACCCCGGAGCGCTTGCATTGTATGCACAAAGTCGGACGTGACAAAACGGCACGCCGTCCTCTCCTCCTGCCCCGCAGAATGGGACGGGCGTGGGGCGGCTTTTTCTGCGGAGATCCCTGCGCGGCCATCCCCCGCTATCATTGGCGCTTTGCACAAGGATGAAGGCATGTCGACGATCGACACGGAACAGCCCGCGATGCACATACGGCTCAATGATCAGCCCCTGGAAGTGGCAGGGCAATGCTCGCTCGAAGAGCTGCTCGTGCAGCAGGGCATTGCGCCCGATACGCACGCCACGGCGGTCAATGGGCAGTTCGTGCCGCGCACCCTGCGCGCAGGCACGGCCCTGCAGTCAGGCGATGTGGTGACGTGCTTTCAGGCCATAGTCGGAGGGTGAGTCACCATGACCTGGCAGATTGCCGATGCGGCTCTGGAGAGCCGTTTTTTCCTGGGATCGGCGGGGTATCCTTCGCCCGATAACCTGCGTGAGGCCATCATGGCCTCGGGCGCCGAAGTGGTCACTCTGGGACTGCGCCGGCAGCTCGGAGCCGATCCCCACGCCCGCACCGACAACGGATTCGTGGAGGTGGTGCGCTCCACTGGTGTACGGCTGCTGCCCAACACCGCCGGCTGCCGCAGCGCACGCGAAGCGGTGACACTGGCCATGATGTCGCGCGAACTGCTGGACACCCATTGGATCAAGCTCGAAGTGGTCGGCGACGAACAGACGCTGCAGCCCGACCCTTTCGAGCTGGCAGAGGCGGCCGATGCGCTGGTTCGCGAGGGGTTCGAGGTATTTCCCTACTGCACCGACGATCTGGTGAGCTGCCAGCGGCTGCTCGATGTGGGCTGTCGCATTCTCATGCCGTGGGGGGCTCCCATCGGATCCGGACAGGGGCTGCTCAATCCATGGGCGCTGCGCACCCTGCGTGCCCGCTTGCCGGACGTGCCGCTGGTGGTCGACGCTGGGCTTGGGGCGCCATCTCATGCCGCCGAGGCGATGGAACTGGGATTCGATGCGGTGCTGCTCAACTCGGCCGTGGCCCAATCCCATGACCCCGTGAAAATGGCTGGCGCCTTCCGCGATGCCATTCGGGCGGGGAGGGCTGGATTCGAAGCCGGGCTCATTGCGCCTCAGGACATGGCTGTGGCCAGCACGCCCGTGACGGGGCGCCCCTTCCTGCTCTGAAGCGGAGAGCGAAGCATGAACAAGGCATTCACCCGCGAATCAGATCGCGAGGACGATGAGGACGACGAAGGCGCTGGCCTGCCTGCCTTGCCGACCGGAACCCGCAACTACATGACTCCCCAGGGCTATGCGCGCCTGCGTGCCGAGCTCATGCAGCTCATCGACGACGAGCGTCCGCGCATCGTGGACATCGTGCACTGGGCTGCCGCCAATGGCGACCGTTCCGAGAACGGCGACTATCTCTATGGCAAGAAGCGCCTGCGAGAAATCGACCGACGCATCCGATTTCTGACCCGTCGACTCGAAAAGGCCGAAGTCACCGACCCCAGCGTCCACCACGGCAGTGACCAGGTCTTCTTCGGGGCCACAGTGACCTACATGGAGGAAGATGGCGAGGAGAAAACCGTCACCATCATGGGAATCGACGAGGTCGACAACCTGCAGGGACAGGTCAGCTGGATCGCTCCCGTCAGCCGTGCACTGCTGCGTGCACGGGTAGGGGACGTGGTGCCACTGCACACGCCGGCCGGCATCCGCGACATCGAGGTGATCGATGTGCAGTATCCCGCACCATCCGGAAACCCTCCCGAGGCCTCCTGACCGTCTCCTCTCTGCCTGCAGATATCCCGATGAAGCGCGTGGACTAGGAGGAGGTCTTGACCCGCATGGCACGGATGGCGGCTGGCACGCGGCGAATGGCGCGCAGGACATGGGCCAGATGCTGGCGATCCCGCACCTGCAGAATCATGCGCAGATCCATCACCTCCTGGCTCATGTCGTCCGACATGCTGATGTACCCGATGTTGGCATCGGCATTGGCAATCGCCATGGTGACGCTGGCCACGGCACCCACACGGTTGTGGATGGTCACCGTCACCGCAGTGGCAAAGCGGCTTTCCATGTGGTCGGACCATTCCACGGGCACAAAGCGCTCGCCGTCGCGTGTCTTGAGCCGCTTGGCCACATTGCAGTCGGCCGTGTGCACAATCAGGCCTTCTCCGCGTCCCAGATAGCCGACGATCTGGTCTCCGGGCAGAGGATGGCAGCAGGAGGCATACTTGACCGACGATTTTTCGCTGCCGTCCAGGGCAATGGTCGGTTTGTAGTGCTGCTCGTCCTGGCTGTAGCGTTCCATGGACATGAGCACGGCATCGGGACGTTCCCCCATTTCGGTCATGAGCGTCGCGAGCTGCTTGGCAATCACGCTGGTGATGCGCTTGCCGTGGCCAATGTCGGCAAACAGGTCATCAAGGGTCTTGTTGTTGGCAAAGCGCAGCAGCTTTTCCCAGACGCTGCGATGTGCATCGTCGTCGGGCGGGAGCTGCTCCATGCCCTCGGCCCGGTAGGCCTGGGTGAGCAGCCGCCGGCCCAGTACCTTGGCTTCGGCCTCGGACTGGATCTTGAGATGGTTGCGGATGCGCGAACGCGCCCGCGCCGTGCGCACGAAGCTCAGCCACGCAGGCTTGGGGCGCGAGTCGGGATCGGTCATCACCTTGACGACATCTCCGCTGTGCAGTTCGGTACGCAAGGCAGCCGGCTGGTTGTTGACGACAGCCGAGACAGCCTGATCCCCCACGTCACTGTGAATGGCATAGGCAAAATCGATCACCGTCGCTCCCCGCGGCAGCGACATGATGCGGTTCTTGGGCGTGAAGACAAACACATCCTCGGGGAAGAGGTTGAGCCGCACATGGTCGAGAAACTCGTTGGAATCCAGTGTCTCCTTCTGGATGTCGAGCAGGCTCTTGAGCCAGTTGGCTGGCTTGGCGTCCTTGCCGTCTGCCGTGGCCTGCAGGGTCTGTTCGTTCTGGCTTTTGTAGAGCCAGTGGGCAGCCACCCCCGATTCTGCTACCTGGTGCATCGCGTCGGTACGCATCTGGAACTCGACGTGGATGCCGGCCGGGCCCACCAGCGTCGTGTGCAGGGACTGATAGCCGTTGTCCTTGGGAATGGCAATGAAATCCTTGAGCCGCTGGGGCACTGGCTTGTAGAGCGAATGCAGAATGCCGAGCGCGATGTAGCAGTCGGTATTGGTCGGCACGATGATGCGGAAACCGTAGATGTCGTACAAATCGGCAAAGCTCTGCCGTTTGGTATCCATCTTGCGGTAGATCGAATAGATGGTCTTCTCGCGTGCGCTGATGCGGGCATGCAGCCCGGCTGCCGCAAAGGCATTCTCGACGTTCTTCTGAACTTCCTGCACAAGGTGGCGCCTGCGGCTGCGGGCACGTTCGATGGCCTTCACCAGCGTCTGGTAGCGCCACGGATGCAGGTATTTGAAGGACAGATCCTCCAGCTCGCGGTAGGCACGATTCAGACCCAGTCGGTTGGCGATGGGAGCGTAGATCTCGAGCGTCTCTGCGGCAATGCGCTTCTGTGCCTCCGGCTTCATGTCGGAGAGCGTGCGCATGTTGTGCGTGCGGTCGGCCAGCTTCACCAGGATGACGCGTACATCGTTGGCCATGGCCAGCAGCATCTTGCGGAAGGACTCTGCCTGATTTTCCTGGCGGGTGCTGAACTGGAGCTTGTCGAGCTTGGTCAGGCCGTCGACCAGGTCTGCCACATGGGCACCGAACTCTTCCGTGAGCTGGGCCTTGGTGACCCCCGTATCTTCCATGGTGTCATGGAGCAGGGCAGCCATGAGAGCCTGTGCGTCGAGCTTCCACTCGGCACACTGTGCAGCGACCGCGATCGGATGGGTGATGTACGGTTCGCCGCTCTTGCGCATCTGCCCCAGGTGCGCGCGGTCCGCCAGCTTGTAGGCCTTGCGCACGCGCGCTATGTCTTCTGGACTCAGATAGTCCAGTTTGGTGAGCAGCGCCGCAAAACTGGCGGCGGAAGCATTTTCGGCGGCGGAATTGACCATGGTGGAAACAGTGCACGCCGTCCTGACTACCCCATGCAGCGGTTCGGCGCCTATGTCAGGAATCTTAACCTCAACTCTGCCTGCTCGACAGGACTCTCCCATGCAGGAGTGCGTGCACAGGGTAGACAGGCTGCGTGGATCAGGCAACAAAAAGGCACCTCTGCGAGGTGCCCTGGACGGTGGCGTCGAAGCGCAGCGTATGCGCAGAGCTCAGGTCGGAACCTTCTTGAGCATTTCGAGGCCCACCTTGCCTTCTGCGATTTCACGCAGGGCAGTGACGCCGGGCTTGTTGCGGCTTTCCACCTTGGCGGTGTGGCCCTGGCTCAGCATGCGGGCACGATAGGTGGCCGCGAGCACGAGCTGAAAGCGGTTGGGGATTTTTTCCAGGCAATCTTCCACAGTGATGCGGGCCATGAGGGGACACTCCTGTCAATTGATGCGCAGCTGCGCAAAAACATCCGCCTTGGAGCGGAGCTGCGCAACGAACTTGAGACGCTGGGCGTGCACGATGCTCTTGAGATCGAAGAGCGCACGCTCGAATGATTCGTTGATTATAACAAAATCGAAATTTTGGGCCTGCTGCATCTCGTGCTCGGCGTTGACGAGCCGCTGCTCAATGGTGTCCGAGCTGTCTTCTCCGCGGCGCTCCAGGCGGGCACGCAATTCCTCCAGACTGGGGGGAAGAATGAAGATCAGCACGGCGTGGGGAAAAATCCGCTTGATCTGCAATGCGCCCTGGAAATCGATCTCGAGCAGCACATCGCCTCCAGCGGCAATGCGGGCTTCGACTGCCTGACGCGAGGTGCCATAGCGGTTGCCGTGCACGCTGGCCCATTCGAGGAAATCGCCTTCCTGCACCATGCGGTCGAAGGTCGAGCCATCGACGAAATAGTATTCACGACCATGCTTTTCCTGTCCGCGGGGAGCTCGGGTGGTGTGGGAAATGGAAGCCTGCACGCCTCCATCGACCTCCATGAGAGCCCTGACGAGACTGGATTTTCCGGCTCCGCTCGGAGCGGAAACGACAAAGAGATTGCCAGGATATTTCCGGGCGCTGCAAGAAGAAACTGCGGTCATGATGACGTGGGATGGTGGATCACTCGATGTTCTGGACCTGCTCGCGCATCTGCTCGATGAGGACCTTCATGTCCACGGAGATGCGGGATGTTTCCAGGGAGGCGGATTTGGAGCCCAGTGTGTTGGCTTCACGGTGCAGCTCCTGGATGAGAAACTCCATCCGCTTGCCCAGCTCGCCTCCGTCCCGCAGGTGCTTCTCGATGGTATCGAGATGTGCCTGCAGGCGGGTCAGCTCCTCGGCCACATCGATGCGGATGGCAAAGGCCGTGGCCTCGGTCAGTGCCCGCTCCTCGGCTGTTTCCGAAATGTGGCCCTGCCGGGAAGCGGTCTGCAGGGCATCGTTCCAGCGGTCGAGGAAACGCTGCTTTTGCTGGGCAACCAGCTGGGGGATCAGCGGTTCGGCTTCGCGGGCAAGCGTGCGCAGGGCATCTACCCGTTCCAGCAGGCTGTCGGCGAGCTGTTTGCCTTCGGTGGCACGGGTCTGCTGCATCTGGTCGAGCAGGGCGGTCACGGCAGATGCAAAAGTCCGGGACAGGGCATCCATGGGAAGGGTGGGACGGGCGGTACCGGCAATGCGCAGGACGTCAGCGACCGACAGCGGCATGGCCTGCGGCATCCAGGAGCGAATGGCTTCTTCGCAGGAAGCCAGTCGCTGAAGCGTTCCAACTGCAGGCATGTTGGCTGCGGCGCCGCTGGCGGTGCCGCCGTATTCGAGCGAGGCGCGGAGTTCCAGCTTGCCGCGATGCAGACGCCGCTGCAGCTGTTCACGCGCCAGCGACTCGAACGGACGAAGCTCATCGGACAGGCGGAAGGCCAGGTCGAGGAAGCGGCTGTTCACGCTTCGCAGTTCCAGCGCGAGCTGCCAGGCATGTTCGGATTCCGTGACAGATTTGGCGCTGTCGCTGCCGGTTGCCGAAGGGACGACCGGGATTTGCAGGCTCGCGTAGCCTGTCATGCTGTAAACTGGCATTCATTCCTCACTAGGCATTCCGTATGCAGCCGCAGGCCGCGCAGGGTGTGCCAAGTATAGCCTTCGCGCATTTGTCCTTCGTGTCGATCAGCCCACCATGACCACTGTTGCCAAAGTCAAGCCCGCACCGCTGGCACCTGGCACCCAGCTGGGGGACTACCGGATCGTCAAGCAGATTGCTGCGGGGGGGTTCGGGCTGGTGTATTTCGCCATCGATTCCGCAGGGCGCCGTGTGGCCATCAAGGAATACCTTCCGGCAGCGCTTTGCACGCGGGAAGTCGGTCAGTTCGTGCCGGTGATCCAGCCCGAGAAGATTTCCCTGTACCGCCTCGGGCTCAAGAGCTTCTTCGAGGAAGGGCGTGCCCTGGCACAGATTTCGCACGACTCCGTCGTGCGGGTGCTCAACTTCTTCCGTGAGAACGAAACGGTCTACATGGTGATGAACCTGCTTGAAGGGGCTTCCCTGCAGGATTTCATCCTTACCGCCCGATCGCTCAAGAAACCGCGCGTATTCCATGAGGCCACCATCCGTTCGCTGTTCGAGGAAGTGCTGCGCGGGCTGCGCATCGTGCACCAGCACCGCATGCTGCACCTCGACATCAAGCCGGCCAATATCTTCATCACCAACGAGGACCGCGCCGTGCTGATCGACTTCGGGGCTGCGCGCGAGGTGATCAATCACGAGATCAATTTCGTCCGCCCCATGTACACTCCGGGCTTCGCTGCTCCTGAGATGTACCGGCGCAAGGGGGAGCTGGGTCCCTGGACCGACATCTATGCCATTGGTGCGTGCATGTTCGTGTGCATGCTGGGCTATCCACCCAACGCGGCACCGCAGCGCCTCGAAAAGGATCGCCTGACTCTGGCACTGTCCAAGGTCCGGCGCATCTATTCCGATTCCCTCATCGAGATGGTGGAGTGGTGCATGGCACTTGATCCTCTTTCTCGGCCACAATCAGTGCATGCGCTGACCAAGGAGCTTGAAGCGGATGGGTTGAGGCTCTATTCCCAGAAATATCTGAGTGTGCGGTAACGAGCCGTGCTCGGCGGGAAACAGAGGCGTGGCCTGTATTTCAGGGAATCGGCGCATTCAAGCAACATTGCCCGGCAATGGGTGTGACAGGGTCCGACAACAAAAGAGGCAGGCATGAAATTCAGCGTGTTCCAGCTCAGCCGCCGCGGCGGTCGCAAGAAGAACGAAGATCGCATGGGCTATTGCTATACCCGTGATGCAGCCCTGTTCGTGCTCGCGGACGGCATGGGCGGGCATGTGGAAGGGGAGGTGGCGGCCCAGATTGCCCTCCAGTCCATGGCAGCCCAGTTCCAGGCCGAAGCCAAGCCCACTGTGCGCAAACCGGCGGAGTTTCTCTCGAACGCCCTGATGAACGCGCATCATCAGATTCTGCGGTATGCGGGTGATACCGACATGCCCGATACGCCCCGCACCACGCTGGTGGCGGTCATCGTGCAGGAAGGGCATGCCACATGGGTGCACTGCGGTGATTCGCGGCTCTACATGATCCGCAACGGCAGCCTGCTGGTGCGCACGCGCGACCACAGCTACATGGAGCAGGGTGAGCATTACGTGACCAAGTCCATGCACATCAACCGCAATGTGCTCTTCACCTGCCTGGGATCTCCGAGCCGGCCGATCTTTGATGTGTCCCTGCCCATGCTGCTGCAGCAGGGCGATCGCATTCTGCTGTGCTCGGATGGCCTGTGGGGCACCATGAGTGACGAGGATGTGGTGAAGGGCGTATCCAATATCGACAAGCCGCTGGCCGAATGCGTGCCTGATCTTGTGGAAGAGGCCCTGCGTCGCGGTGGCCCCGGGTGCGACAATACCACCGCCCTGGCGCTGAGCTGGGAAATGCCTGCCACCGAGGGGGCGGAAGTCGTGACCGACAGCATCCTCGATGGGGTGTTTGCCTCCACGATCCAGGCTGCCGGCTGGGACAGCGAGACCGAGAACGAGCTCAACGAAGACGACATCGAGCGTTCCATTGCCGAAATCAATGCCGCCATCCAGCGAGGCGGCCCTCTCAAGAAGAACGAACAGAACTGACTCCATGACAACCGAAGCGAATGTACGCTCGGGCGGTCGCCGCTCGAATGAAATGCGCCCTGTGCGCCTCACCCGCCACTACACCATGCATGCTGAAGGATCGGTGCTGGTCGAGTTCGGCAACACGAAGGTGCTGTGCACTGCCTCCGTGGAAGAAAAGGTGCCCCCGTTCAAGAAGGGCAGCGGCGAGGGATGGCTGACGGCTGAGTACGGCATGCTCCCCCGCTCCACCCACACACGCACGGCCCGCGAGGCAGCCAAGGGCAAGCAATCGGGCCGCACGCAGGAAATCCAGCGGCTCATAGGCCGTTCCCTGCGCGCAGTGGTGGATCTGAAGGCGCTGGGCGAACGCACCATCCAGTTCGACTGCGATGTGCTGCAGGCCGATGGCGGTACCCGCACTGCGTCGATCACCGGCGCCTATGTGGCTCTGCAGGATGCCGTGGCCGTGCTGATGCGCGAAGGCAAGCTCGCGCAGAGTCCCGTGCGGGAGCCGGTCGCAGCCATTTCCGTGGGCATCGTGAACGGCACTCCGCTTCTCGATCTGGAATACACCGAGGATTCGTGCTGCGACACGGACATGAATGTGGTGATGACCGGAGCAGGGCGTTTCATCGAGGTGCAGGGGACAGCCGAAGGAGCTCCTTTCAGCCGACAGGAGCTCGATACCCTGCTGGCACTGGCCGAGAAGGGCATTGTGGAGCTGCATGCGCTGCAGGCGCGCGCGCTGGCAGAGTGAGGGCGATCGGCATGCGCATCGTTCTCGCATCGCACAATCAGGGCAAGCTCGTGGAGCTGCAGGCCCTCTTCGGTGTCCTGGGCGTGGAGCTGGTGCCCCAGGGAGCGCTGGGAGTTCCCGAGGCTGAGGAACCCTTTCACACCTTTCTGGAAAACGCTCTGGCCAAGGCACGCCATGCCAGCCGTCTGACCGGACTGCCGGCCATTGCCGATGATGCAGGGCTGTGCGTGGATGCCTTTGGTGGCCTGCCCGGCGTGCAGACGGCCTACTATGCCACCCAGTTCGGCTATCCCAAGGGAGATGACCAGAATGTCAGGGCACTGCTCGAACAGATGCGCGAGGAACCCCGGCGACGCGCGGCTCTGGTGAGCACGCTGGTGGCGTTGCGCTCGCCCGATGATCCCGAGCCCTTGGTGGCCGTGGGACGGGCCGTGGGAGAAATCACGCGCGAACCCGTGGGCACGCATGGTTTCGGGTTCGACCCTGTGATGTACATTCCCTCGAAGGGCTGCACCTTTGCCCAACTTCCTCCCGAGGAAAAGAACCGCTTGAGTCACCGTGGACGGGCAGCGCAGGAGATGCTGCGCCTGCTGCGAGCCACCTGGTTTGCGGAGGCAGCACGTCCATGACCCTGCCTGCGATAGTGGCTGCCACCGAGCCGGTGCGGGACATCATGGACTACATGCGGCCCGGGGCCCTGCAGCTGGCCTCGCTGCCTCCACTGTCTCTGTATGTGCATCTGCCCTGGTGCCTGCGCAAATGTCCCTATTGCGACTTCAATTCGCATGCGTGGGCGACCTCCGAGTCCCCATTGCCCGAGCAGCCCTACATCGATGCCCTGATGGCCGACCTGCAGCAGGCCCTGCCTCTGGTCTGGGGACGTCCGGTGCACAGTGTGTTTCTCGGTGGAGGCACGCCCAGTCTGTTCTCGCCCGATGCCGTGGCCGAGCTGATCAGCCGCATTCGTGCGCTCCTGCCCTTGGTGCCGCTGTGCGAAATCACCATGGAAGCCAATCCAGGCACCTTCGAGCGCGAGCGGTTTGCTGCCTTTGCCGCAGCAGGGGTGACGCGGCTGTCGATGGGTGTGCAGAGCTTCAACGACAGGCATCTGCAGGCGCTGGGCCGGGTACACGACGGGCGGCAGGCGCGCGCCGCAGTGGAGGAGGCGGCCCGCAGCTTCCAGACATTCAATCTCGACCTGATGTATGCCCTGCCGGGGCAGACGGGGGAGGAATTGCAGCAGGACATTGCACAGGCCATGGCCTTTGCGCCGCCGCACCTCAGCATCTACCATCTCACGGTCGAGCCCAACACCTACTTTGCCAAATATCCTCCGCAGGCGCTTCCCGACGAGGATACCGCCTATGCCATGCTCGATGTCCTGACCGAAGCCACGGCACGGGCGGGACTGGACCGCTATGAGGTATCGGCTTACGCACGACCGGGACATCGGTGCGTGCACAACGTCAATTACTGGACCTTCGGCGACTATCTCGGCATCGGGGCCGGAGCGCATGGCAAGATCAGCTTTGCCCACCGTGTGGTCCGGCAGGTCAAGGTCCGCGATCCGCAGCGCTACATGCAGCAGGCTCTCGAAGGGCGTGCACTGGCGCAGGAGCACGAAGTGGCGCGGGAGGAGCTGCCCTTCGAGTTCATGCTCAATGCGCTGCGGCTGCGCCATGGGTTCGATCCGGCCCTGTTCGTGCAGCACACGGGGCTTGCACCTACTGCCGTGGAACGGGGACTCGACGAAGCCGAGCGCCGTGGATGGATCACCCGCGATCTGCATCATGTGCGTCCCACGGAGCGGGGATTCGATTTTCTGAGTGACCTGCAGGAGCTGTTTCTGCCGTGAGGGGCACGCACAGGGTGCGGCCGCCCATCGGGAGGGGCGTCGTGGGCTGCGTCATAATCGCAGGCAGGTCAGTCCGGCTGGTGCGATGACACTGTCTGCGGTAGCGCTGGATTCTGTGTTTTTTCTTTCTTCACCACGATCTTCATGACTCTGCGTATCCATGTGGCCCAGCTCAATCCCCGGGTGGGTGATTTTGCCGGCAATGTCGAGGCCATCATTCGGGCAGCACGGCATGCCCATGCGGATGGAGCGCACCTGATGCTCACGCCCGAAATGTCCATCTGCGGCTATCCGGCACAGGATCTGTGGCAGCGGCCGGCGTTTCAGAAGGCCTGCGACGAAGCCGTGGAGGCTGTCGCCAGTGCGCTGTCCGATCTGAAGGGGTTCTCCGTGGTGGTGGGTCACCCCAGTGGCAATGACAGCCTGCGCACGCGCTGCGTGACTGTGCCGCAGCACCACAATGCCGTGTCCGTGCTGCGGGAAGGGCAGCGCGTGGCCTGGTATGCCAAGCAGAAATTGCCCAACTACCAGGTGTTTGATGAGCTGCGTTATTTCACTCCCGGCACGGCTCCCTGCGTGATCGAGGTGCAGGGCGTGCGCATAGGCCTGCTGATCTGCGAAGACTGCTGGTTCGACGAGCCGGGTGCTGCTGCTGTGGCCGCAGGGGCACAGGTGCTGGCCATCGTGAATGCCTCTCCTTACCACATGGGCAAGGCGCGGGATCGGGAGCGCCGGCTGGCCGAGCTGTCGAGCCGGCTGAAGGTGCCGACTCTCTATGCCCACATGGTGGGGGGACACGACGAACTGGTGTTCGACGGGGGATCGTTCTGCATGCATGCAGATGGCACCCTGGCTGGACGTGCACGCAGCTTCGTCGAGGATTTCTGGCGGGTGGATGTGGAGCCACCTGTGGCGCCCGGATTGCCGTGCGGACTGCAGGCCCGCATCGAACCTGCGGCAGAACGCGATGGTGTGATCGGCCTGCCGCCCTACCAGCACCGATTCAGCAGTGAAGAGGTATGGCACGCCCTGGTCACGGGGACACGCGACTACGTTCGCAAGAGCGGGTTCGAGCGGGTGGTGCTGGGGCTGTCCGGAGGCATCGATTCGGCTCTGGTGCTGGCGATTGCGGTGGATGCTCTCGGGCGCGACAACGTGCGTGCGGTGATGATGCCTTCGCCCTACACGGCCGATATTTCCTGGCTCGATGCGCGCGACATGTCGGAGCGGCTGCAGGTGCGGTACGACGAGATCCGCATCCTGCCCGCCTTCGAGGCGTTCCGGTCGGCACTGGCGGACGTGTTCGAGGGGCTTCCGGAGGATACAGCCGAGGAGAACATTCAGGCGCGCATCCGTGGCACCCTGCTGATGGGCATTTCCAACAAGCTGGGCTGTCTGGTGCTCACTACGGGCAACAAGAGCGAGCTCTCCACGGGATATTGCACCCTGTATGGGGACATGGCCGGCGGATTCGCTCCCATCAAGGACCTGCTCAAGACCCAGGTCTATGCGCTGGCGCGGTGGCGCAATGCGCATGATCCCTACGGGACTGGGCGCGAACCGATTCCCGACCGGATCATCACCCGTGCGCCGAGTGCGGAACTCCGCCCCGACCAGACCGACCAGGACAGCCTGCCTCCCTATGAGGTGCTCGATGCCATCGTGATGCGCTACATGGAAAACGATGTGCCCATGGCGGACATCGTTGCCGATGGGCTTCCAGCCGAGGCAGTGCAGCAGGTGACTAGGCTCATTCGCATCAACGAGTACAAGCGCCAGCAGGCGCCTGTGGGCATCCGCATCACGCACCGCAGCTACGGCAAGGATTGGCGCTATCCGCTGGTCAATGCCTTCCGCGAGCGCATGGAGTGAATTCACTCGCCCCTGCGCGCGTTCTCCAGAGGACGGCGCGGCATGGGGTAAAGTCCTGCATGCGGACAGGTGCGTACGAGCGCCCTGTCGTTTTATTGTGTTTTTGTCAGCTGAGGAGACCTTTCCCCCATGAAACAGATTACCGCCGTCATCAAGCCGTTCAAGCTCGACCAGGTTCGCGAGGCACTGGCCGAATGTGGCGTCACGGGCTTGACCGTGACCGAGGTCAAGGGCTTCGGTCGCCAGAAGGGACATACCGAGCTGTATCGCGGCGCTGAATATGTGGTGGACTTTCTGCCCAAGATGAAGGTGGAGCTGGTGGTGAACGATGGCGATGTGGACAGCTGCGTCGATGCCATCATCAAGGCCACGCGCACCGGCAAGATCGGAGACGGCAAGATTTTTGTGTCGCCGGTCGAGAACGTGATCCGCATTCGCACGGGCGAGATGAACGAAGACGCCATCTGATCAGCGGGGCTGCCCAAGCCCCTCCGGCATCACCAGGCTCCCGTTCCCGTTCAGGGGGCGGGAGCCTTGCTGTTTGGGGCGGCAGCTGAGAAGGAAACGGGGCGAGCCTTCACTGCTTGCGCAGCAGCAGACTGCCGATGGAGTAGCCGGCCCCGAAGGAGCAGATCACGCCCAGGTCGCCTGCCTCCAGGTCCTGCTGGTGGCGATGGAAGGCAATGATCGAGCCAGCCGACGCGGTATTGGCGAATTCGTCGAGGATCACGGGCGCCTCGTCGAAGGAGGGCTCGTGTCCGAGCAGGCGCCTGGCGATCAGGTGGTTCATGCTCAGATTGGCCTGATGCAGCCAGAACCGACGGATATGTTCCGGCAGGTGGCCACAGTCCTCGATCTGGGCGGTGATGTGTTCCGCAGCCATGGGACAGACTTCCTTGAACACCTTGCGGCCTTCCTGCATGAAGAGCTGATCCCGGTCTGCGGGGTTGCGGTCCTCGGCACGGCTCATGAAACCGGCGTTGTTGCGGATGTTGTTGGAGAAGCGGGTGGCCAGCCGGCTGCCGAGCACTTCCCAGCGATGCGCTGCCACGGAGTCGCCAGCGCGCTCCAGCACCACGGCGGTGCAGACATCGCCAAAGATGAAATGGCAGTCCCGGTCCATCCATGCCTGATGCGCGGAAGTGAGTTCGGGATTGACCACCAGCGCCCGTCGGACCTGTCCTGTGGCAATGGCGTTGACTGCCTGACTGATGCCGAAGGTGGCCGAGGAGCAGGCGACATTCATGTCGAAGGCATGTCCGCCTGCACCGAGGGCATGCTGGATCTCGATGGCCATGGCCGGGTAGGCACGCTGCATGTTGGAGGCAGCGCAGATGACCAGATCGAGGTCCCGGCCATCGCAACGGGCGGCTTCGAGCGCCTGGCGGCCTGCATCGACGGCGATTTCGGCCATCAGCGAGAGCTCGTCATCGGGACGCGGAACCAGACGCGGACGCATGCGCTGGGGATCGAGCACGCCTTCCTTGTCGATCACGTAGCGCTGGCGGATGCCCGAAGCCTTCTCGATGAAGGCCGCATTGGATTCCGGCAGGGCCGCCTGTTCGCCGGCCGCAATGGCAGCCGCATGCTGAGCGTTGTAGGCCTGGGCATATGCGTTGTAGGACGCGACCAGTTCGTCATTGGTGATGGTGTGGGGAGCGACCCAGAGGCCGCTGCCGCTCAGGATGACCGGATGCATGATGGACAGGAGGAAGTTGCAGAAAATCGAACGATTGTACGATGCAGAGCCGCGCGAGCCCAGACGGGCAAAAGGGGGTGAACTGCTCCGGATGGACCTCGCAAAACAGGCTGGCGGTGGCCCTGAGAAAATCGGAAGATCACAGCTTGTCCACAGGATTGTGCACAGGGTGTGGAGGGGGAATCCTCTACCATAGCGGCCTGGCTTCCGTATCCGGATGTCCAGTCGATCTACCCATTTCCATCATGAATCACCCCCAGGACGCCCTTCCCGACATTCCGCAGGATATGCCCGATTACCCCAGCTATCCGGACTATGGCGGCGCTTCCGATGAGCGCATTGCCCAGCTGCGGGTGCCACCGCATTCGGTGGAGGCCGAATCCAGCGTGCTCGGCGGGCTGCTGCTCGACAACAATGCCTGGGACCGCGTGGCCGACCTGCTGGTCCCCAAGGACTTTTACCGCTACGAGCACCAGATGGTGTTCGAGTCCATCGGCAAGCTCATCAACGCCAGCAAGCCAGCCGATGTGATCACGGTGTTCGAGACGCTGCAGAGCCTGGGCAAGGCCGACGAGGTGGGGGGGCTGATCTACCTCAATGCCTTGGCGCAGTATGTGCCAAGCGCCAGCAACATCCGTCGCTATGCAGAAATCGTGCGTGAAAGATCGATCCTGCGCAAGCTTGTGACAGCCAGCGACGAAATTGCGACTACCGCCTTCAATCCTCAGGGCATGCCGGTCGACAAGATTCTGGATCAGGCCGAGCAGAAGATCTTCAAGATCGGCGAGGAAGGCTCCCGCATGAAGGAGGGCTTCCAGCCGATGGAATCGCTGGTGGTGGAACTGCTCGACCGGGTGCAGGAAATGGCCGACAACCCCAATGACATCACGGGGGTGCCCACGGGGTTCTATGACCTCGACCGCATGACCAGTGGCATGCAGGCGGGTGATCTGGTGATTCTGGCGGCACGGCCTTCCATGGGGAAAACGGCCTTTGCGATCAATATCGCCGAACATGTGGCGCTGACCGAAGGCCTGCCGGTGGCCGTGTTCTCGATGGAAATGGGCGCTGCCCAGCTGGCCGTGCGTATCGTGGGTTCCATCGGGCGCATCGACCAGGGGCGGCTGCGCACCGGCAAGCTGACCGACGAGGAGTGGCCCCGCCTGACCGAGGCCATCGAGAAGCTGCGCACCGTGTCCATGCACATCGACGAAACGCCGGGCCTGACGCCCAGCGAGCTGCGCGCCAACGCCCGGCGGCTGGCACGCCAGTGCGGCAAGCTGGGCCTGATCGTGGTCGACTACCTGCAGCTCATGAGTGGCAGCGGGGGCGCCAGCAGCGAAAACCGCGCCACCGAGCTCAGCGAGATTTCGCGGGGCCTCAAGATGCTGGCCAAGGAGCTGCAGTGTCCGGTGATCGCGCTCTCGCAGCTCAACCGCAGCGTGGAAACCCGTACCGACAAGCGTCCCATGATGAGTGACCTGCGCGAATCAGGCGCCATCGAGCAGGATGCCGACGTCATCATGTTCATCTACCGGGATGACTACTACAACAAGGAAAGCCGCGAACCCGGAGTGGCCGAGATCATCATCGGCAAGCAGCGCAATGGCCCGACCGGTACCGTGAAGCTTGCCTTCATCAAGCCCCTGACCAAGTTCGAGAGCCTTGCCAGCATGCCCGAAGAATTCTGAGAGGGCGCCATCCGCTCGGCGCTGGCTGGGTCAGGAGTCTGCTGGTGGGGCCATGCGTACCCAGCCACGCACGCTGTTCACGGCCCACAGGGTTTCGTCTGGAGCCAGCACCCGCAGCCGCTCCATGGGCAAGGGGGCTTCTTCCAGCACGCCACGCTGCAGCAGTGCCTCGCGCAGCGTGCCAGCCAGCAGCCCGGCGGTACGGGGAGGCGTCAGCCACCGGCCATCGGCGGTATGCAGCACCATGTTGGCGCGGGTGGTTTCGGTGACCTGGCCCGAGTGTGTGTACAGCAGGACATCCCAGGCGTCGGGATGAAGGGAGCTGGCACGGTCGTAGTGGCTGCGACGCGTGGTCTTGTGCAGCAGCCAGGGACGCAGGGTGTCTGGCATGGGAGCATCGGCCCAGGCTACGGGCTGTGGGGGAGCGGACAGCGCCTCTCCTGCAGGAGGAGAAAGCCAGTGAACCGGCGCCAGTCCATCGCTGGACCAGATGCGCAGCGCCGGAGAAACATCGCCCTGCAAAAGCGTGGCAGTGGTCGAGAGGGTGCCTTCGGCCGTCTGCACGAGGCGCACGCGCCAGCATCCGCCGGAATGCATGCGGGCACAGGCGTCGAGTGTGTTCTGCCTCTGGGCGCGGGACACAGGGCGGAAGTTCCAGGCACGGGCCGACGCTTCGATGCGATCCAGATGCAGGGGCAGCAGGGCATAGCGCCCATCGACCAGCAGCAGGGTCTCGAACAGGGCAAAGTCGGGCTGCGGCAGCGGAGGGGTATCGAGAAAGCAGGCCTTGAGCTGTGCTTCGGAATATTCGGCCTGTGCGTTCGATGACCAGGTGATCCCGCTGCCCACGCCAGAGGTAAGCCGGCCGCTGGCATCGGCCACCACGGTACGGATGGCGACGTTGAAGACGGCCCTGTCAGGATGCACAATTCCCACGGCACCGCAGTACACCCCCCGGGGTTCGGCTTCCTGCCCGGCAATGCGTGCCATGGCCTTGCGCTTGGGCGCTCCGGTGATCGAACCGCATGGAAAGAGCGCCCGCAACACATCTGGGAGGGTGGTCTCTGGCCTGACGGTGGCTTCCACGGTGCTCGTCATTTGCCACAGGGTGGGATAAGGCTCGGTCGTGAAAAGCCGGGGAACCTGCACGCTGCCTGTCGTGGCGATCTGTCCCAGGTCGTTGCGCAGCAGGTCGACGATCATGACGTTTTCGGCCCGCTCCTTGGTGTTGGAACGCAGGGCCTCGGCCTGTGCTGCATCTTCGGCCGGGGTGGCACCGCGTGGAGCGGTCCCTTTCATGGGACGAGTGACGATGTGTCCCGTGTGCCGGTTCCAGTCGAAGAACAGCTCGGGCGACAGCGACAGCACCTGTTCATCCCCCCAGTCCAGCCAGGCGCTGTAGCGGGCCTGTTGACGCTGGCGCAAGGCCTCGTGGTAGTGCCAGAGGCCCAAGGGGCGTTCGGAGGTCTGCGTCTGCGTCTGCGTCTGCGTCTGCGTCTGCGTCTGCGCATGCGCATGCAGGCGCAGGGTGTGGTTGACCTGGTAGACCTCTCCGGCAGCAATCGCTTCCCGGATGGCTGTGATGGCTGCCTGGTGCTCGGCGGCATCTTCTGCCATGTGCCAGACAGGGGCATCCGCAGGTGCAGCAGATGCGGGGAGCTGGACGGCATGGATGGGCAGGCCCTGGGTGCCCTGGGCATAGTCCGGGGCGGCATCGGGAGCGTCGAACAGGGCAAAGGCCACCAGCGGCTGCGCAGAAGACGATGCGGCAGACGGTGTCGCCAGAGGCAGCCATGCCGCAGCGGCCTCGTAGGCGACATAGCCTACTGCCCAGGCTCCCCGGCGCGTGGCTGCATCGACCTCTGCCAGCGCATCGGCCACCTGATCGGCCCGCCATGCCATGCATACGCGGTGCGCCTGTGTGAAGACGAGCCGCTCCATCCCGCCCTGTGCATCGGGAAAATCGACCACCATGCGGATGGCGGCAAGAGAGGGCATGGGCATGTCCGGCATGTCTGGAAACAGGGCTGGGCAAGACGATACGGCAGCGGAGACAGGGTGCTGGCCAGGCAAGGGCCAAGGGCAGCATGCACACGACAGCACACCACGGCGCGGCAAGGCACTACAGAACTGCATGGCGCAGTGCCGCAGGCCTTGCCGGGCATCGTCACAGCAGGTGCTGCAGCGACTCCTGCTGTGGATTCAGAGCACTTCGCTGGCGAAATCGGCCAGGCGGGAGCGTTCGCCACGGGCCAGCATGATGTGCCCGCTGTGGGGCCAGCCCTTGAACTTGTCCACCACGGCGGTAAGGCCGGAGGAGCCTTCGGTGAGGTAGGGCGTGTCGATCTGGGCCAGGTTGCCCATGCAGATGATCTTGGTCCCCGGACCGGCCCGGGTGATGAGCGTCTTCATCTGCTTTGGGGTGAGGTTCTGGGCCTCGTCGATGATGACGAACTTGTTCATGAAGGTGCGGCCGCGCATGAAGTTCATGCTCTTGATCTTGATGCGGCTGCGCACCAGTTCCTGCGTCGCGGCACGTCCCCATTCGCCGGCACCGCCGTTGCCCGAGCCTTCGCCCTTGGTGAGGAATTCGAGGTTGTCGTCGAGCGCGCCCATCCAGGGCCCCATCTTTTCTTCTTCGGTGCCGGGGAGAAAGCCGATGTCCTCGCCCACGCTCACCGTGGCGCGGGTCATGATGATCTCGGTGTAGCGGCGCTCGTCGAGCACCTGGGTGAGGCCACAGGCCAGCGCCAGCAGGGTCTTGCCGGTACCTGCCGTGCCGGTGAGCGTGACGAAGTCGATCTCGGGATCGAGCAGCAGGTTCATGGCGAAGTTCTGCTCGCGGTTGCGGGCCGTGACTCCCCAGGCCGCGTGCTTGGGGTGCGTGCAGTCGCGCAGGGTCTTGAGCACGGCACTGTCGCCCCGGATTTCCACCACGCGGGCGTACAGGCTGGGTTCACCGGGCTGCTCGAAGTAGACGAACTGATTGACCAGCATCTGCTGCGCAAGCGGGCCGTGCACGCGATAGAAGGTGTATGCACCTTCCTGCCAGCTTTCGATCCGGTCTGGGGTGTCCCAGAAGTCCGGGGGCAGGGGAAGCGTGCCGTTGTAGAGCAGCTCGTCGTCGTCGAGGGTCTTGTCGTTCTGGTAGTCCTCGGCGGGCAGACCCAGCGCACGTGCCTTGACACGCATGTTGATGTCCTTGGAGACCAGCACCACTTCGCGCCCGGGATGGAGCTGTTCGAGTGCAGCCACGACGCCGAGGATCTGGTTGTCTGCCTTGCCCTGGGGCAGGGAGTCGGGCAGCGTGGAGCGCAGTGCCTCGGTCTGGAAGAAGAGCCGGCCGGTGGCTTCGCGGTGGCCGGTGGCGTCGAGCGGCATGCCATCGGACAGGTCCTGCCGATGCACGGCTTCGACCAGGGCATCGAGTGTGCGACTGGTCTGGCGCACATTGCGGGCCACTTCGGTGACCCCCTTCTTGTGGTTGTCCATTTCCTCGAGCACGATGAGCGCGAGGTAGATGTCGTGTTCCTGAAAGCGGAACAGGCTCATCGGGTCGTGCATGAGCACGTTGGTATCGAGCACAAAGAGCTTGCGGGCCGCCGGTGCCGCTGCGGACGAGGGGGCCGCCTGAGGTGCAGGAGGGGCACTGCGCACGGGAGTCTGTGGGCTCCTGGCCGGGACACGCGGCTGCGGTTCGGCCGGCGCGGTGCGCGCTGTCACGGGGGCAACAGGGGCTGCAGGAGCGGGCGTCGATGCCGCAGATGCATTCCCTGCGCTCTTGCGGGCGCGGCGTGCGGGCTTGGCTGCCCGGTCGGGTGCGCCAGCAGGCTTTGCGGTGTCAGGCAAGGAGGAAGATGTGTCCGCCGCCTCGGGAGCAACGGCAGGCTCAGCCTGAGGCATGGGTTCCATGAGCGCAGCCTTGCGCTTGCGCGTGGCTGTCTTGCGCGGAGCGGGTGCCGCCGGGGAAGGAGCGGAGTCGGTCTCTGCGGCAGAGGCCGTGGCCTGCAGGGGCACGTCGGCAGGATCGGCGTCGGCTTCGGAGAGCTTGCGCGGCTGGAAGTATTGGGAATCCAGCAGGCTGGCCGGTTTCTTGGGAGGAGGAGGCAGGGGCATGGGTACGGGAGATGAGGTCTATGGCAACACACCAACCACACCACGGCATGGGCAGCGTGCCAGAAGGACTTGCGTGTCTGTTGCCTGCCAATATACAACCTGCGGTGGCGGTTCTGTCACGGCAGCGTCATCATCCCTATGACGCTGCGCCCCCCTGCAGCCGGCAAGGTGCGGCATGTCGCTCCCGCAGCCGTGGCCACTGGCGCCGGGACCGTGCCCGGTGCCGGTGGCCGGATTCCTGCCGGCACAGGGATGGTCAGGTGCGGCTCGATGGGAAGCTGAACACACTGCCTTCGCGCACGCCGGCCGAAGGCCAGCGCTGGGTGATGGTCTTGCGCTTGGTATAAAAGCGCACGGCATCGGGCCCATAGGCGTGCAGGTCGCCGAAGAGGCTGCGCTTCCAGCCTCCGAACGAGTGGTAGGCCACTGGCACCGGCAGGGGCACGTTCACGCCCACCATGCCGACCTGGATATGGTCGGTGAAATGGCGTGCCGCCTCGCCGTCGCGCGTGAAGATGCAGGTGCCGTTGCCGTATTCGTGTGCGTCGATGAGCTGCATGGCCTCGGCCAGGGTGTTCACACGCACAATGCCGAGCACCGGCCCAAAGATTTCTTCCTGATAGATCGTCATGCCGGGTCGCACATGGTCGAACAGGCAGGGGCCGATGAAATAGCCTTCCTCATGTCCGGGCACGGTGAGCGTCCGGCCATCGACCAGCAGGGTGGCACCTTCGGCCACGCCCTGGTCGACATAGCCACGCACCTTGTCGAGATGCTGGCGGGTCACGAGCGGGCCCATGTCGCAGGTATTGTCCGAGCCGGGCCCCACGTGCATGGCGGCAATCTCTTCCTTGAGACCGGCAATGAGCGCATCGGCCACCTGGTCCCCCACGCACACCGCCAGGGGCACGGCCATGCAGCGTTCGCCGCAGGATCCATAGGCCGCTCCCATGAGGGCATGCACGGCCTGGGCGATGTCGGCATCGGGCATGACCACCGCATGGTTCTTGGCGCCTCCCAGGGCCTGCACGCGCTTGCCGGCCCTGCAGCCCTCGGCGTAGATGTGCTCGGCCACGGGGGTGGAGCCGACAAAGCTCACCGCCCGCACCCGCGGGTCGTGCAGCAGGGTCTCCACGGCCTCGCGGTCGCCATTGACCACATTGAGCACCCCAGGGGGGAGGCCAGCCTCCAGTGCCAGGCGGGCGATGTACAGCGTGCTCGACGGCGCGCGCTCGGAGGGCTTGAGCACAAAGGTGTTGCCGCAGACCACGGCCATGGGCCACATCCACAGCGGCACCATGGCAGGGAAGTTGAAGGGTGTGATGCCTGCAGTGACCCCCAGGGCCTGAAATTCGCTCCACGAGTCGATGCCGGGGCCGACGTTGCGGGTGTGCTCGCCCTTGAGCAGCTCCGGCGCATAGCTGGCGTATTCGACGTTTTCGATGCCCCGCTGCAGCTCGCCATGCGCATCCGACAGCACTTTGCCGTGCTCGGCCGTGATCAGCGCGGCAATCACGTCGGCCTGCTCCTCCAGCAGAACCCGGAACCTGGCCATGATGCGCGCCCGCTTGAGCGCAGGCGTATTGCGCCATGCCGG
The DNA here is from genome assembly GCF_049977365.1 of Brachymonas moutaii (nom. illeg.). Classification (NCBI taxonomy): domain Bacteria; kingdom Pseudomonadati; phylum Pseudomonadota; class Betaproteobacteria; order Burkholderiales; family Comamonadaceae; genus Allobrachymonas; species Brachymonas moutaii (nom. illeg.). The sequence goes on along the minus strand of NZ_JBNGEN010000001.1, from coordinate 303,148 downwards.
AAAGGCCTGTTCAGCCGAGGCGATGGCGGCCCCGACGGTGGAAGCCTCGGCCAGTGCCACCTGGGCACGGATGGCTCCGGTGGAGGGATCAAACACGGGCTGGGTGCGGGAGGAATCGGAAGACACCAGGGTGCCATCGATCAGATGGCCAATGATTTTCTGCATGGTCGTGAATAGGGGGAGGCAAAGGGAAGAAGGAATTCCCTCCGACCCTGTGGCGCATGCCTGTCGATATGCAGCCTGGGAGGGAGGGAAAAAGCAGCATCAGGACCTGGCTCTCCCCCGCAGGAGAGAGGCACCCGCAGGCGCGGGAGCTCTGAGCCAGGGCCCCATGAAGAGGCACTGTCAGGCCACCTCCGAGAGAGCATCTCCCAGGGCGCTCACCAGACGGTCGATGTCGGCCGGCTCACTGATGAAGGGAGGCGCCAGCTGGATGGTGTCGCCGCCATAGCGTACATAGAAGCCTTTCTGCCAGCATTTCATGGCCACCTCGTAGGGGCGCAGGGCAGGTTCGCCGGGCAGAGGCGCGATGCTGATGCCTGCAGCCAGACCGAAATTGCGGATATCGGCCACATGGGGAGCCCCTCGGAGGCTGTGCACGGCCTGCTCGAAATACGGTGCCAAGGTGCGTGCGCGTTCCGGCATGGCCTCGCGCTCCAGCAGATCAAGCGCCGCCAGCCCTGCCGCACAGGCCACAGGGTGGGCCGAATAGGTGTAGCCGTGGGCAAATTCGAGCATGTACTCGGGGCCACCTGCTGCCATGAAGGTGTCGTAGATCGTCTTGCTGGCCACCACCCCGCCCAGCGGCTGGGCTCCGTTGGTGACCTGTTTGGCAAAGTTCAGGATGTCAGGCGTGACACCGAAGGCTTCGGAAGCCGTCCATGCCCCGCTGCGGCCGAATCCGGTGATCACTTCATCGAAGATGAGCAGAATGTCATGCTGGGTGCATATCTCGCGCAGGCGCTGCAGATAGCCCTGCGGAGGAATCACCACCCCGGCCGACCCGCTGAAGGGCTCGACGATGACAGCGGCAATGGTGCTGGCATCGTGCAGGGCAATCACGTCAAGCAGCCGGTCCGCCAGGGCACGGCCCCCTTCGGGAGGCAGGCCCCGATGAAAGGAACCCATGGGAGGTTGCGTGTGGGGCAGGTGATCTGCCTCGATGCCCTGTCCGAAGGTCTTGCGGTTTCCGCCGATGCCGCCCACGGAAATGCCGCCGAAGTTCACGCCGTGGTAGCCCTTTTCGCGTCCGATGAAACAGGTCTTGGAGGCCTGACCACGGGCACGCCAGTAGGCACGTGCCATCTTGAGCGCCGTGTCGGCCGATTCCGATCCACTGCCGGTGAAGAACACATAGTCCAGCCCTTCCGGTGTCAGTGCCTTGATTTTGTTGGCCAGGGCGAAAGACAGCGGATGACCGAACTGGAACCCGGGGGCATAGTCGAGCCGCGATACCTGCCGGGCCACTGCCTCGCTGATCTCGCGGCGGCCATGTCCCAGACCGCTGCACCACAGGCCAGAGAGACCATCGAAGATCTTGCGTCCCTCGCTGTCGGTGTAATAGGCGCCCTGCGCCGAAGTGATGATGCGCGGATCCTGCTTGAACTGGCGGTTGGCCGTGAAGGGCATCCAGTGGGCATCGAGCCAGGCGGCATCCTGACGCAGGGGGACATCGGCGGCCGTCTGGGTGGGGACGGGGAGGGGGGATGAGGGCACAGCAGTTTGGGCAACAGGCGGGTTCATGTGAGACAGCTCCATGGGCAACAGGGGAGAGCGGAAAAACCGGGACGGGATCGTGCGGCATTCCGAAGTCCATTCTGCGAAGCGGTGTTGCTCTTTAAAATAGGCATATATCCATGTTCAGTTGCCGATTCATGCAAGCAAACATCTCGTCAGATGCTCCCGATGCGGCTCCCGCTGTCCTGGCAGCCGCCACGGGGCGCTCACGGGCCGTGCTGGGCCAGCTCAGCGACATGGATCTGCGGCTGCTGCAGGTGTTCAAGGCCGTGGTGGAGTGCGGAGGGCTTTCCGCCGCCGAGCTGGAGCTCAACATCGGCACCAGCACCGTAAGCCGCCATCTCAAGGACCTCGAAACCCGGCTCGGCCTCACCCTGTGCCGACGCGGGCGGGGCGGCTTTGCCCTGACGCCCGAAGGCCAGCGCGTCTACGACGAAACGCTGCGCCTGCTCGCAGCCGTGGAGGGCTTTCGCGCCAGCGTCGATGACATCCACGCCCGCATGGGCGGAGCCCTGCACGTGGCCGTATTCGAAAAGACTGCCAGCAACCCCGAGGCCCACATTGCCGAAGCCATCGCCGCCTTCGTGCAGCGTGCCCCGCATGTGGATCTGCACCTGCATGTCGGTTCCATCCGCACCATCGAACGCGGCGTCATCGATGGCAGCTTTGCCGTGGGCATCGTGCCCACGCACCGCAGTTCCGCCAGCCTGCGCTATGACCGGCTGTTCGGCGAAACCATGGGGCTGTACTGCGGCACGCAGCATCCTCTGTTCGGAGCCAGCCATGCCGCACTGGACTGGCACGCCCTGCGTCAGCGGGGCGATTTTGCAGGGCTGGGCTACCACTCTCCCAACATGGAGCTGGCGCATGCCAGACACCTGCCGCGTACCGCCACCGGTTTCGATCAGGAGGGCATTGCCACACTGATCCTCTCTGGCCGCTTTCTGGGCTTTCTGCCCGACCACTATGCCGCACCCTTCGTGGCCACAGGCCGCATGCAGGCTGTGCGGCCTGGCGTGCTGCGCTACGCCTGCGATTTCGTGAGTGTGCTCAGGCGGTCCCCCCGGCCGGCACGTGCGGCACTCGCCTTCCATGCCTGTCTGCTGGAAGCGCATCGGGAATCTTCCTGACTGGGCGGAACGGCAGGCACAGCACCTGACAGACAGTTGTAAGCACATGCCGAAATATTCTTTATTGAAAATAAGACGAGTGCATATCATGACTTCATGTTTTGAAAGAGGTCCTGCGCCATGCCATCGTTCCCCACAGGCTCCTGGAGCCGTCGCCATTTCGTCACCCGTCTGCCCGCACTCGGAGGTGCCGTTATGGGCAGCTCCTGGCTCGCCGGCTGCAGCAAGCCCCAGCAGGTCGAGTTGCTCAATGTGAGCTATGACCCCACCCGGGAGCTCTACCAGGACATCAACCGGGCCTTCACCAAGGCCTATGCCGCACGCAACAGCCATGTGGCCCTGCAGGTCAAGCAGTCGCATGGAGGCTCGGGCAAGCAGGCACTGGCCGTCATCAATGGCCTCAAGGCCGACGTCGTGACTCTGGCCCTGGCTGCAGACATCGACCAGATTGCCAGGCAGGCCAAGCTCCTTCCGGCCGACTGGCAGAAGCGCCTGCCCAAGAACAGCACCCCCTACCGCAGCACCATCGTCTTTCTGGTGCGCAAGGGCAATCCCAAGGGCATTCACGACTGGAACGACGTGGTGCGGCCCGGCGTCGCAGTCATCACCCCCAACCCCAAAACGTCCGGTGGTGCCCGCTGGAACTACCTGGCAGCCTGGGGTCAGGCCCTGCAGCGCACGGGCTCGGCCGAACAGGCACGCGCCTTCGTGGCCGATCTGTATGCCCATGTGCCCGTGCTCGACACGGGTGCGCGCGGCTCTCTCATCACCTTTGCCCAGCGGCATATCGGCGATGTGCTCCTGTCCTGGGAAAACGAGGCCTATCTCGCCCTCAAGGAAATGGGACAGGATCAGTTCGACATCATCACCCCACCGGTGAGCATTCTGGCCGAGCCGCCCGTGGCCCTGGTCGATCGCAATGTCGACGCACGCGGCACCCGCGCCATTGCCACGGCCTACCTCGAATTTCTTTACACCCCCGAGGCCCAACGCATCATGGCCACGCACTGGTACCGTCCCGCCGACGAGCAGGTCGCGCAGACCGTGGCAACGCAGTTTCCCAGGCTGGAGCTGTTCACTCTCGACAAGTATTTCGGGGACTGGACCCGGGCCCAGAAAGAGCACTTTGCCGATGGCGGCGTCTACGACCAGCTGGTGGCTGCACGAGGCAAATCCTGAGGCGATGCACGCTGTGCAACGGGGGCTCGGCCATGCCGCGTCCACAAGCCGCCGTTTATCATGGAATGCGGGCCCCCTGCAGGGGCCGCAGCGACAGAGCCGGCGGCTTTCTGCCCATGGCCTGCCGTGCACGCATGAAAGGCATCCAGGATGAAAACCATCGGGCTCATCGGCGGCATGAGCTGGGAATCCACCATTCCCTATTACCGCCAGATCAATGAAGCGGTCAAGCAGGCACTGGGAGGACTGCACTCGGCCAAGATCGTGCTCTACAGCGTCGATTTCCAGGAGATCGAATCCTTGCAGCACCAGAACGACTGGGACACGGCAGGACAGCACATGGTCCGGGCCGCATCTGCGCTCGAAGCCGCCGGGGCCGATTTTGTCGTGCTCTGCACCAACACCATGCACAAGGTGGCACCGGCCATGGAGACAGCCGTGCACATTCCGCTGCTGCACATTGCCGATGCCACGGCCCATGCCATCCGGCAGGCGGGGCTTGCGCGCGTGGGGCTGCTGGGCACGCGCTTCACCATGGAGGAGCCTTTCTACCGTGATCGTCTGCAGCGCATGCATGGCATCGATGTGCTGGTGCCTGAAGCCGCAGACCGTCTTCTCGTGCATGAGGTCATCTACCACGAGCTGTGCCTGGGACGCATCCACGAGACCTCCCGCACGGCATTCCGCGCCGTCATGCAGAGGCTCGTGGAGCAGGGCGCCCAAGCCATCATCCTCGGCTGCACCGAAATTTCTCTGCTCGTGCACCCCGAAGATGCCAGCGTGCCGCTTTTCGATACCACCACCCTGCACGCACAGGCCGCTGCCCGGCTGGCTCTGGGGAGCTGAACGGCACACCGAACCTGCACCCGCCGTGGTATGGCACAAAAAAGCCACCGCAGTGCGGTGGCCTGGGTGGAGGAGGGCAGGGCAGGCCTCCCCGGCAGCCTCTCTCCACAGAGTGGGGCGGCCGCAGAAGGCGAGGCCCTGCAGGCCCCCAGTCGATCAGCCCAGCACCTTGGCAATGCTGGCGCAGACGTGACCGATGTTCTTGTGGTTGAGCGCAGCCACGCACATGCGACCGCTGTCGGTGCCGTACACACCGAACTCATTGCGCAGGCGCACCATCTGGTCCTTGGTCAGACCGGAATAGCTGAACATGCCGATCTGCTGCGTGATGAACGACATGTCGCGCTGCACGCCGGCCGCCTGCAGACCTGCGACCAGGGCCTGGCGCATTTCCTTGATGCGGGTACGCATGTGGCCCAGTTCCTCTTCCCATTGCGTGCGCAGCTCGGGAGTGTTGAGCACCGTGGCCACCACCGTGCCGCCATGCACCGGCGGGTTGCTGTAGTTGGTGCGCACCACGATCTTGAGCTGGCTCAGCACGCGCGCAGCAGCATCCTTGCTGTCGCAGACGACGCTGAGCGCACCGACGCGCTCGCCATACAGGCTGAAGCTCTTGCTGAAGGAGGTGGACACGAAGAATTCCAAGCCAGAGGCCACGAACTTGGCGATGGCAGTGCCGTCCTCGACCAGACCGTTGCCGAAGCCCTGATAGGCCATGTCCAGGAAAGCCACCAGCTGGCGTGCCTTGACCACCTCGACCACCTGATCCCACTGCGCAGCAGTGATGTCGTAGCCGGTCGGGTTGTGGCAGCAGGCATGCAGCACCACGATGGTGCCGGCCTCGGCGCCCTGCAGGCTGGCGAGCATGCCCTCGAAGTTCACGCCGCGCTTTTCGGCGTCATAGTAGGCATAGGTCTCGACCTGAAAGCCTGCATTGGTGAAGATGGCGCGGTGGTTTTCCCAGCTGGGGTTGCTGATGAGCACCTTGGCAGCAGGACGCAGCTTCTTCAGAAAGTCGGCGCCCAGCTTCAGGCCGCCCGTGCCACCGAGCGCCTGCACGGTGCAGACACGGCCACCCTGCACGAGATCGCTCTCGGCACCGAACACCAGGCCCTTGACGGCGCTGTCATAGGCGGGAAGACCGTCGATGGGCAGATACCCGCGGGCAGCCTTCTTCTCCATCATCATCTGCTCGGCGGTCTGCACACACTTGAGCAGGGGCAGCTTGCCGTTGCCGTCGAAATAGACGCCCACGCCGAGGTTGACCTTCTGGGGATTGGCATCGGCGGCGTACTGTTCATTCAGACCCAGAATCGGGTCGCGGGGGGCCATTTCTACGGCAGAAAAGAGAGACATGAAATTTTTCCTTAGTGGAGACGAGACAACAGAGACATCCGCGAAGACAGGTTGCACCGTGCATCTGCCCAGAGGAGAACCCCATGAGATTCCCGGCAGGAAACCGGCATGTCAGCCGACAGTGCCATCCTTCTGTCTTGCCCCCCTATTGTAAAAGCCGCACAACGGCTGTGCACAGAGATGGCCGGGATAGGGAGACCTAAACCCGTCATGGTGCCGGAAGGTGACAGCAAGCACGCCCCGCATGCATCGCGCGGAGGCACACCGGGCCGCTGCAGACCGGGCATGATTGCTTTACATTGCGCGATTCGCCTCCATCTCCTTGCCATGCCAGACACTCCTTCCTCCTCCGACGCACCGGTGGCCGCCACGTCCGGCCGCTTTGCGCATTTTCCCGATTCGCCCTTCGAGCTGTTCGAACCCTATCCGCCCGCTGGCGATCAGCCCACGGCCATCGACAAGCTGGTCGAAGGAGTCCAGGATGGCGAGGCCTACCAGACCCTGCTCGGCGTGACCGGGTCCGGCAAGACCTACACCATGGCCAATGTCATCGCCCGTCTGGGGCGCCCGGCCATCGTGTTTGCGCCCAACAAGACCCTGGCGGCCCAGCTCTACAGCGAATTCCGCGAGTTCTTTCCCAAGAACGCAGTCGAATACTTCGTCAGCTATTACGACTACTACCAGCCTGAAGCCTACGTGCCGCAGCGCGACCTGTTCATCGAGAAGGACAGCGCCATCAACGAACACATCGAGCAGATGCGCCTGTCGGCCACCAAGAGCCTGCTGGAACGCAGGGACGTGGTCATTGTCGCCACGGTGTCTGCCATCTATGGCATCGGCAGCCCAGAGGAATACACCGAGATGCGGCTCATCACGCGGGCGGGCGACCGGGTGTCGCAGCGTGACTTCATCGCCCATCTGGTGCGCATGCAGTACACCCGCAACGACATGGATTTTGCGCGCGGCACCTTTCGGGTGCGTGGCGACACCATCGATGTCTTTCCTGCAGAACACTCGGAGCTGGCCATCCGCATCGAGATGTTCGACGACGAAATCGAGGCGCTCACGCTCTTTGACCCCCTTACCGGCAAGACAGTGCACAAGGTGCCGCGCTTCGCCATCTACCCGGCAGGCCACTACGTGATGGGGCGCGCCAGCGTGCTGCGCGCCATCGAGACCATCAAGGCAGAGCTGTCGGAGCGACTCAAGCAGTTTCTCGATGACGGCAAGCTTGTCGAGGCCCAGCGGCTCGAACAGCGCACCCGGTTCGACCTCGAGATGATGCAGGAAGTGGGCTATTGCAAGGGCATCGAGAACTATTCACGCCACCTCTCCGGCGGAGCCCCCGGCGATCCTCCTCCCACGCTGGTCGAGTATCTGCCTTCCGATGCGCTGATGTTTTTCGACGAATCTCATGTCCTCATCGGACAGTTCAACGGAATGTACAACGGCGATCGGGCCCGCAAGACCACGCTGGTGGAATATGGGTTCCGTCTGCCGTCGGCACTGGACAACCGTCCTCTCAAGTTTCCGGAATTCGAGCAGCGCATGCGCCAGTCGATCTTCGTGTCGGCCACGCCCGGGGACTACGAGCTGCAGCACTCTGGAGGCGCGGTGGTCGAACAGGTGGTGCGGCCCACCGGTCTGGTCGATCCCATCGTGGAGGTGCGCCCAGCCACCCATCAGGTCGATGACGTGCTGCAGGAAATTCACGAGCGCGTCAAGGTGGGCGAGCGGGTGCTTATCACCACGCTCACCAAGCGCATGGCCGAGCAGCTCACCGACTACCTCACCGAGAACGGGGTCAAGGTGCGCTACCTGCACTCCGACATCGACACCGTCGAGCGCGTCGAGATCATTCGGGACCTGCGCCTGGGCGCCTTCGACGTGCTGGTGGGCATCAACCTGCTGCGCGAAGGACTGGACATTCCCGAAGTGTCGCTGGTAGCCATCCTGGACGCCGACAAGGAAGGCTTCCTGCGAGCCGAACGCAGTCTGATCCAGACCATCGGCCGGGCAGCCCGCAACGTGCATGGCAAGGCCATCCTCTATGCCGATCACGTCACCGAATCCATGCGGCGCGCCATGGGCGAGACCAGTCGGCGCCGAGCCAAACAGCTCGCCTTCAATGCCGAGCACCACATCACCCCGCGCAGCGTGGTCAAGAAGGTGCGCGACCTCATCGATGGGGTCTACAGCGACAAGGCCGGCAAGGCTGCACAGGCACAGGATCTGGTGCGTGCCTACGTCGAGGACGTGAGCGAGAAAGACCTTTCCCGTGAAATCAAGCGTCTGGAAAGGCAGATGATGGAGCATGCCAAGAACCTGGAGTTCGAGCAGGCTGCCCGAACCCGCGATCAGCTCGCAGCGCTCAGGCAACGCGTGCTGGGCGGTGCCGCACACGATGCCGTGGAATGACATGGTGGGTGTGGCCTGTTTCTTGCTTTGAAATGCGCCGGGTTGCCTGCAGTGCCTCATTCTGGGGCGCGCATGTCCGGCAGGGGGTACATGGGACCCCCACCCGCACCTTTGCCGGGCACGCCCCTCCATGGAGGCATCGGGATGCACAGGCCTTGTCCATCCTCGAACCGAGACACTGCCCCCGCTCACATCCCTTTCACTTGATTTCAGACAAGGCGTCGGCGCAAATTTTGTGCCTTCCAGCGACGTACTTGAGAGAATTTCTCAGTTATCGGGTATACTTGAGTCAAATAGTAGGAAAAGAGGTCCGCTGGCCTTTGACCGAGGTTTGCGCTGGCGGTGGGGCAAAACCCTGTCCCTCCGTGTCTTTCCTTTTTTCCAGACTTGTGGAGCACATGCACATGCGACTTACTACCAAGGGCCGTTTTGCAGTCACCGCCATGATCGATCTCGCCCTGCGTCAGAGCAGTGGCCCTGTCACGCTGGCTGCCATCAGCCAGCGCCAGCAGATTTCGCTGTCCTACCTGGAGCAGCTGTTCGGCAAGCTGCGCCGTCACCATCTGGTCGAATCCACCCGGGGTCCGGGTGGCGGCTACACCCTTGCACGCAAGGCATCGGACATCAGCGTGGCCGAAATCGTCGTGTCGGTGGACGAGCAGCTCGACGCCACCAGCTGCGGCGGCAAGGAAAACTGCATGGGTGAACACAACGGCCCCTGCATGACCCACGATCTGTGGACCAGTCTCAATGCCAAGATGCTGGAGTTTCTGCAGTCCATCAACCTCCAGAAGCTGGTCGACGACCAGCTCAGCAAGGGCGTGCAGATCGAGGATCGGCCCATGCTCAAGCGCGCCATTTCCTCCACTCCGGTGCTCAAGCCCGTGCGCGTCAACGCCCCCAACTCCGTGTTTGCGCTGGGGTCCACGCCGCTGGCCAAGTGACCTGGCAGGGGGAACGCCCAAGTACCCGCATCGCGGCCGTTGGCAAGTCTCCCCTCACAATGTTTCCTTTCGGGCGCGGTGGTATACCACGCATCCTCAGAATTTGATACGAGAGCATCATGACCGACAAGCAATATCCCATCTATCTCGACTACGGTGCCACCACGCCGGTGGATCCGCGCGTGGTCGATGCCATGGTGCCCTGGCTGCATGACCATTTCGGCAATCCCGCCAGCCGCAGCCATGCTTGGGGCTGGGAAGCGGAAGAAGCCGTCGAAAAGGCCCGTCAGCAGGTGGCCGACCTGATCCACGCAGATTCCCGCGAAATCATCTGGACCAGCGGAGCCACCGAATCCGACAACCTCGCCATCAAGGGCGCTGCCCACTTCTACCAGGGGCGTGGCAAGCATCTCATCACGGTCAAGACCGAGCACAAGGCCGTGCTCGACACCATGCGCGAGATGGAGCGCCAGGGATTCGAGGTGACCTATCTGGAAGTGCAGGAAAACGGACTCATCGACCTTGAACGCTTCAAGGCCGCCATCCGTCCCGACACCATCTTCGTGAGCGTCATGTTCGTCAACAACGAAATCGGCGTCATCCAGGACATTCCTGCCATCGGAGCCATCTGCCGTGAAAAAGGCATCATCTTCCACGTCGACGCCGCACAGGCAACCGGCAAGGTGGAAATCGATGTCAACACCATGCCCATCGACCTGATGAGCCTGGCGAGCCACAAGACGTATGGCCCCAAGGGCATCGGTGCCCTGTATGTGCGCCGCAAGCCACGGGTCCGCATCGAGGCCCAGATGCATGGTGGTGGTCATGAGCGCGGCATGCGCAGCGGAACCCTGCCTACCCACCAGATCGTGGGCATGGGAGAAGCCTATCGCCTGGCCAAGGAAGAGATGCAGCATGACCTTGCCCATGCCCGCAAGCTGCAGGCCCGGCTGCTGGCCGGACTCAGCTCGGTCGAGCAGGTCTACGTCAACGGAGACCTGGAACACCGGGTGCCGCACAACCTGAACATGAGCTTCAACTTCGTCGAAGGCGAATCGCTCATCATGGGCATTAAGGGTCTCGCAGTATCGAGCGGATCCGCCTGCACCAGCGCCAGCCTGGAGCCCAGCTATGTGCTCCGCGCCCTGGGGCGCAGCGACGAACTTGCCCACAGCAGCCTGCGCATGTCCTACGGCCGTTTCACCACCGAGGCCGAGATCGACTATGCCGTACAGGTCATCAAGGAAAACGTGGCCAAGCTGCGCGAACTCAGTCCGCTGTGGGAAATGTACCAGGACGGGGTGGACATCGGTTCCATCGAGTGGGCCGCGCATTGATGGCAGGGCAGGGGAGGCACATGCAAACGCACACGCTACCCTCCTGGCACAGACGCCCAGGCACAAGGCCCGCATGGCTGGCGGGGGTGGTGCTTGCAGCCACCCTGGGAGGCAGCATGCCAGCCCGGGCTGCCATGAACATTTCGTGCCTCATGGCTGCGCGGGTACAGGAAGCCCATGCGCAGCCCTTGCACGAGCTCATGGTCAAGGCGCAGGTGCTGGCCGTGCACGATGACAACAACCACCGCAATGATGTCGAGTGTCCCAAGCAGTTCAAGACGGGCTCTTCCCTCTGGCTGAGCCTCAATGCGCGCAAGGTGAGCCGCACAGTGCGTCCCGGCGACAGCATGTGGCTCAGCCTGCGCTACGGAGAAGACCGCAGCGGCGCGAACTGGCGCCGCTATGAGCCCATCACCTACCAGGAATATCAGGAGAGAAAAAATGGCATACAGTGAAAAGGTCATCGACCACTACGAAAATCCCCGCAACGTGGGATCCTTCGACAAATCCGATGCATCCGTAGGCACCGGCATGGTGGGGGCTCCGGCCTGTGGCGACGTCATGAAGCTGCAGATCAAGGTCAACCCCGCCACTGGCGTGATCGAGGATGCACGGTTCAAAACCTACGGGTGCGGCTCAGCCATTGCATCGTCGTCTCTCGTCACCGAATGGGTCAAGGGCAAAACCCTGGACGAAGCCTCTGCACTCAAGAACAGCCAGATCGCCGAGGAGCTTGCCCTGCCTCCCGTCAAGGTGCATTGCTCCATTCTGGCCGAAGATGCCATCAAGGCTGCTGTCAATGATTACCGTCAGAAGCACGGCGCAGCCTGAGACGGTGCTGCGCGCGCCGATCGACGTTTGAATTTCTGAGGTCGGCACGAACCTCCCCTCACGATGTCCGTGCCGACAAACTGCGAAGGTATCACCATCATGGCTATCAGCTTGACGGAAGCGGCCGCGCGTCATGTGACGCGCTCGCTGGCCAAGAGAGGCAAGGGACTGGGCGTGCGGCTCGGTGTAAAGACCACGGGCTGTTCGGGCCTGGCTTACAAACTTGAATATGTGGATGAAGTCGAGCCCGAAGACGTCGTGTTCGAGCAGCATGGCGTGAAAGTGCTGGTCGATCCCAAGAGCCTGTCCTATATCGATGGAACCGAGCTGGACTTCGTTCGCGAAGGACTCAATGAAGGGTTCAAGTTCAACAACCCCAATGAGCGCGATCGCTGCGGCTGCGGCGAGAGTTTCCGCATTTGAGGGCAAGGCACACGTCATGAACCTGCAGGACGATGACTTCACGCTGTTTGGTCTGCCGCGTACCCAGCAGCAGGACGAAGCGCAGCTCGATCAGCGCTGGAAGGCCCTGCAGCGCCAGGTCCACCCCGACCGGTTCGTGGGCGAGGGACCGGCGGCACAGCGCGTGGCCATGCAGTGGTCCGTGCGCGTCAACGAGGCCTATCGCCGCCTCCGCGACCCCCTGCAGCGTGCCGCCTATCTGTGCGAGCTTGCAGGCATGCCGATTCAGGCGGAGCAGAACACGGCCATGCCGCCGGACTTCCTGATGCAGCAGATGGAATGGCGCGAACAGCTCGATGAGGCCGACAGTGCCCAGGCTCTTCAGAGCCTCGCAGATGCGGTACGCGCGGAGCGTGACCGCCTGCTGGCTTCGCTCCAGGTGCATCTGGATGCATCGCCCGACTACGCGGCGGCGGCGTCCGAGGTCCGCTCGCTCATGTTCATTGAAAAATTCGCCAGGGATGTGCGGCAACGCCAGCTGCAGTGGCAACATGCCCAGGCAGCCGGCGCATGATGCGTCGGTTTTTTCTTCCTCAGGGGCATGGGGCAGTGCGCATGCACTCCTGACGTGCTGCATGCCTCTCTCCCTTTCATCTCTCCCATTGCCAGGCCGGTGCTGAAAGGCACCGCCTCTTTCGTCATCTATGGCTCTTCTACAGATTTCCGAACCCGGACAGACTCCGGACCCGCACGAACGGCGCATCGCGGTAGGCATTGATCTGGGCACCACGCATTCCCTCGTCGCGGCCATGCGGCATGGCGTGGCCGAATGCCTGCCCGATGCGCAGGGCAAGGTCATTCTGCCCTCGGCCGTGCGCTATCTCCCCTCGGGGGGGCGACAGATCGGCGCCGAAGCCCTGCAGCATCTGGCAGAAGACCCCCTGAACACGGTGGTTTCCGTCAAGCGGATGATGGGACGCAGCCTGCGCGACATCCAGACCTCTCTCGGGCATTCCCTGCACTACGAGCTGGTGGCCGAAGACCCGGACAAGGGCATGGTGCACATCCGCACACGCGGCGGAGACAAATCCCCCGTCGAGATCAGTGCGGAAATCCTGGCCACCCTGCGCCAGCGTGCCGAAGACACCTTCGACTCCGAGCTCTACGGCGCCGTCATCACGGTGCCGGCCTATTTCGATGACGCACAACGCCAGGCCACCAAGGATGCTGCCCAGCTGGCTGGCCTGCACGTCCTGCGTCTCATCAACGAACCCACCGCAGCCGCCATTGCCTACGGCCTCGACAATGCCAGCGAAGGCATCTATGCGGTCTTCGACCTCGGTGGCGGTACCTTCGACATTTCCATCCTGCGGCTCACCCAGGGCGTTTTCGAAGTGGTAGCCACAGGCGGTGATTCGGCGCTGGGAGGCGATGACTACGACCGTGCGCTGGCCGACCTGGTGCTGCAGCGTTCCGGCCTCGCTGCCCCCACAGCCATGGACCGTGCCGCTCTCTCCGTTGCCGCCCGTGCCTGCAAGCATGCCCTCACGACACAGGAACAGGCCCCGTGCATCGCGCGGCTCTCGACTGGAGAAGCGCACGTCCAGGTCAGTCGTGCAGACTTCGAATCCGTCACGGCCGCATTGACCGGACGGTGCCTGCAGGTCATGCGGTCGACCCTGGATGATGCCGGACTCCTGCCATCCGAAGTGCAGGGCGTCGTCATGGTCGGCGGCTCGACACGCATGCCCCATGTGCAGACAGCCGTCGGGCAATTCTTCGGCTCGCAACCGCTCACGAATCTCAATCCCGACGAAGTGGTTGCTCTGGGTGCAGCCATCCAGGCCAACCAGCTCGCCGGCAACAGCACGGATGGCAATCTGCTGCTGCTCGATGTCATCCCCCTGTCGCTGGGCATCGAAACCATGGGAGGACTGGTCGAACGCATCATCCCCCGCAACCAGACCATCCCCGTGGCCATGGCACAGGACTTCACCACCTACCAGGACGGCCAGACCGCCATGAGCCTGCATGTGGTGCAGGGCGAACGCGACATGGTGGCCGATTGCCGCAGTCTGGCGCGTTTCACGCTGCGCGGCATTCCTCCCATGACGGCAGGAGCCGCACGCATCCGCGTGACTTTCACGGTCGATGCCGATGGACTCCTTCAGGTCAGTGCACGGGAGCAGACCAGCGCAGTGGAAGCCCATGTCGAGGTCAAGCCCAGCTATGGCTTGACGGACGATGCCATCTCCCACATGCTGCAGGACAGCTTTGACGCCGCGCATCAGGACAAGGAGGCGCGTGCACTGGCCGAGGCCCGTGTGGATGCCGACCGCATCATTCTGGCCACGGAAAGCGCCCTGGCTGTCGACGGCCATCTCCTCACCGACGAGGAGCGTGCCCACATCGATGCGCTGATTGCAGCCCTGCGAGACCAGCGGCATGCCGAGGATGCCGCTGCCATCGAAGCCGCCAGCAAGGCTCTCGCCAGCGGCACCGAGGCATTTGCCGCCAAGCGCATGAACCAGAGCATCCAGCAGGCCCTTTCCGGCAAGAACATCGAGACCATTTAACCATGCCACACATCAAGATCCTGCCTCATCCCGAGTACTGCCCCCAGGGCGCCGACATTGAAGTGCCCACCGGCACCACCATCTGCCAGGGACTGCTCGACCACCATATCCCCATTGAACATGCCTGCGACATGAGCTGCGCATGCACCACCTGCCACGTCATCGTGCGCGAAGGTTTCCGCAGCCTCAATCCGATGGATGAATGCGAGGAAGACATGCTTGATCGCGCCTGGGGCCTCGAACCCGATTCGCGCCTGTCCTGCCAGGCCATGGTGGCGCAGCAGGACCTCGTCGTCGAGATTCCCCGCTACTCCATCAACCACGCCAAGGAAAAACACTGAGTACCCCTGACGGCATCGCACGTGTCCTGCGTGCCATGATGAAAAGCCTGCCGCCTCCGCAGGGCAGGGCGAGGGCGCATGCCTGATGGGCGATTTCTCCCGCAGGCGTGCCATCCACGGAAGTCATAAGGAAACCTCTTTCCATGCGTCAGATCATTCTGGATACCGAAACCACCGGCCTTGAAGTCAGCGATGGCAACCGCATCCTCGAAATCGGCTGTGTCGAGCTGGTCAACCGCCAGTTCAGCGGCAATACGCTCCACCTGTACATCAACCCCGAACGCGAAAGCGAGGAGGGCGCACTGCGGGTACACGGACTAACTACCGAATTCCTGCGCGACAAACCCACCTTTGCACAGATTGCAGATGATTTCCTGACTTTTGTGCAGGATGCGGAAATCATCATCCACAACGCAGCGTTCGACACGCGCTTTCTCGACAATGAGCTCCAGCTCGTGGGCAAACGGGAATTCAGATCCTATGTCGCAGGCGTTGTCGACTCCCTGGCACTGGCCAAGGAGCAATTCCCCGGCAAGCGCAACTCGCTGGATGCCCTCTGTGACCGATTCGGCATCGACAACTCCAGCCGCACCTTGCACGGCGCCTTGCTGGATGCCGAACTGCTGGCCGACGTCTACATCAGCCTCACCCGTGGCCAGGAGTCGCTGGTCATGGACACCGGAACCGACACACCAGAGCAGCAGTCTGCCGCTGCCAGTGCCAAGCTCGACCTGAGCCAGATCGTGCTCCCCATCCTCCATCCGAGCGATCTGGAACGTCAGGCGCATGAAGCCATGCTCGCCGTCATCGACAAGGCCAGCGGCGGAGAAACCATCTGGAAAAAAAATTCGTCCACATAGACAAAACCAGAGATTTCATGCCATAATTCAATCTTTCGCAGCAAACAACAGTGAGTTGCAAAACAAGTCAAGGGTGATTAGCTCAGCGGTAGAGCACTGCCTTCACACGGCAGGGGTCACATGTTCGATCCATGTATCACCCACCAATAAAAGGCGCCTGATCCACGATCAGGCGCCTTTTTCATGCTTGCTTCAGGGGCTGCACCAGCCAAACACGAGGCGGTCAAGGTGGAGCAGGGCAGTTTGCCTAGAATGAGACTTGACGCAGCAAATCGCAGTGCGTCCTCAACCCCTTCTTTCCTTCCTTCATTTTCATCTTTTCCATGAAGTCCATTCGTCGATTGCATGTGGAGCCCAGGTACAGCGATGTCGCGGTGCACGCTGGAGTTGCCTATCTGGCTGGTCAGGTTCCCGAGGACAGCACACAGGACATTCGCGGACAGACACGCCAGGTTCTGGCTACGGTAGATAGACTGCTCGAAGAAGCTGGCAGCCATCGGTCACGCATCCTCATGTGCCAGATCTTTCTGCGCGACATCGAGGACATCGGCGGCATGAATGAGGTATGGGACTCCTGGGTCGACTCTGCAAACAGCCCCCCGCGCGCCACCGTGCAGGCCCACCTCGCAGACCCCACCTGGCGCATCGAGATCGTCGTCACTGCAGCAGCAGAGGAATAATACAAAATGGGCAAATTTTTTGCGTGGCTGTGGGGCAGCTTCTCGCTGTTTCTGGGACGATGTGTCCTCATCTTTTGCATCCTGCCGGGCATCGTCCTTATGGCAGTAGCCATCCCGTCATACAAAAACTACATGGACAAATCGCACAAAGCGAGAGCAGAAGCGGAAGCAGCAGCCGCCGCGCAGAAAGACGGCGCCACATCAGCACCGCAGACCGACAAATGCCTGCCAGGAA
Source organism: Brachymonas moutaii (nom. illeg.) (assembly GCF_049977365.1). NCBI lineage: Bacteria > Pseudomonadati > Pseudomonadota > Betaproteobacteria > Burkholderiales > Comamonadaceae > Allobrachymonas > Brachymonas moutaii (nom. illeg.). The sequence goes on along the minus strand of NZ_JBNGEN010000001.1, from coordinate 286,276 downwards.
TGACCACAGAGCAGTGCAACGCCACCCGCACCAACGAACAGAAGGGCATCCCGGCAGACCAAGCCGCATCCAGCTAATCGCCACCAGCACCCACCAAGCCCGCCCAGCGCGGGCTTTTTCATGCCGCAGGGAATCGACCTGCGCCGCCAGATTCGCTGCCACATTTCCAGACATCACATCCGTATACTGTGCCGTCCCTCGGGAAACTCATCCCACAACAGCAGCCGGAGGCTGCGCCCGACCGGCAAGCCAATTCTTGACAGTAGACGTCGACACATGCCAATGAAGCGCATAAGGGGGTTCTAAGCCGGAACCGCCGAAAATTCCGTCAGCCGATCAACGTGGCTTGTCCCGCGCCCGGTCGATGGGGTAGACCCAACAGTCGTGTCACTAGCCGCCATTTCGATCACGGCAATGCCAGCCGGACGTCACGTCCAGATTGTTCCGGTCTGGATGAGGCCGACTGACGTCTCGGATGACGGGTGGCATACAACTGCTGTGAGTCCTGCAGGGGGGCAGCTGCCTGACCGGACGGCGAGCATCAGCCCATCTCATGTATTAGTCATGTCAGCTTTGACACTGCGCACGCGACGGCACCCGACCCGTTGCAGACCCCCAGACATATGGAAAGCTGACGCTCAACGTGGAGTTAGCCGGCGCGGCGCGGCTTCATCGCGCAGCGTCCGTGTTGATGGATGGGTTAGAACTCTCTGGGGCACACATTTGAGAAAGACTATTTTTCAGCCAACGCAAAACCCGCGTTGCCAGATGCAACCACTGAGACAAATACAAACGGCACTGGACTAGTATTTAGAGCGCCATGCACTTGGCCAGGTTTTGCTATGGCAATATCTCCAGCCTTTAGATGAGCGACTTTGCCGCCTCCTTGGTAATACTCAGCCTCTCCAGAGATAACCGTCCAAGTATCTTGGCCGTCCGGGTGAACATGAGCGGTTATTTCTTGCCCAGGATGGGCATGCCAAACAACAACTGCTGAGTCCTTGGTTTCCAGAACCACTGAACGAATTGGTTCGCCGTCAGACGGACGAATATATTCTGTTACCGAAAATATTCTTGATTCCATTTCCATATCCACTCCAAAAATCAATTTGGCTTGAGAAGTTATTACAGAACAACTGTATCCGAGAGTTCTACGTTGCCGATAACCGGCCCGAAACGGCGGCGCAACGCGCCGCTGTTGGGGGTCCGTGTTCATCGGCGGGTTAGACCTGTGCTTGCGTAAGACGAATATCGACTTCTCGGTCGACGTATTTCCATTCCTCTGACGCACGCAGTTCGGAAAGCAGCCTGTTGAACTCAACCTCATGAATTGGCGCGTATTCGAACCAATTCAGAAAATCGAACGGTTCATTCTCTGAGAGGTCGCGGCAGTGGTGGAGCTTGCGCGCTACTGCAGGCAAATACTGAAGCCCGATTTGGACGTGCTTCGACTGTTCGAAAACGCTCCGGCGTTCGTCTTGCGTGAGCTCCCACCAAGCTGCGTTCTTCCGGATCGGTATTAGCGCACCGCACGTTGCTTCTGGGCGCGCCAGACCTTGCTGCTTCGCTACAATTTCATTCTTCTCTGCGCGCATGACATATCGTTCATTGCTGGTTATTCCACGAAGTATCCAGGGTGCATTGGTTTCAGACTGCAACTCTGAAGCGGATACGACGTTGAGCCTTTTGGCTTCAGGCAGGGGCTCGCCAACTCTCGTTTCGGCCCTGACAATCCGCCAAGGGCCAATGTCTGCGCCGACGAAAGCAAATAATCGTGTATCCATTTCAATCTTTCATGTGTGAATGTTTTAACTCTTGCAGCTTCGAAGAACCTATCTGCCGATCCCGTGCTTGTGCATCATCGCCTCCGCGCAACTGCGACGACCGCCCGCAGCAATCACATTGAACTTTCGAATCGAAACTGCTGAAGCGAACCTACGCGGACGTACGGCCGCAGTCTGTGCGCTGCCGGACGGAGCGCTGCCAATTTGCGCCTACTGGCAGGCTGTGAGTGCGCGGATGGGCCAGCGACCTCCCTTCATAGAGGGAGCGAAGCAGGTCAGAGACACTATTGAACGTCCGCTACCGGGAAGATGCTTGACCGTCCGCAACTGGCCGCCTGCCGCCGACCGCGGTCTGGCTCGAAAGCAGTCTGTCAACGCGCCGTTTCATTGTTGCCATGATCATATCTTAATCGCGCACAGGCGGCCACAGGCGGGCAGTATGAACCAGCGTCAGTATCCACACCGTTTCGCCGTCGATCTGATACACCAGGCGATAGCTTTCGTGCGGGATCAACTCGCGGGTCCCGGGAATCTTTCCCGGCTTGCCCAGCATGGGGTGCTGGATCAAGCGGGCGGCCGCGTCGCTGAAAATCTCATCCATCCGGGCCGCCGCGCGCGGATTGTCGGCTGCGATGTAGTCCCACACATCGGCACGGTCTTGCTGCGCTTCGGGCGTCCAAACAACCCTCACGCCTGGCTCGCCACACTGGCACGCCGTGCGGCGAATTCGGCCTCAACTTCATCGTTCGACCGCCCCAATCCAGCGCGCATCGAAGCCCGGCCGGCTTCGACCTTGCGGCGCAGGAACTCGTCGTACTCGCGCGACTCGCGCTGGCGCTGAACGAACTCGCGCATCAGCTCGCGCAGCACTTGCGACGCCGGGCGATGGGCCGCCTCGGCTTCGGCCATAAACTCGGCGCGCAACTCAGGCTCCAGCTTCATCGTGAAAACGGCTTGTTTTGACATGATCGGGGCCTCCTGCCACTTGATACTAACAAAGTATATACGCCGTCATTACTAAGCGCTATTCACAGAACGCTGCAAGGCGGGCGTGCGCTAGGCCAAGGCCTGTCGGAAAACATTTGTTTTTCGACAGGCCTTCAACGGTCCTCTGCACCAACCTCCGAGTGGCCGCAAAATTGTGCGGAAAACTCTGTCGCCAGACGCTACCATACGGAAACCTCGTCTTAATGGTTTTCCGCTTATGTTGGTAGGTTACATGCGCGTGTCGTCGGACTCCGACCGCCAGAGCACGAACTTGCAGCGCGATGCGCTGCTCGCCGTCGGCGTCGATGCGCGGCATCTGTTCGAGGATCATGCTTCCGGCGCGAAGGACGACCGCGCGGGCCTGGCGCGGGCGCTCGAATTCGTTCGCCCTGGCGACGTGTTGGTCGTGTGGAAGCTCGACCGGCTCGGCCGTTCGTTGTCGCACTTGCTCGCCATCGTGACCTCGCTCAAGAAAAAGCAGGTGGCGTTCCGCTCGCTGACGGAGAACCTGGATACCACGACGCCCTCGGGCGAGTTTCTGTTCCAGGTGTTCGGCGCGCTCGCGCAGTACGAACGCGCCTTGATCCAGGAACGTGTCGTCGCCGGTCTGGCTGCCGCCCGCAAACGCGGCCGGATCGGCGGCCGGCCGCAGGCGATCACCGGCGAGAAGCTGGAGGCCATCGTCGCTGCGCTCGATGGCGGCATGTCCAAGGCGGCGGTGTGCCGCAACTTCGGCGTCAAGCGAACCACGCTGATCGAGACCCTGGCACGGGTTGGTTGGACGGGCTCTCGTGGAGCGTCATCGCGATGACGACCAAGAGCGAACGATTGACCGTCCTGTCGGACGCCGAGCAGGAAGCCCTGTACGGCCTGCCGGACTTCGACGACGCCCAGCGGCTGGAATACTTGGCGTTGACTGAAACCGAACTGGCGCTCGCCAGCAGCCGGCCTGGTCTCCATGCCCAGGTCTATTGCATCTTGCAGATCGGTTACTTCAAGGCCAAGCATGCCTTCTTCCGCTTCGACTGGAGTGAGGTCGAGCACGATTGCGCCTTCGTGCTGAGCCGCTACTTCCACGGCGAGTCCTTCGAGCACAAGCCAATCTCCAAGCACGAGCACTACACCCAGCGCGAGTGGATTGCCGATCTGTTCGGCTACCGGCCGTGGGCGGCCGAGTTCCTGGCGCAGCTCGCGCAGCAGGCCGCGCAGACCGTGCGGCGCGACGTGATGCCGGGGTTCATCGCCGCCGAGCTGATCGTCTGGCTAAACGAGCACAAGATCATCCGGCCCGGCTATACCACCCTGCAAGAGCTGGTGAGCGAAGCCCTGTCCGCCGAGCGTCGGCGGCTGGCTGGCCTGCTGTCGGAAGTGTTGGACGAATCGGCCAAGGCCGCGCTGGGTCGGCTTCTAGTGCGTGACGACACCCTGTCGCAATTGGCGGCGCTCAAGCAGGACGCCAAGGACTTTGGCTGGCGTCAGATGGCCCGCGAACGCGAAAAGCGCGCCACGCTGGAGCCGCTGCACCGGATCGCCAAGGCGCTGCTGCCCAAGCTCGGCGTCTCGCAGCAGAATCTGCTGTACTACGCCAGCCTGGCGAACTTCTACACCGTCCACGATCTACGCAACCTGAAGGCCGATCAGACCTACCTCTACCTGCTTTGCTATGCCTGGGTGCGCTACCGGCAGCTTTCCGACAACCTGGTCGATGCGATGGCCTACCACATGAAGCAGTTGGAGGACGAAAGCAGTGCGGGCGCAAAGCAATCCTTTGTCGCCGAGCAGGTGCGCCGTCAGCAAGACACACCGCAGGTCGGCCGCCTGCTGTCGCTTTACATCGACGACAGCGTGCCCGATCCCACGCCGTTCGGCGATGTGCGCCAGCGCGCCTACAAAATCATGCCCCGCGATACGCTGCAAACCACCGCGCAGCGCATGAGCGTGAAGCCGGTGAGCAAGCTGGCTTTGCACTGGCAGGCGGTGGACGGCCTGGCTGAGCGCATCCGCCGCCATCTTCGGCCGCTGTATGTCGCGCTCGACCTCGCTGGCACTGATCCGGGCAGCCCGTGGCTCGTGGCGCTGGCCTGGGCCAAGGACGTGTTCGCCAAACAGCAGCGCCTATCGCAACGGCCGCTCGCCGAATGTCCAGCGGCCACGCTGCCGAAACGCTTGCGACCGTACCTGCTGACCTTCGATGCCGATGGCAAGCCGACGGACCTGCATGCCGACCGCTACGAGTTCTGGCTGTACCGCCAGGTCAGGAAGCGCTTCCAGTCGGGTGAACTCTACCTCGACGACAGCTTGCAGCACCGGCATTTTTCCGACGAGCTGGTTTCGCTGGATGAGAAGGCCGCCGTGCTGGCGCAGATCGACATCCCGTTCCTGCGGCAGCCACTCGATGCCCAGCTCGATGCGCTCGCGACCGAGCTGCGCGCTCAGTGGCTGGCCTTCAACCGCGAGCTGAAGCAGGGCAAGCTGACGCACCTAGAATACGACAAGGACACGCAGAAGCTGACATGGCGCAAGCCCAAGGGCGAGAACCAGAAGGCGCGCGAGAAGGCGTTCTACGAGCAACTGCCGTTCTGCGACGTGGCCGACGTGTTCCGCTTCGTCAACGGCCAGTGCCAGTTCCTGTCGGCGCTGACGCCTTTGCAGCCGCGCTATGCGAAGAAGGTCGCCGACGCCGACAGCCTGATGGCGGTCATCATCGCGCAGGCGATGAACCACGGCAACCAGGTCATGGCACGCACCAGCGACATCCCGTACCACGTGCTGGAGAGCGCCTACCAACAGTACCTGCGCCACGCAACGCTGCACGCGGCCAACGACTGCATCAGCAACGCCATCGCCGCGCTGCCGATCTTCCCGTACTACTCGTTCGACCTCGATGCACTGTACGGTGCCGTCGATGGTCAGAAATTCGGCGTCGAGCGGCCGACCGTGAAAGCGCGCCACTCGCGCAAATACTTTGGGCGCGGCAAGGGCGTGGTCGCCTACACGCTGCTGTGCAACCACGTGCCGCTCAACGGCTACCTGATCGGCGCGCACGATTACGAGGCCCATCACGTGTTCGACATCTGGTATCGCAACACGTCGGACATCGTGCCGACCGCGATCACCGGCGACATGCACAGCGTCAACAAGGCCAACTTCGCTATCCTGCACTGGTTCGGCCTGCGTTTCGAGCCGCGCTTCACCGACCTTGGCGATCAGTTGAAGGAACTCTACAGTGCCGACGATCCGGCGCTGTACGATCAGTGCCTGATCCGGCCGGCCGGGAGAATCGACCGCGATCTCATAGTCAGCGAGAAGCCGAACCTCGACCAGATTGTCGCCACGCTCGGACTGAAGGAGATGACGCAGGGCACGCTGATCCGCAAGCTATGCACCTACACCGCGCCGAACCCCACGCGGCGCGCGGTGTTCGAGTTCGACAAGCTCATCCGCAGCATCTACACGCTGCGCTACCTGCGCGATCCGCAACTGGAGCGCAACGTTCACCGCTCACAGAACCGCATCGAGTCCTATCACCAGCTACGCTCAACCATCGCCCAGGTCGGCGGCAAGAAGGAATTGACCGGGCGCACCGACATCGAAATTGAGATCAGCAACCAGTGCGCCAGGCTGATCGCCAACGCGGTCATCTTCTACAACTCGGCCATCCTCTCGCGGCTGCTGATGAAGTACGAGGCGAGCGGCAACGCCAAGGCGCACGCTCTCCTGACCCAGATATCGCCGGCGGCCTGGCGGCACATCCTGCTGAACGGGCATTACACCTTCCAGAGCGACGGCAAGATGATCGACCTGGATGCGCTCGTGGCGGGGCTGGAGCTGGGATGACGGAAATTTCGGCGGTTCTGGCTTAGAACCCCATAAGGGATGTGAAACCATGATAGATGACACACCGTGCAGCGCATTGCACCTTTAGAGCCTTGCCTAAGTTAACGTAATATACATTGTGTAAAGTATGATCATGAGGTGGGCATGCCATTTCGTCATGTGCTGGACCATCTCGACATGACGCCCATGGCTGCCCGACACCGTGGCAGCCGCTCCTGATCGTCCTGTCAACTCCATGACGGATCCCGTTTTCGTACTCCTTATCTCTACAATCCTGCCAGGAGGTATGAATATGGGACTCATGGATCGCGATTACATGCACGAGCGACACCGTCAGCGCACGCGTGGATCCTCAAATGCAAACCCAAAATTCGATCGGAAACGCATCGAGTACGATCCTCGCCAGTTCAGACGGGATCGGACTGCGCCGCAGCTCTCCCGGAATGCAGATCGACCACCTGTCAACCGCAACCTGCGCTATCTGCTGATCTGGCTGGCGTTCTTCTACATTCTGTACGCTGTCATCAAGCGCTTCCTGCACGTTTAGCACTACAGCCTGTGGGCAGCGCCTTCCATGCGCATGCGCTCCATGTGCACCCCGCGCCATCTGTCGGTAAAATACACAACTTTTTACGATTGGTTGTCGCACGCAGGAAGCCGCGTTCCTGGCAGCCTGGGGGACTCTTCATGCAGTGGCTCATGCAATTATCCAGGGCTATCGATGGCCTCAACCGATGGGTGGGAAAATCGGTCATCTGGCTCATCCTGGCTTCGACTCTCATCAGTGCGGGCAATGCGCTGGTGCGCAAGATATTCAACACCAGCACGAATGCCTTTCTGGAAATCCAGTGGTATCTGTTTGCCTGGTCTTTCCTGCTGGCAGCCGCATTCACTCTACTCAATCAGGAACATGTCAAGATCGACGTGCTGTATTCGCGCCTCGCGCGTCGTACGCAGGTCTGGATCGATATTTTCGGCTTCATCTTCTTTCTGACGCCCTTCTGTGCGGTGATCATGTACTACGCCATTCCGGTGGTGATGAGCAAGATCAGCTCGGGCGAAATGTCGGGCAATACGGGTGGGCTTATTTTGTGGCCCGTCTGGATTGCGCTGCCGATCGGCATGTGTCTGCTCATGCTGCAGGGATGGTCGGAAGCCATCAAACGGGTCGCCTTTCTGCGTGGAGAGATTCCGGATCCAGCTGAAAAATCCGAAGAAAAAACCTCCGAGGAAGAACTGGTAGAAGCCATCCGTCAGCAGACGGCCGAGAAAAACCGCACGGCATCGGCGCCGTCTGTGCATTGAAAGACGAAGGCACAAGGCATCTCATGGAATTCATTACACAAAATTTTGCCCCCCTGATGTTCGGTGGGCTGGTGGTCTTTTTGCTTCTCGGTTTTCCAGTGGCATTCAGCCTGGGCGCATGCGGACTGTTTTTCGGGTTCCTGGGCATTGAACTTGGGGTATTGCCGAGCGAATTGATGCAGGCGCTTCCGCTGCGGATCTTCGGCATCATGAAGAACGATACGCTGCTGGCCGTTCCCTTCTTTACCCTGATGGGGCTGATTCTGGAGCGCAGCGGCATGGCCGAGGACTTGCTGGAAACCATTGGACAGGTGTTTGGCCCCATGCGCGGAGGATTGGCCTTTGCCGTCATTCTGGTGGGCGCCCTGCTCGCAGCCACCACAGGGGTTGTGGCTGCATCGGTCATTTCCATGGGGCTTATTTCCCTGCCCATCATGCTTCGCTATGGGTATGACCGGCGCGTGGCGTCGGGTGTGATCGCCGCATCGGGCTCGCTTGCCCAGATCATTCCGCCTTCGCTGGTTCTGATCATCATGGCCGACCAGCTGAGTCGGCCTGTGGGCGACATGTACAAGGGCGCCTTCCTGCCTGGCTTCATTCTCATGGGGCTCTATCTGGGGTATGTGGCACTGCTTGCCATTTTCAAGCCGGATCGCGTCCCCGCTCTGCCTCTCGAGGCGCGCATCTACCGGGAAGCCAATGGCAAGAGCGGCTATCTGTCGCTTGCGGTGGTGATGGCACTTTCTGGCTTGGCGGCTTATTTCGTCGCAGTGCACTTGGCCGATATCCGGCACTGGTATTCGGGCCAGCCGATCACGGATGTGCCCATGGACGAAACCATCGTCATTGCATTGTGTGGCGCGGTGGCTCTCGCACTGGTGCTCGCATTTCTCAATCGGGTGAGTGGTCTGCATTTGCTGTCCAAGCTCGCCGAGCGCGTGACCTTTGTGCTCATTCCTCCCCTGCTTCTGATCTTTCTGGTTCTGGGTACCATTTTCCTGGGCATTGCATCGCCTACCGAAGGGGGAGCCATGGGAGCCGTGGGCGCCTTTGTGATGGCGCTGGTGCGTGGCCGGCTGAATTTCGGCCTGCTCAAGCAAGCGCTGACTTCCACCACGCGCCTGACCAGTTTTGCCACCATGATTCTGGTGGGATCCACCGTGTTTTCGCTGGTGTTCCAGGGAGTGGACGGATCGCACTGGGTCGAACATCTGCTCATCGACCTACCTGGAGGCACTGTAGGGTTCCTTATTTTCGTGAACCTGCTGATTTTCTTCCTGGCCTTCTTCCTCGATTATTTTGAGCTGTCCTTCATCGTGATTCCCCTGCTGGCCCCGGTGGCAGAAAAAATGGGCATCAACCTGATCTGGTTCGGCGTGCTGCTGGCGGTCAACATGCAGACTTCGTTCATGCATCCACCCTTTGGGTTCGCCCTCTTCTTCCTGCGTTCCGTCGCTCCCGCCAAGGAATATCTGGATCGAGTGACCAAGAAAATGATCGCTCCCGTGACCACCATGCAGATCTACTGGGGAGCCATTCCCTTTGTGCTGATTCAGATCATCATGGTGGGCCTGATCATCACCTTCCCTCAGATCGTCACTGGAGGCCTTGAAAAGCAGAAGACCTATGACCTCGACAAGGTGGGGGAACAGATGCGCGAAAGTCTGTCCGCCCCTGCGCTGGATGCGCCTCTGACGGCTGCTCCTGCTGCTCCTGCCAAGCCAGGCACGTCGAGCACAGCAAACGCTCCCGTCAACAAGGCCAAGGCAGACAAGGCGCATGCAGCCCCTGCCAAGGCAGACCCGCTGGCTCCACCCCCCATGGATGGGCTGAGTGACGATCCCATGAAGGATCTGAAGCAGTCGATGCAGAAGCAGTGAGTTCGTTCTCCGCCATCCTCTTGCCGGCCTCTGGAAGTTCCGTTTGGAATATCCAGAGGCAGGACAGAAAACGGCGGCCTTGTGCCCCATCTGCAAAGCCACAAAGCCCTCGCGTGCACCCACGTCGAGGGCTTTGTGGCTCCTGAAGCACACGGGATGAATTGGCTGTGAATGGAGATGCGGATGTTCACGCTGCCGATGTGCACCCGAAGTACCGTTGGCAGGAGTGCGCGCGTTCTGGCGAAACAAAAGGCGCGTGAATGTGATGGTGCCCGAGGCCGGAATTGAACCGGCACGCCTTGCGGCGAGGGATTTTCGTCCCACTTCAGCTTTCGCTGCCCATGCGGAGCACGGTTCGTGGGCTGGAGCACGCCTTCACCATAGTCCGAAAAGACCGTAGGTGCCCGCCGTCTGCTCTCTACACCTTCCCGATGGAAACCATCGGGCTTGGCTCGGCGTTGGCTCGGATGCAAGGCATCCAGGGCTTTCTCCGACTTTGACGGGATTCACTCCAGAAGTTTCCCTCTGGAGGCTCAAATTGTTCAAGTCCCTTGTGTCTACCGATTTCACCACTCGGGCAGTATGCACGTGGCATGCGCAACGGAAAACGGGAGTACCCCGTCTGTCCTGCGCAGGTGCTTGTCTGAGCCTGCAGGGAAGGTCCTTTCAGGCTGCAGATGGTGCATGGGATGGCGCCGATTATACGGGGCGGACGTGACTGGGCCTTTGGCTGGTGCGCTCATTCATTGGAAGCGCGCTGATCCCAGTCGAGTGCCGGTGTGGCGGCCAGCAGCTCGTCGAGCGTGGTCAAGCCTTCTGCCACACGCAGCGACCCTGCCAAGCGCAGGGGACGCATGCCGTCCTTGACGCCCTGGCGGCGCAGCGTGTCGATATCGGGCTGGGGGGTGACGAGTTTCTTGAAGGTTTCACTGATGGTGAGGAGCTCGTATACGCCCATGCGCCCTCGATAGCCTGTATTGCGGCATTCCAGACAGCCTACGGGCGTATAGCCCTGGTAGGCTCCATGAATTTTCCAGGGCTTGACGGCCTGACGCAGCAGGGACTGCTGCTCTCCTTCGGTATCAGGCTGCTTGCAGTGCGGGCAGAGAATGCGGACCAGCCGTTGCGCCAACACCCCCAGGAGGGTGGCATTGATCAGGTAGCTGGGTACTCCCAGCTCGATGAGGCGTGTGATGGCCGATGGCGCATCGTTGGTATGCAGGGTGGAGAAGACCAAGTGCCCCGTCAAGGCCGCCTGGATGGCCATGTCGGCGGTCTCCAGATCACGGATTTCTCCCACCATGATGATGTCGGGATCCTGCCGCATGAGGGTACGCACGCCTTCGGCAAATCCGAAGTCGAGCTGAGACTGTGCCTGGGTCTGGTTGAAGGCCGGCTCGATCATCTCGATGGGGTCTTCGATGGTGGCCACATTGACTTCCTCGGTGGCCAGACGCTTGAGGGTGGAATACAGCGTCGTGGTCTTGCCGGAGCCTGTGGGGCCAGTCACGAGGATGATGCCACTGGGTTTGGAAATGAGCTCCTGCCAGCGTTCTGCATCGTGTTCTGCAAAGCCGAGCTGTTCCAGGGTCTTGACGGTGGAGTCTGGATCGAAAATCCGCATCACCAGCTTTTCGCCGAAGGCTGTGGGCATGCTCGAAAGGCGCATTTCCACCTCGTTGCCCAAGGCGTTGCGGGTCTTGATGCGTCCATCCTGAGGGCGGCGTCGTTCGACGACATCCATGCGCCCCAGCAGCTTGATGCGTGCCGTGACGGCCGCCATGACGGATTGGGGAAGCTGGTAGACGGGATGCAATACCCCATCGATCCGAAACCGCGCGACGGCCATGTCACGACGGGGCTCGAGATGGATGTCGCTGGCTCCCTGCTCGAAGGCATACTGCCAGAGCCAGTCCACCAGCTGGACGATACCTTGGTCGTTGGCATCGAGATTCTTGCTGTTCTTGCCCAGCTCGACGAGTTGCTCGAAGCTGACGCTGCCCTGCCCCGTTCCGTTCCGAGTGACGGCCTTGATGGAGTGGGAAATGCTGTAGAACTCGGTGGTGTAGCGTGCGATGTCTTCGGGGTTGGACACGACGAGCCGCACGTCCTTGCGGCACTGACGCTCCACCTCGGGAACCCAGTCGGTCAGGAAAGGCTGCGACGTGGCCACCACGATTTCCGTCGGGCTCACCTGAACAGGCAGGATCTTGTGCCGCTCGGAATAGCTGCTGCTCATGGTTTCGGCGATGCGGCCGGCATCGACCTTGAGGGGGTCGATTTTCAGGTACTCCAGCCCTGCCTTGTGGGCCAGGAAGCGCACCAGATATTCCATGTCCATGGGCGTGCCATCGCTGGCTTTCTGCACGCCCAGCTGAGCCAGACGCACCAGCGGATGCTGACGGCTTTCCATGACGGTGCAGCGCTCGACAATGCGCTCGTATTCCTGCTGCGTGATCTCGCGGTCGCGCAGCAGCCAGCGACTCAAGCGCCTCCAGTCGATGGATGTACGTACCGACCGCACATGATCGGCAGAATGAACTGGTGGTGCGTGCAAATCTCCCATGGGCGCATTATGCGCTGCAAAGCGCTGTGCCGATACCACGCATTCTGCGACTCAGACCACGCGCGCCCCAGGGGAGAATGATGATCTGTCAGCCTGCAGTGGAGATGCTCCGCTGCCTGCGGGTCTGGACAGCCCGAGCCAGCTCGCGCAGCACGGGTTCGGTCTGCTCGAAACTGATGCACGCGTCGGTGATGGACACGCCGTACTGCAGCTCCCCCTTGCCCAGATCCTGACGCCCTTCGTGCAGGTGGCTCTCGATCATGACGCCCATGATGCGGGAGTCGCCACCCGCGATCTGGGCTGCCACGTCAGATGCGACATCGATCTGGCGACGATGCTGCTTGCTGCTGTTGGCATGGGAGAGATCGATCATGACTTCTTCGCGAAGTCCGCTGGCCTTGAGGAGCTGGCAGGCGGCTTCGACGTGCTCGGCACTGTAGTTGGGAGCTTTGCCTCCGCGCAGGATGACATGGCAGTCCTGATTGCCTCGGGTCTCGAAGATGGCTGCCTGCCCCATTTTGGTCATGCCCATGAAGGCATGGGCAGATTGGGCCGCCACGATGGCATCCACGGCGACCTTGACGCCGCCATCCGTGCCATTCTTGAAACCGACGGGGCAGCTCAGACCGGATGCAAGCTGACGATGGCTCTGGCTTTCGGTGGTGCGGGCGCCGATGGCCCCCCACGAGATCAGATCGCTGATGTACTGGGGACTGAGCAGGTCCAGAAATTCAGTGCCGGTAGGCAGACCCAACCCTGCAATGTCGAGCAGCAACCGGCGGGCACGCTCCAGACCGACATTGATGGCAAAGCTGCCATCCAGGTAGGGGTCGTTGATGTAACCCTTCCAGCCCACGGTGGTGCGCGGCTTCTCGAAATACACGCGCATGACCACGATCAGCTCGTTACCCAGTTCTTCGGCCAGGGGCTTGAGACGCTGCGCGTAGTCCATGGCCTGATCATGGGCATGGATGGAGCATGGGCCCACCACCACCACCAGACGGTCACCGCGGCCATGCAGAACGTCCGAAATGGCATGCCGGTGGTGTTCCACGTCGGCGAGCACCTGTTCGCTCACGGGCAAGGCTTCCTGCAGGAGCGCAGGGGTGATGAGAGGACGCACCGCGCCAATGCGGGTGTCGTCGATGCGGGTCAGGTCTTGGGTGGAGGGCATGGCAGCGAAAACGGAAAAACGGATCGAATCGAAGGGCCGAAAAAGCCAATGCAGAGGCAGGAAGATGCATCCGCGTCAATGTCCTGCATTGTAGGCGGTAGGAATGCGCCCCTTCCCCTGCCACCGTCTGAGGCGGCAGTCCCTGCTACGGATGCGCACGCCAGCGCATCTCCAGACGGGGCCAGGTCACATTGACGATCAGCCCTGCCATCACCAGCAGACCGGCCTCCACCTTCCAGGCCGGAAGAGGCTCGCCGAGCCACAGGGCAGCCGCCCCCATGCCGAAGACGGGAACCAGCAGGGCCATGGGCGTTACCGAAGCGGCCGCATAGCGGTTGAGCAGCCAGGCCCAGGCGCCGAACCCGAAGATGGTATTGCCATAAGCCTGCCACATCACCGCCAGCCAGGCCATCGCATCGGCGTGGAGAAGTGCCTGGACAATCCGCTGGGGACCTTCGAGCCATACACTGAGCAGGGACAGGGGCAGAATGGCAAAGACACTGCTCCAGACCATGTATCCCAGCATGTCCACTCTGCCGGCTGCCCGGCTCACCAGATTGCCGCAGGCCCAGCTCAGGGCCGCAGCGCCCGAGAAAGCAAGTCCCACGGCCGTGGTGGTGCCATCGGTGTGAAGAGCAATCAGCAAGAGCCCTGCCACCGCAATGCCCATGGCGACCCACTGAAACAGGCGCGGCCTTTCCCTGTCCACCAAGGCCACCAGCAGCATGGTCAGGAAGACCTGGGATTGCATGACCAACGATGCCAGACCCGGCGAGATGCTGTGCTGCATGGCGATGTAGAGCAGTCCGAACTGCCCAACGCCGATCAGCACGCCATAAGCGGCCAGCTGTCGCCAGGGCACGGCAGGCTTGCGAATGAGGAAGATGCCCGGCAAGGCTGCCGCAGTGAAGCGCAGGGCCGCGAACAGCAAGGGCGGCAGTTCATGCAGGGCCAGTTTGATGACCACGAAATTCGTTCCCCAGACAAAGACCACCGCCAGCGCCAACAAGAAGTGCCTCACGGGCAGGACAGCTGTCAACAAGGGTGTACTCCTGGCTTTTTGCGATGCGGGGACATGGTGAGAGAAGGAAGTTCACTGAAGAAAAGTCTTCCTGTCAGCTTCCGAAGAGCTCCTGGGAAGCTCCCATTCTGGCATCGTGCGCATGTCCCCTGCGCAAGGGACATCACTTGGCCCTTCATTCGTGTACGGCCAGGAATGGCAGAGGGAGCCCATTGCCCGACAGCACCAGTCGAAATGTCGCCCGTTGCCTGCTGCCATGCACACGCGGATGGCATGCGTCTTGAGGGGGAGCACGGCCCTGCCCTGTCAGGTTTCTGAGGGTTTATTTGTTACGGATTAGGCACAAACTTCTACAATTTCGCCGAAACCGTCCCCTCCTTCTGCGTTCCAATCGAATAGCCGTATGGATGACGAACACTGTTCGGCTGAAACACACAGGAGTATGAACATGCAGATCAACAAGAAGTGGTGCGCAGCCCTTGTGGTTGCGGGGGCAGGCTGTCTGGCTGCCGGTGCAGCACAGGCGCAGGTCACGATTGGGACTCCGATCACCCCCGGAGTCTATGGACAGATCGTCATTGGCAATGGCGCGCCGCCGCCGGTGTACGTGTCCACGCCTGTGGTGGTGCGCCCTGTGGCTGCCCCTCAACCGCCTGCCTACCTCTATGTGCCTGATGGACACCGTCGGCATTGGGCCCGTTACTGCGGCCGCTACAACGCCTGCGGTCGCCCGGTGTATTTCGTGAATGGGCACGATCCCCGCGCCCGCCGCTTCCATTACGAAGGACAGCGTGCCGAATGGCGAGGCGATCGTCGCGAGGACCGCCGCGAATGGCGCCATGACGAAGGACGTCACCTGGGCTGGGAACGTGGAGTGGGCAACCCTCACCGCGACTGATCACCCCAGCCACAGGGCCTGACAGGGCCATCACCGCCGGGCAATCTTCAGACCGCCCGGCATCCACAGCCAGCAGAAGGCACACGCCATGCCTTCTGCTGGTTTTTTCATGTGCAAGACATGGGCCATGCGCGCGCATCTTGTTGTTGCGTCAGGACAGTCACAGCGCAGGCAGCATGTAACCTTCGAGCATCTGGCGGACACGGGTCTTGAGCATCTTGCCGGTGGCTCCCAGAGGAATGGTGTCGACAAACACCACATCATCGGGAATCTGCCACTTGGCCAGCTTGCCCTGATAGAACGCCAGCAGCTCGTCCCGTGCCAGCTCCGTGCCTGGCTTGAGGGATACCACCACGATGGGCCGCTCGTCCCATTTGGGATGGGGCATGCCGATGCAGGCGGCCATGGCCACTGCGGGATGCCCCATGGCAATGTTTTCGATGTCGATGGAGCTGATCCATTCACCGCCGGACTTGATGACGTCTTTGCTGCGGTCGGTGATCTGCATGAAGCTGTCGGGGTCGATGGTGGCCACGTCACCGGTATGGAACCATCCCTGCTCAGATACCGCCGGGGCGTCGCTGCGGAAGTAGCGCTCGATGACCCAGTTGCCCCGTGCCATGAGGTTGCCATAGGTCACGCCGTCATGCGGGAGGGTCTGACCGTCGTCATTCATGATGGCCAGTTCGACACCAAAGACTGGGCGCCCCTGCTTGACCAGCAGTCTGCGCTGATCGTCATGGGACAGGGACTGGTGCTTTTGCTTGAGGGTACTCAGCGCCCCCAGAGGGGACAGCTCGGTCATCCCCCAGGCATGGATGACCTGGACCCCCATGCGCTCGAAGGCGTCGATCATGGCAGGCGGGCAGGCTGCTCCCCCTATCACGGTGCGTCGCAGGGAGCTGAAACCGGCCTGAATGCCCTGCACATGCATGAGAAGCATCTGCCACACGGTGGGCACCCCTGCGCTGAACGTGACCTGTTCGCGCTCCATGAGCTCATGGACCGAGGGGCCGTCGAGTGCGGGGCCAGGAAACACCAGCTTGCATCCAGTCATGGCTGCGCTGAAGGGAATGCCCCAGGCATTGACGTGGAACATGGGCACCACAGGCAGTACGACGTCTCGGGCACTCAGGCACATGGCGTCGGGGGCAATGGCAGACAGGGCGTGAAGAATGTTGGAACGGTGGGAGTAAAGAGCGCCCTTGGGGTTCCCGGTGGTCCCGCTGGTATAGCACAGGCCGCTGGCTGTGTGTTCGTCCAGGCTGGGCCAGTCGTAGGTGGTGGGCTGATGGGCGATGAGAGCCTCATAGCTCGACAGGTGGGGAATGCCGCTGTCCGGAGGCAAGGCATCGGCATTGCACAGGGCAATCCAATGCCGCACCCCAGGGCACTGGGCATGAATGCGTTCCATGAGCGGCAGAAAAGTCATGTCGAAGCACACAACCTCGTCTTCGGCGTGGTTGATGATCCAGGCCATCTGGTCGGGATGCAGCCTCGGGTTGATGGTGTGGATGATCCGCCCATTGCCGCTCACCCCGTAGTACAGCTCCAGATGGCGGTAGCCATTCCAGGCCACGGTGCCCACGCGCGCGTCTGCACTCAGTCCCAGACCATCCAGGGCATGGGCAAGCTGGCGGACCCGGCGCGCAGCGTGGTGCCAGGTGTAGCGGTGCACATCCCCTTCCACCCGGCGCGAGACGATTTCGGTATCTCCATGGTTGGCGGCAGCAAACTCGATCAGCGAGGATTGCAGCAGGGGTTGGTTTTGCATCAGTCCGAACATGGAAAGCGATTCCGTATAAAACAAAAGGGTCTGCACAGCCACCGGCAGCATTGGATATATGCAAAGCAGAAACGTTGCCGTATTTTCTGCGTCAAAAAATACAAATAGCAGTGCGTTGATGAAAAATAGGTGAAAACCTGATGCAGGTCGGGGAATTCGGCCATCCTGCACAATGCAGACATGAGTGACGTTTCCTCGACCCCGCTACCCGCCCCTCCTCCGCCGACGACCGGAGCTGAAACTGTGCCCGCCTCTCAGCCTGAAGGGCCTGCATGGTCTCCTGGCCTGGCGGAACTGGGTGACGCTTTCGTCACGCATCTGCCCCCGCACCCTCTGCAGGATCCCCACTGGGTGGCGATCAGTCCACAGGCCGTGGCCGATCTGGGACTGGATCCGCTGTGGATGCAGGAGGAAGACGCGCTGCGGCTTTTTTCGGGCAATGCCGTGCCGCACGCCAGCCGACCATGGGCCAGCGTCTACAGCGGACACCAGTTCGGAGTCTGGGCAGGACAGCTGGGAGATGGCCGCGCCCTGACACTAGGGGCCTTTCAGGATGCCTCCGGCGCCCTGCAGGAAATCCAGCTCAAGGGCAGCGGACTGACGCCCTATTCACGCCATGGGGACGGACGTGCGGTGCTGCGCTCCTCGATCCGGGAATTCATCGGCTCGGAAGCCATGCATGCGCTGGGCATACCGACCACCCGCGCGCTCTGTCTCACGGGCTCCTCCGAGCCGGTGTACCGGGAAACGGTGGAAACAGCCGCCGTAGTCACCCGATTTGCCCCGAGCTTCATCCGCTTTGGGCATTTCGAGCACTTTGCGGCCCGCCGGCAATGGACACCCCTGCGGCAGTTGGCCGACCATGTGATCCACACCTGGTATCCGGAATGTCTGCAGGAGACGCAGCCCTATGCGGCCTTTTTGCGGCAGGTCAGCCTGCGCACGGCAGAGATGATCGCGCAGTGGCAGGCAGTGGGCTTTGCGCACGGTGTCATGAACACCGACAACATGAGTATCCTGGGCCTCACGCTGGATTACGGGCCCTTCCAGTTCCTCGATGCCTATGACCCTGGGCATATCTGCAATCACAGCGACCATGCAGGCCGCTATGCCTTCGATCGACAGCCCGATGTGGCGCAGTGGAACCTGTATGCCCTGGCGCAGGCCCTCCTGCCCCTGATCGAAGATGGAGAAGCCGCCAAGGCCGCAGCGGAGGCATTTGCCCCGCATTTTCATGCCACATGGCAAAGTCACATGACACGCAAGCTCGGCCTGCAGGACGATGCGCGCGCCCGGGCCCTCCTCCAGGATCTGCTGACCCTCATGCACATGAGCCGTGTCGATTACACCCGCTTCTGGCGCACGCTGGCGCGCTGGGTGCAGGGCGAAGTGCCGCAGGAGCAGCTCGAAGACCACTTCACCTGCCGTGCCGAGTTCAGGGAATGGCTGCAGAAGTACCAGGCCCATCTGTCCGGCGAGCAAGGAGTGCTGCCGCAGGTGGGCGCCGTCATGCTGCAGGCCAACCCGGCAGTGGTTCCCCGCAACTATCTGTGTCAGAACGCCATCGAGGCCGCCGAACAGGGAAACTCCCGTCTGGTGCAGGATCTGCTTGAGGCATGTACTTCTCCCTTTGATTCGCGTTGGGACGACACGCCCTATGCCGCCCTGCCTCCCGCGTGGGCGGCAGGCCTCACGCTGAGCTGCTCCTCCTGAACGGCATGCCCATGGTGGATCCCTCCCGTTTCCTCTTTTCCGTTGACTTCCTGTTTTTGCAAGGAGCTGTGCATGTCGTCCTTTCCTGTCGCCAAGTCGCCTGAAGAGTGGCGTGCCCATCTGGCTGCGCGCCAAGCCGAGCCGGGCGCCTATGAAATCACCCGGCAGGCTGCCACCGAGCGTCCCTTCACGGGGGTTTATGCCGACTTCGACCAGCCGGGGCTGTACCGTTGCATCTGCTGCGATCAACCGCTGTTTTCGAGCCTGACCAAATTCGACGCAGGCTGCGGCTGGCCCAGCTACGGAGCGCCCGTGCGCCCTGGCGCCATCATCGAGCGCACGGACGCCAGCCATGGCATGGTGCGTACCGAGGTGCTCTGCAGCCACTGCGGGGCCCATCTGGGCCACGTCTTTCCAGATGGCCCAGCTCCCACGGGGGACCGGTACTGCATCAATTCGGCAGCACTGGCCTTCGACCCGGAATCCCCATCCACCTGACCTTCGCATGGCCCTTGGCTGAAAGACGCGACATCCTGCAGACTGTCGCTCCACTGCCCCCTTTCACACGCACCCCACGAGAAGCTGCTGCAGATGTTCTGCATCCTCGGATGCCTCTGCCAGAAAACAGCGCACAATCTCGGCTTCTCTGCACTCTGTCCTCTCACTGCCCCTCGATGAAACAGCTTCTCGACCTCATTCCCATCATCGTCTTCGTGGTGGCCTACCGGCTGCAGGGCATCTATACCGCCACAGCAGTCCTCATGGGTGCCACCGTGGTACAGATGGCGGTGGTGTATGCGCTCGATCGCCGCCTCAGCCCCATGCACAAGGCCACCCTGGCGCTGATCCTGGTCTTCGGCACCCTGACGCTCACACTGCACGACGAGCGCTTCATCAAGTGGAAACCCACCGTGCTTTACGGTGCCATGGCCCTGGTACTGGCGCTGGCGCTGCTGATCTGGAAGCGCAATCTGCTCCAGCAGATGCTGGGCAGCCAGCTGGAGCTGCCCCAGGCCGTGTGGCAGCGCCTGGCATGGTCCTGGGTGGGCTACTGCGTGTTCATGGCCGCCATCAATGGCTATGTGGCCCAGTTTTTCACCACTTCCCAATGGGTGGACTTCAAGCTGTGGGGCTATGCCTTTCCTCTCGTGTTCCTGGTGGGACAGGGCATCTACATTGCCCGCTACATGAAAGCGCCCTCTTCCTCCTCCGGTTCCGACTCCGCATCATGACTGACTCTGCCTTTTCGATTCCTACCGCCGACGCCCTGCGCGCACAGCTCCAGTCCACCCTTTCTCCCACCGTGCTGGAGGTGCTCGACGAAAGCGGCACCCACCGCGGCCATGCCGGGGCCAACGACCTGGGATACGGCACCCATTTCAGGGTGCGCATAGGGGCTCCGGCCTTCGAGGGTCAGGCACGCGTGACCTGCCACCGGCTGGTGTATGACGCGCTCGATCCCTTCATTCGCGCCGGCCTGCACGCGCTCGTCATCGAGATCGTGCGCTGACGCACAAAGCCTGCCCCCGGGCGTCTGCTGCCCGCAGGGTGCGCTATAGTCCAAATTTCCTCACCTCATCTCCCTCGCTGACATGAAAAAAATGCACATCGCGGCGCTTGCAGGCGCCGCCTGCGTGGCTGCCACTGCGGTATTTGCGCAGAATCTGGCCATCGTCAATGGCAAGGCCATCCCGCTGGCCAAGTACAACTCCATCGTGGCAGCCGTCAAGGACCAGTCCGCCCAGACGGGCCGTCCCCTGCCTGTCGGCTATGAAGACCGCATCAAGTCCAAGCTCATCGAGACCACCGCGCTCGTGCAGGCTGCAGAGGCACGCGGTCTCAACACCACCCCCGAATTCCGCGAGAAAATGGACGAGGCACGCGATGCCATCCTGATCTCCCTGCTCTATGAGCAGTACAAAAAGACCCATCCCGTCACCGACGCGCAGGCCAAGGCCGAATACGACCGCTTGGTCGCTGCCAACGGCACCGAGTACCGCGCGAGCCACATTCTGGTGAAGACCGAGGCCGAAGCCCAGAAGGTCGAAGCCGAGCTCAAGAAGGGAGCCAATTTCGGCGCTCTGGCGCGCAAGTATTCTCTCGACCCCGGCTCCGCACGCCGCGGCGGCGATCTGAACTGGTCGGTGGCCAGCAACTACGTACCGCCCTTTGCCCAGGCGCTGGAAACCCTCAAGAAGGGGCAGATCACCGCCACGCCGGTCAAGAGCCCGTTCGGCTACCACATCATCCGGCTCGACGATGTGCGCAAGGCCCCGGTACCCGCCTTTGAGCAGGTCAAGGGACAGATCAGGGACCAGATGGAACAGCAGCAGATCATGCGCTTCCAGCAGGAAATGCAGGCACACGTCAAGATCCGCTGATCCTTGCTTCCGGCATCGCACAGGCGAACCTCCCCATGGGCGGTTCGCCTTTGCTTTTTCAGCCTCCTGCCCCACAATTGCGTGCCATGCTTTCCCATCAGCTCGAACTTCTCAGCCCCGCCCGCACCGCCGATATCGGCATCGAAGCCATCCGCCATGGAGCAGATGCCGTCTACATCGGCGGCCCGGCCTTCGGTGCCCGTGCCAACGCCTGCAACAGTGTGGAGGACATTGCCCGTCTGGTCGAATTCGCCCACCGCTACCACGCCCGCATTTTCGTGACGCAGAACACCATCCTGCGCGACGACGAGCTCGAACCCGTGCGACGGCAGATATGGCAGCTCCACGATGCGGGTGTCGATGCCGTGATCGTGCAGGACATGGGCCTGCTCGAACTCGACCTGCCCCCCATCCAGCTCCACGCCAGTACGCAGGCCGACATTCGCACTCCCGAAAAGGCCCGCTTCCTGCAGAACGTGGGCTTCAGCCAGCTGGTGCTGGCACGGGAGCTGACCCTCGAACAGATCGCGGCGGTCCGCGCTGCCTTGCGCCCTGACACCATCATCGAGCACTTCGTGCATGGTGCCCTGTGCGTTGCCTACAGCGGGCAGTGCTACATCAGCCACGCCTCGACCGGGCGCAGCGCCAACCGGGGCGACTGCAGCCAGGCCTGCCGCCTGCCCTGGGAAGTGCGCGACAGCCACAACCGCATCGTCGCGCACGACAAGCACGTGCTCTCCATGAAGGACAACGACCAGAGCGCCAACCTGGCCGCCCTGGTGGACGCGGGAGTGCGCAGCTTCAAGATCGAGGGACGCTACAAGGACATGGGCTACGTCAAGAACATCACCGCCCACTATCGCCGGCTGCTCGACGATCTGCTGACCCAGCGGCCCGATCTGGCGCCTGCCAGCAGCGGACAGTGCTGCTTCACCTTCACGCCCGATCCCCGGCAGAACTTCAACCGCGGCAGCACCGACTATTTCACCCACGGCCGCCAGCAGGACATCGGCGCCTTCGACAGTCCCAAGAACCCGGGCCAACCCATCGGCTACGTCACGCGGCTGCACCCCACCAGCCTGGAGCTGATGCTGGACGATGCCGCTGCCACCCTGCAGAACGGAGATGGCCTGTGCTACTTCGATTTGCACCATAACCTTATCGGCCTGCAGATCAACCGCGCAGAGAAGCTGCCGGGGAGCAAGCCCCTGTGGCGCATCTTCCCCAAGGACCCCATGCACAGCTTCCGCGATCTGCGGCCCGACACCGTGGTCAATCGCAACCGCAGCATGGACTGGGTGCGCACCCTCGACCGCCCCAGTGCCGAGCGCCGCATCCCGGTCTGGGGCACCCTGACGGATACCGCCGAAGGAGTCGCCCTCACCTACACCGATGCAGAAGGCTTCAGCGGACAGGCCAGCCTCGTCTGCGACAAGGCCCACCCCCGCGACATTGCGCGCGGTCGCGCAGCCCTGGAAGACAACCTGCGCAAACTCGGTACCAGCGCCTACCGCGCAGAGCACATCGACCTGCGGACCGCCGAGCCCTGGTTCATTCCCTCTTCGCAGATCAATGCCTTGCGCCGTCAGGCGGTGGAAGCACTCGATGCCGCCCGGCTGCAAGGCTACCCCCGCCCACAGCGGGCACCAGCAGTGGAACCCGCCGTCTCTTTTCCCGAAGACACACTCACCTATCTCGCCAACGTGTTCAACCACAAGGCGCGGGATTTCTATGCGCGCCATGGCGTGCGCCTCATCGCCTCGGCCTATGAAGCGCATGAGGAAGAAGGCGAAGTTCCCCTC
Organism: Brachymonas moutaii (nom. illeg.); assembly: GCF_049977365.1. Classification (NCBI taxonomy): domain Bacteria; kingdom Pseudomonadati; phylum Pseudomonadota; class Betaproteobacteria; order Burkholderiales; family Comamonadaceae; genus Allobrachymonas; species Brachymonas moutaii (nom. illeg.). The sequence goes on along the minus strand of NZ_JBNGEN010000001.1, from coordinate 263,142 downwards.
ATGATCACCAAGCACTGCGTGCGCTTCAGCCTGAGCCTCTGCCCCAAGCAGGCCAAGGGCGTACAGGGTGTGCAGGGCCAGGTGCGCGCCGAGCCGCTCACCATTACCCATGAGGGCGACACCTACACCCTGAAGTTCGATTGCAAGCCTTGCGAGATGCACGTCATGGGCAAGCTGCAGCCCTCGATCCGGCGCCGCGGTGTGGTGCCGGCCGAGGAACGTCCGGCTGCTGAAGTTCCCATCATGTTCTACCGCTCCCGCGCCGATCAGTCCGCCTGAAGCGGTGCTCGCTCGCCACCTCTTCGCCTCGCGCAATCCCCATGAGCGACAGCTCCTCCACCTCCATCGCACTGCCCTGGCTGGAACCCCACCAGCCCTTCCCTCCTGTGGAACAGGCGCTGGATGCAGACTCACCCTGGCCTGGTCTGCTGGCGGCTGGAGGTGTGCTGGATGCCGTCACCCTGCGCATGGCCTACGCACAGGGCATCTTCCCATGGTACAGCCAGGAGCAACCCATTCTGTGGTGGAGTACCGATCCGCGCATGGTGCTGCGCCCGCAGAACTTCCGCTTTCACAAATCCCTGCGCAAGCGCATGGCGCACTTCCAGGCCGATCCCGCCTGCGAAATCCGCGTCAACCATGCCTTTGAACAGGTCATGCACGCCTGCGCCGAACCACGCGAGGGACAGGACGGCACCTGGATCACCCCCGACATCCTGTCCGCCTATGTCGACCTGCACCACCAGGGCCTGGCCTACAGCGTGGAAACCTGGGTCAACCACCAGCTCGTCGGCGGACTCTATGGCGTGGCGCTCGGACACGCTGTATTCGGCGAAAGCATGTTCACCCGCATTCCAGACGCCAGCAAAATCGCTCTGGCCGCCCTCATCGGCATCTGCAGCGCCCAAGGCGTCGAAATGATCGACTGCCAACAGGAAACCGCCCACCTCGCCCACATGGGCGCATCCCCCATCCCCCGAGCCGAATTTCTGCAATCCATCACCCGCACCCAGTACCAACCGCCCCTGAACTGGAACCTGTCAGGCAGATTGTTGGCGGTTGCTGGGTGGTAATCCCCCCGCAAATTCAGTGCGCTGTGGGCTGTTGCCGATTTCAAAGACACCTTGTTAAGGTGGAAGATGAAACCGGAGGTGGTTCATGGAGAGAAGAAGGACATTCAGCCGAGAGTTCAAACTCGAGGCGGTCAAGCTGGTCATCGAGCGTGGCGTGGCCGTGGTCCAGGCGGCCAAGGACCTGGACGTTCACGAGAACGTGCTGCGCAAATGGGTTCGTGAGCTGCGAGACGAACCCCAGGAAGCCTTTCCTGGCAACGGTAAACAGAAGGCTCAAGACGCGGAGATAGCACGGCTGCGCAAGGAAGTGGCCAAGCTCAAGATGGAGCGCGACATCCTGAAAAAAGCCGCGGCCTACTTCGCGAAGGAGTCGATGTGAAGTTCGGCTTCGTGGCGAAACACCGGGGGGCATGGCCGGTCAATCTGATGTGCGAGGCGCTCGGTGTCTCGCGAGGCGGCTTCTACGCGTGGCTCACACGGCCCAGGAGCCGACGCAGCCTCAGCGATGAGGTGCTGGGCGCACAGGTTCACCAGAGCTTCATGCGCAGTGACCACACCTACGGCGCACGCCGCGTGTGGCACGACGTTATGGAGCAAGGCCAGACTTGTGGTCTGCACCGCATCGAGCGCCTCATGCGCGAACACTGGCAATTTCCGCCACTGCGCCCATTGCTCACGTGCAGTCGAAAACGATTCGACCTCAGCGCCAGTGTCAGCCCAATAGGCAATGAGCGCCAAGATCAGCCCCTATTCGAGATGGCGCGGACGCGAATGGCCGTTCTTGCGGACTTCCCTCGATTCTGACTGGAATCACTTTGGCGACTTGAACGCAAGAAAGTCCTCCAATGCATGAAATTCCAGTTGCTTGGGGCGCTTGGCTGGCGTCAGATAGTCCTCGATGTCGGAAAAAATCTTGTCGTAGTCTTGGAGATCCTTGTCCGTGTAAACGATCACGGGAATCCCGCGCTTGCGGAAGTACGCCTTCAATTTCGACATTTCTCTCTCGAAATTGGCTTGCGCTTCTTCGTTGATGGCCTTTTGGGTTTTGCCCTTGGTGCCAGAAAGAAGGCCATGAGTCGACCAGGGAGACAACTCGAACCCTACCTTGGACAGCGTGTACGGATCGATAACGGTGAAGTCCAGGCGATGCTCGTGCTTGACCTCTTTCCCACCATAGCGCAGTTCGGGAATGAGCAGCGGCACATCTTCCGGTGCTGCACTTTCTCGAACAAACTCGCAGTAGAGCTTGGCAATGGCAAGCTCGTGCGCTGAGCCGGAGTTCCGCACAAGGGTGTTGCGAAAGAACGAAAGATACTGCTCGACGTCGTTGAACGTGATGCGCTCGTCCTCATCAGGTATGACGAACCCGGTTTCCAAGATGTGGCCGATCGTCCAATACTTCGGTTTGAAGTGCCTGATCTCGCTCTTGTCGTTTTCCCACGCCCCGTTCTTGAACCTCGGCGTCACGAAGATTCCATAGGCGGCATTTTTCTGGCCGATCCAGATCTCCGCCTCTTCAACGTCCGGGCGCTTCTTGGACAGGGCGTCGTAGTTCCTGAGATAGGTGCGCGTCAGAAAGAGCTTGAGCCACTTGAGCACCTTCTTGTGGTTTCGGACATGCACGTAGGCATCGAAGTAGCGATTGCCTGCGCGTGCGTAGATGCCCAGTCCTTCCAACGTCCGCAGGAACCCCTGAAAGTACAGGGCCACGAATTGCTCGGGCGTGTCGATCACCTCGTTCTTGATGTCGATGTACTCTGCATACTTTCCGCCATAAGTCGCATTCAGTGAGTGCTCGTTCTCGTATCCTGTCAATTCAAGAACATCGTCAAGACGGTCGTTAATCTCTTCGGTCAGCTTAGCGATCTGCTGATTGCGTAGGGTCTTTACGGGATCTCTTTTTGCCATCGTCTCTGCCGCCTCCAAAATGGTTCATCTCGCTTACATATGGTAACCCCGGTTATCCGAAGCACCGACCGATATGAGTTGAAACGGCGATGCCCTTTACGATCCGGCATTCACAAAGGCTGTCACGTACCAATTCGAATCTGACAAGCCTGCCGGGATCGATTTCCGTCAACTCTTGATGTAGCTGCGTCGATGGACAAGATCATTCGTGGTCGTTCGCTTCAACGCACCCTTCCCGCAATGGGGGATGTGCACCCGCTCACAAAATTCAAGCGCGAAGCCTCTGCATCGTGGGCATTCACGTTCTCAGTCTCAGTTGCCTCATGACAACCCGCACGCATCTAGTTATAATTATCGACCAGGCGCTCGCCGTACTTGCACGCGAGTAGAAACAGGCTCTTCTTCCATCGTTATCGATCTCCCTTCCGGACCTCGTCATCGGGGACTTAAACGCGTGCGTCTGCCCCGATGCGGCGAGGTGAACCGAAAGGAAGACGCATGACTTTCAAAGCACTGGCGCGCGCCGCGCACCAATCCCTGCAGGCCCGCGCGGGCCGCGACATCCGCCACAGCCACGTACACGAACTGCTGGCCGCGGCTTTCGGCTACAGGACCTGGGCCGCACTGACCACGGACGCGCTGTTGGCGGACCATGGTGTCGGTCAGGCCCCGCAGGCTTCCGCTGGGCCGCAGATCGCCGGCCGCGCGCTGCAACTGCAGTACGGTCAAACCGAGGCGCTGGCCATGGCGGACGCTCTGAGCGAATTCATCGCCGACAAGCAATTGGGTGTGGTTCGCTGGACGACGCTGGCACCACTGCTGCCCATGGCCACGCAGTCCACAGCACTTGGCGCGGATGACGAGGACGGCGATGCGGATGAAGACCTGGATGACTGGGACGATGCCCCCCGTCCATCGGAAAACGCGACCGCCCTCCCCCGCGAGCAGCTCCTCTCCTCGGAACTTCTCCTGGAGAGCCTGGAGCACGCCGCGACGAAGAACCCGCATGCACATCAGGTACTGGCTGCGTTGTTCCGTTGCAGGAAGCCCAATCCCTACCTCTACGAAGAGTCGCTGAAGGGGCGCCAGCTCACCGCCAGCGAACGTGGCTGGGTCGAGCAGTATCTGTTGCTGGCGCCCCTGTATGTGCGCTATGAGGCTCATTTGAAGGCTGCCGCCGAAGCTGGTGTGCGCGCCGCTGCGCTGGAGTACGGGACGGTCTTCGAGCGCCCGGAGTTCATCGCCCTGGCCGAACGCTTGGACGGCCACGTTGACCCCGAAGAGATGGCGCGGGTGGCCACGAGCCTCGAATCCCGCACCCGGTGGCTGCGCCAGGCCGCCGCGGCGGGTTCTCGCCGAGCCTTGGAAGACCTCGCCGATCTCGGTGACCCCTGGGCCCAAGAACGCATGGCCCCCCGAGCCAGCATGCACTGGCTACGAGACGCTGCCGAGCACGCTCTTGCCGACAACGATCCGGTGCGTGCCTGGGTCTGGCAGTACGTGGCGCTGGCGCGCGGTGAAGACCTGACGCGTTCCACGTTGGCAGCCCGCCACGACGGCGGCTCGAACGATGGCGAGTTCTACGACAGCGACTTCGGCGGGCCGCTGTACGTCGATGGCGACGAAGGACTTGCTCTGCCCGAACTGGAGCGTGACCAGGACCGCGAAGCGCGGGCGAAGGCCCAGGCGATCCTGCGACCTTGAGCGCATTGGCATCGGCGCACACGATGCCAAGCCGAAAACAGGGGCTCGAAGCAGTGGCTGGGAAAATACTGGCATTGCTTCGCCGTCCCTCGTTGCCATGCCCGTCCACTTCGCCATGATCCAGCTGTTCGATTCCGTCCAGGGCAGTCTCGCCGAGATCGAGCTGGCGCACCCGGACATGCCGCGCGGCGAGCGCCGCTGGCTCTGGATCGAGCCCAACTGGGTGACGCTCCTGCACCCCGTCAATGAAGGGACACCGGCGCGTACCTGGACGACACCGAACGCGAGCTGATCATGAGCATGGTCGGCACCGTCATCTACTACCCGGAGGAATCGAGGCGCGATCCGGAGCCCATCGCTCCGACGCTGACCTCCATCAGCCAGTTGCTCTACGGCCAGGCTGCAGGCTCGGGCACCAACGTGGTCCAGCACCTGCTGCGCTGCAACGACTAGACGTTGTGTGGTCTGCTCGCCTTCATCCGCTCCTTGGGGATCGTCCACACACCCGCCTCGAAATCGACTTCCTCCCACTTGGCTTGGGTGAATTCGCTCTTTCGCACCATCGTCAGCAACATGAACTTGACCGCGAGACGCAGCGTCGCCGCGGATGAGACCTCCTCGAGCGCGTTGAAGTACTTGTGGATTTCCTCCGGAGAAAGGGCTCGGTCCCTGACTTTGAAGGCAGCAATGGCGCTCGGACGAATCGCCTCCGCAGGGTTTTCAATCCTCAACCCTCTCGCCTGGACGAAGCGGAAGATCTGCAGCACGATGTCCCGCGACTGGACTGCCGGCGCGGGCGCTCCTCGTTCCTTGATTTTTTCGCATCTCGCCATCAAGCGCGATGGCGTGATCTCTTCCAGTTTGAGACGGCCGAACTCCGTGGCCAGGTTGCGGTCATAGACGGCCCTGCGCATTGCGCGCGTCGACTCCGCCAGCTTGACTTCGGCGAAGTACTTTTCAGCCCATCCGCCAAACGTCACCCCCTCATTGGCCTCGACCCGTTTCTCCACCTTCGCGCGGGAGGGGCTGTCGCCCTGCTCGATAGCGCGCCGTGCATTGGCCAGGAGCAGGCGCGCTTCCGCAAGCGACACCAACATGCCGTACTCCAGGGTCGACGCCTCTCGCGGCTTCCTGGCCGCGAGCGTCGAATCGTACTGTCCGATCACCAGGGTTTCGCGGCGGCCATTGAGTCGGTAGTCGTAGCGAAAGCTGATGCTCCCCGTTCGCAGGACCGTTGCATACAGCCCTTGCTGGTCGGCGACCTTGTAGACCTTCTCAGATGGTCTCAGCGCCCGTAACTGCTTGTCAGTAATCATCTTTTCCTCCAACTTGATACCGTCAGTTGATACCGTCAGACCACTTGACGGTATCAAGGACGGTAGTTGGAGGATCAGTTCACCGATACCGTCACCGGTACCGACAGAACTGTCGGGCACCGGCGAAGCAGCATGGGACCAAGTGGGACGCTAACCTCTTGTCAGGACTGCGTTTCTCGGAAGAACCGACACGCCATGGGAAGTCCTGAAACGAGAGAAATTTACTCCCACTCAATCGTAGCAGGCGGTTTGCTGCTGACGTCGTAGGTGACGCGGTTGATGCCGCGGACTTCGTTGATGATGCGGCTGCTGACTTTCTTGAGGAGGGCGTAGGGCAGTTCGGCCCAGTCGGCGGTCATGAAGTCGCTGGTCTGGACGGCGCGGAGGGCCACGACGTAGTCGTAGGTGCGGCCATCGCCCATGACGCCCACGCTCTTGACGGGCAGGAAGACGGTGAAGGCCTGGCTGGTCAGGTCGTACCAGCTCTTGCCGCTGTTGTGGTCGATGCAGGCACGGAGCTCCTCGATGAAAATGGCATCGGCACGGCGCAGGAGGTCGGCGTATTCCTTGCGGACTTCACCGAGGATGCGCACACCGAGGCCCGGACCGGGGAAGGGGTGGCGGTAGACCATGTCATGGGGAAGGCCGAGCGCCACACCGAGTTCGCGGACTTCGTCCTTGAAAAGATCGCGCAGGGGTTCGAGGAGCTTGAGTCCGAGCTGCTCGGGGAGGCCGCCCACGTTGTGGTGGCTCTTGATGACAACGGCTTTCTTGCTCTTGGCACCACCGGATTCGATGACGTCGGGGTAGATGGTGCCCTGCGCCAGGAAGGTCGCGCCCTTGTGGCCGGTGCCGCTGGCCTTGAGCTTCTCGGCTTCGGACTTGAAGACATCGACGAAGAGGCGACCGATGATCTTGCGTTTTTGCTCGGGGTCAGAGACGCCGGCCAGGGCGTTCAGGAAGAGGTCGCTGGCATCGACACGGATGACTTTGGCCTGCAGCTTGCCGGAGAACATCTCCATGACCATGTCCCCTTCATTGAGACGCAGCAGGCCGTGGTCGACGAAGACGCAGGTGAGCTGGTCTCCGATGGCGCGGTGGATGAGGGCTGCCGCCACACTGGAATCGACACCGCCCGACAGGCCGAGGATGACTTCTTCGTCTCCGACCTGCGCGCGGATTGCCTTGACGGCTTCCTCGATATGGTCACGCATGATCCAGTCGGGTTCTGCGCCGCAGATGCCGAGCACAAAGCGCTCCAGCATGGCTCTGCCCTGCACGGTATGGGTGACTTCGGGATGAAACTGCACCGCGTAATAGCCGCGGGCTTCGTCAGCCATGCCGGCAATGGGGCAGCTCGGGGTGGATGCCATGAGGCTGAACCCCTCGGGCATGGCAGATACCTTGTCGCCATGGCTCATCCAGACCTTGAGCATGCCGTGGCCTTCGGGCGTGGTGAAGTCGGCCAGCGCATCGAGGAGCTTGGTGTGGCCATGCGCACGCACTTCGGCGTAGCCGAATTCGCGCTGGCGACCGCTTTCCACCTTGCCGCCCAGCTGCAGGGCCATGGTCTGCATACCGTAGCAGATGCCCAGCACCGGCACGCCAAGCTCGAACACGCCATCGGGCGCCTTGTCCGTGCTTTCCTCGTAGGCGCTGGCATGGCTGCCGGACAGGATCACGCCCTTGAGCTTGCCGTCGGAGGCAAATTCGCGCACCCATTCGCTGCTGACGTCACAGGGGTGCACTTCGCAGTAGACATGGGCTTCACGCACGCGGCGAGCGATCAGCTGGGTTACCTGGGAGCCGAAGTCGAGGATCAGAATCTTGTCATGCTGCATGGAGTGCTACCTGCAAGAAGGCGGAATGACCGCCAAAGATGGAGAGGATGGAAAAAATGCGGCCAGTGTCCGCCGGGCAGGCACTGGCCGTGTGTCGTGTCACGTCACGCGTGCAGAGAACGCTCAGTCTGCGCGGTAGTTGGGCGCTTCCTTGGTGATCTGCACATCATGCACATGGCTTTCACGAATGCCGGCTGCCGTGATCTGGACGAACTCGGCCTTGTTGCGCATGTCTTCGATGGTGCCGCATCCGCAATAGCCCATGCTTGCCCGCAGGCCGCCAGCCATCTGGTAGATGATGGCGACGACAGAGCCCTTGTAGGGAACGCGCCCTTCGATGCCTTCGGGAACCAGCTTGTCGGCGTTGGGGTTGCCGGTGCTGCTTTCCTGGAAGTAGCGATCGGCACTGCCCTGCTGCATGGCACCGATGGAGCCCATGCCGCGATAGCTCTTGTAGCTGCGGCCCTGGAAGAGGATGACCTCACCGGGAGCTTCCTCGGTGCCTGCAAACATGCCGCCCATCATGACGGTGCTGGCACCTGCCGCGATGGCCTTGGAGATGTCGCCGCTGAAGCGCACACCGCCATCGGCGATGAGGGGCACGCCCGTGCCGCGCAGTGCCGTGGCCACGTTGTCGATGGCCGTGACCTGGGGAACGCCCACGCCGGCGACGATGCGGGTGGTGCAGATCGAGCCGGGGCCGATGCCTACCTTGACGGCATCGGCTCCTGCTTCGACCAGGGCCTTGGCAGCTTCGCCGGTGGCGATGTTGCCGCCGATGACCTGCACCTGGGGATAGTGCTGCTTGACCCAGCGCACGCGCTCGATGACGCCATGGCTGTGACCGTGGGCCGTGTCGACCACCAGGGCATCGACCCCGGCCTTGACCAGGGCTTCCACCCGCTCTTCGGTCCCTGCACCGACACCGACGGCGGCGCCTACGAGCAGGCGGCCGTTCTCGTCACGGGCTGCATTGGGGAAGTTGGTCTGCTTGTTGATGTCCTTGACGAGGATGAGCCCCTTGAGCTCGAAGGCATCGTTGACGACCAGCAGGCGTTCGAGCTTGTGCCTGTGGAGCAGCTCCTTGGCGTCCTTGGGGGCGGTGCCCTCGGGAACGGTGATGAGTTTTTCGCGCTGGGTCATGATGTCGCGCACGGGCACATCAAGACGGGTCTCGAAGCGGATGTCGCGGTTGGTGACGATGCCTACCACTTTGCCGCCGTCGATCACGGGAAAGCCGGACACGCCCAGCTCGTCGGAGAGCTGCTTGACCTGCAGGACCGTGGTGTCGGGCGTGATGACCACGGGGTCCTTGAGAAGACCGCTTTCGTGGCGCTTGACCTTGGCGACCTGGGCTGCCTGCTCCTGGGCAGTCAGGTTCTTGTGCACGATGCCGATGCCGCCTTCCTGCGCCATGGCGATGGCCAGGCGGGCCTCGGTCACCGTGTCCATGGCAGCGGACACGAGGGGAAGATTGAGCGTGATGTCGCGGGTGAATTGGGTGCGGAGCGAAGTGTCCTTGGGCAACACTTGCGAATAGGCGGGCACCAGAAGAACGTCGTCAAATGTGAGCGCTTTGCCGAGCAGACGCATGGGGTATTCCTCCAAAAGAGAGATTGTACCTGTTGCAATTCGGTCTTGCCACCCGCGTGCAGAGCGCCGCTTGGCCGGGATGTGCCTTTGCCCGCCATCCGGAGGGCTACACTTGGGTCATCGCAAGAAGAAGACGAGGATGCGAATCAGCATGCAAAAGACACTCCACATCATGCGGCAGGGTTTTCTGGTCCTGGCGGCAAGCGCGGCCACGGGGGCCTTTGCCCAGTGGGCATGGATCGATCACGCAGGGCACAAGGTCTACAGTGACCGTCCGCCGCCATCGAGTGTGCCGGCTAAGAACATTCTGCGTCGCCCGGGCGCTGGCTCGCACGGCCTGCACACTGTCGTGTCCAGAACGGCTGCTTCGGCTGTTCCACATGCCGCTGCGTCCAAGCCGGCTGGCGGCAATGCGGAAGAGGAAGCCAGGAAAAAGGCTGCCGCCGAGAAGGAAGCCAAGGTCAAGGCCGACAACTGCCAGCGTGCGCAGAGCTATCGCAACACGCTGCAGTCCGGCTACCGCGTCTCCACGATGAATGCCAAGGGAGAACGCATCATCATGGATGACACCGCCAAGGCGGCCGAGCTCAAGCGGGCCGAAGAGGCCATTGCTGCCAACTGCAAGTGAGGCTCGCAGGAGGTGAGGCGCCAGCGCCCTCCTCTTGCCCGTGGCTTTCTCATTGCTTCAGCCCGAAAGGCCGAAAAGGTAAAGGCAGCATCCGATCTGGGTGTGCTGCACCGTCTCAGCTTGCGGCCATGGCTGCAAGCCGCTGCGAGACATAGGTGATGAGCTGGACGGCCAGAGCCGTCTTGGAAGCGCGAGGGAATTCGATCACTTCGTGATCCGAGACCAGCAGCAGGGCGTTGTCGTCCTTGCCGAAGGTGGCGGGGCCGATGTTGCCCACCAGCAGCGGCACTTGCTTGCGCAGCCGCTTGGCCTGTGCATGGCGCAGAAGGTCATGGCTCTCTGCGGCAAATCCCACACAGTACAGGCGCCCTGCCCTTGCCTGAGGGCTTTGGGCGATGGTGGCCAGAATGTCGGGATTCTCCACGAAGTGCAGGGTCGGGACCTGGGCCTGGGGATCCTTCTTGATCTTGGTGTCGGAAAACGTGGCAGGGCGCCAGTCGGCCACGGCTGCCGTGGCAACGAAGACACCCTGCTCCGGTACATGGGCCTGCACGGCATCGAGCATCTGCCGGGCTGTCTGCACCTGAACCCGCTGTACGCCCGCCGGTGTCGGGAGCTGCACAGGGCCAGCCACCAGCGTGACCTGCGCGCCTGCCCGCGCGGCTGCTGCGGCAATGGCAAACCCCATCTTGCCGCTGGAGTGATTGGTAATGCCGCGCACGGGGTCAATCGGCTCGAAAGTCGGGCCGGCAGTGACCAGCACCTGCACGCCTGCCAGCACCTTGGGAGTGAAGTGAGCCACCAGCGCTTCCAGGATCTGCTCCGGCTCCAGCATCCGGCCATCTCCGGTTTCTCCGCAGGCCTGCGGGCCACACCCCACCCCCAGCACCTGGGCTCCATCTGCCGCAATCTGGGCCACATTGCGTACCGTGGCAGGATGGGCCCACATTTCGCGGTTCATGGCGGGAGCCACCAGCAGGGGCTTGCCCGCCGGACGCGCCAGGCACGTGAGACTGACGAGTTCGTCGGATCGGCCCTGGGCCAGACGGGCGATGAAGTCTGCGCTGCAGGGAGCCAGCACGATGGCGTCCGCATCCCGTCCGAGGTGGATATGCGGCATGTGATCTGCACTGCGCGCATCCCATTGCGAAAGGATCACCGGCTGGCCGCTGAGGGCCTGCATGGTGACGGGGGTGATGAACTGCCCTGCAGCCTCGGTCATCATGACCTGCACCTGAGCGCCGGCCTTGACCAGCAGCCGGCAGAGCTCAGCCGACTTGTAGCAGGCAATGCCGCCGGTCAGACCCAGCAGAATGCGCCGTCCGTCCAGGGGGCGGCCATCTTCCGCAGGCAAAAGTGCGGCAGCGGACGGGGATGCGGGAGCAAGAACAGGCTCGGTATGCATGGGAAAGCGCCTCCTTATGCCGGCTGCCAGCTGGCCATGCCGTCGATGGCCATGGCATACCCCTGCACGCCCCATCCGCACATCACGGCCCGCGCAGCGGGGGAAATGTACGAATGGTGGCGGAAGGCCTCCCGCGCAAACACGTTGCTGATGTGCAGTTCCACCAGCGGGATGGACGTGCCCTTGATGGCATCGAGCAGCGCAACGCTGGTGTGCGTATAGGCCCCTGCATTGAGCACGACACCCACCAGTCGCCCGGCGGCATGGGCACGCCCGGCCTCGTGGATGGCATCGACCAGATCGCCTTCATGGTTGCTTTGCCGGAAGTCCAGCGTCCAGCCGTGCCGGGTACAGGCGGAAGCACAGAGACGCTCCACATCCGCCAGAGTGGCAGCGCCGTAGATGTCGGGTTCCCGCGAGCCCAGCAGGTTCAGATTGGGACCGTTGAGCACGAAAACGAGGGAAGAGGAGTCAGAGCTGGACATGGGAAACCAACAGAAAAGGCAAGGGGAAAATCACGAAAAGCGTACCACCAAAACCCGGAGAAACAGTTCACGCCCTCTCTCGTCCTGCATGTGAAAGGACACGTCCACCCGGCAGGCGCACCTCACGCAGGGGAGGAAGCATTCAGGACTGCAGTGCCGAGCCTGCCCCCGAGGCCAGGGCCTGATCGACTCCCCGATTGGCCAGTTCATCGGCTTTTTCGTTGCCGGGGATGCCTGCATGGCCCTTGACCCAATGCCACTCGATGCGGTGCGTGCCGTCGTGCACGAGCGCATCGAGCGCGCGCCACAGTTCGGCGTTCTTGACGGGCTGCTTGGCCGCTGTCTTCCAGCCTTTTTTCTTCCAGCCATGAATCCATTCGGTAATGCCCTGCCGGACATACTGGCTGTCGAGATAGATGGTGACGTGGCAGGGGCGCTTGAGCGCCGACAGGCCCTGAATCACCGCCATGAGCTCCATGCGGTTGTTGGTGGTGTTGAGCTCACCGCCGAAAAGTTCCTTGCTGTGCGGACCGCTCTGGAGCCATACACCCCATCCTCCCGGTCCCGGGTTGCCCTTGCAGGCCCCGTCGGTATACAGGGTCACGTGCTGCGTGCTTGTTTCTGTCATCTGAATGTCCGATTCCTCATGGAGTCATGTCCCGCCGCGCCGCTGGTCGACGCTGGGCCACGGGCATGCTGCCACGCGCCAGCTTGGCCAGCTTCCAGCGGGGCTGAATCATACGCACTCCGCGCACGCGCTTGACGGCCTGCAGGAAATACACACCTCCCAGAATGGGCCACCAGCGGTCCCCTGCCTTTTCCATCCAGCCCAGCCGGTCAAACCAGGTCTGGCTGTGCAGGCCCGGGCGATAGCAGCCGAAACGCCCCGCGTCGATGTCCAGATTGAGCAGGTGCAGCCAGTCCTGCAGACGGTGGTAGCCGATGAAGTCGTCCACATCCGGGATGAAGGGAGGGCCTTCCAGCCCGAGCCGATCCATGAACAGGTGGTGCCACTGCTGCACCCCCCACAGGCTCAGAGGGTTGAACCCGAAGATCAGCACCCGCCCTTCGGGCACGAGAACCCGGGCCACTTCGCGCAGCGTGGCATGGGCGTCGGCGCTGGCTTCCAGGGTATGGGGCAGGATGACCAGATCGAGGCTGTTCTCGGCAAACGGCAAGCTGGTCGGCTCCAGGAACAGATGCGGCGATGCGGCGCCTGCGGCTTGCATGCAGGCGGATACTTCGGCTGCGGAGGCCGCCTGAGGCGTTTCCAGCCCGGCGAGCCAGCGATGGCGCACCCTGCTGTTTCTGAGCAGCGGCAGATTCAGCGCCCCTATCTGCAGGGCCTGGTAGCCGAAGCAATCCGCCACGGCGCGATCGCCCTGGGAGAGCTCCCAATCCTGCAGACAACGGCCGGCCGGTGTCTGGAACCATTGTGCAAAATCTATAATCTGCGTCGACATGCATCGTCCGGCCTGAGGGCCACCCGCTCAACAATGAATCTGATTGCGCTTGCTGCGCTGACCGACAACTATATCTGGATACTGGAAGACACCCTATCCGCCTGGGTCGTGGATCCGGGGGATGCCGTGCCGGTGCTGGAGCACCTCGACCGGCACGGGCTCGTGCTGGGCGGCATCCTGGTCACGCATCACCATGCCGACCATGTGGGGGGCATCAATGCCCTGTGCAAGGCTCGCGCATCGGATGCCCCCCTGCTGTGCCTGCCCGCTGCCGATGGCGTGCCACAGGCAGCCTATGCCGCCTGGGCCCCGGAACGTGTGCGTCTGGTGCAGGAAGGGGATGTCATGACCTTCCCCGGATTTCAGGCACGGGTGCTGGATGTGCCGGGCCACACGGCTGGTCATGTGGCCTACGTCTGTACCTTCGATGCCTCTGCCTCCCGGACAGCAGCCCCTGTGCTGTTCTGCGGCGACACCCTGTTTTCAGCAGGATGCGGGCGGCTGTTCGAGGGCACCGCAGCCCAGATGCTTGCCTCTCTGCAGAAGCTGGCTGCCCTGCCTCCGGACACGCGGGTCTGTCCAGCCCACGAATACACCCTGGCCAACCTGCGCTTTGCGCGGGTGGTCGAGCCCGGCAATACCCTCTTGCTGGCCCATGCGCAAACCTGTGAGGCCCTGCGTGCCCAGGGTTTGCCCACCCTGCCTTCCACGGTGTCCCTGGAACGAGCCATCAACCCGTTTCTGCGCACCGGAGAACCCGAGGTTCTTCTCTCCATTCAACGGCATGCACATGCACCCGGGGCACAGCGCCCCGACGAGGTCTTTGCTGCTCTCAGGGCCTGGAAAGACCACTTCTGACCGCCCCTTTTCCCCGTAGTCTTCCCCATGCATTTCATCCGTCTGATGATCGTAGGTATTGCCATTGCCGTTCTGGCGGGCTGTGCCAGTGACAAGAACAATGGCTCCGTCGGCATCCGCATGTCCGACCTTTCTGCTGGAGCACTGTCCGGCCAGGGCGAAACGGCAGGACTGGCCGGTGGCTCCGGGCTGAGCGTTCCCACTGATCTGTGGGACCGCATTCGCCAGGGATTTGCCATTCCCGATCTCGATGACGATTTCGTGCGCACGCGGGAATCGTGGTATGCATCCCATCCCGAGCAGGTGGAGCGGCTCTTCACGCGTTCCAACAAATACCTCTACCACATCGTCGAGGAGCTCGAACGTCGCCACATGCCTACCGAGCTGGCCCTGCTGCCCTTTGTCGAAAGCTCCTTCAATCCCCAGGCCATCAGCAGCGCCAAGGCTGCCGGCATCTGGCAGTTCATTCCCAGCACCGGCAAGCACTATTCCCTGCGGCAGAACATGTTCCTGGATGATCGCCGCGATGTGCTGCGATCCACACGGGCAGCCCTCGATTACCTGCAGCGCCTCTACACCATGTTCGGTGACTGGCAGCTGGCACTGGCCGCCTACAACTGGGGCGAGGGCAATCTGCAGCGGGCCCTGCAGCGCAACCCGGGCGCCCGCTATCAGGATCTGAAGATGCCGCTCGAAACGCGCCAGTACGTGCCGCGCCTGCAGGCCATCAAGAACATCGTCCGCAATCCAGCCACCTTCAATGCCTCGCTGCCCAATGTGGCCAACCACCCCTATTTCGACCGTGTCGACATCAACCGCGACATCGACGTGTCCATGGTCGCCCAGCTCGCGGGCATCTCGGAGGACGATTTCCGCGCCCTCAACCCCGCGCTCAACAAGCCACTGGTCATCGCTTCGCTGACGCCTCGCATTCTGCTGCCCTGGAAGAACGTGGATGCGTTCCGCCAGAACCTGGCCCAGGCTGGCAGCAGGTCCCTGTCGAGCTGGACGGTGTGGACCGTGCCCAGCAACATGACGGTGGCACAGGCGGCCAAGTCCAGCGGTGTGGATGAAGGCGTGCTGCGCTCGGTGAACCGCATTCCTCCGCGCATGATGGTCAAGGGCGGCTCCACCCTGCTCGTGCCCCGCACCGAAGGACAGACATCGGACATTTCCAGTCTGGTGGCCCAGACCGGAAGCCTCAGTTTCACGCCCGAAATCGTGCTGGTGCGCGGCACCATCAAGGCCCGCAGGGGAGACACGCTCGGCTCCTTTGCCGCACGCTACGGCCTGCCGCCTGAAAACGTCGCCGCCTGGAATCACACCGATCTCCGCGCCCCCCTGTACGACAACCAGCCCGTGGTGGTGAATGTGCCGCGTGCACAGCTCAATCGCCTGCAGAAGCAGGAACGCGAGGAACAGGCGGAGGCTGCCCGCGAGGCACGCAAGGCCCAGATGGAAGCCGAGCAGGCGCGGCGCAAAGCCCGCCTCGAAGCCCAGCGCGAGGAAGAGGATGCACGCCGTGCCCGTCGCCGCCGTACCGCTGCCTCCCGAAACGAGGAACAGGACACCGAAGCGCCCACCCGCACCCGGCAGCTCACCAAGCAGCGCCGGCATCCGGCCGACACCCAGGACGACGAGGACACCGCCAAGAAACCGGTGCACGGCAAGACCCGTTCCAAGGCGGGACGCGACACTGCGGACGAACAGGACACCGCACCGGCCAAGGGTTCCCGCAAGGACCGACGCAGCCGCAAGGACGCAGCGACAGAACAGGCACCCACATCCACTTCCCGCAAGGGCAAACAGGCCACTGCCGGACACGGCAAGGCACAGGCCACCGAGGAAGAGGACAACAGCCACGATCGACGCAATGGCGTGAAGAACCGCAAAGGCAGCGCTCTTGCAGCTCAGCGTGGCCGTCAGACCGATGAGGAAGATGACGCCAAGACCTCCCGCAAGTCTGCAGCCAAGGCGGCAGACCGCCGCAGGAAGTCCCGTGCAACAGAGGACGATGCCGAAGCTCCCGCACCCAGCAGCACCCGCCGCAAGGCCGTGAACAAGAAGGAAGCCGACAAGGCGGCGGCTGCCGACTCCCGCTCGCAGACAGGCAAGCGCCGCACTGCAGGCAAAGACAGGGAGGACGAAGACGCCCGCGATACAGGCAAGGCCAAGTCCCGCACCGCCAAGGCAGCCGGGCGCAAGGCACGCGCCGAAGAGGAAGACGCACCTTCTGCCAAATCCAGAAAAGCCACGGCGACCAAGTCGGCCACCAAGGACAGGCGCGCCAGTGAAGACCGGACATCCTCCGACGATGCCCACAAGAACAAGAAGGGGCCCAAGGCCCGCAAGCGCAGCACTGCAGACGATTGAGCAGCCAGCGGCACGGAAGGACCAAGCCCCTTCAGCCTCTGCGGTGCAGCGATGCTCTACGGCTCATGCGTCCATCCGCAGCGGAGAGGGGCACACCAAGGCACACCGAGAGCGTCTGTGCCTCTCGACTCGCTGTTCCGCGCGGGCTGTACACGCTGGCAGCCAGCCGGGCCAAGGAGCCGGCCCTTCTGCCACAGCAGAAGGCTATCGCTGCAGCACCCCCGTTGCCAGAGGGTCCAGAGTCTCCAGAATGACCGCCAGATGGCGCTCCAGGGCCCCCCTCCGGCGCTCCACTTCGGCCAGCTGCTCGGGAGCTGGCTCGCGCAGCGGATCGGCCCATACGGGCCTGGGAAAATGGCTGTCCCACTCGAAGCGCGCAATCGCGTGCCAATGCAGATGCGGCACCACATTGCCCAGTGTCGCCAGATTCATCTTGCAAGGCTGCAGGTGCTCGCGCATGGCCTTCTCGATCTGGGTAAGCGCTTCCATGGCCTCCATGCGCTCCGTGTGATCGAGATCGCTCCACTCTTCCACATGGCGATTCCAGATCAGGCGATAGAACCCCGGGAATCCCTTTTCCTCGGCGTGCACCAGCCTCCAGCGCGCCCCCTGCCACACCACCTCTCCTCCTGCTGACGCACACAGTGGGCAGGACACGGTTTCAGAACAGACGGGGGCAGAAACGTCAGGCATTCAGGGGTCTCCTTTTTCAGGCGCGGGCTCATACAAACGGATGCATTCCCTTCCGGTCAGAAGAGGCACAATCGCCACATGCTTCGATGGTGTGCCTGTGTCGCCTTCCGGCCAAGTCGGGTGTCCTGCCATCATGCCATGCCCTGAAGCCCCGCTGCATTCGGCCTCCGCTCGCCTTCCTTCCATGTCGTCCACGAACTTCTCTTCCCCTGCCCTGCATCCTGTTCCCTCTGTGCACCGCCGTACCTGGCATCGGCTGGCGGTGGCAGGGGTGATGTGGGCTCTGGGCATGACGGGCTGTTCGGCCAACTGGGCCGGCGAGCATACCCTGCATGTCGATGGAGGCAAGCTGCAGCAGAAACTCAATGACCGTTTTCCCATGCACAAAGAGGCACTGGGGCTGTTTGCCGTGACACTCAGCCAGCCCAGGCTGCACTTCGATGCGCCCAACAACCGACTCGGAACCGAGCTGGTGGTCGATGTTCCTTCCGCCGGAGGCTGGTTGCCAGCCATCCATGGCACGGCCCTGGTGACCTATGGTCTGCGCTTCGACGCCACCGACTACAGCGTGCGCATGACACAGGTGCATGTGCAGGCACTCGATCTGCGGCAAGGCGGCGCACCCGCCAATCCCCAGCTGGGCCGCGCCCTGGTGGCCATGGGAGAACGCGCGTTCAACGACTATCCCATCTACCGCTTTTCGGCCTCGGATCTGGCCAAGGCCAGGCAGTACCACTACCTGCCCAAGACCATCGCAGTGCGTCACGATGGGCTCGATGTCACTCTTGCCCCTGCTCCCTGAGGGTCGTTTCATTCCCCTTTTCGCTCCAGTCTGAGCGGTTGATCGCACCGTCTGTTGCCCTGCCATGTCCCTGCCGGAAACATGGCCCGATGCAGCTGCGACAATGCAGGCAAGCGGAGCCACAGCATGGCTGCCGCACATCATGACCCGCATGGAGGAATGTGCATGTCGAGCTTCTGGGATCAGAACTACAGTCAGGCAGAAGGATACAAATACGGCGAGACGCCCAATGCGTTTCTGGTGCAGGAAGCCCATCGCCTGGCTCGTCCAGGCTGTGTGCTGGTGCCTGGAGATGGAGAGGGTCGCAATGGAGTATGGCTGGCCGAGCAGGGCTTCGAGGTTCACACGCTTGATGGATCCGGGGTGGGCGTAGCCAAGGCGCGCGCACTCGCCGAACGGCGTGGCGTTTCCCTGGATGCCCAGCAGGTCGATCTGGCCGAATGGGAACCTGCCCCTGCGGGGTTTACCGGCGCAGCCATCATCTATCTGCATCTGCCGCCTGCGCTGCGTGTGGCCGTGCACCACAAGGTAGTGCGTGCCCTGCAGCCTGGAGGCATCCTCATTCTGGAAACCTTCCATTCCCGCCAGCTCGAATTTCACAGCGGCGGCCCCAAGGATCCGGACATGCTGTACACCCTGGACATGCTGCGTGCGGACTTTGCGGACGGCATGGAAGAACTCCTGGGACAGGAGTGCGACACCACCCTGACCGAAGGCGCAGGGCATGAAGGACATGCCTTCGTGACCCGCTGGATCGGTCGCCGGCTCGCCTGAATGCCTGAGATGCTAGGCCCCGCTGCCATGCCCAGCCACAACAACGGGAAAATGGCACAGAGGTAGTAGTTTCCAGAAGGGAAGAAATAGCACCTTTCCTATAATCGGTGGATGCCTACTTCAGACCTTTCCTCTCTGCCATCTTCTCGTCCCGCGCATGGCAGCGATTTGCAATGTGTGCGCTATGTCGATTCGCGCCAGCAGGAAGATAACGAACTGGACGTGATGCAGATTGCAGATGCCCTGCTCTCCTCCTGGCGCACCTGGACGGCTGGAATGGTGGTAGGGGCCTGCCTGGGGGTGGGTGCCGGATTTCTGCTGCCCCCCAAATACGAGGCGCATGGCGTGCTGCAGCTTGCGCAATCCGACAACCTGCTCGAAAGCGTGCCAGATACCATGGCCCGCCTGCAGTCGTTCTCCTTTCGTGCCAGAGTGGTCGACCGCCTGATTCATGGCGGCACACTGGGAGAATCTGACCGTCTGAAGTGGCTCAAGCAACTGGGGCAGAAAGCCATCTTCACCCCCGTCAAGGACGCCAAGTACATCGAAGTCACCATTCAGGCCCCCTCCCCCACGCTGGGCCTGGCTGTCATCAATCAGGTCGCATCCGTTCTGACCGAACAGCAGAATGTGCTTCTGACGCAGCGCCGGCATCAGATCCAGGCGTATATCCATGACGCGCAGGCCATGGTCAGCAGTCTGGATGTCCAGAACAAGACAGCCGCTTCTTCCACTCATGCACTTTCCGCCACGGATATGGCTCTGCAGGCAGTGGCCCGCTCGGCCAACGCCACGGCCTATGCCATGGCCAAGCAAAAGCTCATGGAGCAGCAGGCTCTGCTGATGCCTCCCACCACCCGTCCTGCCGGATTGATAGAACCCGCAGGCGTATCCCCTCAGCCTGTCGGGCTCTCCAAGGGCGTGCTGGGGTTCCTGGGAGCCTTGGTGGGCGGTGCCCTGGCAGCCGGGTATGGATTTCTCTCGACCAGCTGGAAGCGCTACCAGGCAGGCAAGCAGGCGCAGTGATGCAGTTCATGCGCTGAACTGCAGAAGAAGGCGGTGTGCTGTCCGATCCACGCTGCCATGCCTTCATTCATGCCGCTACTGCTGTGAATCTGCGCCTCTGAATGCGCACTGCCAGTCTGCAGCAGGGCAGCGCTTTCAGGGTAGTGGGAAGGTCACAGGGCTCGACCTTTCCCACTGCTGCATCATCGGGCGCAGCCGTCAGACCAGCACCCGCTCGATGCCCCCTGCATTGGCGGCATTGACGTAGTCCTTCATCCAGCCCTCACCCAGGATCTGGCGCGCCATTTCCACCACGATGTAGTCCGTTTCCATGAGACCGTGCGGCAGGTCTTCGCCGTAGCGGCTCA
The DNA here is from genome assembly GCF_049977365.1 of Brachymonas moutaii (nom. illeg.). Classification (NCBI taxonomy): domain Bacteria; kingdom Pseudomonadati; phylum Pseudomonadota; class Betaproteobacteria; order Burkholderiales; family Comamonadaceae; genus Allobrachymonas; species Brachymonas moutaii (nom. illeg.). The sequence goes on along the minus strand of NZ_JBNGEN010000001.1, from coordinate 242,853 downwards.
GCCCCTGGAAGCAGCTCGGGCAGGTGGTGAGCATCTTGACCTTCTGCTCGCCATGCTTGCCACGGGGCAGCGACAGGCCATTTTCGGTCTGGAGCTTTCGGAGCTGGTCGGCATTCTTGCGGATTTCCTCCGTTTTGCGGAAGCGCACCTGCGTCGAAATGTCGGGTCGGCTCACGCCCAGCGTGCCCGATTCCCCGCAGCAGCGGTCGCTGCGGATGACGGCATCGCCCAGGAGGCCCTTGACCGTCTTCATGGGGTCCTGCTGCTTGAGCGGCGTATGGCAGGGGTCATGGTAGAGGTAGCCTTCGGGGCGAGGCAGGGTGATGCCCTTTTCGAGCAGGAACTCGTGGATGTCGATGATGCGGCATCCGGGGAAGATCTTGTCGAAGTGGTAATCCTGCAGCTGGTCATAGCAGGTACCGCAGCTCACGACCACGGTCTTGATGTCGAGGTAGTTGAGCGTGGTGGCCACGCGGTGGAACAGCACGCGGTTGTCGGTGATCATCTTCTCGGCCACATCGTACTGCCCTGCCCCGCGCTGCGGGTAGCCGCAGCAGACATATCCTGGGGGCAGCACAGTCTGCACGCCGGCATGCCAGAGCATGGCCTGGGTAGCCAATCCCACCTGGCTGAAGAGCCGCTCGGACCCACAGCCCGGGAAATAGAACACGGCTTCGCTGTCCACCGTGGTATGTCCGGGATCACGAATGACGGGGACGTACTGACGATCCTGGATGTCGAGGAGCGCGCGTGCCGTCTTGGTCGGGAGTCCGCCGGGCAGCTTCTTGTTGACGAAGTGAACGATTTCTTCCTTGAGCGGTGCAGAGCCCACGGTGGCGGGTGGATGGGCCGTCTGGTGCCGTCCGGCCACGCGGAACATGTCCACCGCCGCACGCTGGGCCTTGAAGCCGATGTTGACCATGCCTGTGCGCAGCAGGTTGATGCGCGAAGGTTCGGTGGCGTTGAGCATGGTCATGGCCAGGGCCTTGCCCGGACGGAAGCTCTGCTTGTCCATCTTGCGCAGGAGATTGCGCATGTTCATGCTGACATCGCCGAAGTCGATGTCCACCGGACACGGAGCGAAGCACTTGTGGCAGACGGTGCAATGCTCGCCCACATCCTCGAATTCCTGCCAGTGTCGCACGCTGACGCCACGGCGGGTCTGCTCTTCGTACAGGAAGGCTTCGGCGAGCAGGGATACCGAGAGAATCTTGTTGCGGGGGCTATAGAGCAGGTTGGCGCGCGGGACGTGGGTCGCGCACACCGGCTTGCACTTGCCACAGCGCAGGCAGTCCTTGACGCTGTCGACGATCGAGCCGAGATCGCTCTGCTGCATGATGATCGACTCGTGCCCCATGAGGCCGAAGCTCGGGGTATACGCATTGGTGAGGTCGGCAAGCGCCGTGGTGCCTGCGTAAACGGCACGCTGCTTCTCGCTCATCACCACCGGCCGCAGAAGCTTGCCGCGGTTGAAGCGCCCCTCGGGATCGATCCTGGCCTTGTAGGCGGCAAACGGAGCCAGCTCGGCATCGCTGAGGAATTCGAGCTTGGTGATGCCGATACCGTGCTCGCCGGAGATCACCCCGTCCAGACTGCGTGCGAGCGCCATGATGCGCTTGACGGCCTCGTGGGCGAGCTGCAGCATCTCGTAGTCGTCGCTGTTGACGGGGATGTTGGTATGCACGTTGCCGTCACCGGCATGCATGTGCAGGGCCACCCAGACCTTGCCCTTGAGCACCTTCCTGTGCACATCCTGCACGGCTTCCAGCAGGGAACGGTAGGCGCTGCCCACAAAGATGCCCCGGAGCGGGTTGCGGAGCTGGATCTTCCAGCTCGCACGCAGGCTGTGGTCCTGCAGCCGCTCGAAGTACTCGTCCAGGTGGTCATACCAGGTCTGCCACTGGGCCTTGACCTGGGCGATGAGCTCCCGGGCACTCGCCACGCGGGCCGCCAGTTCTTCGGGGGTATCGAGCTCGACGATGTCCTCTTCGACCGACACCTTGCCCAGCGGCAGCTGCGGCTGGCTGAAGAAGGCAAGCAGTTCGTCGCACAGATGCAGCTTGTTGCGCAGGCTCAGCTCGATGTTGATGCGCTCGATGCCGTCGGTGTATTCGGCCATGCGGGGCAGCGGAATCACCACGTCCTCGTTGATCTTGAAGGCGTTGGTGTGGCGGCTGATGGCTGCCGTGCGCTTGCGGTCGGCCCAGAACTTCTTGGCAGCCTCGGGTGTCGTGGCAATGAAGCCCTCGCCACTGCGGCTGTTGGCGATGCGCACCACCTCGCTCGTGGCACGGGCCACGGCGTCGGGGTCATCTCCCACGATGTCGCCGATGAGCACCATCTTGGGCAACCCGCTGCCTCCGAGTTCGCCGCTGGCGCCGCGCTTGCTCTTGGTGGCATAGCCCACCGCCTTGAGATAGCGGTCGTCGAGATGTTCGAGGCCCGCAAGCAGCACCCCGGTGCGCTTGCGCTCGGCAAACATGAAGTCGCGGATTTCCACGATGCTTGGCACTGCCAGCTTGGCGCTGCCGAAGAATTCGAGACAGACGGTGCGGCTGTGGCTCGGCATGCGGTGCACCACCCAGCGTGCGCTGGTGATGAGACCGTCACAGCCTTCCTTCTGCACGCCCGGCAGACCGCTGAGGAACTTGTCCGTCACATCCTTGCCCAGTCCTTCCTTGCGGAAGGTGGAGCCGGGAATGTCGAGCCGCTCGGTCCGGATCGGCGTCTTGCCGTCGGCTTCGAAGTAGCGCAGCTCGAAGCTGACCAGGTCCACGTCATGGATCTTGCCGAAGTTGTGCTGCAGACGATGCACTTCCAGCCACTGCGCGTCCGGTGTCACCATGCGCCAGCTCGCGAGGTTATCGAGTGCGGTACCCCAGAGCACAGCCTTCTTGCCCCCCGCGTTCATCGCGATGTTGCCTCCGATGCACGAGGCTTCGATGCTGGTGGGATCGACTGCGAACACATAACCCGCACGCTCGGCAGCCTCGGCCACGCGAATGGTCACGACGCCCGCTTCGCTCCACACGGTGGGCACGGGATGGTCGAGTCCGGGCAGCTGCACCATTTCGACCTCGCTGAGGTGGTCGAGCTTTTCAGTGTTGATCACGGCGCTCTGCCAGGCCAGCGGAATGGCGCCTCCCGTGTAGCCGGTGCCGCCGCCGCGCGGAACGATGGTGAGGCCCAGCTCGACGCAGCCCTTCACCAGCTCGGCCATCTCGGCCTCGGTGTCGGGCGTGAGCACGACGAACGGATACTCGACCCGCCAGTCGGTGGCGTCGGTGACATGGCTCACGCGGCTGAGCGCGTCGAACTTGATGTTGTCCTGACGGGTATGCTTGCCCAGACGGCGCTGGATCCGGTGGCGCAGATCGAGCGTGACGCCGAAGGACCGCTCGAAGCTGTTCACCGCCTCATTGGCCTGGGCGAGCACCTCGCCGACCGCCTCGTCACGGGCCTTGTCCACGCTGGCGTTGCGGCGCTTGTCGATTTCGCGCAGACGATGGCGCATGGCCTCGACCAGCAGTGCACGGCGCTTGGGATTGTCGAGCAGGTCGTCCTGCACATAGGGGTTGCGCTTGATGACCCACATGTCACCCAGCACTTCGTAGAGCATGCGAGCGGAACGCCCCGTGTCCCGCTCGTCGCGCAGCACGCTCAGAAGGTCCCAGCACCGCTTGCCCAGCAGACGTTCCACGATCTCGGCATCGGAGAAGCTGGTGTAGTTGTAGGGAATTTCACGGATGCGCTGGCTGGCGGGCATAGCCGCCAGCAGGTGGTTACGGAGTGCGGGAGCGTTCATGGATGTGTCTAACCTCGACTGCGCGCCATTCTGGTGCGGCACGCGGGTGATGGGATCACGAAGGGGGATTCTATTGCAGCGGCCTGATTCCCCATTCGATGAAGGGACTGCGCAGCACCCCCGTGGAGAGGGAGAAAGATCAGGATCGGGAAGCGTCCTGGGACGCACTGCGGTACCGATGCACGAGCCACGCCTGCACTGCCCCCGTCGCGACCACCAGCGCCAGGTAGGTCAGCATGGCGCCGTCACGCTGCAGAACCAGCCAGCCGGCCACGATCACGGCCAGCCCGGTCAGGAAAAGCCACATCCACTGGCGCCCCCACCCGAGGCGCAGCGGATGGCGCCAGCCGGCAAGCCGCTGCAGCACCACCAGGGTGGTAGCCATCCAGAGCGCAGGCAGGGCCAGATTGAAGAGGTGATCGATCAGTGCGAGAAAACCCATGGAATCAGCTGGAACAACGGGCATCTAGGTACGGGAGCCACGTACCTGCTCACCCGGGAAGGGGGCAGGCAACACAGGCAACTCCCGCCCGCACGGCACACATGCCAAAGACACATGTGCACAAGGCCCGTCGTGGATCAAGACAATGCGGAAAGATCAATTTTATAATCACCGCCATGTCAGTATGGACTCTGGGCATCAACCATCATACCGCCCCGCTCGATTTGCGGGGCCGTTTCTCATTTGCGCTTGAGCAGATGGGCCCCGCCCTGCACGGGCTACGGCAGACTTTTGCCCACCATCCGGAAGCGGCCATTCTCTCGACCTGCAACCGCACCGAGGTGTACTGCGCAAGCGACCGTGTGGACGTGGATCACACACTCAACTGGCTCGCCCAGGCTGGCGGTGTGCCCATGCATGCCCTGCGCGACTACACCTACACGCTGCAGGACGACACGGCGGCCCGCCACGCCTTCCGCGTGGCCAGTGGACTCGACAGCATGGTGCTGGGCGAGGCCCAGATTCTGGGGCAGATGAAGAATGCCGTGCGGGCCGCCGAGGCGGCCGGCAGCCTCGGCACCACGCTCAACCAGCTGTTCCAGCGCAGCTTCTCCGTTGCCAAGGAAGTGCGCAGCAGCACCGAGATTGGTGCGCACAGCATCAGCATGGCTGCTGCGGCGGTGCGTCTGGCATCGCAGCTGTTCGAGGACCTGGGGCAGATCCGCATCCTGTTCGTGGGAGCGGGCGAAATGATCGAGCTCGCCACCACCCACTTTGCGGCGCGGTCTCCCAAGCAGATCGTGATTGCCAACCGCACCATGGAAAAGGGCGAGGCCCTGGCGGCACGGTTCGGCGCCAGCGTGATGCCGCTCGCCGACATGCCCGAGCGGCTGCACGAATTCGACGCGGTGATCAGCTGCACCGCCAGCACCCTGCCCATCATCGGGCTGGGAGCGGTGGAGCGCGCCCTCCGCAAGCGCCGCCACCGGCCCATGTTCATGGTCGATCTGGCCGTGCCGCGCGACATCGAACCCGAGGTCAAGGCCCTCGACGATGCCTATCTCTACACCGTGGACGATCTGGCCACCGTGGTACAGACCGGACAGGCCCAGCGGCAGGCGGCCGTGGAACAGGCCGAGGCCATCATCGACGAAGGCGTGCAGAGCTTCATGCAGTGGATGCGGCAGCGTGACCCCCATTACGGGGTCGTGTCGCTCATCCGCGAAGTCAACCAGCAGGCCGATGCCTGGCGCGAAATGGAACTGGCCAAGGCCCGCAAGCGTCTGGCCAAGGGCGAAGATGTGGATGCCGTGCTGGAAGCCCTCTCGAGGGGACTGACCCAGAAGATGCTGCACGGAGCGCTCTCCGAGCTGCACCACCCCGATCTGGCCCACCAGACCCAGGCGGCCGAGACGGTGCAGCGCATCTTTCTGCGCGGCAAGCATTAGCCGTCGTTCAGCCCTTCGCGTTCTCCGGCGGGGGACACGTCACGTCACCCCGGGCGGCATGCGCCTGCTGAGGCGTGCGTGGTTCCTGCGCCCGAATGGGCAGCGCACTGCCCTCCCCCTTCCGTCTGATCCGTTCCTGCCCGCCTGAGGGCTGTGCCGGACTTCTCCTGCGATGCTTCCGTGAAACCCTTTCTCCGATCCCAGCTCCAGCGCTTTGCAGAGCGCCAGCACGAACTCGATTTTCTCCTCAGCCGGGAGGACATCATGCAGGACATGGGCCGGTTCCTGGCCCTGTCGCGCGAACACAATGAAGTGACCCAGATCGCGGGGCGCTGGCAGCGCTACCAGCAGGTGGAGCAGGATGTGGCCACGGCACGCGACATGCTGGAAGACCCCGAGATGGCCGACCTGGCCGAAGAGGAAATCACGGCCGGAGAGGGAGAACTGACCACCCTGGAGCAGGAACTGCAGCGCCTGCTGCTGCCCCGCGACCCGGACGAGGCGCGTCCGGCTTTCGTCGAGATCCGTGCCGGCACCGGGGGCGATGAATCGGCCCTGTTCGCGGGCGATCTGGCCCGCATGTACATGCGCTACGCCGAATCCCAGGGGTGGCGGGTCGAGACCCTGAGCGAAAGTCCCGCCGAGCTTGGCGGTTACCGCGAGATCGTGCTGCGCATGGAAGGTCCCGACAGCACCGATACCGGCACGGGAGTCTACGGCACGCTCATGTTCGAGTCGGGCGGGCACCGGGTACAGCGGGTGCCGGTCACCGAGTCGCAGGGGCGGGTGCACACCAGCGCCTGCACGATAGCTGTAATGCCGGAGCCAGACCCTGCCCGTGCCGTGACGCTCAACATGGCCGACATCCGGGTGGACACCTTCCGCGCCAGCGGCGCCGGAGGGCAGCACATCAACAAGACGGATTCCGCCGTTCGGGTGGTGCACCTGCCCACCGGGATCGTGGCCGAATGTCAGGACGGCCGCAGCCAGCACAGCAACAAGGCCAAGGCACTGCAAGTGCTGCAGGCGCGCATCCAGGAAAAGGAACGCAGCGAGCGTGCCGCCAGGGAAGCCGCGCTGCGCAAGGGGCTGGTAGGCAGCGGCGACCGCAGCGACCGCATTCGCACCTACAACTTTCCGCAGGGACGGCTGACGGATCACCGCATCAACCTCACGATCTACAAGCTCTCCCAGGTCATGGAAGGCGATCTGCACGAGGTGCTGCAGGCCCTGCGCCATGCGCACGAGGCCGAGCAGCTGGCCGAGCTGGAAGTCAATCAGTAAGCCTCATCCGCACGCATCGCCTGAAGCGGGCAACAGGGTGCTGGTGCTGGTGCTGATACCGCAATCGGAGCTGTGCCCTGCCCGCGACCGCGCACACGGCACGGCACGGCACGGCACGGCACGGCACGGCACGGCACGGCACGGCACGGCACGGCACGGCACGGCATGGCATGGCAGCGGGGCCTGACACACGGGCCGCCCCGGGAAATCCCCTGCGCAGATGAGGGATTTGGAATGCCATAATAATTGCCGAAGCAATTTTTTGTCTGGCAACCATTTTTTCCATGTCTGCGTCCTCTCCCGTTTCCGAACACCACGCCGAACAGCTCGGCAGCATGCTGTTTCTGCTGCGTTCCATCCTGGTGCACGAGATGGAGAAGGAGCTGGCCGCAGACCCCAGCGAGCTGCGCATGACGCAGGCCCAGGTGGTGCTGCGGCTGGCCTGCCAGGGGGCCATGACGGCGGGCGATCTGGCGCGTTCCATCGGGCACGATCCTGGCGCCCTCACCCGCATCATCGACCAGCTGCAGCACAAGGGTCTGGTCGAGCGCCAACCCCACGAATCGGATCGCCGCGCCCTGCGCATCGCCCTCACCCCGCAGGGCATGCTGGTGCAGCGGCGCCTGCATGCCACCCGCATGAAAGTCATGTCCCGCCTGCTGGCGGGGCTGCAGGATGCGGAACGCGAACAGCTCATGGACTTCATGCAGCGCATGCTGCATTCCCTGCAAAACCCCACGGATTCCCATCAGGTCTGACCATGCCCAAGACGCCTCTTTTTCCCTTTGCTCCCTCTTCCCTGCGTACCCTGCCCACAGGGGCTCTGCTGGTGACGGCAGCCGTGCTGGCCGGCTGCGCCAACAGCCGGGGGCTCACGCCCCATGCGCAGACGGCTCCTGACGCCTCACAGCTCGATGCCCGGCAGGTGGTGCGCCGCTCCGGTCTGTCCGTTACCCAGGCGTGGCCCCAGAAGGACTGGTGGCGCGGCTGGCATGACGCCCAGCTCGACGCCCTGATCGAGCAGGGGCTGCGGCAGAGCCCCACCCTGGCACAGGCCCTGGCCCGCGTCCACGCTGCCGAGGCCCAGGCCGGTTATGCCGATGCGGATCGCGGTCCCACCGTGACAGCCTCTGCTGGCTACAGCGGGGTGCGTCTGCCGGACGCCCTGCTGCCCGCCAATTTCGGCGGAGGCAAATTCGGCTACAAGAGCGACACCCTGGGCCAGTTCAAGTGGGACGTGGATCTGTGGGGCGGCAAGCGCAGCACCTGGGAAGCCCTGGCCGGCGAGGCCCAGGCCAGCGCCATCGATGCCGAGGCCGCCCGCATCACCCTGAGCACGGCCATTGCCCGCACCTATGCCCAGCTGGCCGGTGCCTGGATGCTGCAGGATGTGGCCACGGCCGATGTGGCCCGCAACCGCCAGATGGTGGCACTCCAGTCCCAGCGCGTGAAGACGGGTCTCGACAACCGCATCACACTCCAGCAGTTCGAATCCGAGCTGCGTGCGGCCGAACAGCGTCGCGAGCAGGCAGCCCAGAGCATCACCCACCTGCAGCTCGCGCTGGCCCAGCTCGCCGCCATGGGGCCCGACAGAGCGCTCACCCTGAAGCGCCCCCGGCTCACGCCCGAGAGCATGCGCTTTGCCGAGGCTGTGCCTGACGATGCATCGGTCTCCCTCATGGCACACCGCCCGGACGTGCAGGCCGCCCTGCTCCGCGTACAGGCCAGCAGCAGGCAGATCGACGCTGCCAAGGCGCGCTTTCTGCCCAACATCAGCCTGGGGGCACTGGCCGGCGCACTGGGAAACGAGCACTTCGATCTGTTCCATCTCAGCAATGTGTTCTACCAGTTCGGGCCAAGCATCAGTCTGCCCATCTTCGAGAACGGCCGCCTGCGGGCCAACCTCGACGCCCAGGACGCACGCTATGAAGCGGCCGTGGCGCAATACCACCAGACCCTGCTGGGAGCTGCCCACCAGGTGGCTGACAGCGTCCAGAGCGCCCATGCCCTGAAGCAGCAGGTGGACGAGGCGCGCCAGTCCGTCACCGCTGCCCAGCAGGCCTGGACACTGACCCGCCAGCGCCGCGACAGCGGCTTGCTCAATTCCATTCAGGTGCTCCAGGTGCAGCAGCAGCTGCTCGGAGCCCAGCAGCGCCTGGCCCAGCTGCAGGCACAGCGCATGGACAACGCCATTGCCCTGACCTATGCACTCGGAGGTGGCTATGCCGCCGATGCGTCCCATGCGCCGGCTGCAGGCATCGGCCATGACAGCGGCACCGACCAGCACGGCACTGCCGCGCGCTGATCTCCATTTTTCGTTTTCCTCTTTTCCCCTCCTTCTTCCGGAAACCGCAGGCTCTCCATGACACAAGAAAAATCACCCGAAGAGACCCCTCCCCAGGCAGCCCCTGACCCCTCTGCTGACACGCCCCCCGAGACGGACAAGGCTGCCGCTGCGCCCCAGAGCCCACCCTCTGCCGCTGGAGCCACTGCATTCCATGAGCACCTGAGCCGCAGCCAGAAGCGCCGCAAGGCCCTGGTGATCCTGGGCATGGTGCTGCTCGTGGCAGGCGTGGGAGTGCTGGCCTGGTACCTGCTCTTTGCCGAGTGGAACGAATCCACCGACGACGCCTACGTGCAGGGCGACATCGCCCAGATCAGCAGCCTGGTGCCAGGCACGCTCGTGAGCGTGCAGGTGCGCGACGGCGACAAGGTCGTGGCAGGCGACCGGCTGGCCCAGCTCGACCCCGCCGACACCGAACTCGCTCTGGCCGAAGCCAAGGCGGGCCTGGCCAACGCGGTGCGGCAATCCCATGGCCTCTACAACCAGGCCACCAGTGCCAGCAGCGAGCTCACCGCCCGCCGCCAGGCCTACCAGATTGCCCGCAACGACTACGAGCGCCGGCAGGCCCTGGCCAAGACAGGCGCTGTCTCGGCCGAAGAACTCGACCATGCCCGTCAGGCCTATGACGCCGCCCAGAGTGCCTACACCGTGGCGCAAGAGCGCTACAGCGCCAGCAACGTGCTGGTGCAGGGCACGCGGGTCAGCACCCAGCCAGCCGTGGAAATGGCCGCCGCCAAGGTGCGCGTGGCCTACCTCAACGCCCAGCGCAACGCCATCCTCAGCCCGCTCACCGGCTACGTGGCCAAGCGCAGCGCCCAGGTGGGGCAGCGCGTGCAGCCCGGTCAGGCCCTGATGGCGGTCGTGCCGCTGCAGGACGTGTGGGTGGATGCCAACTTCAAGGAAACCCAGCTCCACAAGCTGCGCATCGGCCAGACCGCCACCATCGTGAGCGATGTGTACGGCAGCAAGGTCACCTACAAGGCCCGCGTGGTCAGCCTCGGCGTGGGCACGGGCAGCGTGTTCTCGCTCCTGCCGGCCCAGAACGCCACCGGCAACTGGATCAAGATCGTGCAGCGCATTCCCGTGCGGGTGAACATCGAGGATGCGGCGCAGCTGCAGAAATACCCCCTGCGTCTGGGCATGTCGGTCACCGTCGATGTCGACATCCACGACCAGAACGGCCCCATGCTGGCCCAGAAGCCCCCCGTGCAGCCCGCCCAGCAGACCGATGTCTACCAGAAGCAGCTGCAGCAGGCCGATGCCCTGATCGCGCAGATCATCCGCGACAACCAGCCCGGCGCCGGCAAGGGGAAGTGACGTGTCCGCCGCTCAAGCGACCGCCGCTCAAGCGACCGCCGACAACGCCGCCCCTGCACCGGCCACCCCGGCAGACCAGCGGGGCCATGCAGAGCCGGCGCACGGCCTGCATGCCGACGTGCCGGCCTTCGTGCCGGCCAACTTCGGGCTCACCGCCTTCGGGCTGTGTCTGGCCACCTTCATGCAGGTGCTCGACACCACCATCGCCAACGTGTCCCTGCCCACCATCGCAGGCAACCTCGGCGTGAGCATCAGCCAGGGCACCTGGGTCATCACCTCGTTTGCCGTCTCCAATGCCATCGCGCTGCCGCTCACAGGCTTCCTGAGCCGGCGGTTCGGCGAAGTGCGGCTCTTTGTCTGGGCCACGATGCTGTTCTCGCTCGCCTCGTTCCTGTGCGGCATCTCGACCAACATGACGGAGCTGATCTTCTTCCGTGCCCTGCAGGGTGCGGTGGCCGGCCCCATGTACCCCATCACCCAGACGCTGCTGATCTCCCTGTTCGCGCCCTCCAAGCGAGGCATGGCCATGGCGCTTCTTGCCATGGTGACGGTGGTGGCGCCGATTGCCGGCCCACTGCTCGGCGGCTGGATCACGGACAACTACTCGTGGGAATGGATCTTCATCATCAACGTGCCCATCGGCCTGTTCGCCAGCGCCGTCATCGCGTGGCAGATGAGCCACCGCAAGGTCGTCACCGAACGTCCCCGAATGGACTACGTGGGTCTTGCCACCCTGGTGCTCGGCGTCGGAGCCCTGCAGATCGTGCTCGACATCGGCAACGACCATGACTGGTTCAACTCCACGCAGGTCATCCTGCTCACGGTCGTCTCGGTCGTCAGCCTGACCGTGTTCCTCATCTGGGAACTCACGCAGGAAGACCCCATCGTCGACCTGCGCCTGTTCAAGCACCGCAACTTCCGCAACGGCACCATTGCGCTCGTGGTGGCCTTCTCGGGCTTCTTTGCCATCGGCCTCATCGTGCCGCTGTGGGTGCAGCGCATCATGGGCTACAACAGCATGTGGTCCGGCATGGCCACGGCCCCCATCGGGGTGCTGCCCATCCTGCTCACCCCCTTCGTGGGCAAGTACGCCACCCGCACCGACCTGCGGCTGCTGGCCACCTGTGCCTTCATCGTCATGTCGCTGACCTCGTTCTACCGGGCCACGTTCTACACCGAGGTGGATTTCTTCCACGTCGCCATGGCGTCGTTCATGCTGGGCATGGGCGTGGCACTGTTCTTCATGCCGATGATGACCATCCTGCTGTCCGACCTGTCCCTGCGGGAAATTCCGGCCGGCTCCGGCCTCTCCACCTTCCTGCGCACGCTGGGCGGCAGCTTCTCGGCCAGCATCATCAGCTTCATGTGGGACCACCGCGCCATCACCCACCATGCGCACCTGGCCGAACACATCTCGGTCTATGATCCCGTGGCCAGCCAGACCGTGCAGCAGCTCTCCACCCAGATGGGGCAGCCGGGGGCGCTCGCGCTGGTCAACCAGCTCATCACCCAGCAGGCCTACCAGCTCTCGTTCAATGAGCTGTTCCACGCCCTGGGCTGGGTCTTCCTGCTGCTGATTCCGCTCATCTGGCTCACCAAGCCTCCCTTCACGCCCAAGATCGGCGGTGCGCCAGGCGGGGGACACTGAAGGCTCCGATCGCATCGGCTCCCACCCCGAAGCGGGCCCTCTCTCCGGGGTGCCCGCGCTCCTGTCCCTGTCGCCCGCTCCATGCCCATGTCGCCCTCCCCCACCATCGCCGCCACCCTGCAGGATGCTGCCCGACAGGGACTGGCCCGGCTCGATGCACAGCTCCTGCTGCTCGAAGCACTCGGGCAGCCTGCGGATACCGGGCGCGCCTGGCTGCTGGCACATGACACCGACGTACTGCCCCCAGAGGCCCTTGCACGCTGGCAGAACCTTCTTCTGCGTCGGCTCGATGGCGAACCCGTGGCCTACCTGCTCGGGCGCCACGAGTTCTACGGCCTCCTGCTGCACGTCGATGCCCGCGTGCTCGACCCCCGCCCCGACACCGAAACCTTGGTGGACTGGGCGCTGGAACTGCTGCCCGACCTGGGGCCTGCTCCCGTGGTCGCCGACCTGGGCACCGGCAGCGGCGCCATTGCCTGCGCCCTGGCACACCATGCCCCGCAGGCCACCGTCTGGGCCACCGATGCCAGCGCCGATGCCCTCGCCGTCGCCCGCAGCAACGCGCAGCGCCTGCATCTCCCCATCCAGTTCGCCCAGGGCTCCTGGCTCCAGGCGCTCGATGGGCGCATCGCCTCTGCGCTGTCGCTCATCGTGAGCAATCCGCCCTACATCCGCGCGGACGATCCCCACCTTGCGGCCCTGCGTCACGAGCCCCTGTCGGCCCTGGCCAGCGGGGCGGATGGGCTCGACGACATCCGTTCCCTCATCTCCCAGGCCCCAGCGCGGCTCGCCCCCGGCGGCTGGCTGCTCCTGGAACACGGCTACGATCAGGCCCCCGCCGTGCAGCATCTGCTGCACGAGGCCGGATACTCCAGAGTGCAGAGCCGCACCGACCTGGCCGGCATCGCACGCTGCACCGGCGGCCAAATCGGCTGAAGCAGCCCCGCAACTGACGGCAGACAAGCCCTCGCGCCACAGCTGTATTGCCGATCCACGATAATGGAGCATGCCGCGGCTGCGCCGGCACGGGTTCTTGCCCGGCCTGCAGCACGCCCGCAGCACCCCGTGCATTCGGGCCGCCGTGAACCCCCAGGTTTCCGCACACCATGCCCGTGCCTGCCCGTGGCCCTGCCGTCTGCGCCGGACACTACAGGCTTTTTCCTTCTTTTTCTATCCTGCACCACACACCATGAGTGACACCCAGCAACGCATCGACACCCTCGTCAAGACCCACCCCATCGTGCTGTTCATGAAGGGCACCGCCAGCTTCCCCATGTGCGGCTTCTCGGGGCGCGCCATCCAGATCCTCAAGGCCTGCGGCGTCGACACCAAGCAGATCCAGACCGTCAACGTGCTCGAAGACGACGCCATCCGCCAGGGCATCAAGGAATACAGCAACTGGCCCACCATTCCCCAGCTCTTCGTGAACGGCGAATTCATCGGCGGCTCGGACATCATGATGGAAATGTACGAAAGCGGCGAACTCCAGCAACTGCTCCAGCCCAAGGCCGCCTGATCCTGCTGCCGCCCTCTTCTGTTCTGTTCCGCGCCCCGCTGGCGTCACCTGTGCCGCCCCTCCAGCCATGCGCTGCCTGCCGCGCATCGGGACATCCGGGCGGTGGTCACGGCAGAATGTGGCAGAACGGAACGGAACGAGGCAACCCGGCCACACCGTTCCCCATGCCAGCTCCGCAGCCGCTGGCATTTCCTCTTGCGGCGTCGCGTGGTCGCGGGTAGCCTTGTCCTCTGGACGAGAGGGCATGGCGGGTTCCTGCTCCCCTCTCTTCCTCGCTCTCTCATTCACCCTCCACCATCCGCCATGGCAGGTTTCTCGCAAGTCTCCTTGCGGGCAACCCGGGCCATGATTCCGGGGCCCCCGGCCCCTTCCACATTGTGATTACATGACTTTTCTTCAGGACCTGCTCGTCATCTTTGCCCTCATCATCGCCTCGGCGTTCTTTGCCATCGCCGAAATCTCGCTTGCCGCCTCGCGCCGCGTGCGCCTGCGACAACTGGCCGATGACGGAGATGCACGCGCAGAGCGGGTCCTGACCGTGCAGGAGCAGCCCGGCTACTACTTCACCGCCGTGCAGGTCGGCGTCAACGCCATCGCCATCCTGGCCGGCGTGGTGGGCGAAGGCAGCCTCTCCCCCTGGCTCGACTCGATGCTCTCCTACACCTCGCTGCCGGCCCACCTGATCGGCCCCGTCAGCGCCACGCTCTCCTTCGTGCTCGTCACCTCGTGCTTCATTCTGTTTGCCGACCTGCTCCCCAAGCGCATCGGCATGACCGAACCCGAAGTGCTGGCCGTCTGGCTCATCGGCCCCATGCACGTCGTCGTGCGGCTGCTCATGCCGCTCGTCTGGCTCTACAGCCGCACCGCCGACCTCTTTCTGCGCCTGTGGGGCATCCCCACCCAGCGCGACGACCGCGTCACCCCCGACGACATCCTCTCCCTGGCCGAAGCCGGCGCCCAGTCCGGCACGCTCGACCGCAGCGAGCAGCAGGTCATCGAAAACGTCTTCGAGCTCGACAGCATCACCGTGGCCAGCGCCATGACCACCCGCGACCGCATCGCCTGGTTCGACCTCAACGACTCCGACGCCCTCATCCGCGCCCGCATCACCGAGGAGCCCTTCTCCACCTACCCCGTGGTCGACGGCGACCTCGACCACGTGGTCGGCTACGTCGACGCCAAGGACCTCTTCCAGCGTGCCCTCAAGAACGAACCCCTCTCCCTGCATGAGCCCAACCTGCTCCACAAGGTCCTCATCGTCCCCGACCAGCTCACCCTCTCCGAAGTCCTCACCCAGTTCCGGCAGGTGCACGAGGACTTCGCCGTCGTCATCAACGAATACAGCATCATCGTCGGCGTCGTCACCCTCAACGACGTCATGAGCACCGTCATGGGCGACCTCGTCTCCCTCGACGAAGAAGAACTCATCGTGCGCCGCGACGACAACTCCTGGCTCATCGACGGCATCACCCCCATCTCCGACGTCATGCGCGCCCTCGGCATCGACAGCCTCCCGCACGAAGGCAGCTACGAAACCCTGGCCGGCTTCCTCATGACCATGCTGCGCCGCCTGCCCAAGCGCACCGACTGCGTCCAGTTCGAGAACTACACCTTCGAAGTCATGGACGTCGACAGCTACCGCATCGACCAGGTCATGGTCACCCGCACCCCCGAAGCCTCTGCCACCACCGCCCCCCTCTCCCCGCTCGCCGCCCTCGGACAGAGCAGCAGCTGAACCAGACAGGCAACGCCCCCACGCCGACGCGCCTTATGCCGGTTCCTGCCTTCCGCATCCCTTACAATGTACAGTTGATCTGATTTCTTCCCTTCCCGCGCCCACAAGGCGCAGGCACTGCAGAAACCAGCGGCATGACCAGCCACCCGCGCGGCCCCATGCCCCGCCGCCCCTCCGTCAGGCGTCCCTATCCAGCACCTCACGGAGCGCGGCAACCCCACCCAGGGCCTCTAGCTCATGCCTGGTTAGAGCAGCGGACTCATAATCCGTTGGTGCCGAGTTCGACTCTCGGGGGGCCCACCAATTTGAAAAGCCAGCCTTGCGCTGGCTTTTTCTTTATCTGCTGCGGACGCCAGCATTGGCGCGGATTTGGGCCATATTACGGTGTTCCGCCTACGACCAGCACGGGCATTTTCCGGTGATTTCCACGCCCAAATCTTCTCTTTTCTCCGTTTTAACGGGGCCTAGAGCGTGGCATGAAATCTGAAAAATTTTCTTTTATCACAAGCACTTGCGTGCGTTTTCTAAAAGTAAAAATCGCAGGATTTATCAATAGCTTGCACAGCAAGTTCATACTTCAACTTCTTGAGATAAGATTTCGTTGTATCAGACGAAAAATTTCCGCCTGATATCTCGCGTCCTGCAGAGCGTCATGGGTGCCTGACAATTTCGGGTTGAGGTACTCTGCAATCTTACTCGACCGCGTATCACGCCAAGATGAGCCGGTTGCCCCCATGTAGAGCGCTTTTATATCTAAGGCGGTGAAGCCGAACGGGTTTTGTCCCATGAAGCGATGGAAATAGTAGTTCACGAAAGACCAGTCGAACGGAGCGTTGAATCCGACGAAGACAAGCGTGTCTTCGGGATGAGCAAGAGTCGCCAACCAATTCGCAAACGCTTTCATAGCGGCTTCGGGATCGAGCCCCCGCTGGCGCAGGTCTTCCATCGAAAGTCCGGTCACTTCCAGCGACTTCGGGTCGAACCTGTCGTTGATGGGTTTGATCTCGATGGTGAAGCCGTTACCCGGATCGAAAGCGGAGCAAGCCCCGATCGACAGCAGGCTGTATTCACCCGGTATCGGCCCTGCGGTTTCAACATCGACGGAAACGAATATCTCGCGAGGGCTGGTCATGAGATCAGAGGCTCCGTAGGAACGAGGGTCGGACGATTGCGGATCGCGTTCCAATGCTCGCGAAACGCCCGCCGGCGGTCATCGGCGTTTCCGCTCGCTTTCCAGTGATGACCGGCGAATGTCGCGATGTCGAACGGCAGGTTCGCCCCCTCTCGCGCGGTGACCATGGTCGGGAGTCCACGGCCCAGAGCGTAGCCCAGTTCGAGAAAGCAATTTGGCCGAGCGCCAGTGATGTCGGCAAGAACAACGCTGCTGCGATGGAGCTTGGCGAATATTTCCTGATCGATCCGCGCATGATCATATGTTTGCCGTCCATCGATAACGATCAGACGATAGCCGAGTTCATCTTCCAGCACGGGCTTTGCCACCACGTCGAAGAAATCCTGCACATTCGCGTAATCTTCATGGCCGGGGTTTAGCAGGCGCACGGCGAACGCCTTGGGGCGATCGAGAGATTCGAGCAGGTCGATTACGGCGGCGACCCGATCGGGAATGCTCTGCCGTTTTGGGAAGCCGATGCGGTTGATCCAGTCATGCGCATCCCCGTCATCGGCGATCTGGAACAGGCGGCGCGTTTGAGCACTTGCAAGGCCAAAGGCGTAAAGCCGGCGCGCACCCTTCGTCTCGGCACCAATTGGAAGGTTCAGCGGCACAATCGGTTTTCCGGCATCGTGATAGAGGTTCGCGAGATACAGAACCCCTTCGTCGCCGCCAAGCGCAATCAGCACGTCACCACAACGGGCCTGCGCCTCCATGCGCTTGCTGTTCATGTTCCAATAGGCTGCGCTCTCGATCTTGATCAACTGGGACGCACGAAGCTCGTCCCACAGGTCGACGTATTCGTCGGGTATTTGCTCCTCGGTCTTGTGGTGCTGCACAGCGACAATGAACGGTCCCGGCACATTCTGGGGTCGATGGATGAGACTGTCCTTCACCGTTTTCCAGACAAGCCAGTCGAAGCAGACAGGCAGCCCATCGACGTTTCGCTTGGGTTCGGCATCGACGGGAATGACAAAGTTGGTGCCACGTTTGACGAGCTCCTTGACCAGCAAGGCGATCAGTTCGCGCGCTGACTCAACGTCGGCTGTCGGCGCGATCGTCAGATCGTTGACGACGCTGCCGGAAATGTGGATGCGACGACCGAAGAGCGGAGACCGGATCATTACTTGTCCTCCATGATCGGAGAGGCATAAAGGGCAGATGCGATCGCCGTCAGGTCAGCGAAGCTGAGGGCGCGGTCGGGATACGCCTTGGCGAGCGCCGCAGGATAAAGCCGCGTGCGAATATCCGAGTACGTCCAGGACGGGTGTCGATCTCGCGCGCCAGTCAGTCGCGTCAACTCGGCGAGTTGGGATTGCGCAAGTCCGAGGCCAGCTAGATCCATCTGGAAAAGCTGCAGGCGCTCGGCATCGCTGGGGCGACTGAACGTCTCGATGATGGCAGCCCGCCGGCGCAAGGCCGGGTCGAGGACAGACAGCCGGTTGGTGCAGAGGATCACAACGATCCGCCCACCATACTGCCTGAGATCGTCGATACCCTGGATCAAGGTGTTCACTGCCACCTTATCTTCATGATGGCTGTGATCCTGTGCGCGGGAGGCCGCCAGGCTATCGCCTTCGTCGATAATAAGGATCGCCCTCCGTGTCTTACCAGCCGACTGCGCAACCTTACGGAATGCTTCGGCAATAAGGGTGCTCATTTCACCGACCATGCCATTACCGCGCACTCGGTTCGACAACTTGAACAGCATTGAATCCGAACTGCGCGCCTCGGCGACCAGACGATTGGCAATGCATTCGGCCATGGCCGTCTTACCGGTTCCGACGTCGCCGTGAAAAATCACAAGAGGATATTGCTCGGCAACCAGATCGCACAGTACAAGCTTTCCGCCATGATGTTTTCTGTTCCAGTCACCGAGTGCGCCGACATTCAGCAGGAGACGAAGCTGGTCGTGAACGCGGACATAGCGCTGATCGAAGCCGAGCAGCCTCTTTTCGCGCTTGGCCAGCGTATCGTTCGGAAGCGCAATTTCGCTGTCAAAAATGCTCGGTTGGCTCATGCGGTCCAATCCTTTCTCTGCATCCCGTAGGTGCTGCTGACATAGTTGCGGCTACCAGACGAGCTGAGGCCGGAGTGGCTGGTGTCCGCATGAGAAGTGGTCCAGCCGATCTTGAGCTTGCTCCGCATCGCCTCGCGGGCCGCGCTCGTGTAGGCGTTGGTATAGCTGATCACGATCCGCAGTTCGGCATCGGTCACACGCGGCCATAGCACACCGCCGGGACGGCTGGTGCTGAGCGTTCCCGCGTCGGTATCAACATCGAAGCGAACGGCTTTCAGCTCGACGCCATATTGCAGCAGGGTCACGTCCACCCACGCGAGGTAGCCCGCCTTGGCCAGCACCTCGACATCATGGGCATAATCGGCTGCCTTCTGAGACCTCCATCCGCCGGTGCTGTCGGCGATCATGGCCAAATCTGCCTTCACGCGCCGGACAACGTTTTCGATATCGGTAGTCGTATAGGTAGCCGAAGCCGTTCTCGTCTGGCTCATGTCAGTCCTCCACCTTGAAACCCGGCCCGAAGACCTCTTTCCAGACCGCATCATCATCTTCGACCGATGCGAAGTTCACCGTCTCCCAGGCTTCCTGCGCCGCCGTGACGATCTCCTGCCGCTCAGCCTCCGAAATGCGGCTGGTGACGTTATTAAAGCTGCAGACCGGATCGAGGATCACAACCGGGTCGGAGAAGGAGCCGAGCGGAAGCGTGTTCTCGGGGAAGCTGAGCTGATCCTTGAGACCTGATTGAGCAATGTAGAGCAGGAAGTTGCGGAAGCGCTGCTCGATGCTGCCTTCCTTTCCCTGTGTGGCGAGCACATGCGCCATGATCAATTCAATAGCGAAGGACTTGAGCGGCTTGATCTCTGCGTAGTTGCGCCATTTCTTGGCCATCCGGACTAGTGTGCGGAAATCGCCGTCCTGGTTCTTGCGGTCACGCACGAACTGGATTTGGCACGGTGCACAGGTCTGGATTTTTGAGCCGTCGTGAATGTCGAACTGCCAGCCATAGTCCGGACGGTTCTCGTCCTTGATCACCGGCACGATATCCACACTCAATCCTGTGCCCACAAACGTCACGGTTGCCGCCTTACGCTGGATCTCGAAATCCTCGACCGACTTGTTCGGGTAGATCTTAATGAGCAGTTCGTAGATCGTGGCGCTTAGGCTATCGAGGGTTTCTTTGCTCGCGTCCCGGCCGGAAATGTAAAACACCACATCGACGTCGACGGGATCGTAAGTCGTCTTGCGCAGGATCGTGAACTTGGAGAAGGAGCCGGCCTTCACGACCTTGGTGATCTTGATCTCGGTCTTGTCCTTGACGCTCTTGCGCAATTCCTCGATCAGCCGATCGACCTGTGCGTGATATTCCTTGCGCTTATCCTCCGGAAGGCGGAGCACATTACTATCGTAGTAGCGAAGCTCGGTATTCGTGAGAGCCATGATTGTTCCTACTTGTCTGAGGTGATCAAAACGATGGGCACAGGCCACGTCCGCACCGACGCAAAACGGTTTACAAAAGTGTCTGATGCCCGACCATTACCCCCAGATAGGTGATCCTTAACTAAATTTCAATAGGTTTCAGCTTTAAAAAATTATTGACTATTATAGTTCCAATAAATATTAGCTATTTTTGACTACATCCAACAGAGCCACTTTTCAAGTGCAACACCCAGCAAGTTGAGTACCACGATAAGCAAGCTCACGAAGCCGCAGGCGTCACGGCTGGAGCCACTGGCAGCGCTGGTTGCTGCTGTGGCGGGGGCGGTTCCTGGCCTTCGGGGTAGATCAGGGGCACGGGGGCGGAGTCGAGGGGGATTTGTTCGCCCTTGAGCACGGCTTCCTGGGCGGGGGTGAGGGGAGCCAGGGGGCGGACGTGGGTGCCGGGGTCCGGGCGGCGGGCCTGGGCACGGGTGATGAGGTCGATGCTTTCGGCGTTGCCGCCCATCCTGGCAAAGTCGAGCGCGGTGAGGCCGAGTCGGTTGCGGGTCCAGGGATCGGCGCCCTTGTCGAGCAGGAACTGCACGCCCTCGCTGCCGCCGTAGCGGGCAGCCATCATGAGGGGGGTGGTTTCGTTGGGCGACATGGCGTCGATGTAGGCATCGCGCGCGAGCAGCATCTGCATGATGTCGAGGTTGGAGCGCGTGGCGGCGTAGTGCAGGGGCGACCAGCCGGGCTTGTTGGTAGCAGCTCCCTTGAGGATGAGTTCACGGGCCAGGTCAGTCTGGTCGGTGATGATGGCCATCATGAGCGGGGTCTCGCCTGCGCGGTTGGCCGCGTTGAGCCGGGTGCCGCGCCAGCCGAGCAGCACGGGCAGGACCTTCATGGATTTTTCGTGGATGGCGATGGTGAGGGCAGTGTGGCCTTCGGAGTCGACGGCGTTGACATCGACGCCCTGCCCGAGCAGGTTCTGCACGGTGACATCGCTGTCGCGGCGGGTGGCGGTGACAAGGTCATCCACCGGGCCGGCGAGCGCGAGCGATACGCTGCCTGCAGCAAGCAGGGCACAGAGGAGTTTCTTCATGGGAGGCATCCTGGACTGAAGGAAAGGCAGGCGGAACGCAAAAAGCGCTCAGGCCCGGGGACGGAAAAGGCGGTCGAAATTGGCGGAGGTGACTTCGGCAATGTGCTCCACGCTCTCTCCGCGCACTTCGGCGAGCTGCTGCGCCACAAAGGGCACCCAGGCGGGGGTATTGACCTTGCCCCGGTAGGGCACGGGGGCCAGATAGGGGCTGTCGGTTTCGATCAGGAGCCGGTCGGCTGGGACCCAGCGGGCCACGTCGCGCAGGTGCTGGGCGTTCTTGAAAGTGACGATGCCGGAAAACGAGATGTAGAACCCGAGTTCCAGCGCAGCGCGGGCCACGGCTTCGGTTTCGGTGAAGCAATGGAACACGCCACCGGCCGCGCCGGTGCTCCCGTCCTCGCCCTCTTCCCGCAGGATGGCGAGGGTGTCGTCCGAGGCGCTGCGGGTATGGATGACGAGCGGCTTGCCGAGCTGGCGTGCGGCCCGGATATGGGTACGGAAACGGTCGCGTTGCCATTCCATGTCGGCGATGCTGCGTCCTTCGAGCCGGTAGTAGTCGAGCCCGGTTTCGCCGACGGCGAGCACTCGGGGCAGGCTGCCCAGTGCCACCAGCTCCGGCAGGGTGGCTTCGCGGGCGTCGTCGGTGTCGGGATCGGGGTGCAGGCCCACGGTGGCCCAGAAGTTGTCGTATTGCAGGGCAAGTGCGTGCACCTCGTCGAATTCCTCCAGCGTGGTGCTGACGATCAGGGCCCGATCGACCTGGGCCTGTGCCATGGCTTCGCGGATGGCGCCCATCTGGTGACGCAGGGAGGGATCATTGAGATGGCAATGGGAATCGACGTACATGGCGGACACGAACTGAAAATGAAGCAAGGGCGGGCTGCGCCACAGTGCCAGAGGGGAGTGGTGCAGGGATTTTGATTATCCTGCGCCTGACGCATACGGAACGGAGACGGGCGCGGGGACACGACGGCCTGAAGCTGCCCTGCCCTCCACTGCCCGCCCTCGCGCGGGCAGTGACTGCGAGAGTGGCGATGGCGCCGTGCGTGAGTGCCGGGTGAGGGGCGGGAGCAACTTGCGAGGCTTGGCAGACAGGCGGCTTGCTGACGGCCGGCCGTTCTGTCACATGGTCTGGGTTTCGCGCTCAGAGCCCAGATGGGCGCCGAGGATGCTTTCGATCTTGGCGCAGAGGCGCTCCGAGAGTTCGCCAGGCGGAAACTGCACCCCCACGCCCTGCACACGCTTGTGCATGGCGCGGGGCGGCGTCCACCACACCACTTTGCCATGAATAGGGTAGCGCTCGTCGCCAGCCAGGGCTTCTGGCAGGGCCAGCATGATGAACACCTCGTCACCCAGCCGGAGTTCCTTGTTGGTGGGCACAAAGACGCCACCGCCCTTGATCATCGACATGTAGGTGGCGTAGAGCAGTCCCTTTTCCTTGATGTGGAAGGGAATGACCACGGCTCTGTCGGTGGGAGACAGCGTGGAGTCTGGCGAGAGAGAGGGAGCAGATGATTCCATGAATACGGCAACAACCTTCGGAAGGAAAGACGACCCCGATGTGAGGAGTGGCCATCGTGCGGCCCGCGCATGCACCCATGCTAACAAAAACCCCTGCAGGGTGAACGCCCAGCCTCGCCTGTGCAGGACGCAGCGAGGCAGAAATGCACGCTCACGCTGCCAAGGCAAACTGGCCGCAGGGAACAAGGAGCGGAAAACCAGCGACGGTGATCTGCGAAGGGCATGCAGGGAACGATGAATGTCCCGTCCCGTGCCCTGCACTCTACCAGCCCTGCATCCCGTGCTCTTTTCCTGCTCTCCCCTGCTTTCTTTGCCTTGCCCCTGCCACGTCTTTCGGTGTGCCGAGGGGGCGCTCGCGCTCAGGCAGCGTCTGGCGACATCAGGCGATGGCTGGCTGAGACTACCGCGTGGATCGGGCGGCAGGCCGTCCCGTACCACGCAGGACCTGTGCGGCCTTGCCCACCAAGTCTTCCAGAAAGAGCCCGGGCTGATAGGGGTGCTCGGCCGAGCGCAGATCCTGTGCCAGATCCTTGCCCCACTGGGTGAGCCGGCGCCAGTCCGGCAGAGCCGTGGCGGCAGGCAGCGCGGCCGCGTCGAAAAACCGGGGCGTGCCTCCCCCACGCACACTCAGGGCGTCATGGCAGAGCTTCTGGAGCACACCGATGACCTGCGCAGGAGACAGCTGCGCAAAGGGCTGCACCTGTCCGGCGCGGGCTGCTTCGGGCAGCGCCTGCCAGGTACGAGCCGTCATGCCGGCACGGTGCCAGGCCAGTGCATCGTCGGGACGTCCGCCCGCTGCGTGCAGCAGGCCGGAGGCATCGGCTTCGGCCAGCCCCTGCAGCTGCAGCCATGCCAGCGATTCCTGCTCGGTGGGCCAGCGCATGGTGTGGGTCATGCAGCGGCTGCGGATGGTGGGCAGCAGCAGGTGCGCGGCCTCGCTGGCCAGCACGAAGCGCACGTCGCCCGGAGGCTCTTCCAGGGTCTTGAGCAGGGCGTTGGCCGTGACCGGATTCATGCGCTCGGCGGGATACACCACCACCACCTTGCCACGCCCACGGCTGCTCGTGCGCTGCGAGAACTCGATGGTGTCACGCATGGCTTCGACGCGGATTTCCTTGCTGGGCTTGCGCTTTTTGTCGTCGAGCTCCTTTTGGAGTTTCTCGTCGAGCGGCCAGCCGCGTTCGAGCATCTGGGTCTCTGGCATCAGCACGCACAGATCCGGGTGCGTGCGCACGGCGATGGCATGGCAGCTCTCGCAATGGCCACAGGCGGTCGCGTCCGGCTGGGGACTGTCGCACAGCCAAGCTTCGGCCAGGGCCTGCGCCAGAGCGTACTGCCCCAGTCCCGAAGGCCCCTGCAGCAGCCAGGCGTGTCCACGCTGCTGCAGGAGCTCTCCCAGCTGGCGCTGCAGCCAGGGAGCCTTCTGCACGCCAGGGGTCGCCAGCCCCCCGGCACTCCTGTCCGCCGGAGCCACAGAGCGTGCTGCCGTGCTCATGCCAGCCACCCCTGTGCCCGCAGGCTGGCATGCACCTGCTCCCAGACGTCGTGGGGCGCACGGGTGGCGTCGATGCGGACAAAACGGGCCGCACATTCCTGCGCCCGACGCCGGTAGGCCTGGGCCACCCGATCGAAGAAGGCAGAGGTCTCGGCCTCGAAACGGTCGGGGGCGCGCGTGCCCGCCAGACGCTGTGCCGCCATGGCGGAGGGCAGATCGAACCACAGGGTCAGATCGGGCTGTGCATCCGGCTGGCCGGGGAGCCGGACGACCTCGGCCTCCAGCCGCTGCAGAAAGGCCCAGTCGACTCCGCGCCCGCCGCCCTGATAGGCAAAGCTCGCATCGGCAAAGCGGTCGCTGATCACCACGTCTCCACGCGCCAGGGCAGGGCCGATCACCTCCAGCACATGGTTGCGGCGAGCCGCAAAGACGAGCAGTGCCTCGGCCACGGGGTCCATGTCACGGTGGAGCACCAGGGCGCGCAGCTCCTCGGCAAGCGGCGTACCGCCCGGCTCACGGGTCTGCACCACGGTGCGGCCCGCTTTACGGAAAGCCTCCACCAGAGCTTCGACATGGGTGGTCTTGCCAGCACCGTCGATGCCCTCGAAGCTGATGAACAGGCCCTTGCGGATGGGGGACAGGTTGCTCATGGGTCAGTTCTTTCCGCGGATGTACTTGTTCACGGCCTGGTTGTGCTGGTGCAGCGAATCGCTGAATTCGCTGGTGCCATCGCCGCGCGACACAAAGTACAGCGCGCTGGAATCGGCCGGGTGGGCAGCGGCTTCGAGCGAGGCCTCGCTGGGCAGGGAGATGGGGGTCGGGGGCAGACCGGCGCGGGTGTAGGTGTTGTAGGGAGTGTCGCGGGTGAGGTCTTCCTTGCGCAGGGTGCCTTCGTATGCCGTCCCCATGCCATAGATCACGCTGGGATCGGTCTGCAGCCGCATGCCCTTGCGCAGCCGGTTGACAAACACGGCCGCCACCATGGAACGGTCGGCGGAATGCCCCGTCTCCTTCTCGACGATGCTGGCGAGCTTGAGCAGGTCGTAGGGAGTCTGCAGGGGCAGGTCGGCCTTGCGGCCCTGCCAGGCGTCGTCGACCTTGCGGTCCATGGCGTGCAGGGACAGCTTGAGAATGTCCAGGTCGGAGGTGTGCTTGACGTACTTGTAGGTATCGGGGAAAAACATCCCCTCGGGGCGCACGTCGGGCCGGTCGAGCGCTTTCATCAGTTCGGCGTCGCTCATGGCGGCAGTATCGTGCCGCAGGGCATCTGCGGTGGCCAGCGCTGCACGCACCTGTCTGAAGTTCCAGCCCTCGCCCAGACGCACCTTGCGCATGGCAAATTCGCCGCGCATGAGCCGACGCAGCAGGGAACGCAGGGAATCGCCCCTGCGGACTTCATAGGGGCCGGCCTTGAATCCGGTGGTGCGCGAACCAAGCCGCAGCCACCACTTCAGCACCTCGGGGGAAACCTGCACCCCTCCGGCCACGGCCGCGCGGCTGATTTCATCAGGGCCATCGCCCGTGTGCACCTGCAGATCCACCACGGGATGCGAGAGATGCAGGGGGCGGCCGCTCCACCAGTACACGCCCCCGGCAGCCAGAGCCAGGGCAACCACAACAGCCACGACTATTTTGCGCACGCGCTATCCTTGTCAGCAGATTTGCAGCCCCTCGCCCGTGCGGCAGAATGCGGGCACGCCCGCGAGGCAAGCCTCCGGGCCGTGGCAGCATTGCGCCTCGCGGACGCGCGGCGATCGAAAAGACCCACATCATAATTCACCATGACAGACACTCCCTTCACCCCCGTGGCCAATCCTCCCGTGATCGGGCATACCCTCTGCGACGGCTTCGTCGATCTCAGCACCCCCGACTCACCCTGGGGCCTGATCGGCGTGCGCGGAGCCGATGCCACACGCTTCCTGCACAGCCAGACCACCAATGACTTCGCCCTGCTGCGTGCTGACGAGGCCCGCCTTGCCGGCTACTGCAGCCCCAAGGGGCGCCTGCTCGCCAGCTTCGTGGCCCTGCGCGTGTCCGAAGAGGGGGCCGAGGAGCCCCACTACCTGCTCATCTGCCGCAGGAATCTGGTGGCCACGGTACTCAAGCGCCTGCGCATGTACGTGCTGCGCAGCAAGGTGCAGATCGAGGACGCCACCGGCAGCATGGGGCTCCATGGCCTGCTGGGCGATGTGGCCCTGCAGGCATGGCAGGCTGCCCCGAACGCCCCGGCATGGACACCCTGGGCCCACGCCCGGCAGACCCTGGCCTCCGGCGGCACCCGGCATCTGGTGGTCGCCTATCCAGCTGCCCAGATGGATGCCGCATTGCCCCGGGTCTGGTGCCTGCAGCCGCTCGATGCACCCCGGCCCGAAGGGCAGGCTCTGCCCTTGTCCGACTGGGAATGGGCAGAAGTGCGCAGCGGTGTCGCCATGGTCGCGGCCGAGACGCAGGAAGCCTTTGTGCCCCAGATGCTCAACTACGAAAGCGTGGGGGGGGTCAACTTCAAGAAGGGCTGCTATCCCGGCCAGGAGGTGGTGGCCCGCAGCCAGTTCCGGGGAGCCATCAAGCGCCGGGCCTACGTGGCTCTGGCTGCAGCCGACGCCGATACCCCTACCCCCTTGCCGGGCACGGAAATCTGGTCCGTGCCCACCGCGGCTGACGCCCAGGAAGCCGAGGTGTGCGGCCTGGTGGCGCAATGCGCACGGGCCGAGCATGGCATGGCCCTGATTGCCGAGCTCCGCATCGAATCGGCTGACCAGGCTGCTCACGGCACCTGCGAGCTGCATGTGGGTGCCCCCGAAGGAGCCGAGCTGCTGCTGCAGCCGCTGCCCTACCCGCTGCGCGAAGACATCTGATCGGCCAGGGTGCCGGGCGAGCCATCCGAGCCCGGCGCCATGGCAGGATCTGCTGATTGACAGCGGGCCATGCCCCGGGGAGAGGTGCCGCGCGTCTTTCCTGCACGCGCACACCTGCCGCCAGCACGCATCCAATGTGCATGAGGCCAGCCCCCGAAGGCTCCGGGAGCCGATGGGGCATCGTCAAAATGGCCTGCAAGGCGCCTTCCACACAAGAAATCGGCGTTATTCCCGATGGGAATGGACGCACGCATGTGGTGCAATGGTTCACAGAACGGCCCAGAGCCTGTTCGCGATGGCGCTGCCGCTGGTGCCGTGACGCGCGACAGCAGCCCTCACACGGCCCATGGCGAACAGGCTCCGAGAAGCCGCACCCCCAGGGAGGAGAACACCCGTGCACATGCAAGCGATCTACGTCAAGACCCCCAAGGGCATCGAGGAAATGACGTCCCGGAAGTACAAGCTCTCCATCAAGGAGCGGCATGTGCTCATCATGCTCAATGGCAAGCGCACCCTGCAGGAAGCCGCTGCCACCCTCGGCCCCGAAGATTCCGGTCCGGTGCTGGGGCGGCTCACTGCCGAGGGATTCATCACGGCCCTGTCCTCCCCAGCAGCCGAACCTGCTCCGTCGGCTGGCGCAGCCCCGGCGGCACCAACCTCCACGGGCGTGTTCGGCTGGGTACGACGCGCCTCGACTCCGGCTGCAGGCTCCTCTCCTGCAGCAGCACCTGCACCAGCATCAGAGCAGGAGCGCTTTGAAATGGCCGGAAACTTCATGTGCAACACGCTCAACGCCTTCGTGGGCATGAGCTGCACGAGCCTGACCGAGCAGGTCGAACGCGCACCCACGCTGGAAGCGCTGCGCGATCTGTACAGCGCATGGCGCGAGGCGATCGCGCTCACACCAGAGGGGCGCAAGGAACTGCCTTCGCTCGAAAATCGCCTCGCGGCTCTCGTGTCCTGAGCCCGCACGCGGCAGCACCCTGCCACTGCCATCCCTGCAGCCCATGTATGCCACCACAGCCGGACGGGCTGCAGCGCCCGTCAGAAGGTGAGGGTCTTGTCGGAAGCCAGCACGGCTTCGGAGAGTTCCGTGAGGTTGCCGATGACACATCCCTCGATCAGGGGCAGGTCGACCGTGCCGCGGTTCTGGGCGCAGGAACGGCACACCTTGATGGTTCCGCCCTGCGACACGAAGGTCTTGATCATGTCTTCCAGGGTCTTGCCGCTGGCATCCTGCTGATTGGGCAGGGCTGCCACCACGGCGTCGGACATCAGGAACATGGTGACCTGGGCCTGCTCGCCTTCCTTGCCGGTGAGCATGAGCGCCAGCCGAAGCGCCGACAGGCAGCGTTCGCTGCCGTAGGGAGAGGCGTGGTTGATGATGAGTACTTTCTGCATGATGGTCCTTTGCTGTCATCGAAAGAGGCCCGGATGGGAACGGGCCATACTTTACTCTTTTGAATAATGAATCCTGCCGGAATCAGGCGAAGGAGTCCGGCAATCGAGGCAAACCTCTGCGCATGGTCAAACTCCAGGCTGACAGAAAAGGCCTGTCACGCCGTCGTCATGCATCACAGGCCCTTGCACTGCATCGCCCCTTCCGCCTCAGGAACGCAGTCCCTTGAGCTTGGCAAAGGCAGAAGCCATGGCGGTTTCGGTGGAAGGCTGGGCGGCGCGGCCATGTCCTGTTCCCCGTTCCCTGTGGGACGTGCCACGCCCAGCGGCAGCCTGCTTGCCTTGTGCTCCCTGCTCTGCCGCACGCCGTGCGGGAGCGGCATCGAGCCGCATGGTGAGGCTGATGCGCTTGCGAGGCACATCCACCTCCAGCACGCGCACCTTGACGATCTGGCCGGTCTTGACGATCTCGCGCGCATCCTCCACGAAGCGGTTGGCCAGCTGGCTCACGTGCACCAGCCCGTCCTGGTGCACGCCCAGATCGACAAATGCGCCGAAGGCGGCCACATTGCTCACCGTGCCTTCGAGCACCATGCCCTCGCGCAGATCGGAGATGTCGTCCACCCCCTCGTTGAAGCGGGCCACGGCAAAGTCGGGTCGGGGATCGCGGCCCGGCTTTTCCAGCTCTGTCAGGATGTCACGCACGGTGATGACACCGAAGCGGTCGTTGGCAAACAGTTC
Organism: Brachymonas moutaii (nom. illeg.); assembly: GCF_049977365.1. Taxonomy (NCBI): domain Bacteria; kingdom Pseudomonadati; phylum Pseudomonadota; class Betaproteobacteria; order Burkholderiales; family Comamonadaceae; genus Allobrachymonas; species Brachymonas moutaii (nom. illeg.). Next base: position 213,595 of record NZ_JBNGEN010000001.1, on the reverse strand, counting down.
GGGACGCAGCGTCTTGAGCAGCTCGGCACGGCCCATGATCTCGGCCACCGGCCGCCCCGTGCGCGCCAGAATGGCCTGCACCACCGGATAGGTTTCTGGGTGAACACCGGTCATGTCGAGCGGATTGTCGCCACCGCGGATGCGCAGGAACCCTGCGCTCTGCTCGAAGGTCTTGGGGCCCAGCCCCGTGACGTCGAGGAGCTGCTTGCGGTCGGCAAAGGCCCCATGCGACTCCCGCCACTTGACGATGGCACGCGCCACGGCCGGACTCAGGCCCGACACCCGGCTGAGGAGCGGCTCGCTGGCGGTGTTGAGATCGACTCCGACCGCGTTCACGCAATCCTCCACCACCGCATCGAGCGTGCGGGCCAGATCGGACTGGTTGACGTCGTGCTGATACTGCCCCACGCCGATGCTCTTGGGATCGATCTTGACGAGTTCGGCCAGAGGATCCTGCAGCCGGCGGGCGATGCTGGCTGCTCCGCGCAGGCTCACGTCGACATCCGGCAGCTCCTTGCTGGCATATTCGCTGGCGCTGTAGACCGAAGCGCCCGCCTCGCTCACCACCACCTTCTGGATGGCCGGGCGGGGCAGCCCGCCTTCGGTGGCGGTACGCTCCAGCAGACGGATGAGGTCACCCGCCAGCCGGTCGGTTTCCCGGCTGGCCGTGCCATTGCCGATGGCGATGAGTTCCACGCCATGCCGTGCGCAGAGTCTGACGAGCGCCTGCAGACTTCCGTCCCAGTCGCGTCGCGGCTCGTGCGGATAGATGGTGGCCGTTTCCACCAGCTTGCCCGTGGCGTCCACCACGGCCACCTTCACTCCCGTGCGGATGCCAGGGTCGAGCCCCATGACGGCCTTCTGCCCTGCAGGAGCCGCAAGGAGCAGGTCGCGCAGGTTGTCGCCAAACACGCGGATGGCCACCTTTTCGGCATCTTCACGCAACCGGGCAAACAGATCGCGCTCGATCGACAGCGCCAGCTTGACGCGCCAGGTCCATGCCACGCAGCGCCGCAGCAGATCATCAGATGGCCGCCCCTGATGGCTCCAGCCCAGATGCAGGGCAATGCGCCCTTCAGCCAGGCTCGGCGCATGGCTGCGAGCTCCCGGACGAGCGGCATCCCCCGCAGACGCTTCGGGCTCCGGCACCTGCAGGCGCACATCGAGCAGATCGAGCGCCCGCCCCCGGAAGACGGCCAGTGCCCGGTGCGAGGGCACGCGCGCAATGGGCTCGTCGTACTCGAAATAATCACGGAACTTGGCCACTTCGGGATCGGCCTCGTTGCGGCCCGCCACCAGCCGGCTCTGCAGAGCGCCCTCCTCCCACAGCCACTGGCGCAGGGACTGCACCAGCGACGCATCTTCCGCCCAGCGCTCGCTCAGAATGTCGCGCACCCCGTCGAGCACAGCCTGCACGGTGGTGAAATCCTCACCCCCTTCGCCCTTTTCGGCACGCACATGGCCCTGCGCCTCCTGCTCGGGAGACAGGGTGGGATCGGCCCACAGACGGTCCGCCAGAGGCTCGATGCCGAATTCGCGGGCGATCTGCCCCTTGGTGCGCCGGCGTGGCTTGTAGGGCAGATACAGGTCTTCCAGCTCCTGCTTGGTTACCGCGTGGGCAATGGCAGCGCGCAGCACATCGGTCAGCTTGCCCTGCTCCTCAATGCTGCGCAGCACGGCCTCACGCCGCGTGTCGAGCTCGCGCAGATAGTCGAGCCGCTCGGCGAGTGCGCGCAGCTGGACATCGTCGAGGCCTCCGGTCGCTTCCTTGCGGTAACGGGCAATGAAGGGCACCGTGGCTCCACCGCCGAGCAGTTCCACGGCTGCCTGCACCTGCCGGGAAGCCACATGCAGCTCGTCGGCAATCTGTTCGATGATCTTTCGTTCTGACACAACACAGTCCTGCAAAGGGTAAGGCCGTGGCCTCGGGCCAGGGGCAGACGCCTGCACCATGCGGAGGTCCCTGCACAGCCCGAACGGCTGCCACGGCAGCAGCGGCCTAGTGTGCCACAAGCCCTCTGAGTGCCCTGGGGTGGCTGGGCGCCCTCTGCCGGCGTGCTGCGCACTCCGGCACGATGCTTACGTTTCTGTTACCACGCAGACTGCGGCTGCACTGCCGTTTTTCCATGTCCTGGGTGACACTGTCACCCTGCATATATCGACTCAAAGATCAACTCAACAAGGGCTTGCCGATGCTGTGGCGCGTGATGCGAATGATGCTGGGAGGGGTGGTTGCCCTGATCGTCCTCTTTGAGGAGTGGGGATGGCAACCGCTCGCCCAGATGCTGGCCAGGCTGGGACGCCTGCCTCTGTGGGCCCTGCTCGAACAATCCATCCGTCGCCTGCCCCCCTACGCCTCGCTGGCCGTGCTGGGTGCTCCGGTGCTGCTGCTCCTGCCGGTGAAGCTGTTGGCTCTGCACTGGCTTGCGCGCGGGCATGTCGCGCAGAGCATTGCCCTGCTCGTGCTGGCCAAGCTGGGCGGCACGGCCCTGGTGGCCCGCCTTTTCCAGCTCACACAGCCCAGCCTGATGCGTCTGCAGTGGTTCGCAACCTGGTTTCCCCGCTGGATGGCCTGGAAGGCCCTGTGGTTCGAGCGCATCCGTGCCAGCCATGCCTGGCGCATGGGACGCCTCGCTCGCAGAAAAGCCGTCCGGCTCATGGCACGGTTCCGTGCGCTCGGAGCCCGCGTCGAGCCCGACTGAAGGCGCGGTTCCATGCTTTTGTCACGCACCGGCCCTCTGCAGGAGGCGTGGGAAATCGCTGCGCCTGGAGCCTGCGCTATAGTGGCCTCCCGACCCCGTTTCCCATTCCAACAATAGCCTTCAACAAGGAGTGACCCGCATGCGCATCCGTACTGTCGTGCTCGTGATCTTTCTGCTGCTCGTCTCTGTCTTCGTGGCGCTCAACTGGACGGAGCTGTCCCGCGTCACGGTGCTGAACTTCGGCATCACCCAGGCACAGGGGCCCCTTGGACTGGTCATGCTCGGACTGCTGCTCCTCGCGTCCGGCGTGTTTCTGGCCTATGCCCTGGCCATACAGACCACTTCCTTGCTGCAGTTCCGTGAACATGCCCGCGAGATGAAGGCCCAGCGCGAACTGGCCAACAGCGCAGAAGCCAGCCGGTTCAGCGACCTGCAGGCCACCATCACCCGTCTGGATGCCGAATCGCGCGAGCGCGACACCCGGCTGCAGGAATGGTTCGAGACCCGTACCACCCGCATGCAGGAAGCACTCGACACCCGCATCGAACACAGCGGCAACACGCTCGCAGCCTATGTAGGCGAACTGGAAGAACGCCTCTCGCACCTGCCTGCCGAATCCTCCGTTGCAGTCCGCCCCGCCCCTCGTCCGGCACCCGATGCAACAGAACCCGCCGCCCCGCGCAGCGTCTGGACGCGATGACGCCGAATGCCCCGACATGATGCCGGGGCCTCAGAGTGCGGAGGCTATGCGCTGTGCGGATGCGTGGCCAGGGCAGGAGCCCCCTTTTCCGCCGCGCCTCGCATGCCCTGCACGCTGCGTCTGCCCGTAGCCAGCCTGCGCACATACTTGAACGTGCCCGTGGCATGGGCACAGGTCTTGCCTGCGGCATCCACCACGTTGGCCTCGGTAAAGGCCATGGTGGCCGTACGGTGCAGCAGGCGGCCCTGGCACACCAGTTCCCCCTTGGCGGGACGCAGAAAGCTGGTCTTCATCTCGATGGTCACCACCCCCATGCCGGGCTCCACGGAGCGGGCCGCCGCGGCCATGGCCACATCGAGCAGCGTCATGCATACGCCCCCATGCACCACGTCAAAGGCATTGAGGTGGTCTGCAGTCGGCACATGGCGCAGCACCGATTCGCCTTCACTGGCACGCTCCGTGCGAATGCCCAGCCATTCCACAAAGGGAATGACTGGAACAGTGCACCGCACCTCTGCACCACCGGTGATGCAATCCGCGGCCACGGGCTCTGCAGCAGCGGCCCTCATGCCGCGTAGTCCAGCACCACGCGACCGGCAGCCAACTCCTTGATGCGGGCCTTCACAGCCATGTGGGCGGGGTGAACCTGGTAGGCGTCGAGCGTTTCGCGCGTATCGAACACCGAGTACAGCACCACATCCGCATTGGCTTCGAGCCCTTCGGTGCGGATACCGGCCTCCAGCGTCACGATACCGGGAAGCAGGTGACGGCATCCTTCCAGCAGACGCTGGACTTCGGGCGCATCTGCAGGGTTGTGGAGCGTCCATATGACGATGTGCTTGATCATGGTGAAACCGTATGTACAGGTGAAGAGACATGCCCATGCATGTCGGGCATATGAGAGTGGCCGTCAGTATACGAGGGTGTACGGAAGTGTCATGGCCCCTGCGTCGTGGCGCGGGGTGTGGCCCTTGTTCGACAGAAGTCCGTTCGTGAAGGCCCTCGATCACGCGGGGAAGTGACATTCCCGTACACTTGTAACCATCGTGTGCCCTGCGCGGGTGTCCGGCATGTGCATATGCAAGTGCCGGGAATCAGGCGCGCGGCTCCGTTTTTCTTCCCGTTTTTGATTTCACCATGTCCATTCGCTCCCTGCACAAGATTCTCATGACGGCCGGCATGGCCGCCGCATCGCTCTGCGCCCTTCCTGCCCACGCCCTCGAATGGGGTGTGGCTGCAGGCCCCGCCAGCAACCATGGCGTCAAGAAAGTCAGCGTGATTGCCGGCTGGGACCGCCAGGCTCCGCTGTGGCAGGGCGATAAATGGCATCTGGATCTGCACCATGAGGTGGAGCTGGGCTACTGGCATGTTCCCGAAGCCTCCGACATCGTCGAATTCGGATACTCGCCTTTCCTGCGCATGGCCCGGCCCACGCAGGGCGGCGGCAGCTTCTTCGTCGAGGCGTCGGTCGGCGTGCGCGGCCTGTCTCATGTGCGCATTGCCCCCACAAAGACCATGTCCACCGCGTTCCAGTTCTCTGACCAGCTCGGCATGGGTTATCAGTGGGGTTCCCAGCAGCAGAACACGGTCGGTGTGCGTGTGCAGCATGAATCGAACGCCAGCATCAAGACGCCCAACCCCGGCATCAACTTCGGCCTGCTGTACTACCAGCGCAAGTTCCAGTAAGGCCCTGCGCAAGCACCCCGCTCCGGGGTGCCTGCCAATGTCTGTCCCTCCGCCACGCATCCTCCCTGGAGCGTGGCGTTTTTCATGCCGATTCTCGCGCCTCTTCAAGCCCTCACCACCTGCAGCAGTGCCAAGGACAGGCCTGAGGATCAGCCCATCAAAGCCTAGCGCCGGCGCGAAGCTCCGTTCTTCTTGCGGGGTCCGGTGGCTTCCGTACGGGGAGCGCTGGGCCCGCCCGCTCCCCTGCGAGGGGAAGATGCTGCGGCCCCCCCGGTCTGCCGTGGCGGCAGGCCGGTATGCTGGGTCAGCAGCGCCCCACGGGCAGGCGAAGAGGGGCGCATCTCACGGCGATCCCGTCCCGCATTGCCGGGTTCGGCCCCCGAAACACGTGCAGACGGCGTGGAATTGGCACGGCGGGGGCTGTGGTAGCTGCCATCGCCCACGGGTTGCCACGTGGGAATCAGATGGTGCTTGCCATTGCCGATCAGGTCGGCACGGCCCATGGCCTTGAGTGCCTCGCGCAGCAGGGGCCAGTTGTTTGAATCGTGGTAGCGCAGAAAGGCCTTGTGCAGCCTGCGCCGGCGTTCGCCGCGCACCACGTCGACGGCCTCTGCCCGATCGGCCAGCGGGCCATCCGGACGGTGTATGCCCTTGAGCGTGTTCAGGCGTGTGTGGTACATGGCCGTGGCTGTGGCCATGGGGCTGGGATAGAAGGTCTGCACCTGGTCGGCCCGGAAGCCATTGCGCTTGAGCCAGACGGCCAGATGCATCATGTCCTCATCGCTCGTGCCCGGATGTGCCGCAATGAAGTACGGAATCAGGAACTGCTGCTTGCCCGCCTCCTTGCTGAATTTCTCGAACAGCAGCTTGAACCGATCGTAGGTCCCGATGCCGGGCTTCATCATCTTGGACAGAGGACCGGTCTCGGTATGCTCAGGGGCGATCTTGAGATAGCCCCCCACATGGTGCTGGACGAGCTCGCGTACATATTCAGGCGAGCGCACAGCCAGGTCGTAGCGCACGCCCGAGCCTATGAGTACCTTGCGGATGCCGGGAAGCTTGCGCGCACGACGATAGATCTGGATGAGCGCCCCATGGTCGGTGCGCAGGTTCTGGCAGATGTCGGGATAGACGCAGCTCGGCTTGCGACAGGCTGCCTCGATCTCCGGGCTTCGGCAGCCCAGGCGGTACATGTTGGCCGTCGGCCCCCCCAGATCGCTCACCACCCCGGTGAAGCCTTCCACCTTGTCGCGCATGTCCTCGATCTCGCGGATGATGGAATCCTCGCTCCGGCTCTGGATGATGCGTCCTTCGTGCTCGGTGATGGAGCAGAAGGTACAGCCCCCGAAGCAGCCACGCATGATGTTGACCGAAAAGCGGATCATCTCCCAGGCCGGAATCTTGGTAGCGCCATCGTGACGCCCCTGTTCATCGGCATAGACAGGGTGCGGACTGCGGGCATAGGGCAGACCAAAGACCCAGTCCATCTCCTCGGTGGTGAGAGGAATGGGCGGGGGATTGAGCCACACGTCCCGTGCTGTGGAGTCCGTGCCATGGGCCTGCACGAGGGCACGTGCATTGCCGGGATTGGTTTCGAGGTGCAGCACGCGGTTGGCATGGGCATAGAGCACCGGGTCTGCCTTGACCTGTTCATAGCCCGGCAACCGGATGACAGTGCGCTCCCGGGGCGGACGACTCACACGCACAGACGCAGGTGCTGCTGCCTGGCGCAGGATGCGGATGGGCTGCTCGGCAGACTCTGCCCCGGGCACGTCCGATCCTGTGGCTGCGCATGCAGCATCCGTGGCCCGTTCGCTGGTGGTCTGGTAGGGATTGAGGTGCTCCTCGACCCGCCCCGGCTGGTCGACCTCGGTGGAGTCGAGCTCGTACCAGCCTTCCGGCGAGTGGCGCATCACGAAGGCAGTGCCCCGGATGTCGGTGATGCGCTCCATGGGCTCGCGCCGCGCCAGACGGTGCGCCACTTCGACGAGTGCACGCTCGGCATTGCCGTACAGCAACAGGTCACACTTGCTGTCCACGACGATGCTGCGGCGCACCTTGTCGCTCCAGTAATCGTAATGGGCAATGCGGCGCAGACTGCCTTCGATGCCACCGAGAACGATGGGTACATCCTTGTAGGCTTCCCGGCACCGCTGGCTGTAGACGATGGCGGCACGATCGGGCCTGCGGTTGGCGGCTCCGCCGGGCGTATAGGCATCGTCACTGCGGATCTTGCGGTCGGCCGTGTAGCGGTTGATCATGCTGTCCATGTTGCCCGCCGTGACACCCCAGAACAGATTGGGACGCCCCAGTGCCTTGAAGGGCTCGGCGCTCTGCCAGTCCGGCTGCGCAATGATGCCTACCCGGAATCCCTGGGCCTCCAGAACCCGGCCGATGACGGCCATGCCGAAGCTCGGGTGATCCACATAGGCATCCCCCGTCACCAGGACGATGTCGCAGCTGTCCCAGCCGAGCTCCTCCATTTCGGCGCGGCTCATGGGAAGAAAGGGAGCGGTGCCGAATCGCTTGGCCCAGAAGGGGCGGTAGCTGAACAGCGCGGGGGGCCGCTCGGCGGCGGAAAGGGGGCCATTTGACATGCCCCGTATTGTAGGCAATTGCCCCGATTTCGCCTCATCCCGTGGTGGCAAAGGGATAATCGGTGCGGCTTTTGGGACACCGCTGTGCCTCTCCCGCCCCCGTGGAATGGCCCAGGGAGCAGCAGGGACAACTCCAAGCCTCAGAGGCTGAGCAGGTGCGCCTTGGCTTCCTGGTATTCGTGTCTGAACCGTGCCACCAGATCGGCAGCAGGCAGCACACGGTCGATGGCGCCAATACCCTGACCACAGCCCCAGATGTCCTTCCAGGCCTTGGCACCCCCGGTGGCACCGAAGTTCATGTGCGAGGGATCGCTCTCCGGCAGATGCTCGGGATCCAGCCCTGCGGCACGGATCGAGGGCGCCAGGTAGTTGCCGTGCACACCGGTGAACAGGTTGGTGTACACCACGTCATCGGAGGTGCTGTCGACGATGCACTGCTTGTAGGCCTCGCTCGCACGGGCTTCCTCCGTGGCAATGAAGGCACTGCCCACATAGGCGAAATCAGCCCCCATGGCCTGCGCAGCGAGAATGGAGGCTCCCGAAGCAATCGAGCCGCTCAGAGCCAACGGCCCGTCGAACCAGGCGCGCAGCTCCTGCACCAGAGCAAACGGGCTCTTGGTGCCTGCATGTCCGCCTGCCCCTGCCGCCACGGCAATCAGCCCATCCGCGCCCTTGTCGATGGCCTTGTGCGCAAAGCGGTTGTTGATGACATCGTGCAGCACCACCCCCCCATACCCATGCGCTGCCTGGTTGATCTCGGGCACAGCTCCGAGGCTGGTGATGATGATGGGCACGCGGTATTTCACGCACAGGGCCATGTCCTCCATCAGACGGTCGTTGCTCTTGTGCACGATCTGGTTGATGGCAAACGGTGCGGCAGGATGCTCGGGGTGTGCCGCATCATGAGCCGCCAGTTCCTCGGTGATTTCCGCCAGCCAGTCATCGAGCTGTGTCGACGGCCGCGCATTGAGCGCCGGCATGGAGCCCACAATGCCTGCCTTGCACTGGGCAATGACCAGCTTGGGCGTGCTGATGATGAACATCGGCGAGGCAATCACGGGAAAAGGCACGCGCGCAAGCGCGCCAGGCAGGGTACGGGGCGTCATGGGTCTTGTCTCCTTGGAAGATGTCATGGCGCCTGGGTCTGTCAGGAAAGGGAACGTCCTTTTCCGCTCGGCATTCCAGGCCCTGGGAACATATCACGAAAAAGCACGAACGTTCACTTTTGGTATTCCCTGATGCAGCGCCCCTATGACGGCGGCCGACTCGAACCCTGCCTCATGGAATGCAGCCAGCACCTGCCCCACCTCGTCGGCCGCACAGCTCACCAGCAGCCCCCCTGAAGTCTGGGGGTCGGTCAGCATTTTCTGATGCCAGAGATCGGCACCCGCCTCCAGCTCCACGCTCTCGCCATAGCTGGCCCAGTTGCGGGTCGAGGCTCCGGTGGCAATGCCCTGCTGCACCAGCGTGCGTGCTTCGACAATGAGGGGCACCTCGTCGAAACGCACCGTGGCACCCAGGCCGGAGCCACGGCAGATTTCAAGCAGATGCCCTGCCAGCCCAAAACCGGTCACATCGGTCATGGCATGCACGCCCGGCATGGTGGCAAGCCGGCTGCCCACCTTGTTGAGCTGGGTCGTGAGACGCACCATCTCGGCATAGCCCTGCGACGAGAGCATGTCCTTCTTGAGCGCGGCAGACAGGATGCCGATGCCCAGCGGCTTGCCCAGCACAAGGCAGTCGCCAGCCTGACCGCCGCTGTTGCGCTTGAGATGTGCGGGATCGACCAGTCCGATGGCCACCAAGCCGTAAATGGGCTCCACCACATCGATGGAATGTCCCCCTGCCACGGGAATTCCGGCATCGCGGCACACCGATGCCCCCCCCTGCAGAATCTGGCCGATCGTTTCGATGGGCAGGCGATCGAGCGGCATCCCCACCAGGGCCAGCGCCAGAATGGGCGTGCCTCCCATGGCGTAGATGTCCGAAATGGCATTGGTGGCCGCTATGCGGCCAAAGTCGGTGGGATTGTCGACGATGGGCGTGAAGAAATCGGTCGTGGCCACCACAGCCTGACGCTCATTGATCTGGTAAACAGCCGCATCGTCCGAGGATTCCGTGCCCACCAGCAATTGCGGGGGCATCAGTCCCTGGGGCACAGCGGCCATGATGTTCTGGAGCACAGCCGGTGCGATCTTGCAGCCGCAACCACCCCCATGGGCAAGCGAAGTGAGACGTAGAGGTTCCATGAATGCCAACACCAACCGTTCTGAAAAGTTCCGACGGCAGAGGGTGCATGCATCTACACGCTCTGCCTGCCCTGGAGACAGGGAATGTACGAGATGATACGCCTGCCTCTTCTGCCCCTGCCTGTGCAGCAGGCTGCGTGCTCACGACAGAAAAGAGGCATGGTGGCTCCCGCAAGGCGCAAGTGCAGGGCACAGACTCCTTGTGCGCAGGCCCTCTGGGAGCTGGGGGACGTTCTAAAATGGCGGCCTGCCTCCCTCTGCCCTGCTTCTGCCCCATGAAACCCCATTGGCTTGTCTCCGTCGGTGACATCGATCAGTACGATGCCATCGTCGATGTGCGCACTCCCGCCGAATTTGCCGAAGACCATATCCCCGGCGCCATCAACTGCCCTGTGCTTTCGGACGAGGAACGGGTCCGGGTGGGTACTCTCTACAAGCAGGTGTCCCCCTTCGAGGCACGCAAGGTCGGTGGCGCCCTGGTCTCGCGCAACATTGCCCGGCACCTGGAAGAGCGGTTCGCCAGTCTGCCGCGCACCTGGCACCCCCTCATCTACTGCTGGCGCGGTGGGCAGCGCAGCGGTGCCATGCAGATCGTGCTGCGGCAAGTGGGGTGGGAAGCCGACAAGCTCGAAGGCGGGTACAAGGCTTTCCGCGCCAGAGTGCTGGAGGACATCGCCTCGCTATCGCCTTCGTTCGATTACCGGATCGTGTGCGGAGCCACCGGAAGTGGCAAGACCCGTATTCTGCAGGCCATGCAAGCCCGCGGAGGACAAGTGCTGGATCTCGAAGGCCTGGCCTCCCACAAGGGGTCTGTGCTCGGAGAACTGCCCGATCAGATCCAACCCTCCCAGAAACACTTCGAGACGCTGCTGTGGCAGCAACTGCGCGCACTCGATCCTTCGCGTCCGGTCTTTGTGGAAGCCGAAAGCCGCCGCATTGGCGTGCTTCACCTGCCCGAGCCGCTGATCGCGCGGATGCGGGAAAGTTCCTGCCTGGACATTCTGGCCAGCACCGATGCCCGGGTCTCGTTCCTGCTCCGGGACTACGACTATGCGATGCGTCATCCGCTGTGGCTGAGTTCGCAGATAGACCGTCTCACCGCACGGCTGGGCAAGAAGACCATTTCCGAATGGCAGGACCTGATCGCCCGCGAACAGTGGCCCGAACTGGTGCGTGCGCTGCTGGTGCAGCATTACGATCCGCTCTATCGCCAATCCCAGAACGAGAACTACCACGGCCCCCGGCAGTTCGCGCCCTTTGGCACCGACGATCTGACCGAGGCTGGCGTGGACCAGGTTGCTCAGCGCATCCTGCAGGCTTACACGGCATAGGAGCCATTGCCACGGCGGGCTGTCCGCTGTTTCATCTCCCTGTCATGCTCCATGCACTGCACGTCGCATAAAAAAACCCGACCACCTGCGTGGCCGGGTTTTTCGGCATTCCACGGCGCCGTGCATACCCCAAAGGACAAGCCTTTGGAGCACGAACGGCAGCGCGATCAGAATGCTTCCACTTCGAAGACGTTGGTCGCGGAATGTCCGTCGATGACGGTGTGCGCCAGACCATCGGCCTTGCTCAGGATGTGGTCGGCGTAGAAACGGGCAACCTGCACCTTGGCCTTGTAGAAGCGGGGGCCGAAGGCATCGCCTGCAGCGCTGCCATCCGCCAGCTTGGCCTCGGCCACCAGCAGGGAACGAGCCAGCTGCCAGCCGCTGACCAGGTTGCCGGCCAGCATCAGGTAGGGCACGCTGCCTGCAAAGACGGCGTTGGGATCGCTCTTGGTGGTGGCAGCCACGAAGTCCACCACGCGCAGATAGGCCTGACGGGCAGCCGTCAGGGCAGCCAGCACGGCCTTGGCATCCGCGCTCTGGCTGGCAGCCAGCTGGGACTCGGTCTGCTCGATGCGAGCGGCCACGGCCTTGGCCAGCGCACCGCCGTCACGGGCCGTCTTGCGGCCAACGAGGTCGTTGGACTGAATGGCGGTGGTGCCTTCATAGATGGTCAGGATCTTGCTGTCGCGGTAGTACTGCGCTGCACCGGTTTCCTCGATGAAGCCCATGCCGCCGTGCACCTGCACGCCCAGGCTGGTGACTTCCTGGCTCATTTCGGTGCTGAAGCCCTTGACGAGCGGAACCAGGAATTCATAGAAGGCCTGGTTTTCGGCACGCGTGGCTGCATCGGGATGATGGTGAGCCACGTCATAGGCAGCAGCTGCCACGCTCGACATGGCGCGTGCGCCTTCGACGTAGGCACGCATCGTCAGCAGCATGCGCTTGATGTCGGGGTGGTGAATGATGGTGACGGCTTCCTTGGCAGATCCGTCGACCGGACGGCTCTGCACGCGGTCACGGGCATAGGCCACAGCGTGCTGGTAGGAGCGGTCAGCCACGCTCACGCCCTGGATGCCCACGGCATAACGGGCCGCGTTCATCATGATGAACATGTATTCGAGGCCACGGTTTTCTTCGCCCACGAGGTAGCCGGTGGCACCGCCGTGATCACCGAACTGCAGCACACAGGTGGCGCTGGCCTTGATGCCCAGCTTGTGTTCGATGCTGACGCAGTGCACGTCGTTGCGGTCGCCCACGCTGCCATCGGCGTTCACCATGAACTTGGGCACGACGAACAGGCTGATGCCCTTCACCCCTTCCGGTGCACCGGCCACGCGGGCCAGCACCAGATGGATGATGTTCTCGGTCATGTCGTGCTCACCCCAGGTGATGAAGATCTTGGTACCGAACACCTTGTAGGTGCCATCGCCGTTGCGCTCGGCACGGCTGCGCACCAGGGAAAGGTCCGAACCGGCCTGCGGCTCGGTCAGGTTCATGGTCCCGGTCCACTTGCCGGAGATCAGGTTGGGCAGATAGGTCTGCTTGAGCTCGTCGGAACCTGCGGTGAGCAGGGCCTCGATGGCACCATCGGTCAGCATGGGGCACAGAGCGAAGCTCATGTTGGCCGCCTGATACATTTCGTAGCATGCAGAGCCGATGGTCTTCGGCAGGTCCTGTCCACCGAATTCGGACGGATGCTGCAGACCTTGCCAGCCGCCAGCCACGTACTGCTGGTAGGCATCCTTGAAGCCGGGAGCCGCAGTGACCACGTCACCTTCGATCGTGGAGGGGTGCTTGTCACCCTCGAAATTCAGGGGAGCCAGAACGTCCTGAGCCAGCTTGGCGCTTTCTTCCAGCACAGCCTGGGCAGTCTCGAGACCTGCGTCGGCGAATTGAGGCACCTCGGCCGCCACCTTGTCCAGGTCGGCCAGATGCGTCATGTTGAACAGCATGTCTTGAATCGGAGCGGTATAGCTCATGGATCAGTCTCCTCGGTTTGCAAGTCTAGGAATAAAGGTCGTGAACACTTGCTGCATGGTCCACGCCAGGGAAAACGCAAAAAGGCCGCCCCACCCTGCCCGTGCTCCTGAATTCAGGAGCACGAAAGCGGAGTCAGGGACGGCCTCATGCGCAGGTGCATTACAGGGCGTTGACCAGTTCCGGCACGGCGGTGAAAAGATCGGCAACCAGACCGTAGTCGGCCACGCTGAAGATCGGCGCTTCGGGATCCTTGTTGATGGCCACGATCACCTTGCTGTCCTTCATGCCGGCCAGATGCTGGATGGCACCGCTGATGCCGATGGCCATGTACAGGTCAGGAGCCACGATCTTGCCGGTCTGGCCCACCTGCAGGTCATTGGGGGCGTAGCCGGAGTCGACTGCCGCACGGCTGGCACCGATGGCGGCACCGAGCTTGTCGGCCAGGGGCGTGAGCACTTCCTGGAACTTCTCGGAGCTGCCCATGGCACGGCCACCGGACACGATGATGCGTGCGGAGGTCAGGTCGGGACGGTCGCTCTTGGTGATTTCACGACCCACGAAGGTCGACTTGCCGCTGTCCGCCACGGCTGCAATGGTCTCGACAGCCGCACTGCCGCCGGTGGCTGCTGCCGCATCGAAACCGGTTCCACGCACCGTGATGACCTTGGTGGCATCGCTGCTCTGCACCGTCGCGATGGCATTGCCGGCGTAGATGGGACGCTCGAAGGTGTCGGGGCTGTCGACCTTGGTGATGTCGCTGATCTGGGCAACGTCCAGCTTCGCTGCCACACGGGGGGCAACGTTCTTGCCACTGGCCGTGGCAGGGAACAGGATGTGGCTGTAGCCGGGAGCGACGGCAATCACCTGGGCGGCCAGATTCTCGGCGAGGCCGTTTTCGAGGGCCGTGCCATCGGCAAGCAGCACCTTGCTCACGCCGGCGATCTGGGCGGCCGCCTGTGCAGCAGCGGCAGCGTTGGCGCCTGCCACCAGCACGTGCACATCACCGCCACACTGGGCAGCAGCGGTCACGGCGTTGAGCGTGGCGGCCTTGAGGGAAGCGTTGTCGTGTTCTGCAATCACGAGTGCAGTCATGAGGGTATCTCCTTGAATTCTGAAATGGGGTGCGATGCGATGCCGGATCAGATGACCTTGGCCACGTTCTTGAGCTTGTCCACCAAAGTAGCCACATCGGGAACGATGATGCCGGCGCTGCGCTTGGCAGGCTCGACCACCTTGAGCGTCTTGAGGTGGGGAGCGACATCCACACCCAGCTCTTCGGGCTTGAGCGTATCGATGGGCTTCTTCTTGGCCTTCATGATGTTGGGCAGCGTGACATAACGGGGCTCATTGAGGCGCAGGTCGGTCGTGATCACGGCCGGCAGGGAGAGTGCTTCGGTTTCGAGGCCGCCATCGACTTCACGGGTGACCGTGGCCTTGCCGTCGGCTACTTCGACCTTGCTGGCGAAAGTGGCCTGGGGCAGATCACACAGGGCAGCCAGCATCTGGCCGGTCTGGTTGGAATCGTCGTCGATGGCCTGCTTGCCGAGAATGATCAGGTCGGGCTGCTCCTTCTCCACAACCGCCTTGAGCAGCTTGGCCACAGCCAGGGGCTGGAGCTCTTCGCTGCTTTCGACGAGCACGCCACGGTCTGCACCGATGGCCATGGCCGTACGGAGGGTTTCCTGAGCCTGGGTCGGGCCGCACGACACGGCGATGACTTCGGTGACCACACCCTTTTCCTTGAGACGGACTGCCTCTTCCACGGCAATTTCGTCGAAGGGGTTCATGCTCATCTTGACGTTGGCCAGTTCGACGCCGGTGTTGTCGGACTTGACCCGCACCTTGACGTTGTAGTCCACCACGCGCTTGACGGCGACCAAAGCTTTCATGAAGGTATCTCCTAATATTCACTCTTGGAAAAATGGCAGGCGCTGGGCACCCCACACTTGTCACCCCGAAGGGTTGGCTGTCGCAGCAAAGCGGTCTTCCCTTTGTGCGCAGCATGCGACACAACTGCAGGTATGGGAACCAGGTGCAAACCCCAGCTCCACCCATGCAGCCCTTCGGGCCATGCCCGCATGCAACGCCTGTTGCGACAAGCCATTGACGCTTACGTCAAATCCCCCTCATTGTACGTTTCTTTTAAGCGTGTTCCCTATCGGAACAGGGATACCCTGTATGCGCCCCGGCTCCCCGAAGGTATCGTTCGGTGAATGTTCGGATTTTCCATTTGGCCCTGAAGCGGAAATACCTTGGCCCGCTCAGGGGGAATTTCTCTGTACGGAATTCTCCTTTCCAGAAACTGACGAACTGATGGATTCGGAGATTATTCTCAATATGAAGCGGCCAAGGAATCACGGAGAAGCCATTGCCGGTGGATATGGGAAGAGGCAGGAAGGACCGGCAAGTGACAGGACAATGACGGCGTGGGATCCTGGACATATCCGGGAAGCCGTCTGGACCACTCAGCGCCGTCTGGCCTCCCCCCTTCCGGCGCCATCCCCAACGCCCCTCCAGAAAGCAGCAAAGACCCCGAAGGGTCTTTGCAAAGGCTGTCACGGAGTCTGACGTTCAGTTCGAATTGGCCAGCTGGTCGAGAATGGCCGGGTTTTCGAGTGTAGACGTATCTTGCGTGATGGCTTCTCCCTTGGCCAGACTGCGCAGCAGACGGCGCATGATCTTGCCGCTGCGGGTCTTGGGCAGGTTCTCGCCAAAGCGGATGTCCTTGGGCTTGGCAATGGGGCCGATTTCCTTGGCGACCCAATCGCGCAGCTCCTTGGCAATGCGCTGGGCTTCATCTCCACTGGGACGGCCCTGCTTGAGCACCACAAAGGCACAGATGGCTTCACCTGTGAGGTCGTCGGGGCGCCCCACTACAGCTGCTTCAGCCACCAGATCGCTCTTGGCCACCAGGGCGGATTCGATTTCCATGGTCCCCATGCGATGGCCCGAGACGTTGAGCACATCGTCGATGCGACCGGTGATGCGGAAATACCCCCGGTCGGCGCTGCGGACTGCGCCATCACCCGCCAGGTAGTAGCCCTTGAGCTCTTCGGGGAAATAGCTCTTCTTGAACCGCTCCGGGTCTCCCCAGATGGTACGGATCATGCTGGGCCAGGGGCGCTTGACCACCAGAATGCCACCCGAGCCGTTGGGCAGATCCTGCCCCGTCTCGTCCACGATGGCCGCCATGATGCCGGGCAACGGCAGCGTGCAGGAGCCAGGCACCAGGGGCGTAGCGCCAGGCAGCGGCGTGATCATGTGACCGCCCGTCTCGGTCTGCCAGAAGGTATCGACGATCGGGCAGCGCTCGCCACCGATATGCTTGTAGTACCACATCCAGGCTTCGGGGTTGATGGGCTCGCCCACGCTGCCCAGGATGCGCAGGGTAGACAGATCGAAGTTGCGCGGATGAACGCTGTCGTTGCTGTCCGCTGCCTTGATGAGAGAGCGGATGGCCGTGGGAGCCGTGTAGAAGATGGTGACCTTGTGGTCCTGGATCATCTTCCAGAAACGGGAAGCATCGGGATAGGTGGGTACGCCCTCAAACACGACCTGGGTCGCTCCGGCAGCCAGAGGTCCATAGGCAATGTAGGTGTGCCCCGTGATCCAGCCGATGTCGGCGGTACACCAGAAGATGTCGCTGTCCTGGATGTCGAAGGTCCACTGCATCGTGGTGTTGGCCCACAGCAGATAGCCCCCGGTGCTGTGCTGCACGCCCTTGGGCTTGCCGGTGGAGCCGGACGTGTAGAGAACGAACAGGGGATGCTCGGCCCCGACGGGCACTGCAGGACAGACATCGTCCTGACCTTCGAGCACTTCGGCAAAGGTCTTGTCGCGACCCGCCACCATGTGGCAGGCCGTGGCGGTGCGCTCGAACACCAGCACGGTTTTCACGCAGTCGGTGCCGCCTTCGTTGAGCGCCTCGTCCACGATGGCCTTGAGAGGCAGCTCCTTGCCGCCACGCATCTGGTAGTTGGCCGTGATGACTGCCACGGCACCTGCGTCGACGATGCGCTCGTGGAGCGCCTTGGCGGAAAAGCCTCCAAACACCACGCTGTGCGTAGCCCCCAGACGGGCGCAAGCCTGCATGGCCACGACGCCTTCGATGGTCATGGGCATGTAGATGATGACGCGGTCGCCTTTCTTGACACCCTGGCTCTTGAGTGCATTGGCAAAGCGGCTCACCCGGCCCAGCAGCTCTCGATAGGTCACACGAGTGACACTGCCATCGTCGGCTTCGAAGATGATGGCGGTCTTGTGCTCGACCGGGGTGCCCATGTGCTTGTCGAGACAGTTGGCGGAAGCATTGAGTTCGCCGTCATCGAACCACTTGAAGAACGGAGCCTCGGACTCGTCGAGTACCTTGGTGAAGGGCTTGTCCCACACCACGTACTTCTGTGCAAGGCGTGCCCAGAATCCCTCGAAATCGTCTTCGGCTTCCTTGCACAGGGCTTCATAGGCGGGCATGCCGCTGATGCGGGCATGTGCCATGGTGGCCTCGGAGGGGGGGAACACGCGGTTCTCGACCAGGACGGATTCGATGGCGCCGGTTTGTGCTGTCATGTTTGTCTCCTCGAACGGATTCTCTTGATGGATATGAGCCGGTGCGCAATGGCACATGACGGGTGCATTGCTCGCGAGCCAATGTGCATGGAGGCACTTACAGTCCTCTTACTGAAAAGGGAGCCAGACATCAGCCGGGGCTGCATCCGGACGCCTGCATGGAACATAAGTCCGCGTCAGGCCTGCATTTCCTGCACAGTATGCAAAAGACTGGCCGCTGAAATGGCAGGGAAAACACCATGCTGGGGGAAACCCTGCATCGGAGGGGCATCCGGACGATGCCCTGCACCGAATGGGGCTGTTGACGGTGCAATCCGGCACCGCGAGATGCCGGCATACAATGGCGCCACCCTGGATTTCCATTTGTGCTAAGAAGGAAGGAATCGACATGACTCGCATGGTTCACTGCGTCAAGCTGGGCAAGGAAGCCGAAGGACTGGATCGCCCCCCCTACCCCGGTGCGCTCGGCCAGCGCCTCTTCGACAATGTCAGCAAGCAAGCCTGGGCTGAATGGCTGCAGCATCAGACCATGCTGGTCAACGAGAATCGCCTCAATCTGGCGGATGCACGCGCGCGTCAGTATCTGGCCCGCCAGATGGAAAACCATTTCTTCGGTGCCGGTGCCGAACAGGCGTCCGGATATGTGCCGCCTGCTGCGGAAGCGCCCAAGGCCTGAGGCTTTTTTGCTCCGGGTGGCAGCACATGAGCAACCAGAGCACGCAGGCACAGTCTTTGCGGCCTGATCTCTGACCGTCTCCCATCCCGCCCCCCCTTGCCCCCATGTCCGACCCTGTATTCGATTCCAGAGTGCTGCTGCTGGGAACAGGGCACGACTTGGTTCCTTTCTGGCGCCATTGGGTCCAGTGGTGGACGCATGGCCAGTCCGCTCCCCACTCGGTATCGCATTGCGTCTGGCAATGCGAACAGCCCCCGTCCTGGGGGGACGTGCTGAACCAGTGGAGTGCATGGCGTGCGCGCGCTCCATTCCTCCCCATGCCTGCCGCAGCCGAAGGCGCCATGCTCGATGCCCTGCAAAGACAGTGGTGGGGATTGCTCCCCGGATGGCACCGCATGGTGCTGCACGAAGAGCGGCTGATTCTGCATGTGGTCGTAGCCCCCATGGGGCAGGCACTGCTGGATGCCACTGGCACCTTCGATGCCATCCGCATGCACTGGCCCGACCCTGCAGCTGCTGACCCCGCTCTGCAGGATATGCGCACGGTAGTATCGGCCCTCACGGCCCGTGCCCGGCATCACACCCGGCTCACCATGCAGCTCTCCCCGCCCCCTGCGTCGGATGCCCTGCTGCACCACCTGGCAAGCAAGGGATGGCAGGACTGCGAGCGGGCACCGGTACCGCGTCTACCATCGACCACGCACGACACGCTGGAATGCACCCTGACCTGGGCTCCCCGCTGGCAGAGCCCTGCGCCATCTGCCCCTCAGCCCCAGAAGCCACGCCGTGCGCTCATCATCGGAGCAGGGCTGAGCGGTGCGGCCTGTGCCTACAGCCTGGCACGCCGTGGCTGGAAAGTCGTGGTACTTGATCGCAGTGGGCCTGCCGCTGGGGCCTCGGGGCTTCCGGTCGGGCTTGTCGTTCCCCATACCTCTGCCGACGATACCCGCATCAGCCAGATCAGCCGGGCAGGCATCCGCTGCACCCTGGCACGTGCGGCTGACCATCTGTCGCCCGGCACGGACTGGGCTCCCACGGGGGTGGTGGAGCATTGTGTGGAGGGACGTGTCAAACTGCCCCGTACCTGGACCGAAGCATCTTCCTCGGACCTCCGTGCGGCTGCGACTCCCTGGGCATGCCCCGCTCCTGAGGACATACGCGCCCGAGCCCTGCTGCCTGATGCGCCAGCGGTGATGTGGCATGCCTGTGCGGCCTGGATCAAACCTCCTGCTCTGGTGCAGGCCCTGCTTTCGCATCCCGGCATCGAGATACGCACAGACTCCGAGGTTGCGGCACTGTCCCAGACGACGGACGCACCAGATGAATCGCACTGGCAGGCATATACGACGGACGGACGATGCCTAGGTTCGGGCAATATCGTCGTGCTGGCTGCCGCACACGCCACGCAGAACCTGCTTGCGCAGCTGGCAGACCTCGCGCCCAAAGATGCTCCCATGCCTGCCAGAGGAAACAAAAGACCGGCTGACACACACGCTGCGCCCTTTGGCCTGCACCTGCATCCCCTTCGGGGGCAGATCGCCTGGGGATGGGAAGCCGATGTGCCTGACGCCCCCACTGAGCTGCCCTCACTGCCCATCAATGGCAAGGGCAGCATGGCCGCCCATATTCCCTGGCAGATCGGTCATCATCAGGGCATGATCTGGACCACAGGATCGACCTTTGTCCGCGAAGACGACGATGCTTCGGTACGTGCAAGCGAAATGCCGGCCATACTCGACAAGCTCCGCATCCTGCATCCACGGTCTGCAGCAGCACTGGAGACGACATTCGCATCGGGGCTGGCGCATGGATGGGCAGGCGTACGCGCAACCTTTCCCGATCGCCTGCCAGCGGTAGGCGCGCTGCTGCCAGAGGAAGGCCACCGAAGCCCATCCCAGCGAGCCTCTCGTGGAACCGCGGGCCAAGAAGATACTGCGCCAGCCTCTTGCGCTCTGCACGGTGTGTATCTGTGCTGCGGCATGGGCGCGCGCGGGCTGACGCTCGCCATGCTCAGCGGCGAACTGCTGGCAGCCCAGCTGGATCACGAGCCTCTGCCCGTCGAGAAAAAGCTGGCCGCCATGCTGGCAGCCTCCCGCTGGCAATAAGACCAGCACCATCCATACCCATCGAGCCCCTGTACCGGAGCTCGATGGGCAGATTCGTCGCGCTCAGCGTCCGGTGGAACCGTAGCCCCCCTCTCCCCGCAAGGTCGCCTGCCCGAAATCTTCCACCACCCTGAACTGTGCCTGCATGACGGGAACTATCACCAGCTGGGCAATGCGCTCCATGGGCTCGATGGTGTAGGCAACGGCCGAACGGTTCCAGGCACTGACCATCAGTTCGCCCTGGTAATCGCTGTCGATCAAGCCGACCAGATTTCCAAGCACGATGCCGTGTCGATGCCCCAGGCCGGAACGCGGCAGGATCAGCGCCGCATAGCCAGGATCGGCCAGATGCAGAGCCAGACCCGCCGGAATAAGCTCGCAGCCTCCCGGCTGCAGTACCAGAGGTGCCTGCACACAGGCCCTGAGATCCAGTCCGGCACTGCCAGGGGTGGCGTAGGCTGGCATCTGAGTTTCCAGGCGGGAATCAAGAATCCGGACGTCGATATGCATGATGGCGAAAAACAAAAAAGAAAACAGAAAACGAAATGGCAACCCGCACCGTCCGATCAGGACAGGCAAGCAGGTTTGCATCGCATATGCCCATGCCGCCCACCCACCCTGCCACGATGGAGACGGCAGGCACGCTGGAGCTGATTCAAACCTCCGTCGCAGAAGCACCCGTCTCCCGGAGGGGTCTCTGTACGTGCTGCAGCGCAGCCAACCTGCACCCCTACGATGGTACGGGACAGGGCAGAGCGTACGGGAGTGCGCTTTCTTCAGTACCCGGACTTGGCTCCGGCACGCCGTCTGGCGAACAGACCGGCATTGCGTGCGCCCTGCCGCTGGAACCGCTCGCGTCGCGCCACCTTGGGGTCCACCAGCAGTGGCCGGTAGAGTTCCACCCGGTCATCCTGCCGCAAGACACGGCCAGCCTCTGCCCTGCGCCCCCAGATGCCGGACATCAGAATGGGCAGTACGGCATTCGCTGAACTGCTGGCCTCTGAGGACGCCGCAGTCATGGAAAGACGCAGCCACTCCTGCACTTCGGATGCGGTGGACAGGGTGCTCGCACGCACGGCATCGGCAAGCGTGCTGCCTGCGGGGAGCTTCAGCATCTGCCGCAGCATCTGCCGAGGGGCAGGTGCATAGACCAGCTCCACGTCTATCCCGGGAGCTGCGGAGGAATGATGGGAAAGAGAAGTGTCAGCCATAGACTTTCTTGGCCTGCTGGAGAAAGGCATCCACAAAGCTGCCGGCGATCTTGTCGAAGACCGGACCCACCAGCGCAGCCAGGGTTCTGCTTGAAAAACCGTATTGCAGCTCGAAATGGATACGACAGGCACGCTGTTGCCCATCTCCTACCGGCTCGAACCGCCACTGTCCGTGCAGATCCGAAAACGGTCCGCGCACCAGATCCAGATCGATCTGGCGGTCGGGGATTTCATGGTTGCGTGTCACGAACGTCTGCTTGAAACCTGCCAGCGATATCCCGACCTCGGCCACCATGCCATCCGGCGTCTTTTCAAGGACCTTGCCCGACCCGCACCAGGGCAGGAACGCAGGGTAGGACTCCACGTCGGAGACCAGCCGGAACATTTCGGCCGGGCTATACCAGATCAGGACGGATTTGCGGACGGTTTTCATACAATGCGGATTTGAGAATGCTGCAGGAACGAAGGAATCAGGGCATGCGCCCCTTCCTGCACCGGGTTTTGGGGCAGCAGCATGCTGCGGAAAACCCTCACACATGGCTCCCATTATGACAAGCAAAAAATCGCCCTCGAGCAATCGCATTGCCGAGAACAAGAAAGCCGCCTTCAATTACGCCTTCGAGGAACGCTACGAGGCCGGCATGGTACTGCAGGGCTGGGAGGTCAAGGCCGTGCGCGAAGGCAAGGTGCAGCTCACCGAAGGATACGTGGTGATCCGCAATGGCGAGCTGTTCGTGATCGGCTGCCAGATCAGCCCGCTCAAGACCGCATCGACCCACATCAGCCCCGACAGCGTCCGGACCAAGAAGCTGCTCATGCACAAGGAAGAAATCCGGCGACTGATCGGCAAGGTGGAACAGAAGGGCTATACCCTGGTTCCAATCAACCTGCACTGGAAAGAAGGCCGCGTCAAATGCGAGATTGCCCTCGCCAAGGGCAAAGCCGAACACGACAAGCGCAACACCATCAAGGAACGCGAGGGCAAACGGGAAGTGGAGCGCATCATGAAAAGCCGTCACCGCTGATCGCCCCCTTCCGGGGAGTGTCTTGTCTCCGCTCCGCGGTCAGGATGGGGTCAGCGCAGATGTGCCAGGGGATGCATGTCGCGAGGCCATGGAGCGACAAAGAAACCAGCCACCATCTCGGGGGTGACCTCCTCCACTGCGGGAGGATTCCAGCGTGGAGCATTGTCCTTGTCCACCACAAGCGCCCTCACCCCTTCCACCACTTCGCTGGACGTGGCTGTACGCCCCAGATGGGCCGGAAAGAAACAGTGCCGAACCAGAGTGCGTTCCATGCGGAGATCGTCAGCGAGCGACAGATGGCGCGCCCGGCGTACCTGATCCAGCACCACATGCAGCATGAGAGGTGAACGCTTGCGCAACGCCTGAGCCGTGCCGAGGGCCCATGCATCGTCCGCCGCCGCTTCCAGCGCGTGCAGGATGTCCGAGACGCCCTCCCCTCCAAAATACCCATCGGCAAGGCAACGGGCCTGCGCAAAGCCGTTGCTTTCCGGCGGAGCCGATTCGACCTGCAGGCGCAGCCAGTCCCGCACCGCCTGTCCGTCGACGAAATCCTGTTCCCCCAGTGCCTGCCACACGTCCGCCTGCCGGGCGCTGGAAAGAAAGTGATCGCCCCAGCCGATGGCGAGCCCGTCGCCTCCCTTCACATGCTCTCCAGTCAATGCCAGCCATTCGCCCGCATGCCCCGGACAGCGGCTCAGGAAATAGCCGCCGCCCACATCCGGGAAAAGTCCGATGAGGGTCTCCGGCATGGCCATGCGCGTGCGTTCGGTAAGGATGCGATCAGTGGCTCCCTGGGTGATGCCCATTCCTCCGCCCATGACGATGCCGTCCATGAAGGCGATGTAGGGCTTGCCATAGGTGTGCACGAGATGGTTGAGGGTGTACTCCTCGGTGAAGAAATCCTCGATGCCCGGATTGCCGCGTGCTGCCTCATCATGGAAAAAGCGGATGTCACCGCCTGCGCAGAAGGCACCGAACGGCCCTTCCTTGTTGCTGCCCCGAATGGCCACAGCCTGCACGGACGGATCGCCCTGCCATGCCACCAGAATCTCGTACAGGCTGCGCACCATCGCGAGAGAAAGCGCGTTGAGTGCCCGAGGACGGTTGAGCGTCAGGAAGCCCACGCCTCCGCGCACTTCAGCCAGAACGTCCGGTGTGGTCCAGGACCAGGATGGGGTATCAGCCATGAATCGTGTCTCCTGTAGGGTGATTGTTTCTGCCGCGGGAACCAGGGCTAGCTAGCTAAAGCAACGCACGCCTGCCCCCTCAGGCTTGTCCCTTGACAGCCGAAGAGGTGCTCGCCGCATGTCATGCAGTATGCCAAAGCTCTGGAGCTGGGAGGCAGACATGGAAAAGGCCGGCCCCTTTCCCTGCGGAAAAGAGGTCCGGCCTCATCATGACTGGCACTGTCTCGTGCCTCCCAGGCCCCCCGGAGTCTCATGCCCTTTGCGGAGCATGAACCGCAGAGTCGACCCTGGAGGAAGGCGCCTGCTTATTGCCCTTCGCGGCTGGCACGCTTGCGGTCATGCTCCTTGAGGAAGCGCTTGCGCAGGCGGATGCTCTTGGGAGTGATCTCGACGAGCTCGTCGTCCTCGATGAATTCCACGCCATATTCGAGCGAGAGATCAATCGGGGGCGTGATCTTGATGGCATCTTCCTTGCCGCTCACGCGGAAGTTGGTGAGCTGCTTGGTACGGGTGGCATTGACCACGAGGTCATTGTCACGGTTGTGCACGCCCACGATCATGCCTTCGTAGACCGGATCGCCTGCCTTCACGAACATGCGGCCACGGTCATCGAGCTTGCCCAGGGCGTAGGTGAAGATTTCGCCATCGTCCATGCTGATGAGCACGCCGTTCTTGCGGCCGCCGATATCCCCCTTGTGGGGCTCGTAGCCGTCGAAGATGTTGGAGATGAGGCCACTGCCGCGGGTCAGGTTGAGGAACTCGTTGGCAAAACCGATGAGGCCCCGAGCAGGAATGCGGTATTCGAGACGCACACGCCCACGACCGTCCGGCTCCATGTTGACGAGCTCGCCCTTGCGCTCACCGAGTGCCTGCATGACGCCGCCCTGGTGGCCTTCCTCGATGTCGCAGGTGACCATTTCGATCGGCTCGCATTTCTCGCCATCGATCTCGCGGAACACCACGCGGGGCTTGGACACTGCCAGCTCGTAGCCTTCGCGGCGCATGTTCTCCAGCAGGATGGTGAGGTGCAGCTCGCCACGGCCAGACACTTCGAAAATGCCGTCTTCATCGGTTTCCTTGACGCGCAGGGCCACATTGGATTGCAGCTCCTTCTGCAGCCGGTCCCATATCTGGCGGCTCGTGACGAACTTGCCCTCACGGCCTGCCAGCGGAGAGGTATTGACGCAGAAGTTCATGGTCAGCGTGGGCTCGTCGACCGTGAGCATGGGCAGGGGCTGCGGATCGGCCGGATCGGTCACCGTCACGCCGATGCCAAGCTCCTCGATGCCGTTGATGAGCACGATATCGCCGGGGCCTGCCTCCTTGACCTGCACGCGGTCGAGACCCTCGAAGGTCAGCACCTGGTTGATGCGCCCCTTGAGCTGATGGCCGTCCGGACCTTCCATGACGAGCACATCCATGCCGGGACGCACGCGGCCCGCATTCACGCGGCCCACGCCAATACGGCCCACGAAGGTGGAATAGTCAAGCGCCGAGATCTGCAGCTGCAGCGGAGCATCGGGATTGCCTTCGTGCGGCTGCACGTACTTGAGAATGGTGTCGAAGAGCGCCGACATGTCGGGGCCCCACTGGGCACCCGGCTCGCCTTCTTCGAGGGAAGACCAGCCGTTGATCCCGGATGCGTACACCACGGGGAAATCCAGCTGTTCGTCAGTGGCGCCCAGCTTGTCGAACAGATCGAAGGCGGCATTGATGACCTTGTCCGGATTGGCGCCCGGCTTGTCCACCTTGTTGACGACCACGATGGGCTTGAGGCCCAGGGCCAGCGCCTTCTTGGTGACGAAACGGGTCTGCGGCATGGGGCCTTCCTGCGCATCGATGAGCAGCAGCACGCCATCGACCATGGACAGCGCACGCTCCACCTCGCCACCAAAGTCCGCGTGCCCGGGAGTGTCGACGATGTTGATGTGCGTGCCCTGCCAGCTCACGGCGCAGTTCTTGGCCAGAATGGTGATGCCGCGCTCACGCTCGATGGCGTTGTTGTCCATCACGGTGTCCACCACCTTTTCGTGCTCGGCAAAGGTGCCAGACTGGCGCAGCAGCTGGTCGACCATGGTGGTCTTGCCGTGGTCGACGTGGGCGATGATGGCGATATTGCGAATTTGGGTGCTCATGGGATCAAACGGTCTGAATAAAAGGGTTTCTGAAAGAGAGGAAAGGGAATCTCCGGCAGGCATGCTGGCCTGCCCGTCGGCATGTCATGACACGGCATGCCGGTCACAGGGGAACTGTCGTCACGAAGGCACCTCCGTCGGCACCGTGATCTCTGCCTGCTGCTGCAGCCACTGGGCAATTTCCAGGGGACTGAGCACACGCGTGGGAATGAGCTGCCCCGCCTGGATGTGTGCCGTGCCCAGCAACACCCGGTCGGGCCCGCCCCTGGGCGTTTCTGGCTCAGCGGTGCCCTCTGCAGCAGGCACCGGTCCATAAACCGCAACCTGGGGCGCATCGGACCAGCCGCCTCTTCTGCGCAGGCCGGTAAGGAAACGGGCTGCATCATCGGTGTCCAGCATGACAGGCACATGTCCGGTCAGGAGCACATCGGGAGGCAGCAGCGCGCCAAGACGCCCTGCGGCATCCATGGCTTCGAGCGCCTCCAGCGTGATGCAACGCTGCAGATCATAGGCCCCCGTCTGAACGCGGCGCAGGCCTATCAGATGCGCACCGCAACCCAGTGCCTCACCGATATCCTCGGCCAGCGTGCGGATGTAGGTGCCCTTGCTCACGGAAGCGCGCAGCCGCAGCACCGTTCCCGGAGGACAGGCGGCCTGCACCTCTGCCGGCACCTCCAGCCGGTCGAGTGCAGACACCGTGATGGTACGCGGCGCACGTTCGACGACCTGCCCGGCACGCGCATATTCGTACAGGGCCTTGCCATCCTTCTTGAGGGCCGAATGCATGGGCGGTATCTGCTGCTGGACGCCCACAAAGCGCTGCAGCACTGCCTCGATGGTCTCGCTGGACAGCTGTACCGGGCGTTCACGCAGCACCTCGCCTTCGGCATCTCCCGTGGTGGTGGTCTGTCCGAGCCGCAGCAGGGCCTCATAGGCCTTGTCGGCATCCAGATGCATCTGACTGAACTTGGTCGCCGCCCCAAAGCACAGAGGCAGCACACCGGTAGCCAGAGGATCGAGCGTGCCCGTATGGCCAGCCTTTTCGGCGCGCAGCAGCCACTTGACCTTCTGCAGAGCCTGATTGCTGGAAAGACCCAGCGGTTTGTCGAGCAGCAACACCCCATGCACCGGGCGCCGCTGCACCCGTGTGCGAGGCGCATTCATGGCTCAGTCGTCCTTGGCACGGGAAGAGACTGCCTTGGCGATCAGGGCATTCATGTCGGCCGCACGTTCCTGCGTGCGGTCATACACGAAGTGCAGCGTGGGCACGGTATGGATGTGCAGGCGCTTGAAAAGCCCGTTGCGCAGATGCCCAGCCGCGTGGTTGAGCGCCTCCTGCGTCTGCACAGGATCTCCGGTGAGTACGCTGAAGTACACCTTGGCATGGGCGTAGTCGGGCGTGACCTCCACGCCCTGCAGCGTGATCATGCCCACGCGGGGATCCTTGAGCTCGCGCGCGATCAGCTCCGACAGATCCCGCTGGATCTGGTCGGAAACCTTGTAACTGCGCTGGGTGGGAGATTTCTTTTGAGGCATGGAACTCCGGAATGCAGAGGGACGAAGGAATCGGCAGGAACGCCCTGGAGCATCCCTGCCGACATGCCGCGTCACAGCGTGCGTGCGACTTCCTTGATCTCGAAGAACTCCAGCACATCGCCTTCGGCAATGTCGTTGTAGCCCTTGATGTTGAGACCGCACTCGAAGCCTTCCTTGACTTCCTTGACATCGTCCTTGAAGCGCTTGAGGGAGTCGAGCTCGCCAGTGAAGATGACCACATTGTCGCGCAGCAGGCGCAGCTTGGAGGTGCGGTGCACCACCCCGCTCGTGACCATACAGCCGGCAATGGAACCGATCTTGCTGACACGGAACACCTGGCGGATCTCGGCCGTACCGACAACCTCTTCCTTCTTGTCCGGCGTGAGCATGCCGCTCATGGCCGCCTTCACATCATCCACGGCATCGTAAATGATGTTGTAGTAGCGGATGTCGATGCCATTGGCCTCGGCCGTCTTGCGGGCCAGCGAATCGGCACGCACGTTGAAGCCGATGACCACGGCATTGGATGCGATGGCGAGGTTGATGTCGCTTTCGCTGATGCCGCCGACCGCCGCATAGACGACCTGCACCTTCACCTCGTCGGTCGAAAGCTTGAGCAGCGAGGAAGCAAGCGCTTCCTGCGAGCCCTGCACATCGGCCTTGATGATGATGGGCAGATGTTTGACCTCGCCAGCCTCCATGTTGGCGAACATGTTTTCGAGCTTGGCTGCCTGCTGCTTGGCCAGCTTGGTGTCGCGGTACTTGCCGGAGCGGTAGGTTGCGATCTCACGGGCCCGACGTTCGTCAGCCATCACGAGGAACTCGTCACCGGCCAGCGGCACATCGCTCAGCCCCTGGATCTCCACAGGGATGGAGGGACCTGCCGACTTGGCCGGACGACCGTTCTCGTCGGTCATGGCCCGGATGCGACCCCAGGTCTGTCCTGCCAGCACCACATCGCCCGTCTTGAGCGTGCCGGACTGCACCAGCACGGTGGCCACAGGGCCACGGCCCTTGTCGAGCTGGGCCTCGATCACAAGCCCCTTGGCCAGTGCATCGACCGGCGCCTTGAGCTCCAGCACTTCCGCCTGCAGCAGGACGTTTTCGAGCAGGTCATCGATGCCCTGTCCGGTCTTGGCAGACACCTCGACGAACGGAGAATCGCCGCCGTATTCCTCGGGCACGACTTCTTCGGAGACCAGCTCGCCCTTGACCCGTTCGGGGTTGGCATCAGGCTTGTCGATCTTGTTGATGGCCACCACGATGGGAACACCTGCCGCCTTGGCGTGCTTGATGGCTTCCTTGGTCTGCGGCATGACGCCGTCGTCGGCAGCCACCACCAGAATCACGATATCGGTAGCCTGGGCACCACGGGCACGCATGGCAGTGAAGGCCTCGTGGCCTGGGGTATCCAGGAAGGTCACGATGCCACGCTGCGTCTTGACGTGGTAGGCACCGATGTGCTGGGTAATGCCCCCTGCTTCCCCTGCCGCCACCTTGGCGCGACGAATGTAGTCGAGCAGAGAGGTCTTGCCATGGTCGACGTGGCCCATGACGGTGACAACCGGAGCGCGCGGCAGAAGTTCTGCCTGCTGTGCCTCGACTTCCTCTTCGGTGAAGGCTTCAGGATCATCCAGAGCCGCCTGCACGGCCGTGTGCCCCAGTTCTTCCACCACGATCATGGCGGTATCCTGGTCGAGCGGCTGGTTGATGGTGACCATCTGTCCAAGCTTCATCAGAATCTTGATGACCTCGGACGCCTTGATCGACATCTTGTGCGCCAGTTCGGCCACGGTGATGGTCTCTGGCACATGAATTTCGAGCTGCTTGAACTCGGCCTGTGCCTGCTGATGATGGTCGTCACCGCCGCGGTGATGGCGATCGTTGCGCTTGTTGCCACGCGGACCAGAGCGCCAGCCATTGCCACCGCTGCGATTGCCTGCCGAGGTGTCGCCGCGCGTCTTGATCTCGCCGCGCTTGCGGCTATCGTTGTTGCTGTCACCTGCCCAGCTCGACGAAAGCTTGCTGGACTTGACTTCCTTGGCACCGGCCGGCTTGGCATCTGCCCCACCGGTCTTGACTGCGGGCTTGGCATCTGCCTTGGCCGCAGGCTTGTGCAGCGTTCCCTTGGCCTTGGCTTCCTCGGGCTTCTTGGCCGTCAGCACCTTGGCGGGAGCATTCATCATGGCGCGGATGGCCTCGGCCTCGGCCAGGGCCTTGCGACGCTTCTCTTCGAGCTCGCGTGCCTTGCGGGCCTCTTCTTCCAGACGCGCCTTGCGGTCTGCTTCGAGCTTGGCCTGGGCCGCCGTGCGCGCAGCTTCCTGAGCCTGCTTGGCTTCTTCGGCCGCGCGCTCGCGCTCATGGTCGGCTTCGCGGGCAGCAGCAGCCTTCTCGATGCTTTCTGCGCGGGCATGCTGAATGGCTGCCACTTCGGCCTCTGCGCGGGCACGTGCCTGAGCACGGGCTTCCTCGGGAGACAGCGCAGCCGCCTTGGCTTCCGCTTCCAGGCGGGCAGCCTCTTCGGCTGCAGCACGCTCGGCTTCTGCCCTGCGTGCGGCCTCTGCTTCTTCTGCCTCTCGGCGACGGCGCTGTTCGGCCAGCTCTTCTTCCTGCCGGCGGATCAGCTCAGCCTGACGGCGTGCCTCTTCCTCGCGGCGCTGCAGCTCGGCTGTATCGATGGCCGGCGCTGCGGGAGCAGCGTGATCGGCGGCTGCGTCAGCCTTCTGCTCGAGCTCGTCGCGCTTGATGAGCGTGCGCTTCTTGCGCACTTCCACCTGAATGGTGCGTGCCTTGCCCGTGGCATCGGCCTGCTTGATCTCGCTGGTGGATTTCTTGGTCAGCACGATCTTCTTGCGATCGCCGCCCGCTCCGCCATGGCTGGCGCGCAGGAAATCGCGCAGCCGAAGCTTGTCCGCCTCGCTCACGGGATCGGAAGGGGTGGACTTGTGCACGCCAGCCCCGCGCAGCTGTTCGAGCAGCGCTTCGGGGGTCTTGTTGAGTTCGGCTGCAAAATCAGCCACGGTACTGTGTGTCGATGCCATATTGATGCTCACCCCTTTCTTATGCCTGGTCCTGGTTGAACCAGTGCTCGCGGGCCTTCATGATGAGCGCCGTGGCCTCATCGTCGGTCTGTCCCGTGATCTCCACAAGCTCGTCAGTTGCCAGATCGGCCAGATCGTCGCGCGTATGCACGCCGTGCTTGACCAGCTTGGACAGCAGTTCCTGCGTCATGCCTTCGAGATCGCGCAGATCGCTGGCCGCATCGTCCACGCTTTCTTCGCGGGCGATTTCCATGGTCAGCAGCGCATCCTTGGCACGTGCACGCAATTCGTTGACGGTGTCCTCGTCGAACGCCTCGATTTCCAGCATCTCCTGCAGCGGCACATAGGCCACTTCTTCGAGACTGGTGAATCCTTCCTCGATCAGGATGTCGGCAATTTCCTGATCCACGTCGAGCTTGCTCATGAAGAGCGCGCGCAAGGTCTCGGTTTCATCGGCCTGCTTCTGTGCCGATTCTGCCGCGTCCATGATGTTGATCTTCCAGCCGGTGAGATCGGAAGCCAGGCGGACATTCTGCCCGCCACGCCCGATGGCCACGGCCAGGTTTTCTTCGTCCACCACCACGTCCATGGCGTGCTTTTCCTCGTCCACGACGATCGACTGCACATTGGCGGGCGCCAGGGCCCCGATGACGAACTGCGCCGGGTCTTCGCTCCAGAGCACGATGTCGACACGTTCGCCTGCCAGCTCGTTGGTGACGGCCGTCACCCGGCTGCCACGCACGCCGACACAGGTTCCGATGGGATCGATGCGCGGATCATGCGCCACCACTGCAATCTTGGCACGGCTGCCCGGGTCACGGGCACAGCTCTTGATCTCGAGCAGGCCCTGCTCGATTTCAGGCACTTCCTGACGGAAGAGTTCCACCATGAATTCCGGCGCCGAACGCGACAGCAGAATGGGAGCCCCCCGCAGCGTCGGATCGACCTGCATGATCATGGCCCGCACGCGGTCGCCAGTGCGGAAGTTTTCCTTGGGGATCATTTCGCCGCGCTTGAGTCGACCTTCGATGCGGCCGCTCTCGACGATCAGATCGCCCTTGTCGGCACGCTTGACCGTCCCGGTGAAAATCTTTTCGCCACGTTCGAGGAACTCGCGCAACAGCATGTCGCGCTCTGCATCCCGGATGCGCTGCAGCACCACCTGCTTGGCGGTCATGGCCCCGATGCGCCCAATGGGCACCGACTCGATCTGCTCTTCGATATAGTCGCCCACGGCAATGTCGGGGATGCGATCCTGCGCATCCATGAGCAGCTCCTCGGCTGCAGGATTCTGCAGGCCGGCCTCGTTCGGCACCACCAGCCAGCGGCGGAAGGTCTCGTACTCGCCTGTTTCACGATCGATGGCCACACGAATGTCCACATCGTCCTGATAAAGCTTCTTGGTGGCCTGGGCCAGAGCCAGCTCGATGGCGCCGAACACCACATCGTGATCGACGTTCTTTTCGCGGGCAATGGCTTCCACCAGCATCAGCAATTCGCGGTTCATCGTGATTTACTCCGTAAGTCTTGTATGTTGTGGTCGGGTTGGGTGACGCTCATGCCTCGCCGCTTTCGGGTGCCGGCTGCGCGGGCCGGCGGCGCCCCTTGAAATTCACGACCGGCGCCAGCCGGACCTCGCGCACTTCGTCTAAGGTAAAACCAAGCGCCTGCAGCGGCGGCGGAGCCTTCTTCTTGCTCACGCGCTGCCCCGGCTTGACCGGAGGCGCATCGCTCCAAACGATCTGCCACCCGGAATCGGACTTTTCCAGCGTGCCTCGGAACTTCTTGCGATTGGCCGCGATATTGCCGGAATTGACGCCGATGGGCTCCTTGAGCGTCACATCGACCTCTTCACCCTGAAAGCGCTCGAAATCCTGCTCGTGACGCAGCAAACGATCAATGCCGGGAGAAGACACTTCGAGACGCGTGTAATCGGCACCCTCGACCTCCAGCGCATACTGGAGCTGACGCGACACCTTTTCGCAGTCTTCGATGGTGACGAAGGCCTCCCCACCCTCTTGCGGCCAGGGCAGATCGATCGTGATGCGCAGCAAACCGCCGGCCGAACGTTCGATTTCGACCAGATCAAGCCCCATGGCCTGTACGGTTTGTTCCACCAAATTCTGTAACGACACGCGCAACCCTTGTGATGCATAATCCACAAGTCATTGATTTACAACGATTTGTGGGCCAGATAAAATACTTCCATTGGCGTGCAAGCAAAAAAAAAGGGCGGTGAAAACCGGCCCATTCTGCGTGCACGCTCTGGTCGTGATGCCAAGATTATAGCCAGATAGCCCCTCGGATTCAAGTTGTGCAAACGATTTGCACACTCGGAATCACGGGCTGCAGGTTCACGGCCTTGCAGGCAGCTCTGCGCCGCAGCAGGTACAGAGGGCATTCAATCATGCGACAATGTCGCCTTTGCAAAATCCGGGCAACCGGAAAGACCCGCCGCGACCAGGAGCCACGGTGTCGCGGGGTCGCGATTCCTGCCTGCCATGCAGGCAGACTCCATGCAAGGAGGCAATGCGCAGCGGCGCCCTTCTGAAAGAGGAACGGTGAATGGTGCCTGGGCCTTCTCACTGCACTGTCTGCCGCCATGTCTGGCCAGCGCTGTGACACGTGCGGTGTGAGGTGCCAACAGGAAGCAGCACAGGGCCCGATGCGCCGCGTTCAGGAAAAGCTCTCGCAGCCGTGCAGGACTTGCATGCAGGGATCGACATGCATTCTCAACCAGGAATTTCGAATTGCACAAGGATGGATCCATGGGTTTTCTGACTGGCAAGAAACTGCTCATCACCGGCGTCATCTCCAACCGCTCTATTGCCTACGGCATTGCCAAGGCCTGCCACCAGCAGGGCGCAGAGCTGGCATTCAGCTATGTGGGCGAGCGGTTCAGGGACCGCATCAGCGAGTTTGCGGCCGATTTCGGCTCCAATCTGGTCTTCGACTGCGATGTGGGAGACGATGCCCAGATCGAAAGGCTGTTTGCCGATCTGTCGCAGACCTGGCCCACTTTCGATGGATTCGTGCACAGCATCGGCTTTGCTCCGCGCGAAGCCATTGCCGGCAATTTCCTCGATGGCCTCAGCCGCGAGAATTTCCGTGTGGCCATGGACATCAGCGCCTACAGCTTTCCGGCCATGGCCAAGGCAGCCATGCCCTACCTCAATGACCACTCGGCCCTGTTGACCCTGACCTATCTGGGCGCCGTACGGACCATTCCGAACTACAACACCATGGGCCTGGCCAAGGCCGCCCTGGAGTCTTCTGTGCGCTATCTGGCCGAGGCGGTGGGACGGACCGAAGATGGCCGCAGCATCCGCGCCAACGGCGTGAGCGCAGGCCCGATCAAGACCCTGGCTGCCAGCGGCATCAAGGACTTCGGCAAGCTGCTGGCCTACATGGCCGCCAATGCCCCGCTGCGCCGCAATGTCACCATCGAGGAAGTAGGCAACGTCGCTGCCTTCCTGCTCTCTGACCTGGCATCTGGCGTGACCGGAGAGGTGAGCTATGTGGACTGTGGCTTCAGCCAGACGGCAGGCCTGGGGTCCGACTACGCCTGAAGCCATGCTCGAGCTGGGAGCGGATGGCTCTGGCCCGTTCTGCTCCACAGCCCATTCAGACAGGGGCGACTCCAAGGGAGTCGCCCTTTTTCTGCTCTCTACAGACTGGACTGAGGCCTGGATGCCCTTCAGGGCGACGCCAGCAGCAGCTCCTGCCCAAAACTGCTGCTGCCGTGCCGGCACGTCTAGAGTCAGAACGGATTGATGTAGGGAGAATCGTGCTGGGTGGCAATCATGTCGTCGATCGTGAGATTCATGGGGCCATCGGACACCGGTGTGCCGTTGCTGCGTCCGTCGCAGGCGGCTGCCACACAGTCGGCGTAGTAGCGCGTCTCGCCATGCTCGTCGATCTGCTCGACCAGCCCATGAATGTCGGTTTCAAAGCCCGGACACTGGCGTGAGAATTCGCGTGCGAACTTGAGGTAATCGACGATCTTGCGGTTGAAGACCTCGCCAGGAATGAGCAGCGGAATGCCGGGAGGATAGGGAGTCACCAGCCCCACGGTCACCCGTCCTTCGAGGTGGTCGATCTCGACACGTTCGGTCTTGCGTCGCGCGATGTGGGCATAGGCGTCGGACGGCGTCATGGCAGGCGCCAGCTCCGACAGGTACATGTCGGTGGTGAGGCGAGCGATGTCGTACTTGGCGTACATTTCGTGAACGTACTGACAGAGGTCACGCAGGCCCATGCGCTCGTAGCGGCGATGCTGCTGACAGAACTCGGGCAGGATGCGCCACATGGGATGGTTCTTGTCGTAGTCGTCCTTGAACTGCTGCAGCGCCGTGACCAGGGTGTTCCAGCGGCCCTTGGTGATGCCGATGGTGAACATGATGAAGAAGCTGTACAGACCGGTCTTCTCCACCACCACGCCATGTTCGGCCAGATACTTGGTCACGATGCTGGCGGGAATGCCGGACCGGTCGAAGCTGCCATCCATGCGCAGCCCGGGCGTCACGATGGTGGACTTGATGGGATCGAGCATGTTGAAACCATCGGCCAGCGGACCGAAGCCATGCCACTGTTCGCCCACCCCGGGCAGATCGCCGTCCTGGCCCGGATGCAGGATCCACTCGCTGGCGCGGCCGATGCCTTCTTCCACGAGATGTTCGGGGCCCCAGACCTGAAACCACCAGTCGTCCCGGCCGAAGTCTTCGTCGACCTTGCGCATGGCGCGGCGGAAATCCAGCGCCTCGGCAATGCTTTCCTCCACGAGCGCCGTGCCTCCCGGAGGCTCCATCATGGCTGCAGCCACGTCGCAGCTGGCAATGATGCTGTACTGCGGGCTGGTGCTCGTGTGCATCAGATAGGCTTCGTTGAAGAGGTAAGTGTCGAGCTTGCGCTCCTGGCAGTCCTGCACCAGAACCTGGCTGGCCTGGCTGATGCCTGCCAGGAGCTTGTGAATCGACTGGGTCGAATAGACCATCGTCTTCTGCGGACGTTCGCGCTTGCGCCCCATGGCATGGTAGGTGCCATAGAAGGGATGAAAGGCCGCATGCGGAAGCCACGCCTCATCGAAGTGAAGATTCTCCACATAGCCGTCGACCATCTGCTTGACGGCTTCCGTGTCGTAGAGGACCCCGTCGTAGGTGGACTGGGTCAGCGTCAGGATGCGCGGCTTGACCTTGTCCGGATCGACGCCCTTGAGCAGCGGATTGGCAGCGATCTTGGCCCGGATGGCCTCGGGCGTGAACTCCTCCCTGGGGATCGGGCCGATGATGCCGTAATGGTTGCGCGTGGGCTTGAGAAACACCGGAATCGCGCCCGTCATGATGATGGCGTGCAGATTGCTCTTGTGGCAGTTGCGGTCCACCACCACCACATCACCGGCCGCTACCGTGTGGTGCCACACCATCTTGTTGCTGGTGCTGGTGCCATTGGTCACGAAGAAGCAGTGATCGGCATTGAAGATGCGCGCGGCATTGCGCTCGCTTTCACCGATGGCACCGTTGTGGTCGAGCAGCTGTCCGAGCTCTTCCACGGCGTTGCAGACGTCGGCACGCAGCATGTTCTCGCCATAGAACTGGTGATACATCTGCCCCACCGGCGACTTGAGAAAGGCCACCCCCCCCGAATGCCCCGGACAGTGCCATGAATAGGAACCATCCTCTGCATAGTCGAGCAGCGCCTTGAAGAAGGGAGGCTGAATACCTTCGAGATACGCCTTGGCCTCGCGGATGATGTGGCGTGCCACGAATTCCGGCGTGTCCTCGAACATGTGAATGAAGCCATGCAGCTCGCGCAGCACATCGTTGGGCAGATGACGGCTGGTCTTGGTTTCGCCATAGACGTAGATCGGCACTTCCTCATTCTTGCGACGCACCTCCTCGATGAAGTTGCGCAGATTGAGCACGGCCGGGTCCAGGTCGGGGCCGGGGGTGAATTCCTCATCGTCGATCGACAGGATGAAGGCACTCGCCCGGCTCTGCTGCTGGGCAAACTGGGACAGGTCACCATAGCTGGTGACACCCACCACTTCGAATCCCTCGTTCTCGATGGCTTCGGCCAAGGCACGGATGCCGAGGCCGGACGTATTGTCCGAACGGTAATCCTCATCGATGATCACAATGGGAAAACGAAATTTCACTGCAAGACTCCTGAAGAACCGGCGGAAACCGGCAGTATGGAAGAGGCAAAAAAGAAAGGGAAATCATGCCCCCTCCTCCCGCCTCTCCAGGGGACGCCATAGTCGGTGGCGGTGTCCCAAAAAGAATGTGCAATGATACGAGTCTTGCATGACGATTGCGCTGCACATCCGGTGACAGCATGCCTGTCCGCGTGGCCTGTGGGCGGCATCCCACATGCCTCATGGCATATGGATGCTTTCCGTCATCCACAGCCTCCACCCCATACGGATGCACGGGTATTTTTTGCCGGACGCACCCCCTACCGCAAGGAGTTTTTCATGAGCCACACCCTGTTCTGGGGCATCGCCATGCTGCTGCTCATCGCCGCCGAACTGATGACAGGCACCTTCTATCTGCTCATGATCTCGCTGGGTGCCCTGGTGGCGGCCCTGGCTGCCCAGCTCGGTGCCAGCGTGACCGCGCAGTGTCTGCTCGCCGCCTGCGTGAGCACCGTGGCCGTGCTGGCCTGGCATCTCCTGCGCACCCTGCGGCAACGGCGCACGGCCAGCAGCTCACCTGAAACAGCCACAGGCAACGCCACCTTCAATGGCCTCGACATCGGAGAACCCGTCCAGGTGCAGGTCTGGCGCGCCGATGGCACGGCCCGGGTTCACTACCGCGGGGCTCCATGGACGGCCATTGCCGCCGACCCTGCGGCTCCGCGCCAAGCCGGTTCGCACACTGTCGTGGACATTCGGGGCAACCAGCTGGTGCTGCGTCCTGTCACGCCTCACATCCCCTGACCTCCCAGCCCTCCTGTCCGCAGCCAGCACTCCCGTGCCCCGTGGACCACAGTCGTTTAGACTGTTTCCCGCAGCCTTTCCCGTCGGAATCCTGCTCCCCCTTTCCTCACCCTCTTGCACTTCCATGGCATACGCACTCATCCTTCTGGTTCTCGCCGTCATCTTCGTGGCCCAGACACTCAAGGTCGTCCCGCAGCAAAACGCCTGGGTGGTGGAGCGGCTCGGCAAATACCACGCCACTCTCAACCCTGGCCTGAACTTCCTCATTCCCTTCATCGATCGTGTGGCCTACAAGCACAGCCTCAAGGAAATCCCTCTCGATGTCCCCAGCCAGGTCTGCATCACGCGCGACAACACCCAGCTGCAGGTTGATGGCATCCTGTATTTTCAGGTCACGGATGCCATGCGCGCCAGCTACGGCTCGAGCAACTACATCGTGGCTGTCACGCAGCTCGCACAGACCTCGCTGCGCAGCGTCATCGGCAAACTCGAACTCGACAAGACCTTCGAGGAACGGGACATGATCAATGCCCAGGTCGTCAATGCCATCGATGAAGCCGCACTCAACTGGGGCGTCAAGGTTCTGCGCTATGAGATCAAGGATCTGACCCCACCTGCCGAAATCCTGCACGCCATGCAGGCCCAGATCACCGCAGAACGCGAAAAGCGTGCCCGCATCGCCGCATCGGAAGGCAAGCGCCAGGAGCAGATCAATCTGGCCGAAGGCGAGCGCGAAGCCTACATTGCGCGCTCCGAAGGGGAAAAACAGGCCGTCATCAACAAGGCCCAGGGCGAGGCAGCCTCGATCACCGCGGTGGCAGAAGCCACGGCACAGGCCATCTCGCGTGTGGCCGAAGCCATCCGTCTGCCCGGCGGCCAAGCGGCCGTGCAGCTCAAGGTGGCAGAAAAGGCCGTGGACGCCTACAGCCGTGTCGCTGCCGATGCACAGACCACGCTCGTCGTTCCCGCCAGCATGCAGGAGGTCTCCACCCTCATCAGCTCGGCCATGACCCTGGTGAAGGCCCATGCAGACACGCCCACACCGCCCCGGGCATGAGCTGCATGCCACAGCAACAAAAGTGAGGGGCGTTTCAAAAAGACGAGATTTCTGAGCTACAATGCAACGCTTCTGGAGAGGTGGATGAGCGGTTTAAGTCGCACGCCTGGAAAGCGTGTGTAGGTTAATAGCCTACCGCGGGTTCGAATCCCGCCCTCTCCGCCAGAATGAAAACCCAGGTGATTTCGGTCACCTGGGTTTTTTTATGTATTTTCGGACTTCGACGACGCGATGCATGTTCACGCTCGATTGCAAAGGAAGAAAATCTATGCGGATAACTATGTCGCAAAGATTGTGACGGTACGAATGACGGTTGCATGACAGGGTTGTCCATGATGCGATGAGGCGGCCACATCTCCCACAATGAGCGATGGAATTCGCCCTGGATGTGCATGTGCCACCGTTTTTGCCTGGAGGTGTGTCCATGCCCGTGTGCTGCTGCTAAAATTTGTGCAGTGCAGCATCCCTGCGGCGGGCCTGCTTCAAGCACGGCTTCCTATCCTTTTTCGAGGTGCATCACCATGCTCTACCACTTGTATGAAGCCCAGCGGGCCCTGATGGCTCCGTTTTCCGAGATGACGCTTGCCGCATCGCACATGTATACCAACCCGATGCTGCCCTTGGTGAGCCTGTCGCCCTATGCCACGCGCATGGCTGCGGGTTACAAGCTGCTGCACCGTCTCGTCAAGGAATATCCCAAGCCGGAATTCGACATTGTCACTGCCAAGGTTCATGGCGTGGATGTGTCGATCCATGAGCGGGTCGACATCGACAAGCCCTTCTGCCGGCTGGTGCGCTTCAAGCGCTACGCGGATGACTCCAAGACGCTGGAGGCCATGCTGCATTCGCCGCCGGTGCTGGTGGTGGCCCCTCTCTCCGGACACTATTCCACCCTGCTGCGCGATACGGTCAAGACTCTGCTCAATGACCACAAGGTGTATGTCACAGACTGGAAGAATGCACGTGACGTTCCCCTGTCGGCAGGCCGCTTCAACCTCGACGACTACGTCAACTACGTGCAGGAGTTCATTCGCCATGTGCACGAGATGAACGGCGAGTGCCATGTGATCAGCGTCTGCCAGCCGACGGTTCCCGTGATGGCGGCCGTCTCGCTGATGGCCTCACGCGGCGAACGCACTCCAGCCAGCATGACCATGATGGGAGGCCCCATCGATGCAAGCCAGTCCCCCACGGCAGTGAACGACCTGGCTGTGAACCGCAGCCACGAATGGTTCGAGAACAACGTGATCTACCGGGTTCCGCCCGGATACGCTGGCGAAGGGCGACGTGTCTATCCCGGGTTCCTGCAATATGCCGGGTTCGTGTCCATGAACCCCAATCGCCATGCCACGAGCTACTACGACTACTTCAAGAATCTGGTGCGTGGCGACGACGAAAGCACCGATGCCCACCTGCGGTTCTATGACGAGTACAACGCAGTGCTCGACATGGATGCCGACTACTACCTCGACACCATCCGCACGGTGTTCCAGGAGTTCAAGCTCGTCAACGGCACCTGGGATGTCGAAAGCCCCGAAGGCAAGATCGAGCGCGTGCGTCCTCAGGACATCACCAAGACGGCCGTGCTTGCCGTGGAAGGCGAGCTCGACGATATCGCTGGCATCGGTCAGACGCAGGCGTCGCTTTCCATGTGTTCGAACGTCCCCGAAGAGGACAAGCAATACTTCGAGCTCAAGGGCGCTGGCCATTACGGCATCTTCAGTGGCCGCAAGTGGCGAGAGATTGTCTATCCGGTGGTGCGCGACTTCATTGCACGCCATCATGTGGATCAGGTTTCTCCGCAACGTCACCAGGCTTCGCAGGAGCTGATGGCGCATCTCAAGCAGGCTGAAGCGCTTCAGGGCACCCGGGTTGGATTGCAGGTCAGCGACGACATGCCGATGCCCATCGCCGAGCAAGGCGAAAAGGCAAGCCCTTCTGCTCCCGTTGCAGCTCCCCGCAAGCCGGCCGTGCCTCGTCGACGCACAACCGCTGCTGCCAGCGCCATGAAGGAAGAGGTGCCTGCGGTGGTTCCGAAGGAAGTGGCCAAATCTGCCACGCCTTCCACCGAACAGGCCGTGACGGAACCGGTAGCGCGGCCTGCAGTGCAGGTGCCTGAATCGGTTGCCACTCCAGCTCCGATTGCAGAAGCAAGTCAGCCAGCACCTTCCCCAGCCCCTGCTGCGGAGACCTCCGCTCCCTCTGTGGCCCCCACCGCAGGTGCAACGTCTTCGGCCGCGGCCGCCATGGCCACTCCGACCACCACGGTGGCT
This sequence comes from Brachymonas moutaii (nom. illeg.), assembly GCF_049977365.1. Taxonomy (NCBI): domain Bacteria; kingdom Pseudomonadati; phylum Pseudomonadota; class Betaproteobacteria; order Burkholderiales; family Comamonadaceae; genus Allobrachymonas; species Brachymonas moutaii (nom. illeg.). Next base: position 172,601 of record NZ_JBNGEN010000001.1, on the reverse strand, counting down.
GCTCCGGCCGAGCCTGAGCACGCCAGCACCGAACCGGCACCGGTCACGACCTGGCGCTATCCTCACGGGGAAGAGGCTGAATCCAGCACGCCTTCCGCTTCCTCTGTCGCTGCGCCAGCTGCTCCCAAGCGCACTCCTGCACGCAAACGCAAATAAGACGTTTCGCTGACCCGCCAGGTCAACCGGTGCGGCATGGAGGCTCTCTCAGCTCCATGCCTGCATGGTTTCTTGGAGATCGGTATCTGGGCTACCCTGCTGGGGTGGCCTTTGTTTTTGGAGCTCTCATGCTCATGCCTCGCGGATGGCCGTTTCGGCATCCCTGCAAGAGGCAGACCACGCAACGTGGGTGTCCTAGAATCTGGCCCACAGGTTTTCTTTTGTCCCGTTCATTCCCCTCTCCGGCAGAACACCGCTTGCGCGATGCCGCCCGGTTTGCTCATTGCTTCGTCATGTCGCTCAGTTCCACTGCCCAGAAAATTCACGCCATCCTGCCGCAAACCCAGTGTCAGCGCTGCGGCTTCGAGGACTGCGAGGGATATGCCCATGCGCTGGCGGCAGGAGAGGCTGGCCTTGATCGGTGTGCTCCGGGAGGCGTCGAGGGCATGCACCGCATCGCTCTTGCCCTGGGCCAACCACTGCAATCTGGCTCCATCTCTCAGGGTATTGATCCTGCCTATGGTGCAGAGGGGCCCATGACCGTAGCCGTGATCGACGAGCAGTGGTGCATCGGCTGCACCCTGTGCATCAAGGCCTGTCCTACGGATGCCATCGTAGGGACCCACAAGCGCATGCACACGGTGATCGAACCCTTCTGTACGGGATGTGATCTGTGCGCCCTGGCCTGCCCTGTCGACTGCATTGCCATGGAACCCCTGAATGCTCACCGTACAGGATGGGATGCCTGGTCCCAGCCTCTGGCAGATCAGGCTTTGACGCGCTATCGCGCCCATCAGCAAAGAATCCGCCGCGCCGAAAAGGAGCACGCAGCAGAGCTGGAAGCCAAGGCAGAGCACAAGCTGGCGCATCTCGAATCCCAGAGTCTGCACACGGATCCGGCTGTTCTCGACGGGAAACGGGCAATCATTGCTGCCGCCTTGGCCAAGGCACGTGCCAGAAGAGAGGCAGAAATGCCCCCCTCTCCTTCCGGGCACGAATAGGCACACCTGCAGAGAAATGTTCTTCTCTGCAGACACGCCACCGCATCTGGCATCCCCATCTGACATCCTCCGCACCCTGTCCCGCGACCAATGCGGGGCGAGGCCATCAAAAATGTGGGGATGTCCAGGCCTGCATCAGGCTGCGGACTGCTCCAGGGCTGCAAAGGCCTGGATGACTTCCCTGGGCGCCTGGACCAGCTCGATGAGCACACCTTCACCGCCGATGGGCAGCTCTTCGTTGCCCTTGGGGTGAATGAAAGTGATGTCGAAGCCTGCAGCGCCCTTGCGGATGCCTCCGGGGGCGAAGCGCACGCCTTGTGCGGTGAGCCAGGCAACCGCGACCGGCAGGTCATCGATCCAGAGTCCCACATGATTGAGCGGCGTGGTATGGACAGCCGGCTTCTTTTCGGGATCCATCGGCTGCATCAGATCCACTTCGACCTTCATCGCCCCCTTGCCCATGGCGCAGATGTCCTCGTCGACATTCTCGCGCTCGCTCTGGAATGTGCCGGTTTTTTCAAGGCCGAACATGTCGACCCAGAGCGTCTGGAGGCGCTGTTTGCTCGGCCCGCCGATGGCAATCTGCTGGATGCCCAGCACCTTGAAGGGACGGGGGCTGCCTTTCTGGTAGTCAGTCATGAGTGAACTCCTGTAGAAAAAATGATGAAACGGAGGGTCTGCCCTTTCTCTGAACGAGAGAGAAATTTCTCTCTGCACAAGGAAAGGGACAGGGACACGTTCTGGGATCAGGCCACTGCCCGTTGCATGGGAAGCTGCCGCACCCCCCGATAGACGGGATTGCCGTCGCGCAGAGGGGGGCCATCGGGAAGCAGATCGGGACATTGACGCGCCAGGGCGCTGAACATGGCCTGCGCTTCGAGCTGGGTGAGTCCAGCCCCGATGCACACATGCGGCCCGCTGCCGAACGAAAGCGCCCCAGGCTGGATGCGCTGCACGTCGAGCCGGTCCGGTGCCTCGTGGCGCGCGGGGTCGCGGTTGGCCGAGCCGATGAGCAGAATGATCAGATCCCCACGACGGATTTGCTGGCCATGCCATTCGAAGGATGTCGCTGCCCGCCTGCCCGTCCACTGGACAGGACTGTCGTAGCGTAACAGCTCGCGCACCGCCTGCGGCGCCAGGGAGGGATCGGCACAGAGAGCCTGCCACTGATCACGGTGCGTCATGAATGCATGCATGCCATTGCCAAGCAGGTTGCGCGTGGTTTCGTAGCCTGCAAAGAGCAGCATGGCGCACTGGGCCAGCAGTTCCCCATGGCTCTGGATCGTGCCATCGGCCTCGGCCGCGAGCAATGTCCCCACCAGGTCATCCCGTGGCACGAGCCTCCGGCGCGGCAGGAGATCTTCCTCGAAATAGCGCAGCATCTCGGTCAGGCAGCCCTGCGCCACAGCCAGCTGGCGCGCCGTGGGACGTGCTGCCCCGATGAAGGCTGCAAGTCCCTCGGCCCACTGCATGAAATCGAGCTCCAGACTGGCATCCACTCCCATGAGATGGGAAATGACGCGGGCCGGCAGCGGACGGGCAATGCGTTCCATGAAGTCGAACTGCCCCTGCAAGCCACAGGCCAGCTCGGTGCACCACTCTTCGAGCAGGGGCTGCAGCCGCAGAAGGCGATCCTGCCGAAAGGCGGGCATCATGACCTTGCGTAGCCGGGGATGGTCTGGCGCATCGAGAAACAGCAGCGCACGAGCGAAGAAACGCTGGAAGGCACGCTGCGCGAGCCGGCTCTCTGCGTCATCGGCTCCCTCCACCTCGTTCACCCAGCCCCCCGTGCGCTGCGCCGACAGGCGTGGATCGCGCAGGGCAGGCTCGACATCGACATGCCGGCTGACCAGCCAGGCCCCCTGGAAGAACTCGTCACTCCACTGCACCGGGTGCTCCTGACGCAGATGGGCATAGACCGGATAAGGATCCTGCAGAAAGGCCGGAGTGACGATGGGAGCGTGTTCCTGTTCCATGACGGCGTTCATTCCGTGCAATCTCCTGAATCAAGTGCAAAAACCCGGCGCAGCCGCGCCGCATCCAGATGCCCAACGGCAGCAACCGGCCCCGCCTGGCCCAGAGAAGGAATTCTGCCCAGACACGGCGTCTGGTGTTCGCGTTCGAGAAAAGCCTGAAGCGTATGGAAATTTTCTTCCAGATAGGGCATGTCGGCATGGACGGAGTTGGCAACCCATCCGGCGAGGCGCAGTCCCCGCTGGGCCAGCACATCGGCCGTCAGCAGCGCGTGGTTGATGCATCCCAGCCGCATGCCCACGACCAGCACCACCGGAAGATCGAAGTCGACCATCAGATCGGCGCTGTCCCAATCCTCACCCAAGGGCACACGCAAGCCCCCTGCTCCCTCGATGACAAGGCGATCCACCAGTCCTCCCAGGACATGGGCCCCGCTCACCAGGGCCATGCGGTCGATGGGGCGCTGCTCCAGCGCAGCTGCAATGTGCGGCGCGCAGGCTACCCGAAACTGAAAGGGCCCGATCAGGCCCGGAGGAATATCCGCACTGCCGGCTGCGTGCAGCCGCATCACATCCTCGTTGTACCAGCGGCCATCGGTCGCCTGCTCCATGCCCGATGCCACGGGTTTGTATCCTGCTGCACGCAGGCCCCGCGTGGTGAGCCAGTGCACCAGCGTGGAACTGACCAGAGTCTTGCCCACTTCGGTGTCGGTTCCTGTCACCAGGCAACCTTGCAATCCTTTCATGCGGGACCTCCTCCTTGCAATGCAATGTCCATGTCTGCCAGCGCCGCCGTGAGCGTCTGCACCTGATCGAGCGTATGGGCAGCGCTCAGGGTCATGCGCAGGCGGGCGGTTCCCATGGGAACCGTGGGCGGGCGGATGGCCGGAACCCACAGCCCCTGATCCTCCAGCCTGCCGGCAAGGGCCAGCGCATCGTCATTGCTGCTCACGATGAGCGGCTGGATGGCCGTGCATGAAGCGGGCAGACTCCAGCCTGCATGGCGCTCGACCATCTGCCCTACCCCTTCTCGCAGGGCGGCGATGAGATGCTGCAGATGCATTCGGCGCGCTGCCCCCTCTGCCCCTTCGATGAGATCCATGCTCACCCCGAGCACATGGGCAAGTACGGGAGGCATGGCCGTGCTGTAGATGTAGGGACGTGCACGCTGGATCATTCCCTCGATGAGGGTGCGATGCGCCACCACGACAGCTCCCGACACTCCAACTGCCTTGCCCAGAGTGCCCATCCAGATGAGTCGCTCACTGCGCAGGCCCGCATGCTCCAGCGAGCCATGTCCCTTCGCGCCAAGAACGCCCACACCATGGGCGTCATCGACCACCAGCCAGGCATCGTAACGCTCGGCCAGAGCCAGCAGAGCGGGCAGATCCGCGACATCCCCGTCCATGCTGAACACGGCGTCGGTCACGATCAGCCGGATGGGCGCTGCGGACTGCTGCAACATCTGCTCAAGCCGGTCGAGCCGACCATGGGGATAGCGCTGCATGCGGGCCTGTGCCAGCAGACCCCCATCGATCAGGGAAGCATGGTTGAGCTTGTCGGCAAGGATCACGGCCTGATCGTCCCCCAGCGCCGTCATGAGTGCCATGTTGGCCATGAATCCGCTGCAGAAGAGCAGCCCCCGCGCTTCGGGAATGTGAGCCTCCTGCCAGCGGACAGCACGTTCCTCGACAGCCGCATGGGCCTGCGAATGGCCGCTCACCAGGTGCGAAGCCCCACTGCCTACCCCCCAGCGCCTGGCCCCTTCTGCCACAGCCTCGACCAGAGCAGGATGCTGGGCCAGGCCGAGATAGTCGTTGCTGCAGAAGGTGAGCAACGGCGTCTCGCGCCCTTCCAGCTGCTGAACCGGGCCACAGGGCGACAGCACGGTGCGACGTCTGCGGCGCAGGGCAGCCGCATCGGCCTCATGCAACTGCCGGTTCAGATGTTGCATCAGCATCGTCGCTCTCCCAGACATCGTTGAGGGTCATCTGCAGGGCATGTGCAAGCCAGCTGCACACGCCTTCATCCAGCAGATAGGGGGGCATCAGGTACACCGTCGATCCAATCGGACGAATCAGCAGCTCATGGCGGCGCCCTGCCAGATGCACACGTTCGGCAAACCGCCCGCGTGCATGCTCGGGCTTCACATCGAAGGCCCAGATCATGCCGCGCCGGCGCCAGTGCTGAATCCGTTCATCCTCCCGAAGAGAGGCCAGTGCCGCATCGAGCCATTCGGCCTGCCGCACATTGCGATGCAGCACATCATCCTTCTCGAAATGGTCAAGCACCGCCAGTGCAGCACTGCAAGCCAGCGCGTTGCCAGTGTAGGAGTGTGAATGCAGGAATCCGCGTGTCACATCCTCCGACAGAAAGGCCGCATAGACGGTATCGCGCGTCATCACCAGCGACAGCGGCAGATACCCCCCCGTGATTCCCTTGGACAGACACAGAAAATCTGGCCATATGCCTGCCTGTTCACAGGCGAAGAATGTCCCGGTACGGCCGAAACCCACGGCGATTTCGTCGGCGATCAGATGCACGCCATACTGGTCACACAAAGCACGCACCTCCTGCAGATAAAGAGGATCGTGCATGGCCATGCCTGCAGCACACTGGATCAACGGCTCCACGATCACGGCAGCAATGCGGTCATGCTGTTCCTGCAGCAGTTTCTCCAGATCGGCTGCCGCACGGCGGGCCACATCGACCGCCGTTTCTCCGGCTCCCGCCTGGCGTGCATCAGGCGAAGCCACCTCGTGGCCCTGCAGCAGCAGGGCATCATAGGCATCGCGGAATACCGCCACATCGGTCACCGACAGGGCCCCCAGCGTCTCGCCGTGATAGCCATGGCGTACATGAACAAACTCGCGCTTGCCCGGCTTTCCGGTGTTCTTCCAGTAGTGGAAGCTCATCTTGAGGGCGATCTCGATGGCAGATGCTCCATCACTGGCAAAGAAGGCGTGCCCCAGGACTCCCTGTGTGCGCGCAGCCAGGCGCTCCGCCAGCACCACCGCCGGTTCGTGCGTGCATCCCGCCAGCATGACATGCGGCAGGGTATGAAGCTGATGCGTCACCGCCTGCTGAATGCGCGCGTCGGAATGCCCAAACAGGTTGACCCACCAGCTGCTGTTGGCATCGAAGTACCTGTGACCGTCCTCATCGAACAGCCAGGGCCCCTCTCCCCGCACCATGGGCAGCGGAGGCACGGCATCCGTCCGCTGCATCTGCGTGCAGGGGTGCCACACGCTGGCGATGCTGCGCATCTGCCAGGGCCCATTTCTGCTGTCCACGCGCGCCGCGTGTGCTGCGCTTCCCGCTCCAGCATGGTCCACGGCCATGGGCGTTTTTTGATTCATCGAAAAGAACTCTTTTGTCATTCCTGATTTCCTCCGACCCTACGGTCGGCTGTCCTCTCTCTATCCCGTGCATGATTCGGCTGCAGCTGGAGCAATGCTCCCCTTCAGGTACTGCTGCCCGGTGCACCATGACAGAGTTGCTGCAACCTGAGTCTGGCCTGCTGCAGCGCATGCTCGTCTGCGCACTGCACCGCCAGCACTTTCTGTCGCCCTGCCGCACCATGCAGCAAATCGACCTGCCGCCTCGGCACTCCGAAGACGTCAGCAGCCCAGGTCAGCAGCGCTTCGTTGGCCTTGCCGTCGACAGGAGGAGCCGCAAGACGCACCTTCAGCGCATTTCCATGCATGCCTGCTGCCTCCGTGCGGCGCGCCCCCGGAGTCGCATGGATCGATACCTTCAATACCCAGGACATTTCACTCCATCACCCCATTTGATGTCCCATGGACCCGCTCCTACCATATCTTTTCAACGGGAATGGCTCGCTGCAAAGGCATCCAGATTGACCCATACGGTTTCCAGATGTTCCTCGCAGCCCTGCCAAATGACAGAGGCCTTGTAGACTTCACCAGTTGCTATTCCTTCAGACGCATCCCAAGGCAGCTCTCCAGCTACCGCACCATATGCAGCCCCTCCGCTTGCATCGGCCAAGACCGTACAGCGCGTGGCCAATGCATCGAGCCGTTCCTGCAGGCCTCTTGGAGGAAGTCCGTTTTCAGGCTGCTCGGTACTCTTGCGCAACCCATCTCCCAACGCTTCCGCTAAAAGCAAGGTCGAAGCATACAGACGATTGCCGCGCCGATCATAACGCGCTGCCACCTCATGCACCGCATCGGCCATCCAGCGCCCCCGCAAGGACCACCGTGCCGTCTTGCGCGCCTCAGTAATCGCGGCATCCAGGACCTGAACCGCGCCATAGGCTGCCGAGATACGGCGCATGGCCACCTCTGCTCGATGCCAGTCACCCTCTCGCAAGGCTTCAGCCGACAACGTCAGTCCTTGCGCCAATTGCCAAAGCAATGCATGCACGGCACGGTTGACGAGACGTACCGGATCAGGGGTCAGCAGCACTTGGCTGAACAGCAGCCCCACGCCGCATCCCACAAGCACATCCAGAAGCCTGGACACCCCTGCTGTCTCCGGCCCGAAAGCAAGAATGAGAATGGCGGAAACACCGGCTTGAATAGGCACGACTGCAGCAAAGCCGAAGGATGAAGCCACCAGCATCGATGCAAAGGTGGCCACGGCCACCTTGAACAGCATCGGCTCCACAGGCGCCATGAGCGTCAACTCGCCCAGCACCATGCCGATGACCACGCCCAATACCACGATGATGCTTTGCTGCCCATGATTGGGCAGCCCAGGCGCCAGACACACCACCGCCGTGACGGCGGCAAACAAGGGCCGTGGCTGTCCATAGAGGTATTGAGCCAGCATCCATGCCAGGGCGGCTGCGCATGCAGCGGTCAAAGCATCGCGTGCGGCAGGCCTCATGCGGGACAGCCACAAGGTCCACCAGGAAGAAAAGGCCATAGAAGTCATGCGTACCCCATGAACAAGGCGATGCTGCTGCCGGCATTCTGCAGGGCTGTCTTCACGACAGCCTGCATCATGCTGGCACGCAAGCATCGCCCGCTGTTTCCTGTGAGAAGCAGGTCTGCTCCCACAGGAATGTGAATCACGCCTTATTCGAATTCAACGATAGGCTGATCCACAGCCAGGCTCTCGCCCTGCTGCGCCATGATGTCCTTGACCACCCCATCGGCTGCCGCAAAGAGAATGTTCTCCATCTTCATGGCTTCGATGACGGCCACACGCTCACCCGCCTGGACCTTCTGTCCGGGCTTGACCGCCACCTGCACCAGCAGGCCCGGCATGGGGGAGAGCACGTACTTGCTCATGTCCGGCGGTGCCTTGTAGGGCATGAGACGATGCAGCTCGGCCGTGCGGGGATGCATGACGATGGCATCGAGCTGCGTCCCGTTGTTGATCACGCGGATGGCCAGCGGATTCTTGGTGCGGCCACGTTCCATCTGCACCGTGAAGGGTTTGCCGTTCGAGGAACCATGAATGGCGCTGCCGCCCAAGAAGTGGTCGAGCTCCATGTCGTATTCACGATCGCCGGCAGCATCGTGCACCACCACCTTGGTGGGCTTGCCGAGCTCGACTTCACCCAGGCTGACATTGACATAGCGGTTGTCGCCTTCGTTGCCCAGGGCACAGACGGTGAACTCGCGACGCGGCAGACGCTTGTAGCCTTCCCAGAACTTGCCCTGGAGCCCTTGCGCACGGTTGCGATACCACATGTGCAGGCGTGCAGCGAGCGCCACGAGGAAATCGGGATCTTCGTGGGGCACGTCTTCGGCACGGAATCCATGCGCATAGTGCTCGGCGATGAAGCCGGTGTTGAAGTCGCCTGCCATGAACTTGGGATGTGCAAGCAGTGCAGCCTGGAACGGAATGTTGCTCTGCACGCCCTTGATCACGAAGCCATTGAGAGCTTCGCGCATGCGGGCAATCGCGTCGGCACGATCAGTACCATGCACGATCAGCTTGGCGATCATCGAGTCATAGTACATGGAGATCTCGCCCCCATCGACCACCCCTGTATCCACGCGCACACCGAAGTCGGTCGTGGCCTGTCCGGCAAAAAGGGTCTGCTCCGGCGGCTGGAAGCGCACCAGACGACCGGTGGAGGGCAGGAAGTTGCGGAACGGATCCTCGGCGTTGATGCGGCACTCCATGGCCCATCCGACGCGCTTGACCTCGGCCTGGGTGAAGGACAGCGGCTCGCCAGCCGCAATGCGGATCATCTGCTCGACCAGATCCAGGCCGGTGATCAGTTCGGTGACCGGATGCTCCACCTGCAGGCGCGTGTTCATTTCCAGGAAGTAGAAATCCTGGTTCTTGCCCACCACAAACTCCACCGTACCGGCAGACTGGTAGTTCACAGCCTTGGCCAGTGCCACAGCCTGTTCGCCCATGGCCTTGCGGGTTTCATCGCTGATGAAGGGAGAGGGAGCCTCTTCGATCACCTTCTGGTGACGGCGCTGAATGGAGCACTCGCGCTCGTTCAGGTAGACCACATTGCCATGCGCATCGCCGAGCACCTGGATTTCGATGTGGCGGGGCTGTTCGACGAACTTTTCGATGAAGACACGGTCATCGCCAAAGCTGTTGCGAGCCTCGTTGCGGCAGGAGCTGAAGCCCTCATAGGCTTCCTGGTCGTTGAAGGCCACGCGCAGGCCCTTGCCACCGCCGCCGGCAGAGGCCTTGATCATGACGGGATAGCCAATGTTCTTGGCGATCTCGACGGCATGCTCGGGCGTATCGATCGGATCGTTGTAGCCGGGAATGGTGTTGACCTTGGCCTCGTTGGCCAGCTTCTTAGAAGCGATCTTGTCGCCCATGGCCGCAATCGCAGCGTGCTTGGGACCGATGAAGGTGATGCCGTGCTCTTCGACCTTGCGCGCGAACTCCTCGTTCTCGCTCAGGAATCCGTAGCCGGGATGCACTGCCTGTGCACCGGTCTGCTGGCAGGCCTCGATGATCTTGTCGGCCAGCAGATAGGACTCGCGGGAAGGCGGCGGGCCAAGGCGCACGGCCTCGTCGGCGAGCTGCACGAAACGCGCATCCTTGTCGGCATCGGAATAGACCGCCACGGTCTTGATGCCCATTTTCTTGGCAGTGGCGATCACGCGGCAGGCAATCTCGCCACGGTTCGCAATCAGAATCTTGGTGAACATATTGGGTACTCTTGAATTCGATAAGCTAGTCTGTACGGAAGGCACACGGTGCGATTTACAGCGGAATGTTGCCGTGCTTGCGCCACGGGTTTTCCAGCTTCTTGTCCTTGAGCATGGCGAGGCTGCGGCAGATGCGCTTGCGCGTTTCGTGCGGCAGGATCACATCGTCGATGAAGCCACGGCTGCCGGCCACGAACGGGTTGGCAAAGCGTGCCTTGTACTCGGCCTCGCGGGCAGCGAGCTTCTCGGGATCATCCTTGTCCTGACGGAAGATGATTTCCACAGCACCCTTGGCCCCCATCACGGCGATTTCCGCATTGGGCCAAGCCAGGTTGACATCGCCGCGCAGGTGCTTGGATGCCATCACGTCGTAGGCACCACCGTAGGCCTTGCGGGTGATGATGGTGATCTTCGGCACGGTGCATTCTGCATAGGCGTAGAGCAGCTTGGCGCCATGCTTGATGATGCCGCCGTATTCCTGGCTCGTGCCGGGCATGAAGCCGGGAACGTCCACGAAGGTCACGACGGGAATGTTGAACGCATCACAGAAACGCACGAAACGTGCGGCCTTGATGGAGGACTTGATGTCCAGGCAGCCGGCAAGCACCAGCGGCTGGTTGGCCACGATGCCGACCACATTGCCGTCCATGCGCGCAAACCCGATCACGATGTTGGCCGCATAGTCAGGCTGCAGCTCGAAGAATTCACCATCGTCAACGGTCTTGACGATGAGCTCCTTCATGTCGTAGGGCTTGTTGGCATTGTCCGGCACCAGGGTGTCGAGGCTCATGTCGGCACGATCGACCGGGTCGAGCGTGGGACGATAGGGAGCCTTTTCGCGGTTGTTGCTCGGAATGTAGTTGTACAGACGGCGCAGCATCAGCAGCGCCTGCACATCGTTGTCGAACGCCAGATCGGCCACACCGCTCTTGGAGGTATGGGTCACGGCACCACCGAGCTCCTCGGCAGTCACGGTTTCGTGCGTCACGGTCTTGACCACATCAGGCCCGGTCACGAACATGTAGGAGCTGTCCTTCACCATGAAGATGAAGTCGGTCATCGCAGGAGAGTACACGGCGCCGCCGGCACACGGGCCCATGATCATGCTGATCTGGGGGATCACGCCAGAAGCAGTCACGTTGCGCTGGAACACCTCGGCATACCCTGCCAGCGAGGCCACGCCTTCCTGAATGCGTGCGCCGCCCGAATCGTTGAGACCGATCACGGGAGCACCCACCTTCATGGCCTGATCCATGAGCTTGCAGATCTTTTCCGCATGGGCTTCGGACAGGGCACCGCCGAAAACGGTGAAGTCCTGGCTGAACACGAACACCAGACGGCCGTTGATGGTGCCATAGCCCGTCACCACGCCATCGCCGGGAATGTGGTTTTCCTCCATCCCGAAATCGGTGCAGCGGTGTTCGACGAACATGTCCCATTCCTCGAACGAGCCGTGGTCAAGCAGCACCTCGATGCGCTCGCGAGCCGTCAGCTTGCCCTTCTTGTGCTGGGAATCGATGCGTCGCTGTCCACCACCCATGCGGGCGGCTTCGCGCTTCTGCTCCAACAAATCAAGAATATCTTTCATTGCCTATCCTTCATGAAGTTTGAAAACTGAAAATCCTGGCCACTCTCACCGGGCCTGAAACCTTTCGAGCAGCTGGCGTGCAGCGGTGGATGCTGCAATTTGACCATGCCGAACCTGATCGGTGGTCGCACCCAGTTGCTCGCGTATACCCGGATGTTCCCGGAATGCCTGCTTGAGCCCGGCATCGATGCGCTCCCACATCCAGGACAATGCCTGCCGCTGCCGCCGCTGATCGAGCTGGCCGTTGGCTGTCTGCAGACCACGGTACTGTTCGACTGCCGACCAGAAGTCGGGGACGCCTGCATTCTGCAGGGCACTGATCTGGAGCACCTGCCGCTGCCAGACTGCAGGATCATGGGTGGCGTGATGGGGATTGCCGTGCAGACCGAGGAGCCGAAGGGCACTGGTGATCTGCGCCTGTGCGCGCGTGGCGGCTGCGGGGTCTATGTCGGCCTTGTTGATGACGATCAGATCGGCCAGCTCCATGACGCCCTTCTTGATGGCCTGCAGGTCGTCGCCTGCATTGGGCAGCTGCAGCAGCACAAAAAGATCGGACATGTTTGCCACGGCCGTCTCGCTCTGTCCCACGCCGACGGTCTCGACAATGATGACGTCGTATCCGGCCGCCTCGCACACCAGCATGGCTTCACGCGTCTTCTCGGCCACCCCTCCCAGCGTGCCTGCGCTGGGGCTGGGACGGATATAGGCAGCTTCCTGTACGGACAGCTGCTCCATGCGTGTCTTGTCGCCGAGAATCGATCCGCGCGACACCGTGCTCGATGGATCGATGGCCAGCACTGCCACACGGTGCCCCTGAGCAATCACATACATGCCCAGCGCCTCGATGAACGTGGACTTGCCCACGCCCGGCACTCCACTGATACCGATCCGCAGCGAGCGACCGGTATGCGGCAGCAGAGCCGTGAGCAACTCATCCCCCTGGGCACGATGATCGACCCGGGTGGACTCCAGCAGCGTGATCGCCTTGGCGATGGCCCGGCGCCGAGTGAGCGTCGAGCCCCCCAGGATATGTTCCTGGATGGTTGCAATCGCTGGGGTCATGGGCGGATCAGGCGGCGCGGGCCTTCTTGATCTGCTCCAGCACATCCTTGGCGCTGGCAGGAACCGGTGTGCCGGGACCATAGATCCCCTTGACGCCGGCTTCGTACAGGAAGTCATAGTCCTGACGCGGAATCACGCCGCCCACAAAGACGACGATGTCATCTGCCCCCTGCTTGCGCAGCTCCTCGATGATGGCCGGCACGAGGGTCTTGTGCCCAGCGGCAAGAGTCGACACTCCCACAGCATGCACGTCGTTCTCGATGGCCTGACGTGCACACTCCTCGGGAGTCTGGAACAGGCTGCCGATGTCCACGTCGAAGCCCAGATCGGCAAAGGCGGTAGCCACGACCTTGGCGCCGCGGTCATGTCCATCCTGGCCCAGCTTGGCGATCATGACACGGGGACGACGCCCTTCTGCCTCAGCGAAGGCATCGATTTCCTTCTTGAGGGTTTCCCAGCCTTCGGCCGAGTCATAGGCCGCAGCATAGACGCCGGTGACCTTTTGGGTATCGGCACGGTGGCGGCCAAAGGCCTTTTCGAGTGCGTCGCTCACTTCGCCGACGGTCGCACGCAGGCGGATGGCCTGAATGCTCAGGTCGAGCAGATTGCCCTGGCCGCTTTCTGCGGCAGCCGACAGTGCGTCGAGTGCAGCCTGTACGGCGGCGGCATCGCGCGTGGAACGGATCTGCTGCAGACGTGCAATCTGCGATTCACGCACCTTGACGTTGTCGACTTCCAGGATCTCGACCGGATCTTCCTTGGCGAGCTTGTACTTGTTGACCCCGACGATGACATCCCGGCCGCTGTCGATGCAGGCCTGCTTTTCGGCAGCTGCCGCCTCGATCTTGAGCTTGGCCCAGCCACTGTCGACAGCCTTGGTCATGCCGCCCATGGCATCGATTTCCTCGATGATCTTCCAGGCGGCATCGGCCATCTGCTGCGTCAGGGTTTCCATCATGTAGCTGCCGGCCCAGGGATCGATCACATTCACGATGTGCGTTTCTTCCTGGATGATGAGCTGCGTGTTCCGGGCGATGCGTGCCGAGAACTCGGTGGGCAGGGCGATGGCCTCGTCGAGAGCATTGGTGTGCAGCGACTGGGTACCGCCGAACACGGCCGCCATGGCTTCGATGGTGGTACGAACGATGTTGTTGTAGGGATCCTGCTCTGTGAGGGACCAGCCGGACGTCTGGCAGTGTGTGCGCAGCATGAGGCTCTTGGGCTTCTTGGCATCGAAGCCCTTCATGATGCGGCACCACAGCAGACGGGCCGCACGCATCTTGGCGATTTCGAGATAGAAGTTCATGCCGATCGCCCAGAAGAACGACAGACGGCCTGCGAAGTCATCGACGTCCATGCCCTTGGCGATGGCGGTCTTGACATATTCCTTGCCATCGGCCAGCGTGAAGGCGAGCTCAAGTGCCTGATTGGCACCGGCTTCCTGCATGTGGTAACCAGAGATGGAAATCGAGTTGAAGCGCGGCATGTGCTTGCTGGTGTACTCGATGATGTCGCCGATGATCCGCATGGAGGGTTCCGGCGGATAGATGTACGTGTTGCGGACCATGAACTCCTTGAGGATGTCGTTCTGGATGGTGCCGCTGAGCTTTTCCTGGGAGACGCCCTGCTCCTCTGCTGCCACGACGTAGCCTGCCAGCACAGGCAGCACGGCACCGTTCATGGTCATGGACACGGACACCTTGTCGAGCGGGATGCCGTCGAACAGGATCTTCATGTCCTCCACGCTGTCGATGGCCACACCGGCCTTGCCCACATCACCGGTCACACGCGGATGGTCGGAGTCATAGCCACGGTGCGTGGCCAGATCGAAGGCTACGGAAATGCCTTGTCCCCCGGCAGCCAGCGCCTTGCGATAAAAGGCGTTGGATTCTTCGGCCGTGGAGAATCCGGCATACTGGCGGATGGTCCAGGGGCGGCCTGCATACATGGTGGCCTGCGGACCGCGCACAAAAGGCTCGAAACCCGGCAGGGTATTGGCATAGGGAAGCCCATTGGTGTCTTCGGCCGTGTACAGCGGCTTGACCACGAGATGATCCGGTGTCACCCAGTTGAGTGCCGACACATCACCATGCGGGGCGGACTTGGCAGCAGCCTTGAGCCAGTCTTCCATGGTGGCGGTTGCAAAAACAGGAGCTTTGGGATTCTGGTCTGTAGACGACATGAAATTTTGTCCTCGAATGATGCAATATGTGCCGGCAGGTGAACGTATGTGCACACATGTGCATGCATGTATCCACCTTGCGTGAATCTCATAATTATGAATGCGAAACCATGCGTTCAGCTTACATGAAACTGAATGTGAAGCCGAACTCTTCTCTCTGAACGGAATATGGCCCCCATCCACTCACGCTCCACCGAGAATCCTGCGCGCGCCACGCGGCTGAAACTGCCTTCTGCCCTGTATATCCAGGTGGCTGATGTGCTGCGTCAGCGCATCCTGAAGCAGGAGCTGCTGCCGGGGACCTGGATCGATGAGATGGCGCTCTCGGAGGAGCTGGGCATCAGCCGTACGCCCATGCGCGAGGCGATCAAGGTGCTGGCAACCGAAGGTCTGGTGACGATCAAAGTCCGTCGCGGCGCCTATGTCACGGAAGTGCCCGAAAGCGAAGTGCGGGAGATCTATCACCTGCTGGGCCTGCTCGAAAGCGACGCTGCCACGGATGTGGCTCTGCATGCCAGCGATGCCGAACTCGACGCGCTGCAGGAGCTGCATGTGGGTCTGGAAGAGTGTGCCGAGCGCTTGCAGCAAATGCCCGGAGACAGTGTGCTGGTGGACGAATTCTTCAGTCTCAATCAGCGGTTTCATGCCCATATTCTGGAAGTGAGTCGCAACCACTGGCGCACACAGATCGTGAACGATCTGAGGCGCGTGATGCAGCTGGGCCGACACCATTCGCTCTTCAAGCAGGGACGCATCCACCAGTCGCTGCGGGAGCATGCGGCCATCATGCAGGCGCTGCTCGCGCGGGATGCCAACCGGACTCGCGCAGCCATGCTGCACCACTTCGCGCAGGGACTGCTGGCAGCCGGATGACCTCCAGCACATGACAGGGGATGTGGACGCGGTGTACCCAGCCTTCCGGGGAGCCCCCCTACAATCGGCACATGGCCATCCCGCACGGATTCATTCAGGACTTGCTCAGCCGCGTCGACATCATCGATGTGGTGGGGCGCTATGTGCAGCTCAAGAAGACAGGGGCCAATTTCAGCGGACTGTGTCCCTTTCACAGCGAGAAGTCGCCCTCTTTCACGGTAAGCCCAAGCAAGCAGTTCTATCACTGCTTCGGCTGTGGCCAGCACGGAGATGCCATCGGATTTCTGATGGCGCACAACGGCCTGTCCTTCGTGGAGGCGGTACAGGAGCTGGCGCAGCAGCAGGGCCTGCAGGTACCAGACGACCACCTGAGTCCCGAAGACCGTGACCGCGCGGCAGAACAGCGCCGTCAGCGGCTCACCCTCACCGATGTGCTGGAAAAGGCCGTCGACGATTATCGACAGCAGCTCAAGTCGAGTCCTGAAGCGATTGCCTATCTTCAGGGGCGGGGGCTGAGCGGACAGATTGCCGCGCGTTTCGGGCTCGGATATGCCCCCAACAGCTGGCGACATCTGGCCAGCGTGTTTGCCGACTACACAAGCCCCCTGCTGGAAGAGACGGGACTGGTGATCCATTCAATGCCGGAAGGAGCCACTGCCGGCAGCAACTCCCATGCGTCTTCCCCGACCGAGGAAAAGCGCTACGACCGGTTCCGCCACCGCATCATGTTCCCGATCCGCAATGTGAAGGGGGAATGCATCGGTTTCGGAGGACGAGTGCTGGGCAATGAAAAGCCCAAGTATCTCAATTCGCCCGAAACGCCTCTTTTCAGCAAGGGACGGGAGCTCTATGGCCTCTACGAGGCACGCGATGCCCTGCGCGAACGGGGCTATGTGCTCGTCACCGAGGGCTACATGGATGTCGTCGCTCTCGCACAGCTGGGATTTGGCAATGCCGTGGCCACCCTGGGCACCGCCTGTACTCCAGACCATGTCCACAAGCTTTTCCGCTATACGGACGAGGTGGTCTTCAGCTTCGACGGTGATGCAGCAGGTCGCCGAGCCGCCCACAAGGCCATGGGGGCTGCGCTGCCCTACGCTACCGACACCCGCACCATCAAGTTTCTCTTCCTGCCGCCCGAACACGATCCTGACAGCTACGTTCGCACCCACGGGCCGGAGGCATTCGAAGCCCTTGTCAAGCAGGCCACGCCACTGAGCCAGTTTCTTCCGATGGCTGCCGCAGAAGGCTGCGATCTCGATACCGCCGAAGGACGGGCGCACATGGCCAGCCACGCGCGACCACTGTGGCAGGATCTTCCCGAGGGAGCTCTCAGGAGTCAACTGCTGGGAGAACTTGCCAGGCAGGTCCAGATTCCACTCGACGATCTCAAGGCTCTGTGGGACAAGCCGGATCCTGCCCGCAGATCACAGACACAAACTCCGCCGCCCTCCTCCTCTTCTTCAGGAGGATCAGCCCGCGAATCCCATTTTCCCCACGGAGGCAGGCCGGCATGGCGTAGCGATCGCGTTGCGGCATCCCCAGGGTATGTCGCCCCCGCGTCCTCTCCCAAACGCGGACGTTCCGCTCCGAGCACCAAGGCAGACCATGCACTGCGTCTGCTGCTGCTGAACATGCCGCTGTGGGAAAGCCTGCCGCCCGCTACGCAGACCATGCTGTGCGAGCTGCCGGCGCCGCATGGCCCGCTCTTTGCGTGGCTCGATGCACAGTACCAGGAATATGGAGCACTCGGCTGGGGGGCCCTGCAGGAATCACTGCCCGCAGCCCCCGGAGGCACGGAGGCACTTGCACTGGTACAGCGGTTCCAGGCCATGGAACTGCATCCCAGTTCCCAGGAAACCCAGACCGAGCTCCGCTCGGTACTCAAGAGACTGGAACTCGATGAGCTCGGCCGCGCCATCGAGGAAGCCATCCGCACTCAGGACATCGAGCGTTTCAAGACCCTCGACGCGCGTCGCACGGCGCTCAGGATGCACTGAAACCCCGGGGGCACTGCAGAGCGCCATGCCTTGCATCACCCTGTGCATCCCTGCCGCCCTTCATGCCTCGGTACAGGACTGCGAAACGGGAGCAGAGGCCTCCATTCTCAGGAAATGGGTGCGGTAATAGACCAGCTCCTCGATCGATTCATCCACATCGGCCAGGGCCGTGTGCTTTTGCTTCTTGCGAAAGCCGTCATGCAGATCGGGACGCCAGCGCCGTGCCAGCTCCTTGAGCGTGCTCACGTCGAGGTTGCGATAGTGAAAATAGGCTTCGAGCTTCGGCATGTATTTGACAAGGAAACGCCGATCCTGGCCAATGGTGTTGCCACACATGGGGGACTTGCCCTTGCTGACGTAACGACGGAGAAAGGTCAGCAGCTGCGACTCTGCATCTGCCTCGCTGAGCGTACTGGCCTTGACCTTGTCGATGAGACCACTGCGTCCGTGGGTACCCTTGTTCCAAGCATCCATCTTGCCAAGGAGCTCGTCACTCTGGTGAATGACCATCACAGGACTCTGCGCCCGCACCGACAGATCGGGGCTGGTCACAATGATCGCGATTTCCAGCAGACGCTCCTTTTCAGGATCCAGTCCGGTCATTTCGCAGTCGAGCCATATGAGATTGTCGTCGTGCTTGGCCAGTGCCGGCACTGCAGCTGGCTCCTGACCGACGACGGTTTCTGAGGGAGAGGGAGAAGAAAAGTTCATTGTTCTATTGTCGCGCAACTCCCGCACCCTCAGGATGCACCCCACTCGCCGCCAAGTCCCCACGAAGCCAGAGCCGGTACACTTGCGAGATGGATGCGCAACTCTTTACCGACATCAGTTATCTCAATCTTTTCACCGGGCTTTTCGTGGTCGCCCTGCTCGGCGGGCTGCTTATCAAGTTCTGGCTGGCCTTGCGCCAGATGCGCCATGTGGCGTGGCGCCGTGACCGCGTACCAGACATGTTCGCCCATATGGTCAGCCACGATGCCCACCAGAAGGCAGCCGCCTACACGATCTCCAGGAATCAGTGGGACATCTGGGCTTCGGTGTATGCCGCAGCCGTGCTCGTAGGCTGGACACTGCTGGGTGGTCTGGCTGCTCTCAACTACGCGCTGCTTGAGAAGCTGCAGCACCCCATGGCACAGCAGCTGGCCCTCCTCGCCTGTTTCTTCCTGATCAACGGTGCACTGGAGCTTCCGCTGGGCTGGTACCAGACCTTCCGACTCGAACAACGCTTCGGCTTCAACACCACTACCACCGCCCTTTGGATAGGGGACCTGCTCAAGGGCATTGTGCTCTCTGCCATCATCGGTCTGCCGCTGGCAGCACTGTTCCTCTGGCTGATGCAGAAGGCAGGCATCTGGTGGTGGCTGTGGGCATGGGCGGCATGGGTGGCCTTCAATGTGCTGCTGATGGTGATCTATCCCACCTGGATTGCCCCCCTGTTCAACCGATTCAAGCCTCTGGAGGATGCACAGCTTGCGGCGCGCGTACAGGCCCTGATGGAGCGCTGCGGATTCCGCTCCCGCGGACTCTTCGTCATGGACGGCAGCCGCCGCAGCGCGCATGCCAACGCCTATTTCACGGGACTGGGCCATGCCAAGCGTGTGGTGTTCTTCGATACGCTGCTCAACAAGCTCAATGCGGAAGAAGTCGAGGCCGTGCTGGCGCATGAACTGGGGCATTTTCACCATCGCCACGTCATCAAGCGCATGCTCGTGCTCTTTGCTCTCAGTCTGGCAGGCTTTGCGCTGCTAGGCTGGCTCTACAACCAGGTATGGTTCTACACCGGACTCGGGGTGATCCCGAACATGATGTCCCCGAATGCCGCTCTGGCACTCATCCTGTTCATGCTGGTCACACCGGTATTCGGATTTCTGCTTTCCCCCTTCCTGTCGGCCCTGTCACGCAAGCAGGAATACGAAGCGGACGCCTATGCCGTTGCCCAGACGAACGGCAAGGCCCTGGCTTCGGCCCTTCTCAAGCTCTACGAAGACAACGCCAGCACACTGACGCCCGATCCCCTCTACGCACGCTTCTACTATTCGCACCCCCCGGCGGTGGAACGTCTGTCACACCTTGGCTTTCCTCCCCTGAACTCCTGACCCATGCCCCCTCCTCGCCCATCTTCAGGGAAAACAGGCAAGCGCCCTGTCCCTGCCTCCACCAGCTCTCCAGGCCTGTCCACACTCCATGAAGCGCGTGTGGTTTCCAGTCACGGAAGGCACATCGTGGTGGAATCCGACGACGGTACACGGCGCATCTGTCACCCTCGTGGCAAGAAAAACCTGTCTGTGGTGGGAGACCGCGTGCAATGGGCTGCCCCCCCTGCCGGACAGGGACATGAAGGCACCATCGAACAGATTCTCCCGCGCCGCAATCTGTTTTATCGCCGAGACGACATGCGGACCAAGGCATTCGCCGCCAATCTGGACCAGATCCTGATCCTGCTCGCTGCAGAACCCGAGTTTTCACACCGGCTTCTGGCCCGGGCACTGCTGGCGGCAGAAGCTGCCCAGATTCGCCCCTTGATTGTCCTGAACAAAGCCGACCTCGAGGCCGCCCATGCCCGCGGTTGGGAACGGCTGGCGCCCTACCGCGCCATGGGCTACCCCGTGACCGCCGTATCGCTGCACCTCGCTGCAAACCATTCCGCCCACGAAAATGGAACAGAGGCATTGCGCATGGCCCTGAGCGGACACCACACCCTGGTGCTCGGTCCATCGGGCACGGGCAAGAGCACTCTGGTGAACCTGCTGGTGCCCGGGGCCGGTGTCCAAACGGGCGCCATCTCCCAGGCACTCAATTCAGGCCGGCACACCACCACGGCCACCCATTGGTACTGGGTGGACCGCGCCTCCAACACCGCCATCATCGACTCGCCGGGATTCCAGGAATTCGGCCTGCATCACCTTGCTCCGGCCGAACTGGCCCTGCATATGCCGGACTTCAGTCGCCATGCCACCGCCTGCCGGTTCTACAACTGCAGCCATCTTCATGAACCTGGATGTGCCGTACTTGCACAGGTCGGCAAACCACTCGATCAGGGCGGCATAGATCCCGGCCGACACCGCTTCTATGCCGAACTGCATGCAGAATTGGGGCAGTCCCGCTACTGACCGCCGGCCCCGGAGCAGAATTTCGCCATTCCGCACAGACCGCAAGGCCACCCCCCGGAGGCCACCACAACCTCGGGTTCATCCTGCCTGCAGGAAGTGATACAGATCCCGCAGAATGCCCGCTGTCACCCCCCATATATAGCGCTCCACTCCCTGTTCAGGATCGTCATAGGGCATGGAAAACCATTCCCGTCGTTCCCCGGTGGGCGCATGCCAGACATGCTTGCGATGGTTGCGTGGATCCATCAGAAAGCCCAGTGGCACCGTAAAGATATCCGCCACCTCGGCCGGATTCGGATGCCGTGTCCATACCCTGGGCAAAAGCGCCACCACAGGCAGAATCCGATACCCGGTATGGGTCACGTAGGGGCGCAGTGCGCCCAGCACCTGGATGCCTTGTCTCTCAAGCCCAACCTCCTCGCGAGCCTCGCGCAACGCTGCATCCACAGCATCTCTGTCCTGTGCATCGATTTTTCCACCGGGGAACGCAATCTGTCCGGCATGTGCACGCAGCTGAGCGGTACGCTGGGTCAGCAGCACTTCCAGCCCTGCAGACCTGTCAGAGGTGGAAGCCGCTTCCTGCCCCCGCTGCAATCCAATCAGCACGGCTGCGTCTCTCTGCCCTGAAGGCACAAGCTGCAGATCATGTCGTTCTTCCTGTCTCCAATCCAGAGGCTGAAGAAAGCGCCTGCGCAGCGCATCGGACGTAAGTCGATCTGGCGTCACGGCCGGTTGATCATGCAGACGATTCGTGGCGTCCTGCCATATCGACACGGCATGTGGATCGGGAACACGTTCGGATACAGAGGCAGCAGGCACAGGGACTGCATGCGGGACAGGAGACATCATCGCGATCTCTGAATGGACAAATCACCGGGCAGATACGCCTTGATTATCCACATTCGATTTCGAGCACACTGCAGTCAGGCGTCAGGCATGAAAAAAGCCGCTCCATCACAGAGATGGAAACGGCTTTTTTCATGCCGAGGTCCCGCAGCAGAGCTGCCGGACCTGCGTCGAAGCAATCTGCCTTACTGAGCAGCGACTTCCTTGACGCGGGAAGGCAGCTTTTCCTTGATGCGGGCAGACTTGCCGCTGCGACCACGCAGGTAGTACAGCTTGGCACGACGCACGTCGCCGCGGCGCTTGACTTCGATGCTGGCAATCAGCGGGCTGTAGGTCTGGAACGTACGCTCCACGCCTTCGCCGCTGGAAATCTTGCGCACGGTGAAGCCGCTGTTGATGCCACGGTTACGCTTGGCGATCACGACGCCTTCATAAGCCTGCACGCGCTTGCGGGTGCCTTCAACCACGTTCACATTGACAATCACCGTGTCGCCAGGAGCGAATGCAGGGATGGTCTTGCCAAGGCGTTCGATTTCTTCTTGTTCCAGGGTCTGGATGAGATTCATGGGGAATTTCCTCAGAATTTCCGATCGTATTCAAGCTGCACAAAAGGCCTCTTCACAATGTTCCCACACACGGAAACACGCTGCTGCTGGCCGATGCACTGCATGCATCAAGAGCCCAGCGAGGCGGCTAACAGAGGATCAGAACCGTTGATTATAAGATGATTCTTTTGCTTTATGCAAGCAGTTCAAGCACTTAGGACCGTCATAGGCCCCTGATGGACAAATGCCCCACCAAGCCAGGAGGCCTTGCGGGGCATTCATTCTGCAGACATCGATTCAGGCTGCGCGGCGCTTAATTGGCAGGATGCCGACGTCCACTGCGTGCGCCGGACATGCCATCAGGACGTCCCTGCCCCGAGCGTACGTTTCCACGCTCGGCACGGAATCCCCCATCACGCGAAGGCGCAGGTGCATGGCGAGGCTCCCGACGCCCGGTCGGCGCCGGATGTCCGCTCTCGCCAAATTCGCCGAAGCCGCCAACGCGCCCTCCTCCAAAGCCCTTGCGGCGATTGGCACCACCACCCCAGGCACCCTGTCCGCCCTTGCCACGACCGCCCCGGCCATCGCCAGTACCGGCACCACGTCCTCCCTTGCCGCGCGGCGGATGCCGCGTGGGAGTACGCTGCTCAGGCTCCATGCCCGGAACCACTGCGGTCATCAAGGGCTGGCGCGTGTAATCCTCGATGTCCCAGACGCGATTGCGGTCACGGAATTCCGCAAACGTGATGGCCAGACCCGAACGTCCCGCGCGCCCTGTACGACCGATGCGGTGCGTATAGTCCTCTGCCTTCATCGGCAGGCCGAAATTGAAGACGTGCGAAATGGTCGGTACGTCGATTCCGCGCGCCGCCACATCGGTTGCCACAAGAAACTGCACCTGCCCCTGACGCAGCGCCATGAGACGCCGATTGCGCAGACCCTGACTCAGGGCACCGTGCAGTGCGACGGCGGCAAAGCCTGCCTGCTGCAGATCCTCGGCCAGACCATCGCACTCGATCTGGGTGCTGGCAAATACAATCGCCTGATCGATCGAAGGATCACGCAGCCAGTGGTCCAGCATGGCACGCTTGTGCGCGAAATTGTCGGCCCAGTAAAGCCGCTGGGTGATCTGGCTGTGGCGATCCTGAGGTGAATCGATCTGGATGCGCTGTGGATCCCGCATGACGCGGGCAGCCAGCTGCTGAATGCGGGGCGCAAAGGTCGCGCTGAACATCATCGTCTGGCGCCGGTTGGCCGTAAGGGCATGGATCTCTGCCAGATCCTCCGCAAAGCCCAGATCCAGCATCCGGTCGGCTTCGTCGACCACCAGAAACTGTACCTTGTCGAGCTTGATCTGCATGCTGCGCTGCAGGTCCAGCAGGCGCCCAGGGGTCGCCACCACGAGATCGGCGTTCTGCAGGCGCGCAATCTGCATGGCGTAGGGCATGCCACCCACCACATGGGCAATGCGCAGTCCCTTGCAGTGGCGAACCAGGTCGATGGCGTCATGCGCCACCTGCTGCGCCAGTTCACGCGTGGGACACAGCACCAGAGCACCAGGCTCGGCTGCACGGAAATGGCGGCGATCGGTGGGATTGCGACGACGGGGACGACGCGGCGCAGGTTCACCCTGCGCTTCGGCCTCATCGATCTTGCGCTGCCACTCAAGACGCTCTGCCTCGGCAGCTGCTTCGCGCTGCGCAAGCAGGGTATGCAGCACGGGAAGCAGGAAGGCAGCAGTCTTGCCACTGCCAGTCTGGCTGGACACCATCAGATCCACGAACCCCGGCGCCGATTCTTCGGAATCAGCCTCTGTGGCCAATGCCATGGGAATGGCGCGCGCCTGTACGGGAGTCGGTTCGGTATAGCCCAGATCGATGCAGGCCTGCACCAGCGGCTCTGCAAGATGCAGCAGTGCAAAACCGTTCGGCGCCACCTCGGCAGCCTGCGAGGGCTGTTCGGTACCGGACTGTTCGGTCGCTGCCGGAGAAGATGCCTCCACCTCGTCGGTGGAAGGCAACACAGAAGCGTCTGTCGAAGGCACCTGTGCCTCATCGGCAGGCGAAGTCATGCCGGGCTGCAGCTGTGCAGCGTCATTGGAAAAAGAAGGAATCATGAAAAACACGCACGCCAAGCTTGGCGCCTGGCGCGTCATCAGAAGGAAGGAGGAAATGTGCATCCACCTTCTGACGATTTTTCACCGCAACAGAGGTTGCGGGCTCCCACGGCGTGGGACAGGAAAGAGGGAAGATGTACGCGAATGCCCGATACATTCACCGCAAGGTGATGCTGCGCCAAATCATGTCAGCGCAGCGTCTGGACATGGGACGCTTATTATGCGGCATTCATCAAAAATTGCCAAGCATCCCATGATCGATGCATCATTCGGTGCGCCCTGCTTCGGCACTTATGCCACACAGGCGCTGACGACGCGCCTCATACAGGCAGACCCCGCTCGCCACGGACACATTCAGGCTTTCCACAGCGCCCAGCATGGGAATGCTCACCAGTTCGTCGCACGTCTTGCGCGTCAGCTGACGCATGCCGGGACCTTCCGCACCCAGCACGAGAGCCGTGCCTTGCCGCATATCCACGTCATAGAGCGTGGAGGAGGCATCCCCGCTGGTGCCTATGATCCAGATGTTGCGCTCCTGCAGATCACGCAGGGTGCGTGCCAGATTGGTCACCATGAAATAAGGCACGGTTTCGGCCGCCCCACTGGCCACCTTGGCCACTGTGGCATTGATTCCCGCAGCATGGTCCTTGGGGGCAATGACGGCATGGGCCCCTGCCCCATCCGCCACCCGCAGGCAGGCTCCAAGATTGTGAGGATCCGTCACGCCGTCGAGCACCAGCAGAAGAGGCGGCTCCTGGAGAGTGTCGAGCAGATCATCGAGCGAGTGCTGCACAGGCAGATCATGCACACGTGCCACCACGCCCTGATGGCCATGACCACCACTCAGTCGCGAAAGACGCAGGCCATCGGCTTCGATCACCCTGATTTCCGCTTCCTTGGCACGCTCGAGAAACTGCCGCATGCGCGCATCGCGTCGACTGGCGTCGATATAGACCTCAATGACCGAGGAAGGAGCCGTCTTGAGCCGGACGCCCACCGCATGGAATCCGAAGATGATCTTGTGATGTGTAGTAACCATGCGGCCATTATCGCCGCCCCTGCCAGTTGTGCAGCTCCTGTCCTTTGCCCCGTCCTGACGACTCACAATTTTGTTGCCTGGCTGAATCGAAAAACAGATTTTTTCCGCTATACTTTCGGCTTCAGCGCGGGAATAGCTCAGTTGGTAGAGCGCAACCTTGCCAAGGTTGAGGTCGCGAGTTCGAGTCTCGTTTCCCGCTCCAGATTCCTTCAGGGAAGCATCACAAAAGCTTCCCTTTTTTGTCGCAGAAGCTGATTCTGCGACAAAGCCCTGTTCAAGGCGCGATAGCAAAGCGGTTATGCACCGGATTGCAAATCCGTGAAGGGCGGTTCGACTCCGCCTCGCGCCTCCATCCATTGTTTCGCACAAGCTTCTCAAGGCCCTCATTCGAGGGCCTTTGTTTTTTTCACTCCCTTTCCAAAGACCGACCAGAAAAAATCCCGGAAGGCGGCTGGAATGCCCACCTGTCCGGGATGATCGGCCTTTCGGTCTCCCTACTACGGCATCACATCAGTGCTTGACTGCTCCCTTGCGGGGCCTCGCAGTCGCTCTGTCGGACTTGACGACCACGTCTGCCGCTTGTGCCACGGGAACTTCTTCCGTTCCGTGGCCTGCTCCTGTCGCTTGAGGCAAGGGTTGGGGGACATGTTCCAGCGCAATGCCAAGTACCTGGTCAATCCAGCGTACGGGAATGATCTCCAGACCGGTCTTGACGTTGTCGGGAATTTCCTGCAGATCCTTGACATTCTCTTCCGGAATGATGACCTGACGGATACCGCCACGCAGCGCAGCCAACAGCTTTTCCTTGAGGCCACCGATGATGGTGACCTCTCCGCGCAGGGTGATCTCACCGGTCATGGCCACATCGCTGCGCACCGGGATGCCGGTAAGCGCGGACACCATGGCCGTCGTCATGGCGGCCCCTGCACTGGGTCCATCCTTGGGTGTTGCACCATCGGGCACATGAATATGAATGTCGCGCTTCTCGAAGACTTCATCCGGGATACCCAGCTGGGCCGCACGGCTGCGCACCACAGTGCGTGCCGCTTCCACCGACTCCTTCATCACGTCGCCCAGCGACCCTGTGCGCTGAATGACCCCCTTGCCCGGCATGGTGGCCACTTCGATGGTCAGCAAATCGCCGCCCGTCTCGGTCCAGGCCAGTCCCACCACCTGTCCTACACGGTTGGCCGTTTCCGCATGGCCATAGGTGAAGCGCCTCACCCCCAGAAGATCGTTCAGATTGTCCGGTGTGACGACCACCTTGCCGCTGGACTGCTTGAGCAGCACGGCCTTGACCACCTTGCGGCAGATGCGGGAGAGCTCCCGCTCCAGGGACCGCACGCCTGCCTCCCGCGTGTAGAAACGCACGATGTCACGGATGGCGGCCTCGGTCACCTCAAGCTCGGAATCCTGAACCCCATTGTTCTTCATCTGCTTGGGCAGCAAATACTGGATGGCGATATGGACCTTTTCGTCTTCGGTGTATCCGGAAAGCCGGATGACTTCCATGCGGTCGAGCAACGCAGCAGGAATGTTCATGGAATTGGAGGTGGCCACGAACATCACATCACTGAGGTCGAAATCAAGCTCGACATAGTGATCGGCAAAGACATGGTTCTGCTCGGGATCCAGCACCTCCAGCAGTGCACTGGAAGGGTCACCCCGGAAGTCCGCACCGAGCTTGTCGATCTCGTCGAGCAGGAAGAGCGGGTTGCGCGTACCTACCTTGGAGAGATTCTGGAGCACCTTGCCGGGAAGTGCCCCGATGTAGGTGCGGCGATGCCCACGGATCTCGGCCTCGTCGCGCATGCCGCCGAGCGCCATGCGGACATACTTGCGCCCTGTCGCCTTGGCGATGGACTGCCCCAGAGAGGTCTTGCCCACTCCAGGCGGCCCCACGAGACAGAGAATGGGCGCCTTGACCTTGTCCACGCGCTGCTGGACTGCAAGATATTCCAGAATGCGATCCTTGACGCGTTCCAGCCCATAGTGATCGGCGTTCAGGATCTCTTCGGCATGGGCCAGATCGTTCTTGACCTTGGTCTTCTTGCTCCAGGGAAGATCCACGAGCACATCGAGATAGTTCCGCACGACGCCCGCCTCTGCCGACATCGGCGACATGAGCTTGAGCTTGCGCAGTTCGGACTCGGCCTTGGCAAGAGCTGCCTTGGGCATGCGAGCCTGCTTGATCTTCTTTTCGAGCTCCTCGATGTCGGCCCCCTCCTCGCCTTCACCGAGCTCCTTCTGGATGGCCTTGACCTGTTCGTTGAGATAGAAGTCGCGCTGGTTCTTCTCCATCTGACGCTTGACACGGCTGCGGATGCGCTTGTCCACATTGAGAATGTCCACTTCCTGCTCAAGCTGGGTGAACAGCTGGTCGAGCCGGGTCTTGACATCCTGCTGATCGAGAATGGCCTGCTTTTTGTCGAGTGTCAGCGGCAGATGGGCTGCAATGGTGTCTGCCAGACGTCCTGCCTCGTCAATGCCGGAAATGGAGGTGAGTATTTCCTGGGGAATCTTCTTGTTGAGCTTGACATACTGTTCGAAGGACTGCATGAGGGCACGACGCAGTGCCTCCGTCTCGGACTGGGTTTCTCCCGGCACCGTGAGATCGGATTCCTGCTCGACGGGAGCGGGCTCGATGTGTGCAGAAAAATAGTCATCTCCCTCCACGATCGCATCCACACGCGCACGCTGACGGCCTTCCACCAGAACCTTGACAGTTCCATCGGGAAGCTTGAGCAGCTGAAGAATGGAGGCGATGCATCCGGTCCCGAACATGTCTTCGGTCGTCGGGCTGTCCTGGGCTGCACTTTTCTGCGCCACGAGCACAATGGAACGCCCGGCCTGCATGGCCGCCTCCAGCGCAGCGATGCTTTTGGCACGGCCGACGAACAGAGGAATGACCATGTGCGGGAACACGACGACGTCGCGCAGAGGCAGCATGGGCAGATCCACCGCCTCGGGTGGAAGATAGGTAAATTCAGACATGGGAGGCACTTTTCTCCATCTTGGGCATCAAGCCTTGTTTATGAGGGCAGCAGAAGGCTTTTCAAGCAGGGCACCCTGGGAAGGTGGCTGAATTCAGAGGTGCAGCGGTCACCGCGAACTCCGCATGAAAATCCCGAAGGCCGGCTGCAGGCACTTCGGGATAGAAAATGAACACAGGCAGAAGCAGCTCATGCCGTCAGCAAGGGAGCGAGAGGAGGAAGCTGCAGCGCAGCCGCAACTCTGCTCTCCTTCACCTTGCCGCCCACTGTACGGCAGACGCCGGGTGGATCAGGCCTGTTTTTCCTGCTCGGGAACACGATAGACCAGCATGGGACGCTCTCCCTTGGAAATCGTGGCCTCTTCGAGCACCACCTTCTCGACGTTGGAGAGCGCGGGCAGCTCGAACATGGTGTCGAGCAGTGCCTGCTCCATGATGGAGCGCAGCCCCCGTGCGCCGGTCTTGCGCTGCATGGCCTTGTTGGCAATGGCCTCAAGTGCCTTGGGCTGCACTTCCAGCTCAACCCCTTCCATCTGGAAAAGGCGCTGGTACTGCTTGACCAGGGCGTTCTTGGGTTCGGTGAGAATGCGCACCAGGGCTTGCTGATCGAGCTCGGAGAGCACCGCCACCACCGGCATGCGTCCGATGAGTTCGGGAATGAGGCCGTACTTGATCAGATCCTCGGGCTCGATCTGGTCGAAGATTTCGCTGAGTGTACGGTTTTCCTTGCCACGCACCTCGGCACCGAAACCGATGCCAGATCCTTCGGTACGCTGCTCCACCACTTTTTCGAGTCCTGCGAATGCCCCACCACAGATGAACAGCATATTGGTGGTATCGACCTGCAGAAAGTCTTGATTGGGGTGCTTGCGCCCTCCCTGCGGAGGAATGCTGGCGATGGTCCCTTCGATCAGCTTGAGCAGTGCCTGCTGCACACCTTCGCCCGACACATCGCGTGTGATGGAAGGGTTGTCGGACTTGCGGGAAATCTTGTCGATTTCATCGATGTAGACGATGCCCTTCTGCGCACGCTCGATGTCGTAATCACAGCTCTGAAGCAGCTTGGTGATGATGTTCTCGACATCTTCGCCCACGTAGCCTGCTTCGGTGAGTGTGGTGGCATCCGCCATCACGAAGGGCACATTGAGCATGCGGGCCATGGTCTGAGCCAGCAGGGTCTTGCCCGATCCAGTGGGACCTATGAGCAGAATGTTGCTCTTGCTGAGCTCGACATCATCCTTGCCAGGCTGCTCCTTGTGACGCAGACGCTTGTAGTGGTTGTAAACCGCCACGGCCAGGGTCCGCTTGGCCACTTCCTGACCGATCACGTAGTTGTCAAGGTTGGCCTTGATCTGCGCAGGAGTGGGCAAGGCATCGGCCGCAGCGGTGTCGCTGCTCCCCTGATCGAGATCTTCCTTGAGGATGTCGTTGCATTGCTCGATGCATTCGTTGCAGATGAAGACGGACTGCCCGTTGTAGCTGCCCGAAA
This sequence comes from Brachymonas moutaii (nom. illeg.), assembly GCF_049977365.1. Lineage (NCBI taxonomy): Bacteria > Pseudomonadati > Pseudomonadota > Betaproteobacteria > Burkholderiales > Comamonadaceae > Allobrachymonas > Brachymonas moutaii (nom. illeg.). The sequence goes on along the minus strand of NZ_JBNGEN010000001.1, from coordinate 142,526 downwards.
CCATTTTCTGCACTTCATCCTGGGACTTGCCGCAGAACGAGCAGTGCATGGTCTTGCTGTGGGACGAGCCTTCTTTGTGCGTGGTCATGAATCATGTGCGACCGGCAAAATGCCAATCGACTGGAGAAGACGGAAAAAATGCGAGAAATGCCAGAACCAGAAATGCCCGGCACCAGTGTGGCCGACGGTCTCGCTGAGATCGTTGGCCACACCTGCAGGAAGGAGGTCGGTCAGACGGCCTGGCTGCGGTGCGTGATCACCTTGTCGACGAGGCCATAGTTCTGGGCTTCCTCGGCAGACATGAAGAAATCCCGCTCGGTATCGCGTTCGATCTTGTCGAGCGGCTGTGCGGTATTGGAGGCCAGGATATGGTTCAGGTCCTTGCGCAGGCGCAGGATTTCCCGGGCATGGATCTCGATATCGGTAGCCTGGCCCTGGGCCCCGCCCAGAGGCTGATGGATCATCACGCGGGAATTGGGAAGGCTGAAACGCTTGCCCTTGGCACCGGACGACAGGAGGAATGCCCCCATGCTGGCTGCCATCCCCATGCAGAGGGTGGAGACATCCGGCTTGATGAACTGCATGGTGTCATAGATGGCCATGCCAGCGCTCACCGACCCACCGGGAGAGTTGATATAGAAGGAAATGTCCTTCTCGGGATTCTCGCTCTCCAGGAACAGGAGCTGCGCCACCACCAGACTGGCTGTCTGGTCGTTGACGGGCCCTACCAGAAAGACCACCCGCTCACGCAACAGGCGGGAATAGATGTCATAGGAACGCTCCCCCCGTCCCGACTGCTCGATCACCATGGGGATGAGGCCAAGCGCCTGGGCGTCCAGTGCACCGGTACCGCTGAATTGATTCTGCATGACTTGCTCGCTCCGATAGGATGGATCAGACACTGCACTCACCTGACAGCAGATACAGAAAACAGTGTCGACCTGCAATAAATAAGGCCTGTGAAGGGGACTGCAAGCCCACCCGCACAGGCCACCCGTTCAAGGGCTGACGTCGCCGCCGATCAGGCCTGAGGGCCCATCAGTTCGTCGAAGGACACCTTCTTGTCAGTGACCTTTGCCTTGCCCAGTACATAGTTGGCTACGTTGTTCTCGGTGACGACCGCTTCGATTTCGGCCATGCGCCCTTCGTCGCCATAATACCAGCGGGCCACGTCCTCGGGCTTCTCGTAGCTGGAAGCCAGCTCTTCGACATGGGTCTTGACCTGTTCGGGCGTAGCGAGCAGGTTGTTGGCACGCACGAGCTCTGCCACGATCAGGCCCAGACGGACGCGGCGCTCGGCCTGGTCCTTGAACAGGTCGCCGGGAATGGGCGCCTTGTCCGCATCCTTGATGCCGCGCTGCTGGAGATCGGCACGGGCGTTCTGCACCATGTTGTCGATCTCGGCCTGCACGCTGGCCTTGGGCAGGTCGAGCTGGGCATGGGCCAGCAGCGCTTCCATGACCGCAGACTTGTTGCGGGCCAGCAGACGGTACTTGACCTCACGAGCCAGATTCTTGCGGATGTCGTTGCGCAGGGCTTCGACAGTGCCTTCGGCCACGCCGAGCTGCTTGGCGAATTCGTCATCGACTTCCGGCAGGTGCGCAGCTTCGAGCTTCTTGACCGTGACGAGGAAGTCGGCGGTCTTGCCTGCCACATCCTTGCCGTGATAGTCCTCGGGGAAGGCCAGGGGGAAGGTCTTGCTTTCGCCCAGCTTCATGCCGCGCACGGCATCCTCGAACTCCTTGAGCATCTGGCCTTCGCCGACGAGGTACTGGAAGTCCTCTGCCTTGCCGCCCGCGAACACTTCACCGTCGATCTTGCCCTCGAAATCCACAGTCACGCGGTCGCCATCCTGGGCCGGCTGGTCGTTGCCACGCTGGCTGAAGGTGCGGCGCTGCTTGCGCAGGATGTCGATGGTGCGATCCACGGCAGAATCATCCACCTCGGCTTCCAGCTTCTCGATCTCAGCGTTTTCCAGGCCTTCGATCTTCACTTCAGGGAACACCTCGAAGACAGCGTCGAACTGAAGCTCGCCCTCGGGAGCGCCTTCCTTCTCGCTGATGGCAGGCTGGCCAGCCACGCGCAGGCCAGCTTCGCTGGCTGCCTGGTAGAAGGCCTCGCCGACCTTGTCGTTGATGACTTCGTACTGGACAGCAGGACCATACTGGCGCGCCACCACGCTCATGGGCACCTTGCCGGGACGGAATCCATCCATCTTGACGGTACGGGACAGACGCTGAAGGCGCTTGCCGACTTCGGTCTCGATGTCCTTGGCAGGGACGTTCAGGGTGATCTTGCGTTCCAGCTTTTCCAGCGTTTCAACGGTCACTGTCATTGAGATTTCCTTTGTGATGACGTGCATGTCGCAGCGGGGGCTGCGGCATGGCTGCAGAATCGTGTGGTGCGCGGGGGGGGACTTGAACCCCCACGCCATTGCTGGCGTCAGGACCTAAACCTGGTGCGTCTACCAATTTCGCCACCCGCGCTGCTCCCGGTCCATGGGGCACCGCACGGCGGTGTTCCGGACGAAAACAGGTAACATGTGATTCTACCTTGCAAAATGCACCGCACGGGCCACGCGCCGGACAAACGGCCGCTTTGGCCCGCGTGGCGCCCTTCCCCACAGGGGATCTGCGCCCTTGGATCACACCGTGCCCCCATCTCCCTCCTCCGTCGATCATTACGAGAACTTTCCCGTGGCCAGCCTGCTGTGCCCGGCTGCGCTGCGCCCTGCCATCGTGGCGATCTATCACTTCGCGCGCACAGCCGATGATCTGGCAGACGAAGGCAGCCACACAGCCGATGCACGGCTGCAGTCTCTGGCCGCGTATCGGCTCGCCCTCGACCGCACCCTGACTCGTGCCTCCGAGAATGCGGACGACGGTGCCCCCTGGGCGTCCGTGATGCAGCCGCTCAGAACGGCCGTGATCCGGCATGCACTGCCGGTGTCGTGGCTGCATGATCTTCTCAATGCCTTCGAACACGATGTGGAGGCCTCCCGAGATGGCAGCGTGCACGCCGACCTGCGCAGCCTGCAGGACTATGCCCGTCTGTCGGCGAATCCGGTGGGACGACTGCTGCTGCACCTCTATGGTGTTGCTTCCGAAACGGCCCTGCAGCAAAGCGACGCCATCTGCACGGCGCTGCAGCTCTTCAATTTCTGGCAGGACCTTTCGGTGGATGTGCCCCGAGGACGCTACTATCTCCCAGCAGACCTGTGCGCACAGTTCCATGTGGATCCGCGGTGTCCGCAGCAAGCCCATGCCATGGATCTGCAGATGCTGATGGAGGAATTGCTGGCGTTCAGCACGACATTGATGCGCAGCGGGATGGGCCTGCCGGGTGTCGTGCGCGCCGCAGCGGGCTGGAAGGCCGGGCTGGAACTGCGGCTGGTGATCGAGGGCGGACTGCGAATCGGTCGCCGAACCCGCGCCCTTGGAGCCAGCATCGCGCAGCACCGCCCTGCGCTGGGTGCTGGAGATCTGCCGGGGCTGCTGCTGAGCGCCCTGCTCCTGCCGGCGCGGTGAGGCTTCCATGGGACAATAGGCGCATGTCTTCGCCTACCGCCAGTTCTCCCCAGGATTACGTTCAGCAGACCGCTGTATCTTCCGGCAGCAGTTTCTATTACGCCTTCCTGTTCCTCCCGGCCGAACGCCGTGCCGCCATCACGGCCTTCTACGCCTTCTGCCGCGAGGTGGACGATGTGGTGGATGAGGTCAGCGATCCCATGGTGGCACAGACCAAGCTCGCATGGTGGGAGCGCGAGGTCGAACAGGCCTACGCGGGAGAAGCGACCCACCCCGTGATGCGTGCGATCATGCCGCTGGCTCCGCGCTTCGGCATCGAGAAACGCCACCTGATGGCTGTGATCGAAGGCTGCCGCATGGATCTGCAGCAGACACGCTATCTGGATTTTCCGGGCCTGCAGCGCTATTGCCACCTCGTGGCGGGCATCGTCGGTGAAGTGTCGGCACGCATCTTTGGGCAATCGGAAGCCGGGACCACCGACTACGCCCACAAGCTGGGACTGGCGCTGCAGCTCACCAACATCATCCGCGATGTGGGCGAGGATGCCATGCGAGGCCGCATCTATCTCCCCGTGAACGACATGCAGACCTTCGGGGTGCGTGCAAGCGCCATCCTCGACAGGCAATACAGCCCCGAGTTCCGGGCCCTGATGCAGTTTCAGGCCCAGCGTGCCCATGCCCTCTACGAGGAGGCACTGGCCGCATTGCCGGCAGCGGATCGCCGCAGCCAGAAGCCGGGGCTGATGATGGGCAGCATCTATCGCACGCTGCTGCGCGAAATCGAAAGAGAAGACTTCCAGGTTCTGCACCAGCGCATTGCACTCACTCCCCTGCGCAAGTTCTGGCTGGCGTGGAAAGTGCAGGCGCTGGGGGCACGCAGGATATGATCCCGACGCTTCTTTCCCTCACAGACTGGGAGGCCAAGCTCCTGCAGTGTCGGAATCTTACCTATGCCTGAGGCCCTGAGGCGCTTCGACATCGCCATCATCGGTGCCGGCTGGGCAGGATGTGCCGCCGCCGTGACAGCGGTGGCAAGGGGACATCGGGTCACGGTATATGAAGCAGCCTCGGAACCCGGTGGGCGTGCGCGCACGATCGCAGGCCGAAACGACCTTCCGCTGGACAACGGCCAGCATATCTTGCTGGGTGCCTACCGGGAAACGCTTGCGCTGATGCGCGAGGTGGGCATCGAACCGGACACCGTACTGCAGCGGCTTCCCCTGGATCTGCGCTGGCCCGACGGCACGGGACTGGCCCTGCCCTGCAGCAGCCGCTTTCCGAGTCTTGCCACGGCCTGGGGCATCCTGCGTGCCAAGGGATGGACCTGGGCGGACAGATGGCACCTGCTGCAGACCGCCATGCACTGGCAAAAAACCGGATTCACATGCTCCGAGGAGGTCACGGTACAGACCCTGTGCGCCAGCCTGCCTCCGATCATCCAACGCCACCTGATTGAGCCCCTGTGCCTGTCGGCCTTCAACTCTCCACCGGAAAACACCAGTGGACCGATGTTTCTGCGCGTGATTCGAGACGCCTTGTTCTCCACGCGGGGGAGCGCCGACGTGTTGTGGCCCATGGTTCCTCTGGGCGCCGTACTGCCCGCTCCCGCTCTGCAATGGGTATCCCGCCATGGTGGACAGGTGCACCTTGCCAGCCGCGTGCGCAGCCTGTCGCGCCATACAGACACCGCCCCCTGGGAGCTGGAAGTGACCCCGAAGGGGACCAGCACCGTGAGCGCCCGGCATGACCGTGTCATTCTGGCCTGCCCCTCCTGGGAAGCGGCTAGGCTGGTATCGACTCTGACTGCTGCTGAGGTTGTCCCCGCCGATCTGTCCTGGGCACAGGATGCCCATGCACTTGCGCAGGCCGCCATCGCAACTACGTACGTGTGGTGCCCCGCTCGATCCTGCGCCGGACTGCCTGCAATGCAGGCCTTGCCCGACTCGGACAGCGCTCCTGCACAGTTCGTGTTTCATCACGCCCACCGCACGCGTCTGATGGATGGGCAACCGCACCATCTGCTGGCCTTTGTCTGCAGCCATGCCATGGAAGAGCGGCAGGTGATGGAGGCTCGTGTGCTGCAGCAGGCCACCGACCAGCTGAATCTGACTGAACTGATCCTGGAGCGCACCTTGATGGAAAAACGGGCGACCTTTGTCTGCGCCCGGGAACTGCGCCGCCCATCCCCACGCGTCCTACCGGATCTGTGGGCATGTGGCGACTATGTGGAAGGCCCCTACCCAGCGACGCTGGAAGGTGCCGTATCCAGCGGTCGTGCGGCCGGCATGGCCGCCACTGCCGCAACCGACGGGGCCGATCAGCTCTTGTCGACGTAGGGGTTGTGCGAAGTCTTCATCTCGATGCGCAGCGGAGTGCCGATCAGATTGAAGTGCTTGCGCAGGCGTCCTTCCAGATAGCGCTTGTAGGCATCGGTGACACCTTCGAGCGAGTTGCCATGTACCACTACCACAGGCGGATTCATGCCCCCCTGATGCGCATAACGCAGCTTGGGGCGGTACATTCCGCTGCGCCTGGGCGCCTGGAACTGCACTGCCTCATGCAGCAGCCTGGTCAGCACCGGCGTGGGCATCTTGCAGTTGGCTGCTGCATGTGCGTCGGCGATGGACTGCCACAGAGGGCCGAGCCCCTGCCGTTTCTTGGCGGAAATGTAGTGCAGCGCCGCGAACTTCAGGAAGGCCAGACGACTCTCTACCGACCGCAGCACCAGCTCACGCTGGTATTCGTCCACGGCATCCCATTTGTTGATGGCGAGCACCACGGCGCGGCCGGATTCCAGGATATAGCCTGCAATGTGGGCATCCTGGTCGGTCACGCCCTGCGTGGCATCGAGCAGCAGCAGCACGACATTCGCGGATTCGATGGCCTGCAGCGTCTTGACGACGGAGAACTTCTCGATCGCCTCGAACACCTTGCCCTTGCGGCGGAGCCCTGCGGTATCGATCAGCTCGAACTTCTGCCCGTTGCGCTCGAAAGGCACCGAAATGGCGTCGCGGGTGGTGCCGGGAAGATCGAACGCCACCAGACGCTCCTCTCCCAGCCAAGTGTTGATCAACGTGGACTTGCCCACGTTCGGGCGGCCTGCCACCGCCAGCCGGATCACGTCATTCGCAGGCTCTGGCGCATCTTCATCGGGCTCTGGAATGCCGATGAGATCGAGCGCCAGATCCACCAGACCGCGCACCCCCTGTCCGTGGGCCGCAGAGATGCCATGCACCTCACCCAGCCCCAGTTCGTAGAACTCGGCGAGCTGCCGCCCCTCCTTCATGCCTTCGGCCTTGTTGCCCACCAGCACGGTAGGCTTGCCGAGACGACGCAGGTAATTGGCGATCTCGTAATCCTGGGCAGAGAGCCCTTCCCGAGCGTCCACCACGAAGATCACCACATCGGCTTCTGCCACGGCCTGCTGGGTCTGCCGCGCCATTTCCCGGTAGATGCTGCCGTTGCCCGCATCGGGCTCGAAGCCCCCGGTGTCTATGACGATGAACTCCCGCCGACCCTGACGGCCATTGCCGTAGTGACGGTCGCGCGTGAGACCGGCGAAGTCGGCGACGATGGCGTCGCGGGATTTGGTCAGGCGGTTGAAAAGTGTCGATTTGCCGACATTGGGCCGTCCGACCAGTGCAATGACGGGCTTCATCGTGACAGGTTCCTATGAATAAAGAGGATGGGGAAGATCACTGGAGACGAATGGCCGATACGGTGCCCTTGGCCCCCACGACCACTGCAAGATCGCGGCCTACTGCCACCGGTGCAACCTGAATGGGCGCGCCATCGGTGGCCACGCGGTTGCGCAGCTCTCCGTCTGCTGCGTCGAGCACGTGCACATAACCCTGGGCATCTGCCACCAGCACGTTGTCCCCTATCACCAGCGGGGCCGACAGGCCACGATGGCGGAACGTCGTGTTCTTCCAGAGCTGCTTGCCATCGGCACGGGACCATGCCACGACATCGCCAAGGGAATCGGCGCCGACGACGATGCGTGCATCTCCGGAAATGCCAGAAGTGCCATCGCTGGGCTGACTCCAGGCAATGGCTGACTTGCCGTAGTCGGCGCAGGCCACATTGGCCTGGAAGGTGCGGGCGCACAGACTGTTGCCCACGCGCGAGGCGGGCGCCACCACATCGGACATGCGCGCCACCTCGTCGACTCCGCGCGGAATGGCCAGCGTGACCTCTCCCAGCGGGGCTCCATTGTCCGGATTGAACGCAACGATGCGTCCTGCGACTCCCACCAACAAGCCACCGCCTGCCGCCATCAGCAGGGAATCCTGCTTGAGCACGAGGTTGTCCTCATTGCCTGCACGAGCCTTCTGCTGCCAGATGCGATAGCCATTGCCCGCATCATAGGCGGCAATGCTGCGATCGGCGTTGACCACGAACACGCGCCCCCCTGCCACCAGGGGAGCTGTGTAGGATTGCGACGCAAGAGGAACCTTCCAGGCCACCATGCCATTGCGAATGGCAATGAGCTCGCTGCTGCCGCTGACCACGGCGCTCGTGGTGCCGTCGGTGCCGACCCCAGCCACGAGGCTCGAAGCGACATGGGTGCGCCAGGCCACACTTCCCGTGGTGGCATCGAGTGCCATGACATCTCCGCTGGCATCCGCCATGATCAGGCGGCCATCGACAGCGGCCACATGCAGGGGAAAGTTCACCCCACCTGCCAGGCGCTGCGTCCATGCTGCATGGGCAGCCACCGTGGCCGGATTCGGCTGCAGGGGCGACGGAGGCGGCGGTTTGTAGCCAGAGCAGGCCGACAGCATGGCCGCCACCGCGAGAGATACGGCACAGACCGTCCGGTGCAGGCCGCGGGATGCATGTCGAGAGGTTGCGGAACTGTCCGCGGGGAGGAGAGACCTCATGGAATTTCCTTGCACTCAGGCGGAAAAGAAGAAAAAGATGACAGATCGGGCTCCACGGCTACACCCGGAAGCTCCCAGCGGAAGAACCGGCAGGAATCAGCCTGCCTGCGCTGCCGAGGATGCGGATGCAGCGCTCGATGCGGGTCCGGCTGCCGATGCAGCAGCGGCCTCCGGCGCAGACGATGCAGCTGGGGTTTCCGGGGCAATGTCGACCCCCAGTGCAGTCAGCTTGAGGGCCACCATCTGCCGATAGGGCAGTCCCGCTTCCAGGGCCTTGTAGGCGCGCGTGTAGTCCTGAATGGCCTCTGGTGTCTTGCCCTGCAGCTGGTGAATGTCTCCCTGCGCATCGGCTGCCAGACCTTCGAACGCGGGATCCATGCTGCCCGACACCTGCTGCAGCGCCAGATCGTACTGTTTCTGCTGTGTCAGGATCTGTGCAAGCTGCAGCCTCGCCATGCTCTGCAGGCCTTTGTCGGCCTTTTCTGCGATGACCTCGGTCAGTGCCGCCTTGGCCTGGTCGACCTGCCCTTTCTGGAAGAAGGTCGATGCGGCCAGAAGGCCCGCCTGCTGCGCGTAGGTGGTGCTGCCGTACTGTTCCTGCATGGTCTTGAGACTCTCGGCAAGCTTGGCTGCATCACCGGACTGGGCATCGAGACGCACCTGGTCATACAGCAGGGAAGCCTTGCCAGCCTGCTGGGACTGGTACCAGTCATAGCCGCGCCAGCCTGCAAAACCCAGCAACCCCACGATCAGCACGCCGGTGATGATGTTGCCCCACCGCTCCCAGAACTGCTTGATTTTATCGAGCTGCTCCTGCTCCTCTAGATCGAGATGTTGAACCTGGATGACCATAAATTGCCTGTGCGCGCCTGGGCGCGGAAAATGCGAATGTCAGGATTGTAGGCGCTGTGCCCACGTAGATACGTCGGCCAATGGTAACGGGCTTTGCGCCCCCGTTCCATCGCGGAGATGCTTGAGCGTGACAACTCCCTGCGCCAGCTCGTCGGAACCGAACACGAGCGCATAGCGTGCACCACTGGCATCGGCCTTCTTGAACTGGGACTTGAAGCTGCCAAGCTCGGGCGTTCCCCCCGCATGCATCTGGACCCGCACGCCAGCCAGACGAAGCTGCTGCAACGTCCGCATCGCCACCCCCAGAGCGGCGACATCGGGAATCACTGCGTACACATCCGGCGCTTCGGCTGCCGGCAGCAGATTCTGCTCGCGCAACAGCTCAAGGACACGTTCCACGCCCATGGCCCAGCCCACTCCGGGGGCAGGCTTGCCTCCCACCTGCTCGATGAGCCCGTCATAGCGCCCACCTGCACAGATGGTGCCCTGCGCCCCGAGACTTTCCGTGATGAACTCGAACACGGTGAGGTTGTAGTAGTCGAGGCCGCGCACGAGACGCGGATTGATGCGGAAGGCAATGCCGTTGGCCGTCAGGATGTCCTGCAGGGTCTGAAAGGCCGCCAAAGAGGCTTCACCGAGAAAATCCAGCAGCCGGGGAGCAGATTCGACCACCTCCTTCATGGCCGGATTCTTGGTGTCGAGAATGCGCAGTGGATTGCTGTGGAGGCGCCGGGTGGCATCCTCGTCGAGCAGCTCGGCATGGGCCTCGAAGTGGCGAACAAGGGCCTCGCGGTGCTGGCGGCGCTCGTCGGGCTGCCCCAGGCTGTTGATCTCCAGCCGCACATCTCGCACACCCAGCTCCTGCCACAGGGCCTGCGCCATCAGAATCAGCTCGGCATCGACATGGGCGCCGGCAAAGCCGAGCGCTTCGGCTCCGATCTGGTGAAACTGGCGATAGCGGCCCCGCTGGGGACGTTCATGGCGGAACATCGGCCCCATGTAGTACAGGCGCTTGCCGCCTTCGTACAGGGAATTGTGTTCCACCACGGCACGCACCACTCCCGCGGTGTTCTCGGGACGGAGCGTCAGCGCCTCGCCATTGAGCTTGTCCTCGAAGGAGTACATCTCCTTTTCGACCACGTCGGTGACCTCGCCCAGACCGCGAATGAACAGCCCCGTGGATTCCACGATGGGGGTGCGGATGTTGCGGTAGGCAAAGCGGCCCATGACGCTGCGGACCTTGGCTTCCAGCCACTCCCACTGGGCCGACTCAGGGGGCAGGATGTCGTTCATGCCCTTGATTGCGTTGATTTTCTGTGCCATGCGTATTTCCATCAAGAAAAATGCCGTGCACGAGACCTCGCGCACGGCATGCGAACCCGGGATGCGTCAATGACCTGCGGAAGGCGCAGCGTCGCCGAAGCGGTCCTCGATGTACTGCGTCACGAGCGCCTGGAACTCCTGGGCAATGCCATCCCCGCGCAGCGTGAGCGCCTTGACGCCATCAATGAACACGGGAGCAGAAGGCGATTCGCCATTGCCGGGCAGGCTGATGCCGATGTCGGCATGCTTGCTTTCTCCGGGGCCATTGACGATGCAGCCCATGACGGCCACCTTGAGCCCTTCGACTCCTGGATAACGGGCACGCCATACCGGCATCTGCGCGCGCAGGAAGTCGTCGATCTGCTTGGCCAGCTCCTGGAAGGTGCTGCTGGTGGTCCGGCCACAGCCGGGACAGGCGGTGACACTGGGCACGAAGGTGCGCAGGCCCAGCGCCTGCAGGATCTCGGAAGCGACCACCACCTCCTGCGTGCGGGATTCGCCGGGCTGTGGCGTCAGGGACACGCGGATGGTGTCGCCAATGCCCTGCTGCAGCAGGATGGAGAGTGCCGCCGTGGAAGCCACGGTGCCCTTGGTGCCCATGCCGGCCTCGGTCAGCCCCAGATGCAGCGGATACTCGCAGCGCTCGCTCAGCGCCTGGTAGACGGAGATGAGATCCTGCACGCCACTGACCTTGCACGACAGAAGAATCTGGTGCGGCGGCATGCCCATTTCAACCGCGCGAGCAGCTGACCCCAGCGCAGAGGCGATGAGCGCCTCGTACATGACCTGCTGCCCCGTCCAGGGTTCGGCCCGGCGGCTGTTCACATCCATGAGACCTGCGAGCAGCTCCTGATCGAGACTGCCCCAGTTGACGCCGATGCGAATGGGCTTGTCCCAGCGCAGCGCGGCTTCGATCATCTGCCCGAACTGGCGGTCTTTCTTGTCCCCCTTGCCTACATTGCCGGGGTTGATGCGGTACTTGGACAGAGCCTGTGCGCAGTCTGGGAAATCGGTGAGCAGGCGATGGCCGTTGTAGTGAAAGTCGCCCACGAGCGGTACATCGATGTCCATGCGATCGAGCTGCTCACGGATGTAGGGAACCGCCTGTGCCGCCTCGGGCGTGTTGACCGTGATGCGCACCAGCTCGGACCCCGCCACGGCCAGCTCCTTGACCTGGATGGCAGTGGCAATCGCGTCGGCGGTATCCGTGTTCGTCATGGACTGGATGCGCACCGGCGCATCACCACCGATGGTCACGACACGACTGCCGTGCACGACCCGTGCCTGCATCGTGGCATGACGGCGCGGCATGGCAACCGGAATGGGGAGTTCCTGATCCTGCATGAAGGGCTTCTTTGCGTTACTTGAGTTCAAACCGTGCCACGCCGGTTCTGGCGATGGCAGAAAGATCGAAGGGATGGCCCCGATCCTGGAGATGGACATTCTCGACCCGTCCCACCGTGACCTTGACAGGATAGGCGGGAATGGCCACATGGTCCTGCTGGCCAGCGGTCAAAGTCCGTTCGTACAGGCGCTTGCCGGATGCGGAACGCACCTGCACCCAGGCCTCCCCGGAGGCCTCCAGGGACAGTCCCGCCTGAGCTCCGACTGCAGCCGATGCCGGGAGCTGAGTCGACGAGGCGGTAGCCGAAACTGGGACTGCTGCCGCGACAGCGGCCGATGCCGGTGTCGTGACGGCAGCAGGCGCCAGGCGCGGGAGCCCTCCGCTCTCTCCAGCCGTGCCGGATGCATCCTGGACCACGCCCGAAGCACCTGCTGCGGACGGAAGCCCTTGCGACGCAGCCACGGAGGCATGGCTTGCCGCATCAGCGGCTCGGCTCTGCCACTTGGCAGTCAGGGTCGGGAGCAGGAACAGCAGCAGCGCTGCCAGCAGGGCCACCACGATCACCGCCACTGCCCAGCCCGGCATGGACAGGCCGCCGCCCAGTCGAGGCACCAGATCAGCCAGACGCCCGTGCGTGACGGGTTCGTTGATGGATTCGTCATCCGAGGCGATATGAGGACGCTCATCGGGCATCAGTGCAAGCACCGGCTGTGCGTCATAGCCGAGATAGCGGCAGACATTGGATGCAAGTCCGCGGGCAAAGAACACTCCCGGCAACTTGGTGAGTTCGTCGGCTTCGAGGGCACGGAGTTTCTGGGGGGTGATCTTGAGATAGGATGCCAGGCTTTCCAGCTCGACTCCGGCCTGTTCGCGCAACTTGCGCAGCACTGGGCCCGCCGTGGTCTCGCCAGCGAGCATTTCCTGAGGAATCTCTGCCACTACTTGATGGTTGCTGCTCATACGCCTGCGTGATCATTCATCCCACGCGCCGCGCTGGTAGAGCTGCGATTCATGGGAGTTGGGAAAGGAATCCTGAAGCTGCTGCCCATACCGGGCCACGCCATCGGGATGACCGAGATGCTGTTCCGCACGGATGCCCGTCCACAGCGAAGCCGCAGTGGCGGTGCCAGGACGGTTGGCCTGATTGGCATACATGGCAGACTTGCGGTAGTCACCGCGCTGATAGTAAAGATCCGCCAGCCCCGCCGAGGCCTGTGCATCCTGGGGGTTGGACTGCAGGACATCGAGCAGGGCATTTTCTGCATCGCCGCGATCTCCTGCCTTCAGGTCGCAACGCCCCTTGGCCACCCGGGTGCGTTCCTTGTTCTCGTAGTATGGATTGGCGAGCGCCTGATCGAGATACCCCATGCCTTCGGCCGTGCGGCCGTTCTCGCACAGCAGCCAGCCGAGATTGTGCTGTGCATCCCCATCGCGCGGATTGAGAGCAACGGCTCGACGGAAGCTCTCCTCGGCCATGCGCTGATCATGGAGCTGGTTGTAGATGAGACCACGCACGTTGTAGGCCTTGGAATATCCGGGGTAGGCCGTGAGCGACCGCTTGACCTCATCGAGTGCGAATTCCATCTGACCGCGCTGGAAATACCCGATCGCCAGCTCCAGCCGAATGCGCGCCCGACGTGCGTATTCGGGTTCATCGGAAGCCGTGATCATTTCCCCCTCGCCTGCCGTTGGCGCCTGCGGCGCTGCGCAGCCGGCCAGACCATGCACCGTCCCCCAGACGGCCGACAGAATCAGGCTCCACCGTCCGACACGCTGCAGCCAAGTGGCAGCCGGGCGGCCAAGAAGGAAGTGAGAAACGGGTTCAGATGCCATGCGTGCCTCCTCGCGACAACGGCGCAATGGCCGTCCCCGCAGCTTCCGGTGCATTGCGGCGCTGCCATTCGATGCGCTGCGCCACGCCGGTGCGATCCCTGATCTCGCCTGCCAGCTGGCCACAGGCCGCATCGATATCGTCGCCACGCGTCTTGCGTACGGTGGTCACGATGCCGGCCTCGGCGAGCTGACGTGCAAACGCTTCGACCGCTGCTGCAGAAGAACGGTGCAGCCCCGAAGCGGGGAACGGATTGAACGGAATGAGATTGAACTTGCACCACGCGCCCCTGCCGGAGGTGCGCACGAGGTCGATGAGTTCACGCGCATGCTCGGGCTGGTCGTTGACGCCGTCGAGCATGCAGTATTCGAAGGTAATGAAGTCGCGGGGGGCGTAAGCCAGATAGCGCTGGCAGGCTGCCATCAGCTCATGCAGGGGGTACTTGCGGTTGAGGGGCACCAGATAGTCGCGCAGGGCATCATTGGGCGCATGCAGCGACACGGCCAGAGCCACGGGCACATCCTGGGAAAGCCGGTCCATCATGGGCACCACCCCGGAGGTGGAAACGGTGACGCGGCGGCGCGACAGGCCATAGCCGTGATCGTCGAGCATGGTGCGCAGCGCGGGCACGAGGGCGCTGTAGTTCTGGAGAGGTTCTCCCATGCCCATCATCACCACGTTGGAGATGACACGCTCTGCAGTGCCCAAGTGGCCCCGCAGGAAATGTTCTGCATGCCAGAGCTGGGCGATGATCTCGCCCGTGGAGAGATTGCGGCTGAAGCCCTGGTGCCCGGTGGAACAGAACCGGCAGCCCACGGCACATCCGGCCTGAGACGACACACACAGGGTGCCTCGGTCTGTCTCGGGAATGAAAACGGTCTCGACGGCGTTGCCGCCGCCGACGTCGAACAGCCACTTGATGGTCCCGTCCGAGGAAATATGCTGCGACAGCACCGGCAGGCCACTGACATGGGCCTGTGCGGTGAGCTTGTCGCGGAGCGATCTGGCGAGATCGCTCATCAGGGCAAAATCGGACACTCCCTTCTGATGTATCCAGCGGAACAACTGGGTGGCGCGAAAGCGCTTCTCACCCAGCTGGCCACACCATGCCACCAGCGATTCCAGATCGTAGTCCAGCAGATTGACGGTGGGATGCATGTCGGGAGGTGCCTTGTTGTCCTGCTGCTTAGCGGGAATAGATGTTCATGCCGGGGAAGAAGAAAGCCACTTCGACAGCGGCCGTTTCGGGCGCGTCGGAACCGTGCACGGCGTTGGCGTCGATGCTTTCAGCGAAGTCGGCGCGGATGGTGCCCTTTTCGGCCTTCTTGGGATCGGTGGCGCCCATGAGGTCACGGTTCTTGAGGATGGCGCCTTCGCCTTCCAGAGCCTGGATCATGACGGGGCCGGAGATCATGAACTCGACGAGATCCTTGAAGAAGGGGCGTTCCTTGTGCACGGCATAGAACTTCTCGGCTTCGCCACGGGACAGATGCACCATCTTGGCAGCAATGATCTTGAGGCCGGCAGCCTCGAAGCGGGCGTAGATCTGGCCGATGACGTTCTTGGCGACTGCGTCGGGCTTGATGATGGAGAGCGTGCGTTCGATAGCCATTTGGATTCCTGTGTGGGGTTGAGAACTATATCTGTCGTTGTAACCGGGACTGCCCACAAGGCCCTCCCGTACAGGGAAGGCATTTTACGTCATGGGATGCATGCCGGGTCAGCTGCCGCCGGCCGGCCATTGCGGAAGGGGTTCCTCGTCAGCGCGTGCCCCGACCTGTGGTGCGCCCGCGAGGACCGGATGCCGGCTTGCCGCCAAGCCAGCCGCCCGGTGCACCACGCCCCGCATCCTTGCGGGAGGCACCGGGAGCAGCACGACGGCTGCCGGAGCGGTTGCCGCCGGACGCGCGCTCTTCCCGCTGGGCCGGCGGCTGATCGCCTCCGGCTTCTGCCTGGCGCCCGCGAGCGAGCGGCAGATGTTCCTGCTGATGGCGCTTGCGCGCGGAAACGGCACGATCAGGACTGCGTCTGCGGATGTTCTGGGTATTCTGTTCCTGGCGGCGCACCTGCTCGATGCGCTTGGACTCCTGCATGCCGGCCGCTTCCATGAGCGCCCTGACGTCACGTTCGCCGAGCTCCATCCAGCTGCCACGCCGCAGTCCACGCGGCAGGGCGAACAAGCCATAGCGGATGCGAATGAGCCGGCTGACTGCATGACCGACGGTTTCGAACATCCGGCGCACTTCGCGGTTGCGCCCCTCGGAAATGGTGACGCGATACCAGCAATTGGCCCCTTCGCCACCGCCCTCCTCGATGCTGCCGAACTGTGCCGGACCGTCCTCGAGCTGCACGCCATCGAGCAGCCGCTGCTTTTCTTCATCGCTCAGGGCGCCGAGCACCCGCACCGCGTATTCACGCTGGAGGCCGAAGCGGGGGTGCATGAGCTGGTTGGCCAGTTCGCCGGAGCTGGTGATGAGCAGAAGGCCTTCGGTGTTGAGGTCGAGCCGTCCCACCGACTGCCACTTGCCATGGGCAAGCCGTGGCAGGGTGCGGAACACCGTGGGGCGGTTCTGCGGATCATCGTGGGTCACGACCTCCCCCACCGGCTTGTGGTAGGCGATCACGCGGGGCAGGGGCGGAGCAATGCGCACGCGCAGAATCCGGCCGTCGAGGCGAATGACGTCTCCGTACTGAATGCGCTGCCCGACATGGGCCGGTTCCTGGTTGACGGAGATCCGTCCCTCGGTGATGTAGCGCTCCATTTCGAGGCGCGAACCCAGGCCTGCCTGGGCAAGCACCTTGTGCAGCTTGGGTGCGTCAGGCTGCGGCTGCAGCACCCGCTTGGCAGGCTGATCGGTGTCCTCCTGCTGGTCGGCGGCATTTTCTGCCCCATCGAAGGCGCCGGAAACCACCTCGGCAAAAAGGTCGTCGTGCTGAGCCTGCTCCTGTGAAAATCCGGTCGCATCGGACAGGTCCTGCGAAGCACCGGTGCGCTGCTCCTCAGGGTTCACCCGGCGTGAGCGCCCTGGAGCGGCCCCCTTTGCCGATGCGGCGCGACCCCCCTGGAACGGGGAACGGGGCTTGCGGGAAGGACGGGAAGGTTGGTTCATGAAAAGGATCTCGGGATCGGAATCAGATGGGTGAAAAGGGGAAAGTGGCGTGCTCCACCACTGTGTGGCAACCGGCACGGCCGCGCCGACAAGGACAAGACCAAGGCCCCCTGCGGGCCCTGGGCAGAAGAAAAAGGGAAACAGGAGCCCTGAATCGCGGTGGCATCCATGGCGTTTGAGACTGCCGCTCAGGCGCGGTATCAGTCTGGCGATGGAGACTCTGCGACGGATGTGCGTGCATCAGAGTCCTCTGGGACGTCCTGGCGGCTCTCCTGGGCATCATTCTGCCCGTTTGTGGGCGCCACTGCATCCTCTACGACGTCCATCTCGAGTTCCTGCTGGGCTTCCTGCTCTGCGAGGGAGGCCATGAGGGCCTGCTGGCCCGCGTCGTCGAGGGCTGGCAGCTCCTGGAGCGAGGAAATGCCCATGTCGTCCAGAAACTGCCGTGTGGTGGCAAGCAGGGCCGGACGGCCTGCCGTATCGCGGTAGCCGACGGTTTCGACCCATCCACGCTCCTCCAGCTGGCGGATGATCTGGGAATTGACTGTCACCCCTCGGATGTCCTCGATGTCGCCCCGCGTCACGGGTTGGCGGTAGGCGATGATGGCCAGGGTTTCGAGCGTGGCCCGCGAGTAGCGGGGAGGCTTCTCGGGCTGCAGGCGCTCCAGATATTCCCGCATCTCGGGCCGGCTCTGGAAACGCCATCCGCTGGCCACGCACACCAGCTCGATGCCGCGTTGCTCCCACTGCCGTGCCACGTCACGCAGGAGCTGCCGGATCGAATCGGCTCCGAGCACGTCGTCGAACAGAAGCCGCAGCTCGCGCATCTGCAGCGGCTGCGGCGCACAGAGCAGCGCGGTTTCGAGAATGCGGAGAGCTTGGACGGAATTCATGGGCGGAAAGGCATCACTCGGGGAGGCGAACCACTGTCATTTTCCGGTTCCGCACTCACTCCCTGGGCAGGTCGAGCCCCATGGCCGCAATGGCCGCCTGCATGTCGGCCGGAGGAAGTGCCTCATATTGTAAGGGGGCTCCCGTCTGGGGATGGCGAAAGCTGAGCCGGAACGCATGCAGTGCCTGGCGCTGCATGCCCAGAGCGACCGCACCGCCATACACGGCATCCGACACCAGCGGATGGCGCAGCGTCTGCATGTGCACCCGGATCTGGTGCGTGCGCCCGGTATGCAGCGTGCAATGCACCCAGCAGGCCGCCTCGGCAGAATCCATGCTGTTGCCCACCAGCCGGAAATCAGTGCGGGCGGGCTTGCCGGCCTGACGCTCCAGATCCACGGCCGCCATGCGCAGGCGATTGCGCGGATCGCGCCCGATGCCGGCCGTCACGGTGCGCTGCGCAGGCCCGCTCCAGCGGCCTGTCCCGAGGGCCCAGTATTCGCGGTGCACCTCCCGGTCGGCAATGAGCCGGATCAGCCGGTCCATGGTGATGCGATCCCGCGCCACCACCATGAGTCCGCTCGTATCCTTGTCGAGTCGATGAACAATGCCGGCACGCGGCAGCGTGGCTGCCTCGGCATAGCGGTGCAGCAGCGCATTGAGCAGGGTCCCGCTCCAGTTTCCTGGAGCCGGGTGCACCACCAGTCCTGCCGGCTTGTTGATCACCGCCAGATGCGCATCCTCATACACCACTTCCAGTGCAATGTCCTGTGCTACGAAGGCCTGTGACTGTGCCGTGGCGCGCAGGGTGAGTTCGAGCGCATCACCTGTCTTCAGTCGCACGGCTGCCTTGCCACAGGGAACGCCGTTGCGCCGCAGCAGGCCTTCGTCGATGAGCTGCTGGAGGTAACTGCGTGAAAAATCCGCGACCTGTTGCGCCAGAAAGCGATCCAGCCGCAGCCCTGCTGCCTCTGCCGGCACCGTCCAGTGACGCTCCTCGGACGCAGCCGCCCCTTCGTCCTGGAAATCCTCTCCTTCACCGCTTTCCCCCTCGATCCGGGGCCCTATTTCGGGAGACTGCACGGGGGAAATGATCGGGGGCACCTGGGAATGGGTCATGGACAGTCACGCAACGCCGCCATCGACGGCGGGAAAAGGAATAGAACCGGGGTCATGGACGTGCTGGCTATAATCAAACGCACTCATTCATCGCGCCTTACGCCACACATGCAACACATCTCACGCCACGGCAAATTATCTGGTGTTTCTGCCCTGCTGACGATTGCAGCAGCCATCTTGTCCGGATGTGCAGCACAGGATACGGTCCAGCAGAAGACAGCTTCCTGGAGTCCCAACAAGATCTATGCCGAAGCGCGCGACGAAAGCAACTCGGGTGGCTATGACAAGGCCATCCCGCTGTATGACGTGCTCGAGGGCCGTGCCGCAGGCACCCCGCTCGCCCAGCAGGCACAGCTCGACAAGGCCTATGCCCAGTACCGCAATGGCGATACGGCTGAAGCCAATGCCACGCTGAACCGGTTCATTCAGCTCAACCCGTCGAGTCCGGCACTGGATTACGCGATGTACCTCAAGGGCATCGTCAACTTCAATGGCGACGTGGGCTGGCTGGCATCCCTCGCCAATCAGGACATCACCGATCGGGACCAGCATGCCGCACGCGAATCGTTCGATGCCTTCCGTGTGCTGGTAAGCCGCTTCCCGAACTCCCGCTACACTCCCGACGCCAAGAAGCGGATGACGTACATCATCAACTCCCTGGCCAAGTCCGAGGTGTCGGTGGCGCTGTACTACTACAGGCATGGTGCCTATGTGGCTGCCATCAACCGTGCCCAGTCCGCCATCAACAGCTATCAGGGAGCTCCCGCCCAGCAGGAGGCGCTCGCCATCATCGCGCAATCCTACGATGCACTGGGTCTTGCACAGCCCCGGGACGATACCCGCCGTGTACTGGCCCAAAACTATCCGGACAGCCCCTACCTCAAAACGCCCTATACGGGCTCCGCTCACTCGTGGTGGCGGCTCTGGTAACTGCGCCGCCCTCACTCGGACGGAGCTCCGCTTCCCCTCGTGCAGCAAGCCCGGCAATGCCGGGCTTGCCCGTTTGATGGGCATGTCCCGTCTCGCGCTTGTCCGTTTGTCCGTTCGTCGATTTGTCCCTCTGGCAGGCATCGCCCCCTTGTCACAGCGCAAGGAAAGAGAGCCAGGAGCCGGCGTATGATCGCCCTCCATGCATGCCCTGACCACCGCGTTTCCTCTTCCTACCCCCCTTTTCGGCCACCTGAATGCCCCTGCGCGCATCGGCATTGCGGGGGCAGGCGTACTGGGACGGCTGCTCGCCTGGCAGCTGGCCCGTCAGGGGCATCAGGTCACGGTCATCGATCCGGCATCGTCTGCCGCTCCCGACTACGCGCACGCCCGTGCGGCCGGATTCACGGCCGCAGGCATGCTCAGCCCGCTGGCTGAACTGGATTGTGCCGACTGGAGTCTGGCCCAGCTGGGCTGGCGCAGCGTCGATCTGTGGCGCGCCCATGTCGCACGCCTGAACGAGGAATGTGGCCAGCCGGTGTACTTTGCCCAGAAGGGAAGCCTGCTGCTCGCCCATGGCAGCGACATGGGGGCCGCCCAGCGCATGCTGCAGATGCTGCACAGCAAGATTCCTGCCGGTGAAGCCATGCGCGAAAGTGCCATCCAGCCCCTGAGCGCAGCCCGCCTGCAGGAAATGGAGCCTGCCGTATCCCGCCATCTCAAGGGCTGGCTGCTCGACCGGGAAGGGCAGATCCACACCGTGCAGGCCATGCAGGCCATGGCGGCGGCGGCCGTGCAGGCAGGAGCCACCTTTGCATGGGGCCAGCATGCCACGCAGGTGGTTCCACATGCCATCGATGGCACCCCTTTCGACTGGGTCTTCGACACGCGGGGACTGGGGGCCCGTGACGGCAACGGGCATGCCGCTGCACGATCCACACCCACCTCTCCTGTTTCTCCTGACGCACCGCAGAACCTGCCTGAATTTGTCCATCCGGTCATACCGGGGACCGCATTGCCCGACCAGCCTACACGGGGGGTGCGCGGCGAGGTGTTCTGGCTGCACGCTCCTGGTGTGACACTGCATCGCCCCGTGCGGCTCATGCATCCCCGGCACCGGGTCTACGTGGTCCCCCGCCCCGGTGATCTGATCGTGGTGGGCGCCAGCGAAATCGAAAGCGAGGATCGCAGCCCCGTGAGCCTGCGCAGCACGGTCGAACTGCTGGCTGCCGCCCATGCCGTCCTGCCCGAACTGACCGAGGCCCGCGTGGTCCACACCGAGAGCAACCTCCGCCCTGCCCTGCCAGACAACCTTCCCGACATCACGGTCACGCCGGGACTCACCCGCGTGAACGGCCTGTTCCGACACGGCTGGCTCATTGCCCCGGCCATGGCCGAACGCGCCCTGGCAGTGAGCGGCCTGCTGAAAGCCTGAGCACGGTGGTTTGCGGAGGGAGGCCGCACTCCCTCTCCATGCAGACACAAAAAAGCCGCCCGGTACAGGGCGGCTTGTGGCCATGAGAGAAATCTGCACCCCATGCCGTCATGACACGGATGGGGTGCAAAGGCAAGCCTCCACTCAGCTCTGCTCGACCGAGAACTGGAACTCGCCGGGTGCCTTGACGGGGTCGACAGCCACCCGGATGGTGGTCTTGGGCGGGAAGTGCCCTTCGAGCAGCTCCCGGGCCAGCGGATTCTCGATGCGCTGCTGGATGGCCCGCTTGAGCGGCCGCGCACCGAACACCGGATCGAAGCCCACCTTGGCCAGCTCTTCGAGCGCACTCTCGGTCACGTCCAGACGCAGCTCCATCTTCTCGAGGCGCTTTTCGAGCACGTGCAGCTGAATCTTGGCAATCTCGGCAATGTGCGAGGCGTCGAGTCCATGGAACACCACAATCTCGTCGATCCGGTTGAGAAACTCGGGGCGGAAGTTCTGCTTGAGCTCCTCGAACACGGCGTCCTTGATCTCCTGCTGCTCGTGTCCCACCATGCTCTGGATGATCGGCGAACCGATGTTGCTGGTCATGACGATGACGGTGTTCTTGAAATCCACCGTGCGCCCCTGGCCATCGGTGAGCCGTCCGTCATCGAGCACCTGCAGGAGCACGTTGAACACGTCGGGATGGGCCTTCTCGACTTCATCGAGCAGCACCACGCTGTAGGGCTTGCGGCGAACCGCCTCGGTCAGATAGCCACCTTCCTCGTAGCCCACATATCCCGGAGGCGCACCGATGAGGCGTGCCACCGAGTGCTTCTCCATGAATTCGCTCATGTCGATGCGGATCAGGTGCTCCTCGCTGTCGAACAGGAACCCGGCCAGCGACTTGCACAGCTCGGTCTTCCCCACCCCGGTCGGCCCGAGGAACAGGAAGGAACCAGTGGGGCGGTTCGGATCACTCAGGCCCGAACGCGAACGCCGGATGGCATCGCTCACGGCGCGAATGGCTTCGTCCTGTCCCACGACCCGCTCATGGAGCTTTTCTTCCATGTGCAGGAGCTTGTCTTTTTCTCCCTGCATCATCTTGGCCACGGGGATGCCTGTGGCACGGCTGACCACCTCGGCGATTTCCTCGGCCCCCACCTGCGTGCGCAGCAGCTGGTTGCCCTTGCCGTGACCGTCCGCAGCGGTTTCCTTGGCCTGGGCTTCCTTGAGACGCTTTTCCAGTTCGGGAAGCTTGCCGTACTGCAGCTCGGCGACCTTGTTGAAGTCGCCCTTGCGGGTGGCCTCCTCGATCTGGAAGCGCAGCTTGTCGATTTCCTCGCGCACCTGCTGGCTGCCCTGTGCAGCGGCCTTCTCGTTCTTCCAGATTTCCTCCAGATCGGCATAGCGCTTCTCGTCGCGGGAGATTTCCTCTTCCAGCAGCTCCAGACGCTTCTGGCTCGCCTCGTCCTTTTCCTTACGCAGCGCTTCACGCTCGATCTTGAGCTGAATAAGGCGGCGGTCGAGCTTGTCCAGAGCCTCGGGCTTGGAATCGATCTCCAGCTTGATCTTGGCAGCAGCCTCGTCGATGAGGTCGATGGCCTTGTCCGGCAGGAAGCGATCGGTGATGTAGCGGTTGCTCAATTCCACAGCAGCCACAATGGCCGGATCGGTGATGTCCACCCCGTGGTGCACCTCGTATTTTTCCTGCAGCCCCCGCAGAATGGCGATCGTGGCCTCGACGGTGGGCTCGTCGACCATCACTTTCTGGAAGCGGCGCTCCAGGGCAGCATCCTTCTCGATGTACTTGCGGTATTCGTCGAGCGTGGTGGCACCCACGCAGTGCAGCTCGCCGCGTGCCAGGGCAGGCTTGAGCATGTTGCCTGCGTCCATGGCGCCGTCCGTCTTGCCAGCACCGACCATGGTGTGGATTTCGTCGATGAACAGGATGGTCTGTCCATGGTCCTTGGCCAGCTCGTTGAGAACGTTCTTGAGACGCTCCTCGAAGTCACCGCGGTACTTGGCACCAGCCAGCAGCCCGGCCATGTCGAGCGCCAGCACGCGCTTGCCCTTGAGGGTGTCGGGCACCTCGCCGGAGACGATGCGCTGGGCCAGTCCTTCGACGATGGCCGTCTTGCCCACACCGGGTTCGCCGATCAGCACCGGATTGTTCTTGGTGCGCCGCTGGAGCACCTGCAGCGTGCGGCGGATCTCGTCATCGCGCCCGATCACGGGATCGAGCTTGCCCTCGCGGGCGCGCTCGGTCAGGTCGAGCGTGTATTTCTTGAGCGCACCGCGCTGTTCCTCGGCATTGGCACTGTCCACTGTCTGTCCTCCTCGTACCGCTTCGATCGCGGCTTCGAAATTCTTGCGGGTCAGCCCGTTCTGGCGGGCCACATCACCGATGCTGCTGCGCGCATCGGCCACTGCCAGCAGGAACAGCTCGCTGGCAACGAACTGGTCACCGCGCTTGATGGCCTCCTTCTCGGCTGCTTGCAGCAGGCGCCCCAGATCAGGGCCCACTTGCACCTGTTCCTGCCCTTCGACCTGAGGCAGGCGGTCGACGGCCTGCTCGGCAGCCGCCAGCAGACCCACTACATTCACGCCCGCGCGCTGCAGAAGCGGCGTGGGGCCATCCTCCTGCCGCAGCATGGCCACCACCACATGGGCCGGCTCGATGTAGGCGTGATCCTTGCCCAGTGCCAGACTCTGTGCGTCGGCCAGGGCTTCCTGAAAATTGGTTGTCAGTTTGTCCATTCGCATAGGGGAATATCCTCCGTGTATGACTCAGAAATGGGGGAAATCACCCGCCTTTCAAGGCACTCGGCAAGGCTCCCCAGGACGAATGTGGTCAGCTGGCTGACATTCCAGGCACAGAGAGGAGGCGTTCACCTCTCAGCCTGAGTCACTGCAGTCTTATCGTCCTGCCCTATTTGCTGAGGACGTAGCGGTCGGCATCGACTCCGCGGATGCGCTGGCCGTCCTTGTCGAGCATGCGCAGGCGAGTGGGAGACAGGATCTCGAAGCTGCGGTTCTGCCCGTTGGCATCCAGCAGGATGTGGGTTTCATTCGCATTGAAGGTGAAACTTCCGCGACGTGTGAAATGCCGGTTGGTTCCCAGAATATCGGTCTGCAGCTCATAGGTGGCATCCCGAAACAGCGACAAGGCCACGCGGACTCCGGCGCAGTCATTGCAGGGCAGCATGCCCTGATAGGTTCCGGTCCAGGAAGGCTCGGCCGCGCGCACGGCCGGATGGTGCCCCCCCCGCGCCTGTCGGGACGATTCGGAAGGACCGAACACCTGTTGCGACAGACTGTCGACCGTGGTGCACCCTGCCAGAGTCACGGTCAGGGCTGCGCACAGTCCACACCACCGTGCAGCACGGAAGACTGTCTTCCGAGACGGAGAAACGGCAAGCATCATGAAAACTCCTTCGTCCTGTATACGATGGTGTCATTCTAGGCGCTGCATTCCGGGATGCGGCTCTTTCCTTCCCTGTCCACGCAGGCCGTCTCGATCCCTCTCTCTCCCCTGAAAGAGCCATGCCGCCTGGGCCACGAGAATGCAAAAGGCCACCCGCAGGTGGCCTCTCTCTGGATGGGTGAGTCGGGGCAGTGGCGTGAATGCCCCGGCGCCCCTGACGCAGGGGACGCTCTCAGGCGCAGTCGGTGGCGATGAGATGCTTGACCACCTCCACATCGGCCGGGATGACCTGCACGCGCTTGGGCAGGTCTTCGATGCCACGGAAGCGCTCGGGCACATCGGGCGCCCGTCCCAGAGCTTCCTCGATGGTGACGGCGAACTTGATGGGCAAAGCCGTTTCCAGCACGATCATGGTCTCGCCGGTCTGCGGATGCTCGCGTGCCACCTTGACGCCATCGGCGGTATGGGTATCGATCATGACGCCCAGCCGCTCGTAGCAGTCCCGGATGGTGGCGAGCCGGTCGGCATGGGTGCTCTTGCCGCTCAGGAAGCCGTAGCGGTCTGCAGCCTGGGCAAAGACCGGGTCCTGGCTCAGATCGAAGCACCCGGTGCGCGGAAGCTCTTCGCCGAACAGCCCTGCCAGCCGTGTGGCATCGCGTCCGACCAGATCGAAGATGAAGCGCTCAAAGTTGCTGGCCTTGCTGATGTCCATCGAGGGGCTGGAGGTTTCATAGGTATCAGCCCCGGCACGCACGCGGTACACCCCGGTGCGAAAGAACTCGTCGAGCACGTCGTTCTCGTTGGTGGCCACCACGAGATGGTCGATGGGCAGCCCCATCATGCGGGCCACATGGCCAGCACAGACATTGCCGAAATTGCCGCTCGGCACCGTGAAGGAGACGCGCTCCGCATTCGAAGCGGTGGCCTCGAAATAGCCGGCAAAGTAATACACCACCTGCGCCAGCAGCCGAGCCCAGTTGATGCTGTTGACCGTACCGATCTTGTAGCGGCGCTTGAAGTCGAGGTCGTTGCTCACCGCCTTGACGATGTCCTGGCAATCGTCGAACACGCCTTCGACCGCCAGGTTGTGGATGTTGGCGTCCTGCAGGCTGAACATCTGGGCCTGCTGGAAGGCACTCATGCGCCCGTGAGGGCTGAGCATGAACACGCGCACCCCTTCCTTGCCGCGCATGGCGTATTCGGCCGCACTGCCGGTATCGCCACTGGTGGCTCCCAGAATGTTGAGCTGCTCGCCACGGCGACGCAGCTCGTACTCGAACAGGTTGCCCAGCAGCTGCATGGCCATGTCTTTGAAGGCCAGGGTCGGCCCGTTGGACAGGGCCTCCAGACACAGCCCAGCTTCGAGCGGCTTGAGGGGAGTGATCTCGGGCGTGCCGAACACATCGGCCGTGTAGGTTCGCTGGCAAATGTCGCGCAGATCGGCGGCGGGAATGTCGTCGATATACAGCGAGAGCACGGCAAAGGCCAGCTCGGCATAGCCCTTCTCGGCCAGCAGCGCGCGCCAGTCGGCCAGCGTGGCGTCGTTGACGAGCGGGTAGCGCACGGGCATGTAGAGGCCGCCGTCGGGAGCCAGCCCTTCCAGCAGGATTTCGCAGAACTTGCGCGGAGTGGCTCCGCCGCGGGTGGAGATGTAATGCATCGTCTGGGCTCGGATCAGTTGAGTTCTTCCTTGCGGATGCGCACGATCGGACGCAGCACGCTGGGCAGCTGCTGCATGCTGGCCATGGCCTTGTTCATGGCGGCTTCGCGGCATTCATGGGTGAGGATGATGACGTCGGTCTGGCTGGCGTTCTCGCCATCCACCTCGTCCGCCTCGCGCTGCACGATGGCATCGATGCTGATGCCGTCATCCGCCAGGATGCTGGTGATGCGCGCAAGCACACCGGCTTCGTCGGCCACCCGCAGGCGCAGGTAGTAGCTCGTGACCACCTCGTCCATCGGCAGGATGGGCAGATTGGTCTGCATGGCATCGGGCTGGAACGCCAGGTGCGGGACGCGGCTGGAGGGGTCGGAAGTGTGCATGCGCGTCACGTCCACCAGATCGGCGATCACGGCGCTGGCCGTGGGCTCGCTGCCGGCACCCTTGCCGTAGTACAGCGTGGTGCCGACGGCATCGGCATGTACCACCACGGCGTTCATGGCGCCTTCCACATTGGCGATCAGGCGCCGCGACGGGATGAGCGTGGGGTGCACGCGCAGCTCCACGCCCTTGGCCGTATGCCGGCTGATGCCCAGCAGCTTGATGCGGTAGCCCATCTGCTCGGCGTAGCGGATGTCGGTGGAGGACAGATGGGTGATGCCCTCGATGTAGGCTTTATCGAACTGCACGTTCACCCCGAAGGCAATTGCACTCATGAGCGTGACCTTGTGTGCCGCATCGACCCCTTCGATGTCGAAGGTCGGATCGGCCTCTGCATAGCCGAGCTCCTGGGCATCGCGCAGAGCCACGTCGAAATCGAGCCCCTTGTCGCGCATCTCGCTCAGGATGAAGTTGGTGGTGCCGTTGATGATTCCCGCGAGCCACTGGATGCGGTTGGCCGTCAGTCCTTCACGCAGGGCCTTGATGATGGGAATGCCACCGGCCACTGCCGCCTCGAAGGCCACCATCACGCCCTGCTTCTGCGCCGCCGCGAAAATCTCGCTGCCATGCACGGCCAGCAGTGCCTTGTTGGCAGTCACCACGTGCTTGCCCTGGGCAATGGCCTCCAGCACCATCTCACGCGCCACGGTGTAGCCCCCGATGAGCTCCACCACGATATCGATGTCGGGACGCTTCACCAGGGAGGCGGCGTCGTCCGTCACCTCCACTTCGGAACCGACATAGGCACGCGCCCTGGCCACGTCACGCACGGCAATGGCGGCCACCTCGATGCCGCGGCCAGCACGCCCGCGTATTTCTTCCTGATTGCGGCGCAGAACGGTGTAGACGCCCTTGCCCACGTTGCCAAGACCGAGAAGGCCGATTCGAATGGGATGCATGCTGTTCATCGTGCGGAAAGTGAAGGTAGGAGAGAAAGGCTGCCTGTCGGCAGGAGTCAGGACGCCGCGCCGTGGCGCTTGCGATAGACGGCAAGAAAGTCGGCCAACCGCCCGATGGCGACGCGCAGGTCATCCTCGTTGGGCAGAAAGACGATGCGGAAATGCTGGTTGTCGGGATAGTTGAACCCCGAGCCCTGCACCAGCATGACGCGGGTGGCGCGCAGCACCTCCAGGAAGAACTCCCGGTCATCCTCGATCGGATAGAGCTCGGGATCGAGGCGCGGGAACATGTAGAGCGCAGCCTGCGGCTTCACGCAGGTCACGCCCGGAATGGCGGTGATCAGGGCATGGGCCAGGTCGCGCTGGCGGCGCAGACGCCCTCCTTCGCGCACCAGGTCGTTGATGCTCTGGTATCCCCCCAGCGCCGTCTGGATGGCCCACTGGCCGGGCACGTTCGAGCCCAGCTTGATGTTGGCCAGCATGTTCAGGCCCTCGATGTAGTCGCGTGCGGCAGACTTGTCGCCCGACACCACCATCCAGCCGGCCCGGTAGCCACAGCCGCGATACGCCTTGGACAGGGAATTGAAGGTCAGCGTCAGCACGTCGGTCGACAGGCTTGCCAGCGCCGTATGCTTGACCCCGTCGTACAGCACCTTGTCATACACCTCGTCGGCCATGATGATGAGGCCGAACTCGCGCGCAAGCGCCACGATGCCCAGGAGCAGCTCGTCGGAATACAGCGCCCCCGTGGGATTGTTGGGGTTGATCACCACGATGCCCTTGGTGCGGGGCGTGATCTTGGAGCGGATGTCGTCGAGATCGGGCATCCAGCCATGGTTCTCGTCACACATGTAGTGCACCGGGATGCCGCCCGCGAGGCTGGTGGCCGCAGTCCACAGGGGATAGTCGGGCGCAGGGACGAGCAGCTCGTCCCCATCGTTGAGCAGGGCCGTGGTGGCCATCACGATGAGGTCGCTCGCACCGTTGCCCAGGTAGATGTCGTCCAGGGTGACGCCCTTGACCCCCTGCTGCTGGCTGTAGTGCATCACGGCCTTGCGTGCGGCAAAGATGCCCTTGCTGTCGGAATACCCGGCCGAGTTGGGCAGGTTGTGGATCATGTCCTCCACGATCTCTTCCGGCGGCTCGAACCCGAACGATGCCAGATTGCCGATGTTGAGCTTGATGATCTTCTGCCCCTCGTCCTCCATCTGCCGCGCCGCCTCCACGATGGGACCTCGCACGTCGTACAGCACGTGGGCAAGCTTGGAAGATTTGAGTACGGGTTTCACAACGACTCCTGCTGAGGGTTTTTGAGGAAAAACTATAATTTGACCACATTTCCCAGGCCGCTGTCCGCCTGCATCGCGATGGGACATTTCCCCGCGCCCCGGCTCTCATGCCCTGCTGATCGACCCACAGCACAGCCCTGGCCCATGAAGATGCCAATGCACGACGATGCAGCGTCTTGGTGCCCTCTGTGTCTCCCTTCTTCCCTTCCGGACCCCTGCCATGAAGATTCAGCCCGATCACATGGATGTGCAATCCATCACCGCCTACGGCCCCGGCTGGATCGCCGTCGACGAACAGCGCCGCACGCGCAGTGTCTGGCTGGGGTCGGACGGCTTCCTGCAGGACTGGCCCTGCACGCGCTTCGAAGACCTGGCTGCAGTGGATTTTGCGCCGCTGGCCGAGCTGGACTACGAAGTGGTGATCTTCGGCAGCGGCAACCGTCTGCGCTTCGTGCCGCCGGCGTGGCTCGCACCGCTCATGGCCCGGCGCATCGGTCTGGAGACCATGGACACCGAGGCAGCGTGCCGTACCTACAACATTCTTGCCGGCGAAGGACGGCGGGTGCTGGCCGTGCTGCTGCAGGAAGAGCCCGCACAGACCGCCTGAGGCGTCTGCCCCAGAAAAACGGGGGCATTGTTATCGCTCAAAACAGGCGCGGCTTTCCGTTTTGGATTAAAATTACTACTTGGCTGTAGCATGGCAGCCACGCTCCAAGCCCTCACCAGTAGTACGAAGGAGTACATACGCAGTCACTCCTTCTTGGCAGCGCTTGTTTGTATCCCATCGTCGGCAGCGGCGTGCTCCTCCTGCACGCCACGCCCATCCGACACATCGAAAGAGAACGATTCACATGGCGATTGCTGTAGACAAACCGATCCCCGAATTCGAAGCCAACGCAACCAACAACGTCAAGGTCAGCAATACTTCTCATCATGGTCAGATCGTGGTGCTGTTCTTCTATCCCAAGGACAACACACCGGGCTGCACCACCGAGTCCATGGGCTTCCGCGACAAGTACAAGGACTTCGTGAAGGCCGGTGCCACGGTGTTCGGCGTCTCGCGCGACAACATGACGTCGCACGATGGCTTCAAGGCCAAGCTCGAACTGCCCTTTGAACTGATTGCAGATACCGAAGAGAAAATGTGCCACATGTTCGGCGTGGTCAAGAACAAGATCATGTACGGCAAGAAGGTCAAGGGCATCGAGCGCAGCACCTTCCTGATCGATCCCGACGGCATCCTGCGGCAGGAATGGCGTGGGGTCAAGGTGGCAGACCACGTCGAGGAAGTGCTCAAGGCCGTCAAGGCACTCAAGAAAACCCTGGCCGCCACCCACGCAGAAGAATAAGCCAGAACACCGCGCACCCTCTGCGAGAAGGGCGCGCTGGTCGCTGGCCATGCTGCACACCAAGGCTTCCCTTCGGGAAGCCTTTTTCATGCGGGTGGCATCCACATCGTCCTGCCGCAGCGCGGCAACGCAGCTCCTCTGCACGCAGGCGAGCCATTGGTGCAACCAGGCGTTCCGCTCGATGCAAGAAGAAAGATGCCACACCTCTCCGACACGGAGAGGCCATGCCGCAGCGGTTCGGTTCAGAAGGACTGCTGCGCCCCGCTCTCTGCGGGGCGTACCGGCGTGGCCCGTGCGAGCGCCATCCAGACATCGAAGCGCAGCCGGACAAAGGGACGCTGGGGAGCCTCGCGCAGGCAAACCAGGTGATCCTGTGCATCCAGCCCCATGACCCCGCATTCGTCGGGAATTTCCTCGGGCGTGGCGATGGGCTTGCCTGCCGACGTGCGTCCCAGCACGTAATACAGACGGGGTGCCATGGCCAGGTAGGCGGCGCGCTTGGAGGCCTTGCGCAGGTCTCCAAGCAGATCGGCACGGCTGACCTTGATCTCGTGGATCACCGGTTCGAGGTACGCCTCGCGCGAGGTATGGCGCAGGCTGAAGACATCGGGCATCGCCACGACCCATTCGCGTGCAGCAGGGGCGATGACGTCGTCTGGCACGCACAGGAGTTCTGGGAGCTCCAGATGCTCCGGGTCATCCGGCGCTTCTTCCACTGCCAGCCTTCCCGCAGCGTCCCGCACGATGGACGCCCGCAGCGACAGACCGCGCCATGCAATGCGTCCCTGCGCATGCTGATGCTGTGCCACCTGCTCCACCAGCTGCTCGTGGGCCGAGCGAGCCTCTCGGTTGTCGGCACCGTAGGCCGCCAGCGAGTCGATGCCCGCAGCGGTCAGGCGAATAGTGGAACGGCCGTCGGCATCCCAGTGCAGGGACAACAACCCTGCCGCGATCAAATCGACCTCCAGCGTGTCCTGACAGGGCCAGCCCGAGGAACGGTACATCTGACGCAGACGGGTGAGATGGCGACGGGAGAGGTTCATGAAAAGACAGGCATCAGTCATGCCGAGC
Source organism: Brachymonas moutaii (nom. illeg.) (assembly GCF_049977365.1). Classification (NCBI taxonomy): domain Bacteria; kingdom Pseudomonadati; phylum Pseudomonadota; class Betaproteobacteria; order Burkholderiales; family Comamonadaceae; genus Allobrachymonas; species Brachymonas moutaii (nom. illeg.). Next base: position 111,165 of record NZ_JBNGEN010000001.1, on the reverse strand, counting down.
CACGAAAGAGCCGGTGACAGCCACACGATGCGAAACGCCGCATGACTGTATATGCGTACAGCATTGTAGAGGCACTCAGCCCCGCTGCCAAGCAGACTCTTCATTCCCAATGCTCTGCTGCAGCGCCGGCCACCGCACTGCCACAGAAAGCGGAGCAATGGACGACAGGCTGATTTTGAATCAGTGAATGGGTCTTTCTGGAATATCAACGGCGAAATGCCATTTCGCAAGATAAAAATACATGGAAATCACATGCATGCATGTCGTCGTCTCAGGAAATGGGAAAAAGACACCACTGGAATGCAACGACACCCCAATGTCGCACTCTTCCTGATGCGGGCCACACAGGAGAGGGGCTTGCAGCCCACAAGGGTTTTCCATGAAATGGCCGCGAATGTGACATAGGGATATTTCCCTATATTTCCCTATTTCAAGGGTAAACCCTTGATGGTTTACCCTGAATGACGCATCACTCTGTAAGTTTGCATTCAACATGCATTTTTATAAACACGCCTCGACCTTTTGAGGCCTGTTTTCTTGAAATGACATGAAAGGGAATCGATGAGCAGTGCAATTTACGAAAGAGTGCGCGCCAATCCGAAATTCCATGAGCTGGTGGCCAAGCGCGGCCGGTTTGCCTGGACGCTGGCATTTGTGGTGCTGGCGCTTTTCTACGGGTTCGTGATGGTGGTGGCCTTCACCCCCAAGGTGCTGGGTGAGCCTGTGAGTGCAGGTTCGATGCTGACGGTGGGCGTGGCAGTGGAGCTGTTCATGTTCATTCTGTTCTGGGTGCTGACGGCCGTGTATGTCCGTCGTGCCAATACCGAGTTCGACTCCATCAACCAGCAGATCCTGCGTGATGCAGCCCAGGGAGGGAAGTAATGCGTACCTTGTTCCGTCGATTCCCTGCACTGGCACTCGCTGGTGCTTCCGGTCTGGCCTATGCCGCAGGCCCCGCGCTGGAGGCCACCACCAAGCAGGCCACCAACTGGTCCGCGATCGTGATGTTCATGATCTTCGTGGGCCTGACCATGGGCATTACCTACTGGGCGGCCAGCCGCACCAAGTCGGCTGCCGATTTCTATACCGCTGGCGGCGGGATCACCGGCTTCCAGAACGGCATGGCCATTGCGGGCGACTACATGTCGGCTGCCACGCTGCTCGGGCTGACCGCGCTGGTCTACGGCACCGGGTATGACGGCTATATCTACGCCATGGCGTTCTTTGCCGGCTGGCCCATCATCCTGTTCCTGATGGCCGAACGCCTGCGCAACCTGGGGCGCTTCACCTTCTCCGATATCACGGCCTACCGGCTCGACCAGGGCAAGATCCGCACCATGGCGGCCATTTCCTCCCTGATCGTGGTGTGCTTCTACCTGATCGCGCAGATCGTGGGTGCCGGTCAGCTCATCAAGCTGCTGTTCGGGCTCGACTACATCGTGGCGATCTTTGCCGTGGGCATCCTGATGATGGTGTATGTGACGTTCGGCGGCATGGTGGCCACGACCTGGGTACAGATCATCAAGGCCGGTCTCCTGCTGTTCGGAGGCACGGTGGTGATGCTGCTGGCCATGAGCCAGTTCGGTTTCTCGTACACGACGGTGGTGGAAAAGGCCATGTCTGTGCACAAGCTCAAGGGCAAGCTGATGTATCCGGGCAGCCTGCTCGCCGATCCGGTGACAGCCATCTCCCTGGGGCTGGGGCTGATGTTCGGCACGGCCGGGCTCCCCCACATCCTGATGCGTTTCTTCACCGTGACCGACGCCAAGGAAGCACGCAAGTCGGTGCTGTACGCCTCGGGCTTCGTGGCTTACTTCTTCAACGTGATCTTCTTGATGGGCCTGACCGCCATCGTGATCGTGGGCCAGAACCCCGACTTCTTCGAAGGTGGCAAGCTGGGTGGCAAACTCATCGGCGGCGGCAACATGGTGGCCATGCATCTGGCCAAGGCCGTGGGCGGCAACCTGCTGCTGGGCTTCCTGTCTGCCGTGGCCTTCGCGACGATTCTGGCCGTGGTGTCCGGACTCGCCCTGGCTGGTGCCTCTGCCATCTCTCACGACCTGTATGCCCGCGTCATCAAGAAGGGCAACGTGAGCGAGACCGATGAGATCCGCGTCTCCAAGTACGCCACCATCGTGCTGGGTGTGATTGCCATCGTGCTGGGCATCGCCTTCGAGAAGCAGAACATCGCGTTCATGGTGGGCCTTGCCTTCGGCGTGGCTGCTGCCGCCAACTTCCCGGTGCTGATCCTGTCGATGTACTGGAAGGGTCTGACCACCCGCGGTGCCCTGTGGGGTGGCTATTCCGGCCTGGTGTCCGCAGTGCTGTTCGTGCTGCTCTCCAAGTCGGTGTGGGTGGATGTGCTGGGCTACAAGGCCGCGATCTTCCCGTATACGCAGCCTGCCCTGTTCGCCATGCCGCTGGCCTTCTTCATGGCCTGGCTGATGTCGAAAACCGATGGCAGCGTGCGTGCCAAGGCCGAGATCGCTGCATTCGATGACCAGTATGTGCGCGCACAGACCGGCTTTGGTGCAGCCTCTGCAGCCAAGCACTGAGCCACACCACCGCTCCCATGGCTGTCTCCGAGGCAGCCATGCCTCCCGGGGTACCTGTCCATCGCGGCAGGTACCCCGTGTGCATGATGGGCAGGCCCGTGCTGACGCACCATGCCTTCCCGCCCCGGCTGAGGCATGGGGGCACCGCTAGAATGGATCACCGGGCTGCCGCCGTGGCGCCCGGTTTTTTTGCGTGTGGAGTGCCGATGCCGCATGGCATGTCTGCGCGGCTCCGCACCGGTTTGCTGGAAGGCTGGTCATGGATATCTTCGATTACGACAACGTACTGCTGCTGCCCCGCAAGTGCCGCGTCACGAGTCGCAGCGAATGCGACACACGGGTGACGTTCGGGCCGCGCGCGTTCCGGATTCCGGTGGTGCCTGCCAACATGAAGACCGTGGTCGACGAGCGGCTGTGCACCTGGCTGGCGGAGCACGACTATTTCTATGTGATGCACCGCTTCGATCTGGATACGGTGGCCTTTGTGCGCGATATGCGGGGCAAGGGGCTGTATGCCAGCATCTCGGTGGGCATCAAGGCAGCAGACCGCGCCGTGGTCGATGCGCTGGCGGCCGAGCGGCTGATGCCCGAATACATCACCATCGACGTGGCGCACGGACATTCGGATGGCGTGCGGGACATGATTGCCCACATCAAGGATCGGCTGCCGGGCAGCTTTGTCATTGCCGGCAATGTGGGCACGCCCGAGGCGGTGATCGACCTGGAGAACTGGGGTGCCGATGCCACCAAGATCGGCATCGGGCCGGGCAAGGTCTGCATCACGCGCCTGAAGACGGGCTTTGGCACCGGAGGCTGGCAGCTCAGTGCCGTGAAGTGGTGCGCCCGCGTGGCCACCAAGCCGCTGATTGCCGATGGTGGCATTCGCTGCCATGGCGACATTGCCAAGTCGATCCGCTTCGGGGCCACCATGGTCATGGTTGGCTCCCTGTTTGCGGGACATGAGGAGTCTCCGGGCAAGACGGTGGAGGTCGACGGCACGCTGTTCAAGGAGTATTACGGCTCGGCCAGCGACTTCAACAAGGGCGAATACCGGCATGTCGAGGGCAAGCGCATTCTGGAACCGGTCAAGGGCAAGCTGGCCGATACGCTGGAAGAGATGCATCAGGACATCCAGAGCTCGATCAGCTATGCGGGTGGCAGGAGCCTGATGGACATTCGCAAGGTGAACTACGTCATTCTGGGCGGCGCCAACGAGGGGGAACACCTGCTGATGTAGGGCAAGGTGCCCTGCCCTTCCCTGCAGTCCAGATGGACTGCTGCACCACGATTCTTGCCTCCCATGCTGCCGATGCGTCCCCTGCCGACTGTCCTGCTGAGCCTGCGCTCCCTGTGGCTGGTGGGCATGTGCTGCCTGCTGGCGGCCTGTGCCTCAGTGCGCTATACCCCGCTTGCCACCATCGACCGGGTGCAGCCCGAGGTGGGCTACCGGCTGCGCACGGCAGTGCAGTCGCAGACGGCAGACCGGGCACGGGCCGATGACCTGTTCGTGGTGATGATGTTCTCGGGCGGCGGCTCGCGGGCGGCGGCGCTGGGATATGGCGTGCTCAAGGAGATGCGCCGGCAGCAGTTCGTCCGGAACGGCGAGACCACGGACCTGTCGGCACAGGTGGATCTGACGTTCGGCATTTCGGGCGGTTCGATGCTGTCGGCCGCCTGGGCGCTGGAAGGGCCGGAGATCTTCCAGACTTTCGAGCCGCACTTTCTCAAGCAGGACATTCAGCGCAACATCGTGCACAAGGTGTTCTCGGTGACCAACTGGTCGCGCCTGAGCTCACCGGAATTCGGACGAGGCGATCTGCTGGAGGAGCAGCTCGACCTGACGCTTTTCCGGCACGCCACCTTCGGCGATCTGGCCAGCCGCCGCAAGGGGCCTTTCTCCGTCATCAGTGCGACCGACATGTCCACCGGCTCACGGCTCGACTTCATTCAGGAGAACTTCGATGTGCTCTGTCTGAACCTGTCGAAGCTGCCAGTGGCCAGGGCCGTGGCGGCATCGAGCGCGGTGCCGCTGGTGTTTGCGCCGGTCACGCTCAACAACCACGGTGGACACTGCCACTACACCCTGCCGGAGGAAATGCAGCAGGCGCTGTTCCTTACGTCGCCCGGCAGCCTGGAACACAAGACCCGCATGGAGATCGTGCGCTCGCTCACAGGTTATGACGAAAGCCGCCAGCGCCCCTACATCCATCTGCTCGACGGCGGGCTGGTGGACAACCTGGGCATGCGCGGCCTGCTCGATGCCACCCAGCTCTACAGCAGCGAGCAGATTTACGACCAGTTCACCCTGCACCGGGCACGCCGCATCGTGGTGCTCAGCGTCAATGCGCAGAACCGTCCCGCCTCGGTCATCGACCAGAGTGCAGCCGTTCCGCCCACCCGCGAAGTGGTGCAGGCCCTGGTGAACATTCCCATCGACAGGAACTCGCAGGAATCGCTGCGGCAGTTCCGGCGGCTGATCGATCACTGGCGGGCAGGCGAGCAGGCCCGTGCCCGGCAAACGGGCGAGACACCGGTGGATCTGTATTTCATCAGCCTCGATCTTGCAGATCTGCCCGATGCTGCCCAACGCCGACAGGCGCTGAACATTCCCACCAGCCTGTACCTGCCACCCGCCCAGATCAACCTGCTGGAAGAAGCAGGCTCCGTGCTGCTGCGCCAGTCGTCCGAATTCCAGCGGCTGCAGAAAGACCTGTCCCTCACGCGCTCATGATGTCGTCCTCATCCTCTCCTGCCGCTCCATCTTCTTCCACCGCCTTCACTCCGCTGCAGCTGGCCTGGCTCGGCACCGGCGCCATGGGGCTGCCCATGGCGCAAAGACTCTGCGCTGCAGGGCATCGGGTGCATGTCTGGAACCGCACGACTGCACGGGCCGAGCCTTTGCGCGAGGCCGGAGCGGTGCTCCACACACAGGCTGCCGATGCCGTCCGAGCCGCCGATGTGGTGGTGGGCATGCTGGAAAACGGCCCTGTCGTGCAGGACGTGCTGTTCGGCGCCGCGGAGGCTGCCGCCCACATGCGGCCCGGCACGCTGTGGATCGACATGGCGAGCATCGCCCCCGACGAAGCACGCGCGCATACCGAACGGCTGGCCCGGCTGGGCATCCATGCGCTGGATGCCCCCGTCTCGGGCGGCACCGTGGGGGCCGAGGCAGGCACGCTGTCGATCATGGTGGGTGGGAGCGCAGAGGATTTCGCACGCGCCACACCGATCTTCTCGGCACTCGGACGTGCCACACGGGTGGGCCCTGCCGGCAGCGGGCAGCTGGCCAAAGTGGCCAACCAGATGATCGTGGGCACCACCATCGGCGCCGTGGCCGAAGCCCTGCTGCTCTGTGCCCGGGGCGGGGCCGACATGGCGCAGGTGCGACAGGCGCTGCTCGGTGGATTTGCCGACAGCCGCATTCTGACGCTGCACGGCGAACGCATGGTGCAGCGCGACTTTGCCCGACGTGCCCGCATGCAGGTGCAGCTCAAGGACATGCGCAACGCCCTGCACACGGCCGATGCCCTGGACTGCCAGCTGCCGATCACGGCGCTGGTCGAGCAGCTCTACGCCGATGCCATCGCTCACGGGCTCGGCGATCTGGACCACTCTGCCCTGTTTCTGGAGCTGGCCCGGCGCAACGGCATGGCGTAGCGGGCCCACAGAATCCCTGAACAGGTGCGGATGCCTTCACTCCTCCCACAGTGCCCGGCGCAGGGCGGCGGCGGCATCTGCATGGGCCTGCAGGGCTTCGGGAATGGCTCGCCCCATCTTGATGAATTCATGGATGACACCGTGGTAGACCTCCAGCGTCACGGGCACTCCTTCCGAACGCAGCCGGTCGGCCCAGAGCATGGCATCGTCATAGATCGGGTCGCACTCTGCCAGCCCCAGCCACAGGGGAGCCACACCATCCACCCGTGGGGCCAGGAAGGGAGCAAACCGCCAGTCCTCATAGTCGGCAGGGCTGTTCACCCATTGCTCGAACATCCATGCGATCTGGGGCTCTGTGAGCAAAAAGCCCTGCGCATACTTGTGTCGTGAAGGGGTGAGGGGCGCAGCTTGCATGCCGGGATAGAAGAGCAGCTGCAGGCGCAGAGGCACTCCCTCCTGCGCGGCCTGCACCGCACATCCTGCCGCCAGGGTGCCCCCTGCGCTGTCCCCACCGACGGCCATGCGCTGGGCATCCAGCCCCAGGGCCGCTGCCTTCTGCCGCAACCAGAAAATCGCATCCCACGCATCCTGGAAGGCAACGGGAAACTTGTGATCGGGGGCCAGCCGGTAGTCCACCGATACCACGGCGCAGCCACTGCCCGCACACAGCGCGCGGCACAGGGTGTCGTGCGTGGCCACGCTGCCGACCACAAATCCTCCCCCATGGTAGAAGACCAGCACCGGCAGCGGAACGGTGGCGTCCTGCTCTGCCCCCCGCAGGGGAATGTAGAGCCTGCCCGGGATACTGCGCGCATCGCGCGTGGGAATCCGAAGCTCCTCGACACGGGCCAGCTCGGGGGGACGGATCTCCAGCACCTCGGAGCCCAGCGCATAGGCCTCGCGCGCCAGATCGGCGGGCAGGCTTTCCATAGGCGGACGCGTGCGGCGGCCTATGCGTTCGAGCAGGGTGCGCACGTGAGGCCGCAGCTCGCCCCACGCCACGGGATCGACTCCCGCAGGAACCGAAAGGGGAGCAGAGAGAGAAAAAGACGAATCGGAAGAAGACATGATGGGAATGATGCAGAAACAGGCAGGCAGCGAGGTGGCCTCCACAACGGAGCGCACAGAGTGCAGGATCAGATAGGCTGCACCTGCCCCGGGTCGGGATGTTCGAGCCAGTGCGCCCATTCATCGGCCAGCTGGCGACTGGCTGCCATGGCCTGGGTCCAGGCCCGGATACGCCCCGCGTCATCGCCCAGATAGCGCTTGAAATCCTGGCGGTCTGGGAGTTTGCCATGGGGCAGGTGTGCCACCCAGTCCGGGCGCGGGGACAGCAGCAGGACATGATCAAGGGCTGCCGTGCTTGCATGGCGCCGAGTCCAGGCCTTGTCGAACCACCCGGGAATCAGGGTGCGCTGGAAGTGAGGATACAGCACGATGCTGCGGGCTGGTCCAGTGCCTGCGGGCTGCGCCGAGAGGCCCTGCAGATAGCGCAGGTGCAGATGGTAGTCGGTGATGCCCCCATCCCAGTAGGCACCGCGTGGGGCTCCCGGAATGTCATGCACGGCCTCCAGCACAAATGGAATCGAGCCACTGGCCTGCACGGCAGGCAGAAAACTGGCTGGCGTCAGGCTCACCTGCCGGGTCGGAAAGTCCCGCGCATCGAACGGCAGGGGAGACGGCTCGGGCCCACCCGCGTCCACCCCAGCCCCACCCGAAATCATCGGTGCAGAGAACACCACGCGTTCCAGCCACTGCCCCAGTGCCTCGCGCCTGCGGACGTTGCCGACATAGGCGGCCAGGTACCCGAGTGTGCTGCGCCACGTGCCTTCCTTCGCCAGCAGCCCGCTCCGCCCATGCGAGGTCATGACGTGCAGCCGATAGCGGGGATGCGCCAGCACCCGGTCCACGCTCCCGTCGAAGATTTCATGCAGGTTGGCCGCAAACGAAGCACTGATGGCAGACGGCGGGGGCAGGCGCCAGCGTCCCCACGCCCGCCGCAGCGGATAGCTGTCATGGATGTAGTGGTGTTCCAGAGCATCGAAGCCGGCCACCGGATCATCCAGACAGGCCGTGGCCAGTCGCCATGCGCCGATGGAGGCTCCGACCAGATCGATGGGACCTTCGGCCTGCGGCAGCCAATGCCCGAACAGATGCCTGTCGAGGTGCAGCAGCATGAGACCCTTGGGGCCACCTGCCGCAGCCGGCACCGCAGCGACATGGGACGGCACGAGGCCGTGTGCACGAATATGGGCCAGGGCTGCCGGCCCGGCATGCAAGGCAAGCGCTTTCATGAAAGTCCTTCGTCACCCCCCTTTGGGCATGGCCTCCGCAGACAGACCTGCGATGATCACCCCCTGGAGGCATGGCCGATGCCATCGGATGGCATGCAATTATGCAGGAGCCCCTGCATCCCCTTCTTCCCGGAAAGGGTACGCCCCCAGTCAGCCGGCCATCATTGCCATGGCTTGATACTTTCTGATTTGCCTGCATTTAACAGCTTCTGTTCCCTGTTTTGCCGTGCGCAGGGCAAAGGTATTAGACTGCCTCACGCCGCCGATGCCGGGTCCGTCACACGGGCACATCGGAATACAGGGTCGGCACCCCACGAGACCATACAAGGAGAATCCGTTCCATGCGCATCGAAGCATCCCGTCTGGCACAGGGACATCCCGAGCTGGAAGACGCCATTGTGCGTGCCCGCAAGCTGCTGCGTCGCAAGGCCCTGACGGGCGCTGTCACCAGCATGGTGCCCATTCCCGGGGTGGACTGGCTGGTCGACGCCTCCCTGATCACCCGCGTGATTCCGCAGATCAATGCCGAGTTCGGTCTCACACCCGCACAGATCTCGCGCCTTGATCCGGGGCGCCAGGAACGCCTGCAGAAAGCCATCGCCACGGTCGGCACCATGATGATCGGGCGCCTGGTCACCAAGGAAGTGGTACTGCAGGTCCTGCGCCGTGCCGGTGTGCGCATGACTTCGAAGCAGGCCGTCAAGTACGTGCCCGTTGCCGGCCAGCTGGCTGCCGCTGGCCTGGGCTATGCCGCCTTGCGCTACCTGGGCGAGCAGCACATCCGGGACTGCGTGCAGGTCTGTCTGGACTCTGAGCTGGCCAGCGAATTGCCCCCGCTCACGCGGCTCTCGGGCAGCGTGGGCCGGCGCATGCAGGGACACTGGCTCGGACGTTCGGCTGACGGCGAGTAAGCCGATGAGAAGCCGGCATCGCACTGCCGGCTCTCCCCCCTGCTGGTGACTGGAGAAGAGACCTCCGACGCACGACGGGCTCCTTGCCGTTCGGCCACCAGCCACCGGCTGCAGCTCCCGGCCTCTGCCGGAGGCTGCACACGGTTCTCATTACAATGGGTTTTTCCCCGCAGCGGTTGCCGTGCGCGGGTGTGCCCATGCAGACCCGTCAGATCCGACCATCGTTCGCGTTCTTTCCGATGATTGTCCGATTGCCCAGGAATGTCCGGTCCGCCGCAGCTCATAGCCATTCTTCTGGTGCCCCTGTTGCTGGGCATCCCCCTCACCCTGCTCCCGCACCATCTGCCGGGCCGCGCCCTGCGCAACGGCGCGCTTCCGGCTGCTGAACGGCCGGCGGCACGCCAGGCCAGTGCCGTGCTCGCTGGCCTGCTGGCCCTGGGCAGCCTGGGATGCCTGCTGAGCCTGCTGCCCGACCTGATGGCCGCCGGGGCAGTGCAGACCTCCATGCCCTGGGTGCCCGAGCTGGGGCTCGACATCTCCCTGCGGCTCGACCCGCTCTCGGCCCTGTTCGTGGGGCTGATCGACGTGATGGGCCTGCTCACCATCGTCTATGCCAGCGGCTACCTGCACCGACACGATTCCACGGCACGGTTCTACAGCCGGCTCATGCTGTTCATGTCGGCCATGCTGGGCGTCGTGCTGGCGGACAACCTGCTGCTGCTCATCGTGTTCTGGGAACTCACGAGCCTTTCCTCCTTCCTGCTCATCGGCTACTGGGGCACGCAATACGACGCACGGCGCGGCGCGCGCATGGCACTGACCGTGACCGGCGGCGGGGGGCTCGCCATGCTGGGTGGCTTCATGCTCATTGGACAGATCACCGGCACCATGCGCATCAGCGAGCTGCCAGCCCTGGCCTCCCACATCCAGGCCCATCCGCTGTTTCCATGGGCGCTGGGACTGATTCTGGTGGGCTGCTTCACCAAAAGCGCGCAGCTGCCCTTCCATTTCTGGCTCCCGAGCGCCATGGCGGCACCGACCCCCGTTTCGGCCTACCTGCACTCGGCCACCATGGTCAAGGCGGGCATCTATGTGCTGCTGCGCCTCTTTCCGGTATGGGAGGGGAATGCGCTGTTCCAGCAGATCGTGCTGCCCGTGGGGCTGTGCACCATGGCCTTCGCGGCAGCGGTGGCCATTTTCCGGCATGACCTCAAGGCACTGCTGGCCTATTCCACGGTGAGCCACCTCGGACTCATCGTGTGCCTGATTGGCATCGGCACGCCCCTGGCGATGGAGGCGGCGATGCTGCACATCCTGAACCACGCCAGCTTCAAGGCAGCCCTGTTCATGACGGCCGGCATCGTCGACCACCAGGCCGGCACCCGCGACATGCGCAAACTCGGCCAGCTCTCCCTGTATCTGCCGATGACGGCCACCGCCGCTACCGTGGCCACGGCCAGCATGGCCGGCGTGCCGCCGCTCGGCGGCTTCGTGAGCAAGGAGATGTTCCTGACTTCGGTCTGGTCGCTGCAGGCGCTCTCGCCCATGGGCTGGGTCCTGGTCGCAGTGGCCGCGCTGGGCGCCACGGGCAGCGTGGCCTATTCGGCGCGCTTTCTGCTCGACACCTTCTTCCGTCGGGGAGATGCCGCGTTTGCCGCGCAGGCCCGCCGCAATCCCCATCTGACGGATCCGGTCTGGAGCATGCGTGCCCCGGTTCTGCTGCTGGCCGCCGTGTGTGCAGCAGGTGGGTGCTTTCCCGAGGCTTTCTGGGGCGGTCTGGTCCGGAGCGCCGCCTCCACGGCGCACGGAACGCCAGTCGACGTCCATCTGGCCCTGTGGCATGGCTGGAATGTCCCGCTGCTGATCAGCGCTGTCGCCCTGATCGCCGGCCTGTCCATCTACTTCTGGCTTGTGCGGGACCGGCGGCTGCAGCTGCGTCCGGAGAGCGGATTCTGGAAGCACTGGAGCGGGCCCGAGCTCTACACCCGCGCCATAGACCATCTGTTCGCACTGGCCGGGCGTCTCACCAGCCTGACCGCCAACGGCTCGCTGCAGCGCTACCTGGTGCTGCTGCTGGGGTGCGTCGTCATGTGCGCAGCAGGAGCGGCCATCGCATGGCCCGATGCTTTGCCCGTTGCCGGCACGCGCATCCTGCTGCCCGCCACTCCGCTGGCCTGGCTGCTGTGGGGGCTGACGGCACTGGGATGCGTGTCCGTGCTCCGGTGGCATCACCGGCGCCTGTACAGCGTGGTGTTCATCTCGATCGTAGGCATGGTCACTGCACTGTGCTTCGTGTTTCTGTCGTCTCCCGACCTGGCTCTCACACAGCTGAGCGTGGAGGTGATTTCCACCGTGCTGCTGCTCATGGGGCTGGCACTGCTGCCGCCCACCACTCCGCGCGAATCTTCCGCATGGCGCAAGGCCCGCGACGGTGCGCTGGCGCTGTCCATCGGTGCCCTGGTGGCATGGCTGGCCTGGGTCATGCTCACGCGCGACCATGCGTCCATCGCCTGGTACTTCCTGCAGAATGCGCTGCCCCACGGCGGCGGCGGCAATGTGGTCAATGTCATCCTGGTCGATTTCCGTGGCTATGACACCATGGGCGAGATCACCGTGCTGTCCATCGCAGGGCTCGGAGTCATGGCCCTGATGCAGGGCCTCCGCGTGGAGCGCCCCGCACGGGATCCGCAGGGCCTTGTCTGGTCCTTTGCCCCTTCACCGCTCATGCTGCGCATGGGAGCGACGGTCATGCTGCCCTTCATCGTGCTCGTGGCACTGCACGTCTTCCTGCGCGGGCACCAGGCGCCTGGCGGGGGGTTCATCGCCGGCCTGATCACTGCGGCGGGACTGGTGCTGCAGTACATGGCCCGCGGGCAGACCGAAGCCGATGCCCTGCTGCACGTCCGCCACGGCGACCGTTTCGTGCGCTGGATTGCGCTGGGCCTGGGCATGGCGGCCCTCACCGGGCTGGGGGCCATGGTGTGGGGATACCCCTTCCTCACCAGCGCCGCCGGCCATCCGGTATGGCCCGTGGTGGGCGAAGTGCCGCTTGCCTCGGCCGCGCTGTTCGACCTGGGAGTCTACGGCGTGGTGATCGGCTCTGTGCTGCTCACGCTGTCCGTGCTGGGACAGGCCTCGCGCCATGCCCACCCTGCGTCTCTTTCTCCCGCACGTCTGCCAGACGGCATGCCGGGCCCGAACCTGCTCCCCACAAAGGGAGATCCATCATGAGCCTCGAATTCCTGCTGGCCAGCGGCATTGGCCTCGTCACCGCCAGTGGCATCTACCTGATCCTGAGGGGCCGGAGCTGGCCCGTGGTGCTGGGACTGAACCTGCTGGGCTACGCAGTCAACGCATTCATCTTCGCCATGGGACGCCTGTGGCTCGACGCCTCCCCCCTCATCGGCCATGACACGCCCTCCACGGCGCGCACGCTGGCCGACCCCATTCCCCCGGCCCTGGTCCTGACGGCCATCGTGATCGGCTTTGCCACCACGGGACTGCTGCTCGAACTGGCGCTCCGGGGCTATCACACCCACCACAGCGACCATGTCGACGGCCACGAGCCCGGGACTCCCGCGCGCGAGGAGGCACCCCATGCATGAGCTTGCTCCCGCACTGACCCTCCTGCCTCCGGCGTGGCGCCAGCACCTGCCCCTGCTGCCCGTGCTGCAGCCCCTGCTCACGGCCATCGTGCTGCTGATGGTGTCCGGACAGCGCCGTCTGCGCCTCCAGCGCGCACTGGGGCTGACCAGCCTGGTGCTCGGAGGAATCGTCGTCGTGGCGCTGCTGCAGGTCGCCGACACAGGCTCCGTCATGGTCTACCGCCTCGGCAACTGGCCCCCTCCCTTCGGCATCGTCCTGGCGGTGGACCGTCTGGGAGCCTACATGCTGGCCATGGCATGGCTCATCGCCGTCCCCATCCTCTGGTACGCCTGTCACGGCTGGGACGAACGGGGCCTGCAATTTCACGCGCTCTTCCAGCTCCAGCTCATGGGGCTCAACGGCGCCTTTCTCACGGGCGACCTCTTCAACCTGTTCGTCTTCTTCGAGATCCTGCTCATTGCCAGCTATGTCCTGCTGCTGCACGGACGCGGAGACGAACGCCTGCGCAACGGCCTGCACTACGTCATCCTCAATCTGGTCGCTTCGTCGTTCTTTCTCATCGGACTGGCCCTCGTCTACGGCATCACCGGCACGCTCAACATGGCCGATGTGGCCCTGCGTGCCATGCAGCTGGCCCAGGAATCAGCCACCCAGGCCTGGCTGCTGCGCATCACGGCGCTGCTGCTGCTGACCGTATTCGGCCTCAAGGCTGCGGTGTTTCCCCTGCACGTATGGCTGCCCGGCACCTATGCCTCTGCCAGCGCTCCCGTGGCCGCCCTGTTCGCCATCATGACCAAGGTGGGCATCTACGCCATTCTCCGCACCCATGTGATGATGTGGGGCCAGGTGCCGGGTGCTGGCGACGTGGCACAGCACTGGCTGCTGCCGCTCGGCATTCTCACGGCAGTCACCGGGGTGCTCGGGGCGCTCGCTGCCCACCGACTGGCCCGTCTGGTGGCCTGGCTCACCGTGACCTCGGTCGGCACCGTGCTCACCGGTGCGGGACTCGGCACGGTCGAGGGCCTCTCTGCCGGCCTGTACTATGCGCTGCACAGCACCCTTGTCATGGCCGCCATGTTCCTGCTCGTCGAACTCGTCGCCCTCCAGCGCGGCTCCGCCTATGACCGCCTGCAGCCAGCCAACCGCCTCGCCCAGCCCGCCACGCTGGGGCTGCTGGTGCTGCTCGGTTCGGCCTCGGCAGCGGGCCTTCCTCCCCTGCCGGGCTTCCTCGGCAAGCTGATGCTGCTGCACGCCGCAGCCGGACACATGCACCAGGGGCTGATCTGGGCTTCCGTGCTGGGTGTGGGCTTTCTCACCCTCATAGGACTGGCACGCGCAGGCAGCCTGCTGTTCTGGAGCGTAGAGCCCGCAGCGCCTGCCAGCGGTCACCTTCCCGCCTCGACCCCCTATATTCCCAGCGCCGCCTCCTGGGCCGTGCTGGCCCCGTCCTCCCTGCTGCTGGGCTGCGTCATGCTCGTGGCCGTGTATGCCGCGCCCCTCAAGCACTACACCGACGCCATGGCCCGCCAGCTCCTCGACATCCACAGCTATGCCACCCAGGTCCTGGGGCCACAGCAGCACAACGGCATCTCCCTGAGCACACGCCCCTACACCGGCCACATGCCAGCCACATCCAAGGAGGCCCACCCATGACCCCTCCCTCCGCACCTTCTGCTTCCAGCCTGCGCCGCTGGCTGCCCCATCCCTGGTGGAGCCTCTGGCTGGCGGCATGCTGGCTGCTGCTGGAAGATGCAGACAGCCCGGGCCACTGGCTCATGGCCCTTCTGTTCGCCCTGGTGCTGCCCCGGGTGCTGCACGCCTTCATGCGTCTCCCCCCACCCCCGCAGACCCCGGATGCACCCGACACCTCCACCCGCATCCGCTGGCAGCCCATCCCCCGACTCGTGGCCCATGTGCTGCAGGACATTCTCCTGTGCAATCTCATCGTGGCCCGTCAGGCCCTCGGACGCATGTCGGCCCTGCATCCGGCCTGGCTCGAAGTCCCCGTCTCCCTGCGGCACCCCCTGGCCATCGACCTGCTGGCCTCCATCATCACCAACACCCCGGGCACCATCAGCTGCACCATCAGCCCCGACAGGCGCCGCATCCTGGTGCATGCCCTGCATTGCGACGACATTCCAGGCGCGCTGGCCTCCATTCACACACGCTACGAGCAGCCGCTTGCCGCCATCTTCGACACCCCACCGGAGACCCTTCCCCATGCCCCATCCCGCTGATTACCCGATCTGGATCCTGGCCCTGCGCATTGCCATGGGGGCAGCCGGACTCTCCATGCTCCTGTGCGCCTGGCGTCTGTGGAAAGGCCCCTCTCTGCCGGACCGCATTCTGGCACTCGACACCCTCTATCTCTACACCCTGGCCCTCATCGTGCTCACAGGCATCCTGCAGCAGTCGGCTCTCTTCTTCGAAGCCGCGCTCGTCATCGCCATGCTGGGATTCGTCTCGACACTGGCCGCCGCACGCTACGTCGCCCGCGGCACCGTCATCGAATGATCCGCAGGAGAAATCCCCATGCCTCCCTTCCTCGCATCGCTCCTCGTCTGGCTTCTCTCCCTGCTGCTGCTGGCCGGGAGTTTCTTCATGCTCGCCGGCGCCATCGGCCTCGTCCGCTTTCCGGACTTCTACATGCGGCTCCACGCCCCCACCAAGGCCTCGACCCTGGGCGTCGGCAGCATCCTGCTCGCCTCCATGGGAGCCTCGGCGTTCGATCTGCACCTGCATGCCGCCGAACTGCTCATCACCCTCTTCCTGTTCCTCACGGCCCCCATCTCCTCCGGCCTGCTGGCCCAGGCAGCGCTCCACCTGCGCCAACCCGGTGTGTGCGCCCTGCCGGGTTCTCCCGAAAACGCCGAGTTGGCCGCACGTCAGCCAGACAGGGCACAATAGCGCCTGCGCTCCGGGCGGCGCCTTTTTAGCCTCTGCCCGGAGACACATACACCCTGCATGTTTTGACCCCGCACCGCAAGGAACCCCATGACCACCATCATCAAGCAGGACGATCTGATCGAATCGATCGCCGCCGCGCTGCAGTACATCAGCTACTACCATCCCGCCGACTACATCGAGCACCTGGCCCGCGCCTGGGAAATGGAACAATCCCCCGCCGCCAAGGACGCCATGGCGCAGATCCTCACCAACAGCAAGATGAGCGCACTGGGCCACCGCCCGATCTGTCAGGACACCGGCATCGTCAACGTCTTCCTCAAGGTCGGCATGGACGTCCAGTGGGGCGACTTCACCGGCAGCCTCGATGACGCCGTCAACGAAGGCGTGCGCCGCGGGTACAACGACCCTGACAACACCCTGCGCGCCTCCATCGTCTCCGACCCCCAGTTCAAGCGCAAGAACACCGGCGACAACACTCCCGCCGTCATCCACACCGAAATCGTGCCCGGCAACACCGTGGAAGTCACCGTGGCAGCCAAGGGCGGCGGCAGCGAAAACAAGTCCAAGTTCGCCATGCTCAACCCCAGCGACAGCGTCGTCGACTGGGTCCTCAACACCGTTCCCCACATGGGTGCAGGCTGGTGCCCGCCCGGCATGCTCGGCATCGGCATCGGCGGCACGGCCGAAAAGGCCATGCTCATGGCCAAGCAGGCCCTCATGGAAGACCTCGACTTCCATGAACTGCAGGAAAAGGCCAAGCGCGGCGAACCCCTCACCGATGTGGAAAAGCTGCGCATGGAACTCGTCGAAAAGGTCAACGCCCTCGGCATCGGTGCCCAGGGCCTCGGCGGCCTCACCACCGTGCTCGACGTCAAGATCAAGATGTACCCGGCCCATGCGGCAGGCAAGGCCATCGCCATGATCCCGAACTGCGCCGCCACACGCCACGCCCACTTCACCCTCAAGGGCAACGGTCCGGTCTATCTCGCTGCGCCCAGCCTCGACCTCTGGCCTAAGGTCGACTGGCATCCCGATGCCGACAAGGCCACCCGTGTCAACCTCGACACCCTCACCCCGGAAGAAGTCGCCTCCTGGAAGCCGGGCCAGACCCTGCTGCTCAACGGCCGCATGCTCACCGGCCGCGATGCCGCCCACAAGCGCATCCAGGACATGCTCGCCAAGGGCGAAAAACTCCCGGTCGACTTCACCAATCGTGTCATCTACTACGTCGGCCCGGTCGACCCCGTGCGTGACGAAGTGGTCGGCCCTGCCGGCCCCACCACAGCCACCCGCATGGACAAATTCACCGAGATGATGCTGGCTCAGACCGGCCTCATCTCCATGATCGGCAAGGCCGAGCGCGGCCCGGTCGCCATCGAAGCCATCAAGAAGCACAAGAGCGCTTATCTGATGGCCGTTGGCGGAGCCGCCTACCTCGTCTCCAAGGCCATCAAGGCAGCCAAGGTTCTGGCTTTCGAGGATCTGGGCATGGAAGCCATCTACGAATTCGAAGTCCAGGACATGCCCGTCACCGTCGCGGTCGATGCCCAGGGCGTATCGGTTCACAAGACCGGCCCGGCCGAATGGTCCCAGCGCATCGCCAGCGGCGAATTCAAGGGCGTCGGCATCATCGCCGGCTGACAGGCTGATACGCAGTCTCACGGTGCGGCAGCCCTGCCGCACCCCTCCTCGTTCTTCTCGGGTCCGCCTCCCTCGGAAGCAGCCTGAGTGGCACACAGAGTCCCCGCGCTGCAAGGCCATCTGATGCCTCCAGCACGGGCGACTTTTTCTTCCCTCTTGCTTCCGGGCACACTCCATGCCGGTCTTCAATCCCCACAGTCTCGAACCCATAGGCGTCTTCGACAGCGGGGTGGGAGGACTGAGCGTACTGCGCCAGCTGCTGCGCCTGCTGCCCCAGGAAGACTTCGTGTACCTTGCGGACACCGCCTGGGCCCCCTACGGCGAACGCAGCGAGGACGACATCCGACGCCGCTGCCTGGACATCACCCAGTATCTGGTGCGCGTCCACGCCATCAAGGCCCTCGTCATCGCCTGCAACACGGCCACTGCCGCTGCCGCATCCCTGCTGCGCGAACGTTTCCCCACCCTGCCGCTGATCGGCATCGAACCGGCCATCAAGCCTGCCGCATCGCTCACGCGCACCGGCCATATCGGAGTCATGGCCACGCGCGCCACGGTAGGCAGCGCCCGCTTCCAGCAGCTGGCCCGCACCTGGGGCACCAACCGCCACCTGCATATCCTGGCATGCAACGGCCTTGCCCTCTCGATCGAAAATGCCCTGGAAAACCATCCCAACCCCGATGGCGAAACCGTGCGCAGCCTCTGCGAGCGCTACATGCACGAACTGTCGCCCTTCGTCGGACAGGACTCCACCCACGGCATCGACACCCTGGTGCTGGGCTGCACGCACTACCCGTTTGCCACACGGCTGCTCGCGCCACTGGCCGGCCCCGGCGTCGCGCTCATCGAGCCCGGCGAACCGGTAGCACGCCAAACCGCACGTCTGCTCGGCAAGACGGGCCTGCTGCGCAGCGCCCCGGTGCCCTCGCCCGACGATGCCAACGAACACCCAGAGCGCCCCGTGCCCGGCACCCTGATCCTCGAAAGCACCGCTTTCCCGGAACGGCTCACCACAGCCGCCAGGCGCTGGCTGCATCTGCCTCACATCGAAGCCCACGCAGTCACCCTGTCCTGATCACCGTCTGCCGATCACAGCTTTCTGGGTTCTGGGGGAAGCGGGCACCGATCCCGCACTGCTCCCGCTGGGGCGCTGCTGCCAGAACACGCCCTCCCTCTGAAGGAAGGCAGTGAAGGCCCTGCCACCTTGCGCACCAGTCGCGCCTTCGCATCAATGCAGATGGCGCGGCTTGCGTCCACCGCCACTGCGGTGCCCAGTGCCTCCGGCATTGCCGCCTTTCGGCGACTTTCCGATCTCCAGCGACTCCACCAGCGCATCAAAGCGCTCGGTGAACAGCCGGTCGATCTCGCCCACCACACCAGTCAGCTCGCTGGCATCGAAATGCCGCTCCATGACATTCACCACATCCTGCACCAGCAAGTCGCGCTGGATCTGCATGATCGCCGCCGGCGTGGGACCGACGAAGACCAGAATGAAATCGTCTCGCGACTCCTCATCGCGCGATTCCTCGTCGTCCTCATCGAATTCGGTGTCATAGAACGACACCTCGATGGGCGCCCCCACACTGGCGAGCTCATTGAGGTTCATGCACATGTCGTCGATGTTCTGGCGAAAATCCTCGTCGCCGCGCAGCGTCCAGCACATGCGCAGCAGATGCTGGCGCGCCTCGTACTGGATGCCGGGCTCTTCGTCATAGATGCTCGCCGCACCGTCCTGCAGAGAACGGGCTCCTGCGTACTCCCACAACGGGCGCAGTGCCTCCTGCACATCTTCGAGCTTCACTTCGGGATGCAGAGACACTTCGCCGTGCACATGGATTTCAAAGGGGGGGTTGTAATGTGCCATGATCTTCTCTGTCTGTAGTGTCTGCCTGTCATGCGTCCGACTGTCAGGCACGTGTCCCCGGCAAGCCCGCATGCTCCAAGTGTAGCGATCTTTTCCCGCTGCCCCGTGTCCATGCCTTCCGCGCACCGGCATGGGGGTGCCCCATGTCCGTGCATCTGGGCTAGAATCAAAAGGGTTTTTCCTGTTTCACCCTCAGCAAGAGCGAGAAAGGCACATCCGGTTATGACACCGCGAACTCCGTCCTCCCCCTCTCTCGACGTCTCCCTGCAGACGTCGGGCCGCTGCTTGCACGGCCGTCGGTAAATTCGGCGGACATTCCGTTTTCAGAAGCAGGCGCGGCATCCCCCGCGCCTTTTTGTTGCCTCCTTCCCTCCTTTTTCTGATCCAGAGTCTTTCACGATGGTACGCATTACCCTCCCCGACGGTTCCCAGCGCAGCTTCGACCATCCCGTCACCGTAGCCGACGTGGCTGCCAGCATCGGCAGCGGATTGGCCAAGGCCGCCCTCGGCGGCCGCATCGGTTCCGCAGATGATTCCCGACTGGTCGACACCAGCTATCTCATCGAGCACGACACCCCGCTGGCCATCGTGACCGCCAAGGATGCCGACGGCCTGGACATGATCCGCCACTCCACCGCCCACCTGCTGGCCTATGCGGTCAAGGAACTGTTCCCCGATGCGCAGGTCACCATCGGCCCTGTGATCGAAAACGGCTTCTACTACGATTTCGCCTACAAGCGCCCCTTCACCCCCGAGGATCTCGCCGCCATCGAAGCCAAGATGACCGAACTGGCCGGCAAGGACGAACCCGTCGTGCGCCGCGTGCTCCCCCGCGATGAAGCCATTGCCTACTTCAGGGATCTGGGAGAAAAGTACAAGGCCGAACTCATCGGCAGCATTCCACAGGGCGAGGAAGTCAGCCTCTACCGGGAAGGCCGCTTCGAGGACCTCTGCCGCGGCCCCCACGTGCCGAGCACCGGCAAGCTCAAATACTTCAAGCTCATGAAGGTCGCCGGTGCCTACTGGCGCGGAGACAGCCGCAACGAAATGCTCCAGCGCATCTACGGCACCGCCTGGGCCTCCAAGGACGAGCTCAAGCAATACCTGCACATGCTCGAAGAGGCCGAGAAGCGCGACCACCGCAAGCTCGGCAAGGAACTCGACCTTTTCCACATCGACGAATTCTCGCCCGGCACCGTGTTCTGGCACCCCAAGGGCTGGACCATCTGGCAGCAGGTCGAGCAATACATGCGCCATATCTACCAGGACAACGGCTACCTCGAAGTCAAGGGACCGCAGATTCTGGACAAGGGGCTCTGGGAGAAGACAGGCCACTGGGACAAATACCGCGAGAACATGTTCATCACGGAAAGCGAGAAGCGCGAATACGCCCTCAAGCCGATGAACTGCCCCGGCCACATCCTGATCTTCAAGCAGGGCGTGCGCAGCTACCGTGACCTGCCCCTGCGCTATGGCGAATTCGGGGCGTGCCATCGCAACGAACCCAGCGGCGGCCTGCACGGCATCATGCGCGTGCGCGGCTTCACGCAGGACGATGGCCACATCTTCTGCACCGAGGCACAGATCCAGTCCGAAGTGACGGCCTTCACCACCCTGCTGCAGAACGTCTATCGCGAATTCGGCTTCGAGAACATCATCTACAAGCTCTCGACCCGCCCCGAGAAGCGCATCGGCACCGAAGAAAGCTGGGACCGAGCCGAAAACGCCCTTGCCGAAGGCCTGCGCGCCTCCGGCTGCGAATTCACCTACCTGCCCGGCGAAGGGGCGTTCTACGGCCCGAAGATCGAATACACCCTCAAGGACGCCCTGGGACGCGAATGGCAGTGCGGCACCATCCAGGTCGATCCCAACCTGCCCCAGCGGCTCGATGCCGAATATGTGGGAGAGGACGGCAACCGCCATCGCCCCATCATGCTGCACCGGGCCATCGTGGGGAGCCTCGAACGCTTCATCGGCATCCTCATCGAGCACTATGCCGGCGCAATGCCCACCTGGCTCGCTCCCGAGCAGGTGGTGGTGCTCAACATCACCGATGCACAGGCCGACTATGCCACCCAGGTGGCCGAAACGTTGCGCAGGCACGGCATCCGTGTGGCCACCGATCTGCACAACGACAAGATTACCTATAAAATACGCAGTCA
The DNA here is from genome assembly GCF_049977365.1 of Brachymonas moutaii (nom. illeg.). NCBI lineage: Bacteria > Pseudomonadati > Pseudomonadota > Betaproteobacteria > Burkholderiales > Comamonadaceae > Allobrachymonas > Brachymonas moutaii (nom. illeg.). The sequence goes on along the minus strand of NZ_JBNGEN010000001.1, from coordinate 89,568 downwards.
CGCCACCCAGAAAGTGCCGTATATCCTCGTCGTGGGAGACAAGGAACGCGACAACCACCAGGTGGCCGTACGCGCCAGAGGCAACCAGGATCTTGGCGTCATGTCCGTCGAGGATTTCATGAGCCTCGTGCAGAGTGACATCACCAGCCGGTCAGCCACTCCGCCCATTCCGCAAAAGAGCTGAGTATCCGGGCGGCAGCGGCTTTGCCTGCTCGCCGCCCGACTGGCATACAACGTATTGAAAGGACATTCACCATCGCTACCGAATATCGTGATCGTCGTCAGCGCGAGGAACGCAAGCATCGCCTGAACCGCGAAATTTCCGCACCCGAGGTGCGCCTCTCCGGGCCCAACAACGAACCCATCGGCATCGTCAGTCTGCAGGAAGCCCTGCGCATGGCTGGCGATCAGGATGTCGATCTGGTCGAAATTGCCCCCATGGCCCATCCTCCTGTCTGTCGCCTGATGGACTACGGCAAGTTCAAATACCAAGAACAAAAGAAAGCCGCAGAAGCCAAGGCCAAGCAGAAGGTCATCGAGGTCAAGGAGATCAAGTTCCGTCCTGGTACCGACGAAGGCGATTACAACATCAAGATGCGCAACGTTCGCCGCTTCCTTGAAGAGGGCAACAAGTGTAAAATCACGCTCCGTTTCCGCGGACGCGAGATCACGCACCAGCAGCTCGGCATTGAGCTGCTGCAGCGCATCCGCGACGAGCTCGGCGACACCATTGTCGTCGAGCAGTTCCCCAAGCTCGAAGGCCGCCAGATGATCATGATGATCGCTCCTGGCCGCAAGAAGGTGGTCGGCAACGCCAAGGACGCAGGCAAGCCCGCTTCCGAAAGCACCGTCGACGCGGGAGCAGAAGCCGGACAGTGATGCCTCGTCGCTGCGCGACGCATTGCCATCCGCACCCCATGGATGCAGGGCTGCCCTCACCCGGCAGCCCTGTCCATTGACCGCCTCCGGCAACGGAAGCGATCACAACAAGTGGCTCGGGGCCAGCAAGCGTGTGTGAAAGGTTGCACACCGCCTCACGAGCACAAATGAAGGAGCATCACAATGCCCAAGATGAAGACCAAGAGCAGCGCGAAAAAACGTTTCCGCGTTCGTCCCGGTGGCACGGTCAAGCGTGGCCAGGCCTACAAGCGCCACATCCTGACCAAGAAGACCACCAAGAACAAGCGCCATCTGCGTGGTGCAGTGACCGTGCATGAGACCAACATGGGTCACATGGCTCAGATGCTGCCGTTCGCCGGCCTGTAATCAGACGAATAAGGAGATAGAACATGCCTCGCGTCAAACGTGGTGTCACGGCTCGTGCCCGTCACAAGAAAGTCCTCGCCCTTGCCAAGGGTTTCCGCGGCCGCCGCGGCAATGTATTCCGCATTGCCAAGCAAGCCGTCATGAAGGCAGGTCAGTATGCCTATCGTGACCGCCGCAACAAGAAGCGTGTGTTCCGCCAGCTGTGGATCGCCCGTATCAACGCCGCCGCCCGTGCCAATGGCCTGACCTACAGCCAGTTCATCAACGGACTCAACAAGGCCCAGATCGGTCTGGACCGCAAGGTGCTGGCCGACATCGCAGTGCACGACGCTGCCGCATTTGCCGGCATCGTCAATCAGGTCAAGGCCTCTCTGGCAGCCTGATGGCACGCGGGATCGTCCCGGAATCGGTCTCTTCGAGGCCTCTTTCGGGAAAGTCCATCGCTCAAGAACAAGGGCTGGTGCTTCACGGGACCAGCCCTTGTTGCTTTTGGCAGCTTCACCCACATGCCCTGCCTGCGATTGCAGGGAGCAGGACATGCCGCTGATGCTGTCCCCCGCGGGAGACTTCCTCTCCCGCTTTCCCCGATCCGTCTTTTTTCCGTATTTGCCATGAACGATCTGGATTCCATCGTCACCCAGGCCCGGCAGGATTTCGCCGCTGCCAGCACCCCCAACGATCTGGAGAATGCCAAGGCACGTTTCCTGGGCAAGTCCGGCCAGATCACGGAGCTCATGAAGGGGCTTGGCAAGCTCCCCGTCGAGGAAAAGAAAACCCGTGGCGCCGCCATCAACCTGGCCAAGCAGGCCATCGAGGCGGCCCTGACGGAGCGTCGCCAGGCCCTGGCCGATGCCGAGATGCAGGCACATCTCCAGGCTGAACGTCTGGATGTGTCCCTCCCCGGCCGCCAGCGCGGACTGGGAGGACTGCATCCGGTCACACTCACCACGGAACGGATCGAGGCCATCTTCGGTTCCATGGGATTCGAAGTGGCGCGGGGCCCCGAGATCGAGGCCGACTGGTTCAATTTCACGGCACTCAACACGCCCGAGGACCATCCTGCCCGCTCGATGCACGACACCTTCTACGTGGAAGGCGGCAGTGCCCATGCCCCCAATCTGCTGCGCACCCACACCAGTCCGATGCAGATTCGCCATGCGGTGCAGCATGTCAAGCGGCATCGGGCGCTGCTCGATGCGGGGCAGCGCATGCCGGAAATCCGTGTCATCGCTCCGGGACGCACCTATCGCGTGGACAGCGATGCCACCCACTCCCCGATGTTTCACCAGTGCGAAGGGTTGTGGATTGGCGAAAACGTGAGCTTCAAGGACCTGAAGTTCATCTTCACCGAGTTCTGCCGCACGTTCTTCGAAAGCGATGATCTGGTCCTGCGCTTCCGCCCCAGCTTCTTCCCCTTCACCGAGCCCAGTGCGGAAATCGACATCCAGTTCCAGAGTGGCCCCCTGGCCGGCAAGTGGCTGGAAGTGGCCGGCAGCGGACAGGTGCATCCGAACGTGGTCCGCAACATGGGACTCGACCCCGAGCAGTACATCGGCTTTGCCTTCGGCATGGGGCTCGACCGGTTCACCATGCTGCGCTATGGCGTCAACGATCTGCGCCTCTTCTTCGATGGCGACGTGCGCTTCCTGAGCCAGTTTCGCTGAGCCTAGCGCTCCACCGACGGCGCAGCGCATCCCCTCCCCTTGCCCATCCTTCGACCTGCCCCCTCCGGGACAGGTCTCAGAGAACCCATCATGCAATTTCCCGAATCCTGGCTCCGCACGTTCTGCAACCCTTCCCTGTCCACCCAGGAGCTGGCCGACACCCTGACCATGGCTGGTCTGGAAGTGGAAGAGCTCCGTCCCGTGGCGCCTCCGTTCACAGGCATCGTGGTCGGTGAAATTCTGGAAGCCGTACAGCATCCCGATGCCGACCGTCTGCGCGTGTGCCGGGTGAATGTCGGACAGGACGAGCCGCTGCAGATCGTCTGCGGCGCGCCCAACGCCCGTGCAGGCATCCGTGTGCCCTGTGCCCTGGTCGGAGCCGAGCTGCCCCCCGGAGAAGATGGCAAGCCCTTCCGCATCAAGGTCGGCAAGCTGCGCGGCGTGCAGAGCTTCGGCATGCTGTGCTCGGCCCGGGAGCTGCAGCTCTCCGAGGAACATGGCGGCCTCATGGAACTGCCGGCCGATGCGCCTGTGGGAACCAGCATCCGCACTTATCTGGATCTCGACGACACCCTGTTCACCCTCAAGCTCACGCCCAATCTGGCCCACACCCTGAGTGTCTATGGCGTGGCTCGCGAAGTGTCCGCACTTACCGGAGCGCCGCTCGCGCCGCTGCCGTCCGCCGAAGTGTCCGTCGCATCCCCGGATGCAGTGCATGTGGACATCCAGGCAACCGATCTGTGCGGGCGCTTCAGCGGCCGCGTGATCACCGGAGTCGATCCGCACGTCCAGACGCCTGCGTGGATGGTGGATCGCCTGGCCCGCTGTGGACAGCGCAGCGTGTCGCCGCTGGTCGACATTTCCAACTACGTGATGTTCGAGCAGGGACAGCCCACCCATATTTTCGACCGCGACCGGATCTCTGGCGACACGCTGCGTGTGCGCTGGGCTCAGGCAGGGGAAACGCTCAAGCTGCTCAACGGCACCACCGTCACCCTGGACGGTGAAGTGGGCGTCATTGCCGATGACCGCGCCGTCGAATCCCTCGCCGGCATCATGGGGGGTGACGCCACGGCAGTCAGCGACAGCACCCGCAACATCTATGTGGAAGCCGCCTTCTGGTGGCCTCGCGCAATCGCAGGCCGCTCGCGCCGTTACAACTTTGCCACCGATGCAGGACACCGCTTCGAACGCGGAGTCGACCCTTCGCGCACCCGGGAAGTCCTGGACCGCATCACGGCACTGGTCATCGACATCTGCGGAGGCAAGGCAGGTCCGGCCAGCGACGAGCGCCCGCATGTGCCAGAAGCACGCCCGGTCACACTCCGCGTGGACCGTGCCAGCAAGGTCATCGGCATGCCCGTGACCGAAGCACAATGCCTGTCCGCCCTGCAGGGACTGGGCCTGCCCGCCACGGCCCAGGCGGGTGTCATCACGGTCATCCCTCCAAGCTACCGTTTCGACCTGCAGGGGGAAGAAGACCTCATCGAGGAAGTGGTGCGCATCGTAGGCTATGACAAGCTGCCCCATACGCCGCCCGTGGCCCCCATCCTGCCCAAGGCCATGCCAGAAAGCGAACGCAATCCCTTTGCCGTACGCCGCATGCTGGCAGCCCTGGGCTATCAGGAAACGATCAACTACAGCTTCGTGGACGCACGCTGGGAACAGGAGCTGGCCGGCAACGACAATCCCATCCGCCTGCTCAACCCCATCGCCAGCCAGATGGGTGTCATGCGCTCCTCGCTGATCGGCTCGCTGCTCAACGTCGTCAAGTTCAACCTGGACCGCAAGGCCCAGCGGGTGCGCATCTTCGAGGTGGGACGTGTGTTCCTGCGTGATCCCGATGTCGTGGAAAGCGACACCACCGTCGCGGGATTCGATCAGCCCATGCGCGTTGCGGGCATGGCCTATGGAGCCGAGAACATGCTGCAGTGGGCACTCAAGGAAACTCCCGTGGACTTCTTCGACGTGAAGGGCGATGTGGAGGCCCTGCTGTCGCCCGTGCGCGCCACGTTCGAGGCAGCCGAACATCCGGCCCTCCATCCCGGACGCTGTGCACGCGTGATGGTCGAGGGCAAGTCCATCGGCTACATCGGCGAACTGCATCCGCGCTGGCGCCAGGCCTATGCCCTTCCGCTCGCTCCGGTCGTCTTCGAGCTCGACTGGGAAGCTGTGGTGCAGCGCCCCCTGCCGCGTACGGCGCCCATCTCCAAGTACCAGGCCGTCGATCGTGACATCGCTGTCATCGTCAAGGAGTCGGTCACCCATGATGCCCTGCTCGCGGCCGTCATGGCCACTCCGGCACAGGGTCTCCTGCGCGAAGCCACCGTTTTCGACGTGTTCCGCCCTTCCAAGGGGCAGCCCGCCGACTGGCTGCAGAGCGACGAGAAAAGCGTGGCCATTCGCCTGCGCCTGCTCGACGACCAGGCCCCCCTGACCGAAGACACCATCGAAGCTACCCGGCAAGCCGTTCTGTCCCAGCTGACAAAGCAGCTGGGCGCTCGCCTGCGCAGCTGATGCGGACGGTGCCGCAGGCACCGCCCCATCTCGCTTACAATTTTCTCACTCCCTCTTCCCCGACTGCCCCTGCCATGGACATCGCGCTCGATTCACTCGAAACTCCGACCCTGACCAAAGCCCAGCTGGCCGAGGAACTCTTCGACAACATCGGCCTGAACAAGCGCGAAGCCAAGGACATGGTAGATGCCTTCTTCAATCTGGTGGTGCAGGAACTGGTGGATGGGCGAGATGTCAAGATATCGGGCTTCGGCAATTTTCAGCTGCGCGCCAAATCGCCCCGGCCCGGCCGCAACCCCCGCACCGGTGAACTGATCTCGATCGATGCCCGTCGGGTCGTCACCTTCCACGCCAGCCACAAGCTGAAATCCGTCGTCCAGGGCGAGGATCTGTCGGCACTCGATGCAGCCGAAGGCCACGAATAAGCCGGCCGCCCCTCTCTCGCGTCACCTGCCCCGCCTCGTCCAAGGCGGAAATGCTCCTCGGACACCCCCTACCGCCCATGGCAATCGGGACATCGGTGGCATGGGCAGAACCCTCTCTGGCACCTGCTGCCTTGCTGCATGGCCATGCCGGACAGGGGATCTTTTGCCGCATAATGGCCGTTCCCTATCTGTCCGTCGCCATGAGCACCCCCTCTCTTCCTCCCATTCCGGCCAAGCGCTACTTCACGATTGGTGAAGTAGCCGAACTGTGCGGCGTCAAGCCCCATGTGCTGCGCTACTGGGAACAGGAATTCACCCAGCTCAGTCCCATGAAGCGGCGCGGCAACCGCCGCTATTACCAGCATCACGAAGTGCTCATGGTGCGACGCATCAGGGCGTTGCTGTATGAGCAGGGCTTCACCATCAATGGCGCACGCCACCAGCTCGACGGCTGTCGGGGAGCCTCTGCCACCCCGGCCTCCCCACAAGACAATCAAGCTGCCCTGCAGCCATCCTCCGTGCCTTCGGCCTGCGCACCGGCAGCCTCCTTTGCCGCCCCGCAGTCCGTGCACGCCGTCTTCCCATTGGCCGACCATGCCGGTTCCCCGCTGTCCGGACATGTCGTGACGCTCTCCCAGGTCGTGCAGGAGCTGCGGGCCATCCGCGATCTGCTTGCCTGATGCCTGGTGTTTGGCCTGCCACCGGCACACCTCCACAATTTTTTCCTCCCTCTCGAAAATCATCCGAAATTACCCTATAATTCATGTCTTCGGCGTGTAGCGCAGCCTGGTAGCGCACTTGCATGGGGTGCAAGGGGTCGCGAGTTCGAATCCCGCCACGCCGACCAATAACGATAAGGGCTCCTAGCTATCAAGTTAGGAGCCCTTTTTCTATTTTTGCGATTAGCGGTACGGTTAGCGGTACGGTTTGGCAGTTGCAACCGTACCGCCAGCGTTGTTGTCATGCCGCGACGGTCACTCGCACTTCCTCCGTCGCCCGCTTCCGATAGCGTTCAAGGTCAACGCCGCTCAACTCGGGCACCTTCTTGTAATCCACGCTGCCCTGTTTCCAGAACCGCGTGACGGTGACCCCGGCGCCTTGCTCCTTTGGGTGCTGGGCCAACTCGATCAAGGCCTGACGAGCCGATTCCAGCCGTTTAGCGGCCTCATCGGCGTGCTGCTTGGCACCGGTATAGGCTTCGGCGGCCTGCGACCATGCTGCGTCGCTTCGGAGCCACGTATCGCCTTCCGCCAGCGGCGGCGGCACGTCCCGATCCAGAAACGGCTGAAACGCTTCCCAAGCCTCCCGGATGAGGGCCATCAGTGCCTCTTCCCGAGTCACCTCGGTCAGGATGCCTTTGGCTCCGTCGAACACCCACAGGTGGCCCTTCTCGGCGCCCGACACCATCAGTTGATGCTGCACCTGAACGCGGTAGTGCTCCGGCACCTGTCCTTGGCTCACGTCCTGCCACAGGTCGGATCGTGTGCCGCGCATCGGGCACTTGATTTCCAGCACCAAGTCACCGGCTAAGGTCATGCCGTCCAGACTGGCGCTGTAGGCGCCATCCTCAATCACCAGTGGCTGCATCACCAGCCCGGTTTGCTCTTCATAGGCCGCTCGTGCGCTCGGCTCCAGTTCGGTGCCGCGCTGCATGGCCTGCGTCACCTTGGCGCTGGCGCGCCCGGTCTTCTCCAGCCACAGCTGGTAGGGCGTGCTCCACGGGCTGATGCCCATCACTGCTGCCGTTTCAGAGGCATTGCGGCGGCTGCGGCGGTAGTCCAGCCATTCGGGGCTGCCTTGTGTGAGTTGAACGATGCGGCTCATGCTGCGGCCCTCCGGTTTTCCAGCGAGCGGATCACGCGCGGCAAGTCGGCCACGGCGATCTGGGCCAAGGAATCGACCCCGAAGTAACGGCACACGCGATCCAGCGACACGCCGGCCTCCATCGCCAGCTTGTGCACCTGCGCCTGCTGGCCACGGCTGAGCGTTGCCACGGTCGCACCGGGCTTGGCCGCGTCGTTGGCGGCCTCGCCGGACGGCTGTGGCAGGTCTTCGCCCGCGTAGATGTAGAGCCCCAAGCCATGCAGGGCAATGGCCTTGACCAGACAGCGTTGCAAACTGGTGTTGATATCGAATGCCGTGGGGGCAAGAATGGGGCGGTTGCGGCCATCCAGCACCGGGTGAATCTGGCTCAGGGTAACGCCTTGCACCGTGACGGCCACTTCCACGAACACGCCGGCTTCGGTTGCCAGATAGGGCAGGTCGTTGAAGCGGCGCACTTCCCACGTCGCGGTGGGATCGGCATTCCGCAGTTGCGACACCGCATAGGGCCAGCTGAGATAGGCAAAGCCGCCCTTTCGCTCGATGTGCTCGGATACGTTGATCGCCGCCAGGCGGGCGAAGTAGTTGATGGATTCGGTCATGTTGATCTCCATGGGGTAAACAAATACGCCCGCCGCTCCTGCTGGAGCCACGGGCGCGAGGGGAGGATGAAGGTGGTTCAGGCGGCCATCGCCATGGCCTGTGGGCCGGGGGCTGCTTCCGACGTGCATAGCACGAAGTCGGCGGCCTTCTGCGCCATGGACGCAGCGGTGAAGACCAAGCGCTTGTCGTGGCGCAAGGCTTCCAGCCAGTGGGCGATGTAGCCCGCGTGCTGAAGCTCGGCATCGATGCCGCAGTGACCGCACAGAAGCGCGGCGCCCATCTCGGCGACCAGTTCCTCGAAGGCGTAGGCCGTGAGGTGCTGGCGGCTCTGCATGGGGCGGTTGCAGCGGCTGGCATGGCCCGTCCAGTGCGTCAACTCGTGCAGGGCCACACCGTAGTAGCCGGTGGCCTACGGGAACGCGCTGCGCAGCGGCAACTGGATCACGTCATCGGAAGGCCGGTAGAACGCCTGATCTCCACCATGGCGAATGACGGCGCCCGAAGCGGTCAACAGGCGCTCGGCTTCCTCGACCGGGCTCCAGTCGGGCGCAGGTTCAGGCTGCGCCAACGCTAGCGGCAAGTCCTCAATCTGATCGGCATTGAAGACCGTGAATGAGCGCAGCATGGGCACGACCTTGGCCGCCGGGGCATCGTTGGCGGCGCAGGATCGCCCGGCCTCATCGACTTCCAGCATCTTGAAGAAGACGATGGGTGTGCCGGTTTCGCCCCGGCGCACGTGGGCACCCAGCATCCGCGCCTGTTGGTAGGTCAGCCAGCGATTGCGCCGGTAGCCCTCGTGCATGGCGGTCATGTTGAGCAACAGGGTGTTGATGCCGCGATAAAGGCGTCCGGTGCTCAGGTTGGCGGGCATGGCGCCGCCCGGTTCCCGCTTCCACGGAAACTGCCACGGAATGGTGCCCGATTCGAGGGCGCGGATGATGCGTTCGGTGATGGATTGGTACACGTCGGTCATGGGGATGCTCCAGAAACGACGAAGCCCGCACGTGGCGGGCTCCGATGGGTGAGGAAAAGGGGAAATCAACTACGCCGGGGTCACACATGCAGGCGAAGCAGACCGGGCGTGTACTGGCCGCGCTTGATGTAGCCGAAGCAACGCTTGGCGATGGTGGTGCCTGCGCTGGTCAGCAGACCGGCAAAGGTGGCCGCCATGACACCGGAGAAGCTACCCCAGTGGATGGCAAGCGTCAGCATCGTGACGCCGATGTCCAGCCACACGTCATGGCCGAGCATGCGCAGCATGGTGCGCCGCCCGAGTTTGATGAAGATGAAGACGAGACCGAGAAAGATGGCGAAGCCGGTTGCGAACATGGTGAGAACTCCCGAAGTGGAAAGTACATGCCAACCCGGATGAGCTGGCGCGGGGCGAGTGGATCGGTCGGGCGCGGTGGCCTTGCGATCCTCACGAAGTTGCCGAGGCAATTCGTAATGAACTCGCGACCCGACGGGCACGCGTGCGAAGCGCGCGGCTTTCTTGGGAGCGATGGAAATGAAAAAGGAGTCTCTCGCATCAGCCGCGAAGAGACTCCTTTTTGCGAATCAAGAAACCGAAACCGAACGACCCCCGGCCTTTTTGATAAGGGTGGGGGTGTAGCAGGGCGCAGTCGTTTTCGCGTTCTATGCGTTGCGAAGATGGTCGCAGGTTCGCTTGACCAAATCGACCACGAAGGATCGGTGGGGCTCCTCCAACTCGGCAAGCCATGCCGCGATCTTGGTGGCCTGATCGTCCGGCTGAGCGGATGTCTCTGCCAACATCTCGCCGATGCGCACACGCAGGCAGTGGCTTATCTTTTCGAGTGTCTGAAGGGAGGGCGTGGTCGCACCGCGTTCGAAGCGGCTGATGGTCTCTGGCTCGACACCAACGCGTTCGGCCAGATCAGCCTGAGTCCATTCTTTGGTCTTGCGCAGTGCGGCAATCTGGGTGCCGAGGCGCTGCGCCAAAGGCCTGCCCGGATGCTTCTTTTTGACCATATCTGTTGGGTTTTATGACAACAGATATGGTTGTTTTTACATGGCATTTCGACCAGAATCCAATGTGTCTAGTAAAGACAAATAAGATCCACTATGAACAGAAAAATCCGCTGGTTGATCGGGAGCGCGGTTGCTCTTGTCTGCGTTGCCTACGCGTTGGACGCCTTATACCAGCGAAAGGCAGAGCGTGCCACTCTGGCACAGCTGAAAGCGTCAGAACCAGAGCGCGTCTTCCGTGAGCTCGCTATCGTGGCATGCAAAACCGCTATAGAACGCAGCGTCGCTCCGGCCAAAGTCTTCGACTGGCCTGCTCGACCCACGGGGCAACAGGATTGGGGCTTCACGAAAACCAGCACTGGCTTCCGCAGCGATCTACTCGCGGACCTCGGAGGAACGTTCGTTAGCAAGGCGTGCTACCACGACAAGGCCGGTGCAGTAGTCCAGATCGTCGATGCGCGGACCGTCACAGGGAGTAGGTGAGCTATGTGGCAAGTTGTGTTGGTTGGATCGGTCGTCGCCTACATTTGGTGGGCAAACAGATCGTCAGATGCTTCTTCAAAAACTCAAATGCAAAAGGACTTTCCCAACTTGGATTGGGAGAAGTTGCATGAAGAACGTCGAGTACGCCGAAACTGGTCAGGCATGGCGGCCATCCTTGGCGCATTCATCGGCTCATTCATCGGCATTGCAGGGTTTGGCGGCGCGATTGCCGGGACGATACCGGGTGCCCTCGTCGGTGCCTACGTCGGATATCGAATTGGGAGCAGCAAGTAAATGGACAACGCAAAACGCCCGCGAAACTACGCTTCGCTAATGTGTCTTGGTGGCATGTTGCTGCTGTCATCAATGTCCTATGCGCAGGTCTTCAAATGCAAGGACGCCAGCGGAAAACTGGCCTATCAAAGTGCGCCCTGTGGTGCGGGCCAGCAAGAATCCCGCCCCATGATTCTCAAAGGGCCGACGCTCACGGACGAGGAGAAGTTCAATGCCGCCGCGTACTCGGTCGGCATGACGCCTGCGGAAGCTCGCCAGCGGTTGCAGTCAGCGGAGCAGGCCGCCGCACCATCCACCGGCAGACCAGAACCGGGCTCCGCTGACCGTCAGGCCCAAGTCGCCCCGAACTACTCGGCCATTGCTGAATGCGGAAAGGCGAAACGCGAGGTGGATATCGCGCGCAACAGCATCACCATGAGCGAAGGGCAACGACTCTCGAAAGTGGCCTCGCTCCAGCGACAAGCTGAAATGGCCTGTCTTGGGCCGGACGGCTATGCGAAAGCGGAAGCAGCACGCGCAGAAGGCAAGGAACGCGCTCGGCAGCGCAGGAACACCACGCCGTCAGTCATCACGTCCTGCGATGCCGGTGGCTGCTGGGACAACTTGGGAAACCGCTATAACGGAACAGGCAACGTCATGCACGGCTCGAACGGTAAGACATGCTTTCGATCAGGCACGACGTTGAACTGCAACTGAGGCAGGTTGCGCAGAGTCGAAGACATACCCCTTGGATTTTGCACATGGCGCCTTCACTGAACATCCGAAGCAAGCAATCCCGTTTCGTCCACGAATACGCCGTCGACTGCAACGGCGCGGCGGCAGCGGTGCGAGCAGGTTACTCCCCACGTTCGGCCAAGGTAACGGCCAGCCGTTTGCTAACCAAGGCTAACGTGCAGCGGGCGCTGCGGCAGATCCAGCAGGCGGATGCCGAGCGCTTGGCGCTGAGCCGCGAGGCGGTGATGGACCAGTTGCAGGACGCAATCGATTTTGCGCGGGTCAAACAAGACCCGATGGCGATGATCATGGGGCTGCGAGAACTCGGGCGGATGATGGGCTACTACGAGGCCAAAGATTGAGCGGGCAAATCTGCTTGCACCTTTTCATTCCTTGCGCTGGTTGCCGCCCTCGATGGCGGCATGCACTATATAGATCGGCCATCAAGCGTAAGTGTTTGAGTTTGTTGGTGTTTTTCGGTGTTCTGATTTGATGGGTATCGAGTCCAATTCGTTGATTTAAAAGAGATTTTGGTTCGATACGCAGCGCGTTCGATGCCATCGAGGCATCAAGGTATCGAACCGGGGGCAGAGGGGGGATTGATCGGCTTGTCCGGCATAGCAACGAGCTTTCCGCGAATGCGGCGAATCTTCGCGGTGTTCAGCAGCGCCTTGATGGCCCTCCGTACCGAGTTCATCCCAGCTTTCAGACTGCCGCCCTCGCCACCAAACGTGTTCTCGATTTGGTTGGCTGAATAGCTCTTTCCGAGAGCAGCTTCGTCGCGGATCAGTTGCATCACACGATCTTCCAAAGTCACCGGTACGCCGCCGGCACGCAGACCGACCAGATAGCCATTCGGTTTGCGGATCAAGATTTCGGCATCGACGGGTGGGCCGTAGTTGCTTTTGGTCAGTTCGGCACTGAGGTACTGCTTGCTGGCGTCCAGCCCAGCTTTTGCGTCCTTCGCAGGCGGTGCGAGATTGAGCTGCCAGCGAACGCCGTCAGTCATCGCACTGGAGCCGCGCGTTGCGGCCTGTCCACGGGTGCCGGTCATGGGGTTCATGCTGGCCTTGTTGGCATGGTGGCAAACCAACACAGTAGCTCCGGTGGTATGGCGCAGGCGCTCCAACTGCTCAATGAATCGGGTAGTGTCGTCGGCGGCATTTTCATCGCCGCCACGAAAGCGTGATGCTGGGTCGATCACGATGAGTTTCAAGTCGGGGATGCCTGCAACCGTCAAAAGCAGACGGTCAACATAGTCCGTGGCTTCCACGTCGCCACGGCGCTGTGCGCGGGTCATCAGGTTGTTGCTGGCCGTCATTGACTTGATGAGAAGCCCCTTGCGCAGATTGGCGGCCATCGCTGGATGGCTCGGGCTCAATTCCGTGATGATGCGATCAAGGCGGCGGTGTACCTCATCAATCTCATCCTCGGCCAACAGCAGCAGTGCCGTGCCACGCTCGCCACCCTGCCACACGTCGCACAGTGGGATGCCCGTTGCCACGGTCACGCCCATTTGCAGGACAAACTGGCTCTTGCCGGTGCCGCCCGGCGCGACGATCATGCCGACAATCCCCAAGGGCAACATGCCGCTCAAGAGCCAGCGACGGGCAGGCGGGCTCGTGCGCAGCAGAAGATCGATGTTGGCGTCGGCGATGTCAAACAGCGGGGTCAGCGGCCCCTTGTAGCGTTCTGGGTGGTTGCGCGCATCCGTCTTCGCAAGGCTCTCCACCGTGCGGCGCACCTTGTCCACATCAAGCGGAGGATTCTGGCGGGCGTTCCAGTCCAAGGCCATCTGGTGCACCAGATCAACAGGATGGCTCTTGGAAAGCAGATCTCCAACAACCTTCGTCAATGCATCGGTACGCTCGCCATCGGGGTACGAATTCAAAAAAGGATTGCCCTCGTGCATGGCCGGTTGCGGCGGGCGCGTACCGTGGCTGGCAGACCGGCCACCGTTCGTGACTACCAAGCGCAGTTGTGCTTTCAGGTCGCCAGATGAATAGCGGCGAGACGGATCGGCAAATTTGATCGGCAGCATTCAGGCGTCCTTCCCTTGTTGCATCAGCGTCATGAAAGGATCGGCGTCCTTCTTTTGGTGATAAAAGCCGGGGAGGCGCATCACGCGCGAGGGATCGCTGACGGCAAGGTCGCCGGAAAAACGTTTGGCCAAAGCCGTCTGAACAGCAGACGCCCACAATACCTTGTTGGATGTGGTTCAGGCAGCGCTCAATGACGTGCGGGGCCACGCCCAGATCGCCCATTCGTGATGCCATGGTGCGACGCAGGTCGTGCGGGCTCCACTCGCCACCGGACAACATCAGCACTTGGGCCTTGGCCGTGCGCTTTTTCAGCGGCACCTCGCGGATGCGGTCACGAACAGCCTTGGACAGGGCCTTGTCGGACATCGGCTGATCATTGCTGCGGCCCGCAAAAAGGTAGGCGCCATCGCGATAGCTCTGCAATACCTCCAACTGCTGAATTGCGAAATCCGACAGGTGAATCAAATGCGCACGCCCGTTCTTGGCGTTGTTCCCCGGGATGCGCCATTCGCGCGTTTCCAGATTGATGTGCGCCCATTCGGCGTTGAGAAGTTCTCCCACACGGGCACCCGTAGCAAGGATCAGCCAGAGCCCAGCTGTCATGCGGGGGTGAAGCCCCGAGCCTGCAAGACCGCGTGCCAGCTCCTTGATTTCGTCAAGGCTCAGATTGCGTTCCACCGGCGTTTCCTTACCGCCTGCCTGCTTTTTGCTCAACCCCAAAGTGGGGTCGGTTTCGACCAAGCCACGGGCCAGCCCGTGGCGGAACATCTGCCGAAGCGTGGACAGCACCATATTGGCCTTGCGGCGAACCTTGCGATCCAGCAGCTTGTCGATGACCTGAACAATGTGCGGCAGCCTGACGTCCTTGGCCTTCATCTGCCCCAAGATGGGGCGAACATCGTGGTCGTAGATGCTTTCGACGAATGCGCCACCGTCTTTGCGGTGGGCGCTGAGGTAGACGCGCTTCCAGTCGTCGAACAGGTCATTGACCGTCTTTTCCAGTTGTGCCAGTGCCTGACTGGATGTGTTCGCGGCGCGGTCGTTTGCTTCCTTGACCACGGGGTCGATGCCACTTGCCACCATTTGGCGGGCTTCATTGCGGCGTTGGCGAGCCATGGCCAGAGAGGTGTCCGGGTAGGTGCCGCAGTTGTAGCGGCGCTCCTTGCCGCCGAACTGGAAGCGGTAGTAGAAGTTGATGGCGCCGCCCTTGTCGGTAGGCATGGCGCGTACCCACAGGCCGCCGCCATCGCCAAGTGTTTTTTCGGAGGGGCCGGGCTTCAGCCCCCGAAGGTGTTTGTCGGTGAGTTTGTTCTCTGCCATGTGATGCTCCTTGGTCACCTGCGCCCGCCGTCCCCAGCGGTACGGTTAGCGGTACGGTTTGGCGCAGACAACGGACGAATCCCCCTGATGCGCCGTGAACAGCGATCATGGGCTAAGTAATTGAAAATGAATAGGAAAACCCGCGTTGATGGGTGCGCGTGAATTCCGCTGCAACGCCGCTAGGGATTCATGGGGTGCAAGGGGTCGCGAGTTCGAATCCCGCCACGCCGACCATATAGAAACGGGTTACAGAGCAATCTGTAACCCGTTTTTCTTTGCCAGCACCTCCCCATCTCACTACCCAGGAACTGGAGTAGGTTGTCCGCCCATTTCCGGCACATGCCCGTCCGGACGCCATCTCGGAGACAATCGGGGCATGAATGCTTCTCTCATCCCCTATCTCAAGGAAATCGGCCGTGGCAAGGACGGCATGCGCAACCTGACCTTCGAGCAGGCACGCCAGCTCTGGGGATGGATTCTTGACGGACAGGTCGGCGATCTGGAACTGGGAGCCTTCTGCATCGCCATGCGGATCAAGAGCGAAACCCCGGAAGAAATGGCCGGGTTTCTCGATGCCACGCATGCCCGCCTGAGAGTACCTGCTTCCCTGCATCCAGACCCAGCGCGTGCCACCACCGTGGTGCTCCCTAGCTACAACGGGGCCCGCAAGCTGCCCCTGCTCACTCCCCTGCTGGCCGTTCTGCTGCAGCGAGCCGGCCTCCAGGTGCTGCTGCACGGCATGCGCACGGAAGCTCGTCGCATCACTGCACCTGAGGTACTTGCCGCGATGTCAGCGGGGCTGAACGCAAGCGGTGACACCCTTCCCGCCTGGGTGGATACCGGCGCGCTGTGCCCCGGACTGCCCCGTATCCTGCGCGTCCGCTACAGCGTAGGCCTGCGCAATTCCGCGCACAGTCTGGTCAAGCTCATGAATCCTCTGGCAGGCACTCCTGCTGCTGCACGAACCATTGTGGTCGGCAGCTACACCCATCCCGAATACGCCGAGTCCATGGCGGCCACCATTGCACTGATGCAGGGACATGCGCTGCTGCTGCGCGGCACAGAGGGCGAACCGGTGGCCGATCCCCGCCGGCTCCCGCAGCTCAATGGCTACCTGCACGGAACGCTCGCAGCACAGCGCCCGGCCCAGGGTGGCAGTCTGGCCAGCCTCCCCGACCTGCCGCAGGAAACCACGGCAGAGGCAGCCGCACGCTACAGCCTGGCAGTGCTGCGCGGAGAACTCCCGGTGCCCCAGCCACTGACCGAGCAGGTGGATTTGCTGCGTTCCATGGCGGACGAGCTGCACTGAGAACCATGTTCTCTCACGCGCCGAAAGAAAAGTCACCCAAAAAACAAAAACGCCCCGCTTGAGCGGGGCGCTGGTGGCATATCCGCCGCCATGGGCCTGGCGGATATGCATGCCGCGTGCGTCAGATCAGTGCTGCACTGCCACATCCACGCGACGTGCCTGGGCATCGCTGCCCTGGGTATGCGGCGTGGAGGCCGGCTTCTTGAGTTCGATGGACGACTCGGCCACGCCTTGGGCACGCAGGGCATCACGCACCGCGAAAGCGCGCTTCTTGGCCAGTTCCTCGTTGAGCTTGGCACTGCCGGTGCTGTCGTGATAGCCACTCACCACCAGCTTCTTGCCGGACTTGGCGGCAGCCACGGCATCTGCCAGTGCAGCCTGTGCGCCCTGAGCCAGATCGGCCTTGCCAACGGCAAAGTAGAACTGCACAACCCCATCCACCACCTGAACAGCGGCCTCGTCGTTGCGCAGTGCCACCGGAGCGCTGGCTGCCGCACTGGCAGTGGCCTGCACGGAGGCTGCTTTCTTGCCATGCGAGAACACTCCGGCGCGCGACATGCCAACACCCAGAACCAGGGCCACCACGGCCAGGATGACGGCCCCGAGCACGATCCATACGACCGGCTTCTGATCCATATCATCATCTTGAGTCATCAAAGACATAGAAACTCCAATAGCTAAAAAAAGAGGAAAACCTGGAAACCTTGTCGGAGCGCAGCGCCCTGTACCGGCTGCGGGCGTCTCGCGCCTGCAGTCGCACTTCTGTGCACAGAGATACTGCCGATCTCGGACAGAAAAAAGGGGGATGCACGTTCAGGAAAGCGTCATTGTACGGGTTGAACCTTCTCTTGCGAACATGGTCTGTCGCCCAATACCGCAACCACACTCCGCTGTTGCGGCATGCGCGCCATAATCCACCATTGAACGTCCTTATTTTCCAAGCCATGAAATCCCACAACCCCCACATTGCCGACTTGCGCAAAAGCTATGAACGCGCAGAGTTGAATGAAGAAGCCTCCCAGGCCGATCCCATGGTGCAGTTCGATCAATGGCTGACGGAAGCCATCGCGGCTGAATTGCCCGAACCCAATGCCATGACGGTGGCCACGGTAGGCAGCGACATGCGGCCCAGTACCCGTGTGGTGCTCATCAAGGGGTATGACGAACACGGCATCGTCTGGTACACCAACTACCAGAGCCGCAAGGGCCAGCAGCTCGCAGGAGATCCCTATGCGGCGCTGCAGTTCCATTGGGTCGAGCTCGAACGGGTCGTTCGCATCGAAGGCAAGGTGCAGAAAGTGAGCGCGGAAGAAAGCGATGCCTACTTCGCCACCCGGCCCCTGGATCATCGCATTGGCGCCTGGGCAAGCCCCCAGAGTCAGGTGATTGCCAACCGGGGAGTGCTGGTGGCCAATGCAGCCCGCTATGGTGCCCAGTTCATGCTGCATCCTCCCCGTCCCCCGCACTGGGGAGGGTACCGGCTGGTAGCCGACCGCTGGGAATTCTGGCAGGGACGCAAGAGCCGCCTGCATGATCGGCTCTCTTATCGACTGCAGGCGGATGGTGTCTGGCTGCGCGAACGTCTCGCCCCCTGACACGGCCCTTGTTCCAGGCGCTCCTTTACAGAAAGGGCGCCTGGGAACTGGGAATGGCGGCATGCTCCGCACCCGCCTGGAGGCGGCCAAGGCACCTCCAGCAACCATGAATCCTTCGGTCAGCTCGCAGTGCGCTGCCACTCCGGAAAAGCCTGGCGGAATGCATCCACCTTGGGCGCCACGACCACCGCACAATATCCCTGATAGGGGTGATTCTCGAAATAGCGCTGATGGTATTCCTCAGCCCGGTGGTAGCGTTCACAGCGTGCCACCTCGGTTCTCACGGGATGCGCATAGTGCCGGCGAGCTTCGTCCAGCCACTGCATCACCTGTCGCTGCTGCGCGTCACTGCTGCAGAATATGGCGCTGCGATATTGCGTGCCGATATCCGCTCCCTGGCCATTCAGGCTGGTCGGGTCATGGGAGGTAAAGAAGATATCGAGCAACTGCTCCAGGGAGACCATGGCAGGATCGAACTCGATGCGTACGACTTCCGCATAGCCAGTCTGGCCCGTGCACACTGCATCGTAGCTTGCCTGTTCCTGAGTGCCATTGGAATACCCGCATTCCACATCCACCACACCGCGAACCTCGCGGAAAACCGCTTCAAGGCACCAGAAACACCCCCCTGCGAGCGTGATGGTTGCGTTGGCATGCTCCGTCGCGTGCGGAACCTCTCTGTGCATTGTCTCCATGGTCAACCTCATCGTCGAAAACTTCGGCCATGGACCTTGCTGCACCAACATGCAGACAGGTCCAATACCCCTAGCTTCTCTCACTGCTCTGGAAACCAGCTATTTCCGTAGGATCAATGGTGCCATATCCGCCATTGTCCACCCTTGCGTCCAGGATATAGCGTCTTTCATAGAGCATCCACAGGCCCAGCCCGGGGCACAGGCCGGCGCTCCGGATGCAACGGGAGCGTGCTGTGGCGTAAAATGAAGGTTTGACCACCAGTCACACAGTCACCTTCGGAGCACACATGAACGTCGAACAAGCCCGCTTCAACATGATCGAGCAGCAGATTCGTCCGTGGGGTGTGATGGATGCGCATCTTCTCGATCTCCTGCAACGGGTCAAGCGCGAAGATTTCTGTCCTCCTGCCTATCGCAACCTGGCCTTTGCCGATCTTCAGATTCCCCTGCCTTATGGGGAAATGATGCTGGAGCCGCGCGTACAGGCCCGCCTGGTGCAGGACGTGCAGCCTCACGGACAGGACAAGGTGCTGCAGATCGGCGCTGGTTCCGGCTACATGACCGCCCTGCTCGCTCACTGCGCGCATCATGTGCTGGCATTCGAGATTCATCCGGAACTCGCGGATCTCGCCCGCCAGAACCTGCGCCACGCAGGCATCGAGCGCGTGGATCTCAAAACCGGCGATGGCTTCGCGCTGGCAGCCCAGGCAGGCACCTTCGATGCCATCGTGCTGTGCGGATCGGTATCGCACGTGCCGCACAGCCTGCTCGAACAGCTCAACGTGGGTGGTCGACTGATTGCCGTGGTGGGCGATGAGCCGATGATGCGCGCCACGGTCGTCACCCGTGAAAGCGACACGGTGTTCCAGACGACGCAGCCCTGGGATGTGGTCATCCCGCGCCTGGAAGGTGTGTCCGATACCCCTGCCTTCACGTTCTGAGCACGCACATCATGTGGCAGGAAATAGACCCCCGTAATCTGTCGAGCTGGACCCAGGCCTGTGCCACTCAGGGCCTCACGCCCATCGTGCTGGATGTGCGGGAGGACTGGGAATATCAGACTTCCAACATCGAGCCCCTGGCAGCGACACTCGGCATCACGCTGCAGCATGTGCCCATGGGACGCATTCCCGGGGCGCTCAATGCCCTCCCGCGCGAGGGAGCATGCTTGGCCTGCCTGTGCCACCACGGTGTGCGCAGCGTGCAGGTCAGCCGCTTCCTGAGCCAGATCGGATACCGCCATATCGCCAATGTCACGGGCGGAATCGAAGCCGTGTCCGACGTGTATCCCGACGTTCCACGCTACTGACCGTCGATCCACCCTTTTGCTCGCTCCCTGCATGCACACAGAGAGTTCGAGCTGTGCGGGTTTCTGTGTGCACCGTCCCACCGCGCCCAGGTACCAACGCCTCAGGATGCTCACACATGCTTCCCGCAGGCTGCTTGGTCATGGCCGCATCGATGCCGTGAAGCGCGTACCCGTGCGCCTGCCAGTCCTGTTCCATCCCCTCTCCCACCCCCACCCTCCTTGCCATGGACGGTGACCAGGCCGATCGGCAAGGGCTTGCAATCGGACGTCCGCTCCGATACCCCATGTCAGCCAGCAGGAACTGGGCTGACGCCTGCAGACATGGAAGGACTGCCCTAGAATTCACCAAAAAATAGATTGTTTTCTTCTGGAGCGCGTTTTCACCATGCATAGCTTTTCTTTCTACCTTCCTCCCTTTCCGCAGGGATGGCTGCACTATCTTCTGGGCGGCATGATCATGGGGCTGGGAGTGGCGATTCTCTACATCCTGACCGGGCGCATCGGGGGAATGAGCTCGGTGTTCAGCAGTACATGGTCCTACCTTGTGCAAACGCCATTCTTTCAGCAGACCAAATTCACTTCGACACGTGTCTGGCGGCTGGTGTATGCGCTGGGCCTGATTGTGGGTGCCTTTCTCTGGATGCTGTTCTTCCATGACGGACAGGCGCTGGGCACCCAGATTCCCTGGTGGAAACTGCTCGTGGGCGGCATGTTTGTCGGATATGGCGCCCGTCTGGGCGGAGGCTGCACATCGGGGCACGGCATCTGCGGGCTGGCCTGGCTGCAACCGGCTTCTCTGGCAGCCGTAGTGACTTTCATGGTCACGGCCATGATCACCGCCAATCTGTTCAACCGCTGAATCAGCCGATCTGGAGAATTCTCATGCCTTCGAATTTCAAGAGCAGTCGTGCCCTCGCCACCCTGATGGGCGGCGTGCTGTTCGGTTTTGGTCTCGCACTCTCGACGATGACCAGACCCGAAGTGATTCTGTCCTTCCTGACCTTTCACGATCTGGGGCTGATGCTCGTGATGGGAGGAGCTGTGGTGGTCGCCATGGTGGGATTTCGCCTGGGCCGCACCTGCGAACATCCCGTCTGCGGCGGGGAAATGGATACCTACTGCAGCCACTGGACGCGCAACACGCTGATCGGATCGGCGCTTTTTGGTGTGGGCTGGGGTCTGGGCGGTGTCTGTCCCGGTCCGGCCATTGCAGGCTTGGGAGCGGGCAACGTCTCGATGCTGTGGTCGCTTGGAGGCATCCTGCTGGGTGCCCTGCTGCAGGGACTGGTGGCTGGACGCAGGATGTGAAGAAGTTGCCTCAAGGAGGAGCCCCTCTTCTGGGGTTCCTCCGAGTCAGGCAGTCAGGCAGGGCAATGTCGTTTCCTCGACATGACCATGACCCGTTGCATTCATTGACGGGATGATGCGACTGTTCCACCCTGCAGCAGAGCACGATGGCGACGCCCCTGCAGCCAGCGTGCCAGCATGCCTCCCTGCAATCCGAACAGCAGAGAGCACAGATACACCATGCCGCACAGCAGGATGATGGCGGGCCCCGATGGCATGTCGACGTGGTAGGACAGCAGCAGCCCCCCATATCCGCACAGCGTTGCCAGCACGCTGGACAGCAGCATGATGCTCCCCATGCGGCTGACCCACAGGCGTGCCGCGATGGCCGGCAGCATCATCAGCCCTACAGCCATGAGGGTGCCGAGAGCCTGGAATCCAGCCACCAGATTGAGCACCACCAGCATGAGAAAGGCCACGTGCCACACCGTGCCCCGTCCCCCGACCGACTGCAGGAAGACGGGATCGACGATCTGCACCACGAGGGGCCGGTACATCACGGCCAGCATGGTCAGCGTGATGCTGGCGACGATGGCCACGAGCGTGAGGGCAGGCTGATCCACGGCCAGCACGGAGCCGAACAGCAGGTGCAGCAGATCGACCTGACTGCCCTGCCGACTCACCAGCAGCACTCCCAAGGCCAGACAGGTCAGGTAGAACGCCGCGAAGTTGGCATCTTCCTTGAGGCTCGAATAGCGGCTGGCCAACCCTACGGCCAGCGCCACCAGCAGTCCCACCAGGAGACCGCCCAGCCCCATGGCCATGAGATTGAATCCGGCCACCATGTAGCCAAGCGCCACGCCGGGCAGTACCGCGTGGCTGATGGCATCTCCCATGAGGCTCATGCGGCGCATCATCAGCAGTACCCCCATGGGCGCTGCACTCAGCGCCAGAAACAGAACGGCCGCAAGGGCACGGCGCATGAAGTCGAAATCGGAAAAGGGGGAGATGAAAATATCGTGCAGCATGCGGCACCTTGAAAGTCGGAGGTCTGGTCCTGAAAGCGACACAGGAATACGGGGGCGAACACCTGACCACCACCGCGCAGTTCCCTGCGGAGCCGATGGCGGATGCATGGCCTCTTCAGAGCGGCGGCGAAGCGGGGGGCGCAGAAGAAGGAGCGAGACTCCCTGGCTCTGCATGGAGATGCACATGCGTGGGAGCCGAAAGCCCCGCATGCGCCGACGCATCGGGAGGAATGTCGCACCAGGCCACGACCGGGGCGTCCTGCCGGAACATATTCATGCGCTGCACATTGTCGGGAGTGAAGACGTCGTGGCTCAGACCTTCGGCAATCACTTCCCGCGCCAGCAGCAGCGCATGATGGAAGCAGTGTCGCGCCTGGGACTGGTCATGCACCACGGCGATCACGCCCTTGCCTGCATGCACGCATTCCTGCAACACCGTCAGCAAGGCCTGCGTGGTATGCGCATCCATGGCGTTGAAGGGCTCGTCGAGCAGCAGGAAACGGGCATCCTGCACCAGCATGCGGGCAAAGAGCACGCGCTGGAACTGTCCTGTGGACAGTGCGGCAATCTGGCGGTGTGCAAAATCGGCCATGCCGACCCGCTCCAGGGCCTGCATGACCCGTGCAGCCTGCCGGGAACGCAGACCGCCGAAGAGACCCAGCTCATGCCAGAGTCCCAGTGCCGTGAGCTCGAAGACAGTCATGGGCAGACTGCGGTCCATCTCGGATTGCTGAGGCAGGTAGGCCAGATCGCGCCGCTGCAGGCCTTCCCAGCGCACTTCTCCGGTACTGCAGGGCATCAGCCGCATGATGGTCTTGAGCAGGGTGCTCTTGCCCGCGCCATTGGGGCCATAAATGGCCCAGGAGCATCCTTCGTCGAATCGGGCATAGACGTGATGCACGGCAGGCAGGCTGCGATAGGTGACGGTGACATTGTCCAAGACGAGAGGCATGGCTATACCACCGCTCCATACACCAGCCAGATCACGAGCAACAGCACCGCCAAGCCTGCGAGGCGCCATGCCACGCTGTCCAGAAGAAGGGATTTCATGGGAAAGGATTCGGCAAGAGAACGGGAGTGCAGTTGGTGGCGGCACATCAGACACGCACACACCCCCTTGTTTTTCCGGTCCATTGTAGCCAGAAAGTGCAAGTGTGTTGCAAAAAGGACGGCTTCGCCCTGTCCCGCCATCCCGGCAGATGACGCAGAGGCCCGCCCGAGGGCATAATGCGCCCTCACCATCATGAGCTATCAGGTCAAGGAAATTTTCTATACCCTCCAGGGGGAAGGACTGCAGGCGGGACGTCCCGCCGTCTTCTGCCGTTTCGCAGGATGCAATTTCTGGAACGGCAGGGAGCAGGATCGTCCACACGCCATCTGCACCTTCTGCGATACCGACTTCGTCGGTACCGATGGGACGCTGGGGGGCCGGTTCCAGTCTGCCGAAGAGCTGGTCGCCCGCATGGCCAGCCTGTGGCCAACGCAGGACAACGGGCCCCGGTTTGCAGTGCTCACGGGCGGCGAACCGCTCCTGCAGGTGGATACCGCACTCATCGATGCCCTGCACAGGGCACGTTTCGAGATTGCAGTGGAAACCAATGGCAGCATTGCTGCACCTGCCGGCATCGACTGGCTGTGCGTGAGCCCCAAATCGCTGGCGCACTGGGTGCAGCGCGAAGGCGACGAGCTCAAGGTCGTATGGCCGCAGGCGGGCATGGACCTGCCAACCCTGGAAGCATCCCGATTCCGGCATTACCTGCTCCAGCCGCTTGACGATGCCTCTCGCGCAGCCCACGTGCAGAACTGCATTGCGCTGTGCATGGAACGGCCAACCTGGCGCCTGAGCCTGCAGACACACAAGATCACCGGCATCCGCTGATGCCCTTTCCCTGTTTCCACTGACCATGCATTACGAACTCAGCCAGTCCTTCTTCTTCGAGGCGGCACATACCCTGCGCCGCAAGCTCGACGATGCGGCCGAAGTGGCCGGCAGCCGCCGCATCCATGGGCACACCTACCACGCCGAGATCTGCGTGCGGGGCGCGCCCGAAGACGATACCGGCATGGTGGTCGATCTTGCGATCCTGCGCACGCACATTGCCGCCCTGCGCAGCCAGCTCGACCACCATTACCTCGATGAGGTTCCTGGCCTGGGGCAGCCCACCCTGGAAAATCTGTGCGGCTACATCGCCCGCGAAATCCAGGCCCGTGGCGTGCAGCCAGCCAAGGTTCGGGTCTGGCGTCCGTCGAGCGGGGATGGCTGCACCCTGACGCTCTGACCTCGTGCCTGACCGCTGCGGGCTGTACCGTCATCAGCCTCCTTGCGACGCTCCTGGCATCTGCCCCGTCTGCTTCGACGCCGTGCTCCTGCACACCAGCAGCCAGGCCACGCCCAGCGTACCACCGAGCTGCAGCCCCAGTGTGGGCCATGCCATGTGGGTGTCGAGCAGCAGCGCGGACACGCGCCCCGCACACAGGGCTTCGGCTATTGCCGCCTGGTTGTTGGCCGCATGCAGGGCTATGGCCACTTCCAGCCCTCCCGTGCGCACGGTCACCCAGGCGAACACCAGACCGAGCAGGCACCGCATCGCAAAGAGCGGGACATCCTGCTGGCCGTGCAGGGCCGCAAAGAGCAGCGAGGGCATCGCCAGCACCAAGATATGCCGCAGCCACGCACGGCCCGTCCATCGCCCGGCCCAGCAGGCCATGATCTGCTGCAGCGCGCCCCTGAAGACCAGCTCCTCGCCCGCTGCCTGCAGGGGAGTGAACAGAACCAGCACCGCCACCGCTGCCCATGGCACTGCGAAACGATGCGCAGGCAGTGCCCCCGTGATCCAGAAATCAAGAACGGCCATCCCCCCGGCCGCTGCAAGCGCCACGGCCCAGGCGCGCATCAAAAGGCCCCATCGGATGTGCCCGTACACGGACAACAGATAGCCCAGAGGACGGCGCAACCCGATATGGACAGCCCACAGGCTGCAGGGAATCCACCAGGCAATGCCCATTTCCAGCCACAGCAGCAGTTCCCAGGGCCCCGGGAGGGCCGACGGCTCCCACCAGGCTTCGCTGGCCAGCCGCAGCATCCAGATGCCCATGCCGATTCCGAGCGCCAGCAGCACCAGAACCACACTGGCATGCCACCAGGCCTGCGCTGGATGGGCGTACAGGCGCCAATAGCGTTCGGTTTCGGAAGACTCTGACGAAAGGGAGCGGCTCTCACGCAATGACACGGCTGGCTCCTCTGCAGAAAGCGCACTCCCCACTGTCTTCACACAGGCGAATCGGTGAGAGTTATGGGCAGGACATCGGTGCAAGCCCGCTCAGCGGGCAGCACGCCAGGATTCGATGAGCCTGACCAGATGGGCCTGCAGCTGGGGAGAGAGCTTTTCCTCGATCTGCTGCGACCACTGCAGCAGCATGAAAGGCAGCTGCTGCTGGAGCTCCTGCCGCACGGCGCGCTGGATGTGTTCCTGGAGCTGCCGCTGCCAGTCTGCCGGAAAGGCTGCCTCGGCGGCGCGCGCAGCAGCAGATGGCATGGGGGCAGCAGAACCTGCAGACGATGCCGGCACTGGTGCATCGGCCAAAGCGTTCCTGCCCTGGACAGAAGCGGCAGCCCCCTGCCGGACGGGCGCGGCAGCGTGTCCGGCATCCCGCGCAGCCGGGCCGCCCGTATGAGGAGCGCCCGAAACCATGGTGCGCTGGTATTCGCTCAGGGGCGGCACATGGGCGACCTTGGGCCCCGAAGTCTCCAGCTCTCCCAGATCGAGATCGAGCATGGAATCCGGCTCCTGCAGCCGACGCTGCTGCAGGTAGCGCGAATCGTCGGATACCGTACTCGGAATGTTGCCATCCGTGAGGGTTTCGGTCAGGGTAGGCACGAAGCGAGGGGGATTGGTCTGTGTCATCGAAGGCCTCCTTCCGCGATCCGGAAAATATCGGCATGCAGGTTCATGTAGGTGGAAATTATCCACCAGTTACCTGGACATCATGCCGAATGATCTGGTAGCCCCGCTGACCGTAGTAGCGCCAGCGCTGACGGGCGTCGTTGCGGTCGGAGGCATCCAGGGAAACAATCTCGATGAGCCGCTCGAATTGCTCGAATCCCTCGGCGATGGAGGCATGCAGGTTCACCAGCACCCGGTGACGATCGCTCGCACAGACCGATTCGGACAGCCACACGCGCGCCCGCTCCCTCGCCACGGCCATGGCTGCGTGTTCCGCTCCCTCCCCTTCATCCCCGCCGCTGGATGCCTCCATCCAGGCATGCCCGACGAAATCCACCGGGGACAGCTGCCAGAGCATGCGGTCGATGGCTTCGAGCTCCTCGCGGGGCCCCGTCACGAGCAGCTGGGCGCCCTTGGCCGTCGCCTTGCGCAGCAGGCGACAGACATAGGGCACCCGCTGGGGGATGTTGAAGTGGAAGGAAATCTCGGTCATGGCGGTGGGGGTTCAGGGGCAGACGGCAAGTCCTGCACTCACTTGCTGCTGGAGCGGGACGCCTTGGCCCGGGATGCCGACTTGGGCTTGGCGCCGGACGTATCTGTTCCCTTGACGGACTTGGCAGACTTGGCGGTGCGTGCCGTAGGAGCAACCGTGGCTGCCGGTGCGTCAGCGGGCGCAGCAAAGGCCACCGGGCTGGCCGCCTGCGCGAGCACGAACTTCAGGAGCAGCGGCACCGGACGCCCCGTGGCCCCCTTCTCCGCGCCCTGATCCCAGGCCGTGCCGGCAATGTCTAGATGCGCCCAGGGATAGGCAGACGTGAATTTCTCGAGGAACTTGGCCGCCGAGATGGCTCCTGCTTCCCGTCCTGCCACGTTGGCCATGTCGGCGAAGTTGGATCGCAGTCCCTTGCCGTACACGTCGTCCATGGGAAGGCGCCACAGCAGATCGGCGCTGGTGCGGGAAGCCTCCTCCAGCGCGCCAGCCAAAGCGTCGTCGGTGGTGAACAGGCCGCTGCGCAGATGGCCCAGTGCCAGCACGCAGTTGCCGGTCAGCGTGGCGATGTCGACCACGGCCCGTGGCTGGAAGCGTTCCGCGTAGGTCAGGGCATCGCACAGAATCAGGCGCCCTTCGGCATCGGTGTTGAGAATCTCGATGGTCTGCCCGCTGAGACTGGTGACCACATCGCCGGGCTTGATGGCACGCCCACTCGGCATGTTCTCGCACGAGGGGATCAGTCCCACGACATTGATGGACGGACGCGCATGGCGCAGTGCCTCAAAGAGGCCCAGCACGCTGGCAGCACCACACATGTCGAACTTCATCTCGTCCATGCCGGCGCCCGGCTTGAGCGAAATGCCGCCGCTGTCGAACGTGATGCCCTTGCCCACGAACACGAGCGGTGCATCAGCCTTGTTCGCGCCACGGTATTCCAGCACGATGAAACGCAGCGGCTCTTCAGAACCCTTTGCCACGGCCAGGAAGGCCCCCATGCCGAGCTTCTCGACCTGGGCCTGATCCAATATCTGGCAGGCAAAGCGCTTGCCGCCAGCGGCATTGCCCTGACGGACGATGTCCTGTGCCGCATCGGCCAGCTGCGAAGGCGTGGCATGGTTGGCCGGACGGTTGCCCCAGCCTCGCGCAAGCTCCACCCCTGCGACCAGTGCCTGCCCCTCGGCCCACGCCGATTCCAGGCTGTGCGCGTTCGGTGCCCCCAGGGCCACCTTCTCGATGCCTGCCTTGGCAGAAGGCTTGGTATCGCCATAGAGATAGCCACCGCGTGCCACGGCCAGCATGGCTGCCTGAAGCTGCTCGGGGTGGGCATCCTGCGCAAAGCACACGGCCAGGCTGCGCACTTCGGGGGCCAGCTCGCGGGCCAGCTTCTGGAGCGGCTCCTGAATGTCGGCCGCACGCCCACTGCCCACGCCCAGAATCACCACACGTCCGCTGGCGGCATCCTCGGGACGGTACACATCGAGTCGCTTGCCGGCCTCGGTGCGCAGATGCCCCTGCTCGGCAGCCTGTGCCATGCAGGCCGCCAGTTCGCTCGTGGAAGCGAAGGAGCCGTCGTAGCCGTCTGCCACCAGCACCACCAGTACCTCGTGGTGGCCCTTGCCTGCAGCCAGGAGGTCGTCATGGGAAAGCGTGAAAATCATGATAATGTCTGCCCTTTCTTGACGCTGTAAATCTCAGCACTAGCGCATGTTATTCCAATCATCCATTCGCCACGAGTTGACGCGGACTTTCAGCGCCACCCTGTTCGTGCTCGTGATCATCGTGATGACGATGATGCTGATCCGGACCCTGAATTTTGCCAATCAGGGAGCCATCAACCCATCGGAAGTCTCGCTGGTGCTCGGCTTCACGGTGCTGGCCTATTTTCCTACCATTCTCACCCTGAGCCTGTTCATCAGCATCGTCTACACCCTGTCGCGCATGTACCGCGACAGTGAAATGGCGGTATGGTTCTCCAGCGGGCAGGGCCTGTTCCAGTTCATCCGCCCGCTGCTGCAGTTCACCCTGCCCGTGGTGCTGGTGGTGGCCGTGCTGTCGCTCGTGGGCTGGCCCTGGGCCAATGCGCAGACCCAGGAGCTGCGCCAGCGCTACCAGACCCGGGGCGATGTGAACCGCATCGCTCCCGGACAGTTCCAGGAATCCAGCGACGGCAACCGGGTCTTCTACATCGACGGCGACGATCGCAGTGCCACGTCTGCCGCCGCCCTCTCGGGCGCCTCTGCGGCAGGGCGCAAGCTGTTCATCTTCGCTCGGCAGCCCAAGAGCGAGCAGATCGTCACGGCCCAGAGCGGACAGGTCAAGGATGTGGGCAACAGCCGGTTTGCCGTGCTCACCAATGGCCAGAGCACCGAGATCGCCGACGACCACACGCTCACGGTAAGCCGGTTCCAGGAGTACGGCATCCGCATCGGCGACCGCTCGCAGGCACTGCATGGCTCGCTCGACGATCCCCAGACCCTGGCAGCCACTCCGCCGCGCGCCATCCCCACCCTGCGCCTGCTGCAGCTCCCCGCTCCCCAGTACCAGGGCGAGCTCGGGTGGCGCATCAGCATGGCGCTCGCAGGCATCAACTTCATGCTGTTGGCGCTGGCCTCATCCAAGGTCAATCCGCGCTCGGGCCGCAGCGGCAGTCTGGTGCTGGCCCTGCTGTTCTTCACCGTCTACTACAACCTGATCAACTTCGCGCAGGACTGGATCACGCGCGGACGCATCGACATGCCCCGCATGCTGCTTCTGCTGCACGGAGGCATCTTCGCGCTCGCCATGCTGTGGATCTGGATGCGCCACAACCAGTGGAGTCTGCACCGGCTGCTGCCGCGGCGCCCCGTGCCGGCCGGTGAAGGGAGGCAGGCATGAGAGTCGCTGCCCGCTATATCCACCGCCAGATTCTCCTGGCCGTGCTGTTCGTGACGCTCAGCTTCCTGGCGCTGTTCCTGTTCTTCGATGTCATCAACGAAGTCAACTTCAGCAGCAGCAATGCAGCCGTGCGCTACACCGTGCTCAACTCGATGGTCTACGTCGCCCTGCTGGTGCCTGAACATGTGTACGAGCTGTTGCCCATTGCGGTGCTCATCGGCGCCATCTTCGTCATGGCCAACATGGCCATGACGTCCGAGTTCACGATCCTGCGCACCAGCGGCATGGGCCCGTGGCGTGCCCTGCGCATCCTGCTCGTGCTGGGGGCGCTGTTCACCGTGGGGACTTTCCTGGTGGGCGACTACGTAGCGCCCAAAACCAACAAGCTCGCCCAGCTCTACAAGGCCCGCTTCGAGGGTCGCATCACCGCGGGTCGCACCGGCGCGTGGATGAAGGAGAACCAGGCGGACCACGACCGCATCATCAACGTCCACGAACTTACCCCCGACGGCGAGATGCGCCAGATCCGCGTGTTCGACTTCAATGCACAGGGACTGCTCGCCGACACCATCGAGGCCGGATCGGGACGTTTCTCGGACAAGGGCTGGACCCTGCACGATGTGCAGCGCAACCAGCTGGTCGGGGCCGATGGCAACACGGGACATGCCCGCATGCAGCGCACCCATCTCGACAGCCTGAGCCTCGACACCAGCATCCACCAGGGCATGGTGGCCGCTGCCCTCATCGATCCCGACCGCATGTCCACCTTCGAGCTGTACCGCTACATCTCCCATCTCAAGGAAAACAACCAGTCCGCCCGCAACTACGAGATCCAGTTCTGGCGCAAGGTGTTCTACCCCCTGAGCTGTCTGGTCATGGTGATCCTGGCGCTGCCCTTCGCCTATCTTCACTTCCGCTCCGGCAACATCAGCACGGCAGTGTTCGGAGGCGTGGTGGTCGGGATCAGCTTCTTCCTGCTCAACAATGTCTTCGGCTACATCGGCAACATGCATGCTTGGATGCCCTGGCTGGCTGCAGCCATTCCGAGCCTGATCTACACCGCCATTTCCCTGACGGCCTTTACCTGGCTGGTACTCAAGCGATGACCTCCTCCCACTCCGCAGTCTCCCCTTCCGCTGGCATGTCCGCAGCAGCGACTTCTGCTTCGGACTCTGCCATCGTTCTGCTCGGACACGGATCGCGTGCCCCTGGCTGGAACGCTCCCCTGCTGGCCATGCAGACAGCCATTGCCGCACAGGATCCCGCCGTCCGCGTCACCTGTGCCTACCTCGACTATCTGCCGCCCCAGCTGCCGGACGCACTGTCTGCCCTGGTGGCTGAACATGCTCCCACGCACATCCTCATCGTGCCCGTGTTCCTGGGCGCTGGCGGGCATGTGACGGAAGACGTGCCTCGCCTGGTCGACGCAGCACGGCAGGCCAACCCGCACATCCACTTTCACCTGTCCCAGAACATCGGGGACCGTCCCGAACTGTCGGCTCTGGTCGCGCAGCTGACCCTTGGCGATCTGCAGCACTGCACCGCCGCCGCGTCCCGGTAAGACCCGCACGCCCCTGTGCGGCAGGAACGCCCCACCGGCCATAGAAAAGAAATGGGGCCATGCCTGACAATCGGCTTTTGTCAGGCTATAATTCATGGCTTCGGAGTGTGGCGCAGCCTGGTAGCGCGTCTCGTTCGGGACGAGAAGGTCGAAGGTTCGAATCCTTTCACTCCGACCAATTATTTCCCTCCGCTGTCTGCTTTTTCTGCAGCCAGCGCGTCTTCAAGAGGTACGACATGGCTCGTACCTTTTCTTTTTGGCATTTCCCTTCTGCACATTGGGTTCGATGGAATAAACCAGAGCGCCAAAATAATGGATAGTGTATAAAATCCACGGATTGGCACTTGGTATTACTTCTTCGCATTTCTGCTGGAAATGTGAATCTCCCTTATTGACCGGGACATGAACCTTCATCAATTCCGCTTCGTGCAGGAAGCGGTTCGCCGCAATCTCAACCTCACCGAGACGGCCAAAGCCCTCTATACCTCCCAGCCGGGAGTGTCCAAGGCCATCATCGAGCTCGAAGAAGAACTCGGCGTCGAGATTTTCGTGCGCCACGGCAAGCGGCTCAAGCACATCACCGAACCCGGCCGGCACATCATCCAGAGCATCGACATCATTCTGCGCGAGGTGGGCAACCTCAAGCGCATCGGCGAGGAATTCAGCAAGCAGGATGCCGGGCACCTCTCCATTGCCACCACGCACACCCAGGCGCGCTATGTGCTCCCGGACTGCATCGCCAAGCTGCGCCATACCTACCCCAAGGTGCAGATTGCCCTGCACCAGGGGACTCCCGAACAAGTGGCCCGCATGCTGCTCGACGAATCGGCAGAGATTGGCATTGCCACCGAATCGCTGGCCGATTACCCCGAGCTGGTCAGCCTGCCCTGCTACGACTGGGAGCACGTGCTCGTGGTGCCCGAACAGCACCCTCTGGCGACCCAGGAACGCATCACCCTGGAGGACCTGTGCAAGGTGGATCTGATCACCTACCACCCGTCCTTCAGCGGCCGTACCCGCATCGACCACGCCTTCGCACAGCGCAAGCTGGAGCCCCGCATCGTGCTCGAAGCCATCGACTCGGACGTGATCATCACCTATGTGCAACACGGTCTGGGCGTGGGCATCGTCTCCGAGATGGCCATGGTGCATGACCCCAAGCCCGGGCTTGTCTATCGCCGGCTGGGCACGCTGTTCGGCAAGAATGTCACCCGCGTCGCCTTCAAGCGCGGAGCGTATCTGCGCGACTTCGTGTACGAGTTTGCCGAATCGCTGAGCGAACGGCTGCCTCGCCAGCTGGTGATGAAGGCCATGACCGGCCAGTTCGAAGACTACGGACTCTGATCTTTCCGCTCCCATCGGACCCATCCGATGGGATGGCCCGAGGTACTGCTCTCATGAACGCACCCTGCAAGCCCCTGCTGTCTCCCCTGCCCTCGCGTCTGCCCGAGGTGGGAACCACCATCTTCTCGACCATGTCGGCACTTGCGGCGCAGACCGGCGCCGTCAACCTGGGTCAGGGCTTCCCCGACTTTGGCTGTGATCCCGCCCTGATCCGCGGGGTCACGCAGGCCATGGAGGCAGGATGGAACCAGTACCCGCCCATGCCGGGTGTTGCTGCGCTGCGCCAGGCCATCAGCGACAAGATTGTGCACCTGCACGGCCGCCGCTACGAGGCAGAAACCGAGATCACCGTCACGGCGGGCGCCACGCAGGCGCTGCTCACTGCGATTCTGGCACTGACGCAGCCCGGCGACGAAGTGATCGTGCTCGATCCGTGCTACGACAGCTATGTGCCCGCCATCGAGATGTCCGGTGCCGTGCCGGTGCGCGTGCCCCTCACACGTGGGAGTTTCCGGCCCGACTTTGCGGCGCTGGCTGCCGCGCTGGGTCCCAAGACCCGCCTGCTGCTGCTCAACACGCCCCACAACCCCACGGCCACCGTGTGGACCGAGCAGGAACTGCAGCAGCTTGCCGATCTTCTCGCTCCCACCGATGTGCTGGTGCTCAGCGATGAGGTGTACGAGCACATGGTGTACGACGGCCGAATGCACGTCAGCGCGGCGCATGTGCCGGGCCTGGCCGAACGCGGCATGGTGGTGAGCAGCTTCGGCAAGACCTACCACGTGACGGGCTGGAAGGTCGGCTATGTGGCAGCCCCTGCGCCGCTGATGCAGGAGTTCCGCAAGGTGCACCAGTTCAACGTGTTCACGGTCAATACCCCGATGCAGCATGGCCTGGCGGCATACATGCAGAACCCGGCTCCCTACATGGACCTGTCGGCCTTCTACCAGCGCAAGCGCGATGCGTTTGCGCAGGGACTGGCGCGCACCCCGCTGCGCCTGCTGCCCTGTGAGGGAACCTACTTCCAGTGCGTGAGCTACGCCGATCTGCGGGGACCGGAGCGTGATCTGGGAGAAGCGGATTTCTGCATCTGGCTCACCCGTGAACTGGGAGTGGCGGCCATTCCGGTGGCTGCCTTCTACGGCGATGGCACCGAGCAGAAGACCATTCGGTTCTGCTTTGCCAAGCAGGAAGCCACCCTGCAGGCGGCACTGGAGCGGCTGGCCCGGCTGGGCTGAGCCTGCGGGAGCACAGTGCGCTGCACCTGGGACCCCCAGCTCCTCAGCCACCCAGACAAGACAAAGGCGCGATGTGCCTCCCACAGGAGGATTCCATCGCGCCTGATGCAGACGGACCCGGCGCACGCCGGGGCCCGATTCAAAGAAGACGGAATCAGTCTTTCTTGGCAGCTTCCTTGGCCTTCTGGGCGGCTTCGTTGGCCTTCTGGAGAGCGTCGTTGGCGGTGTCCTTTGCCACGTCCTTGGCGTCCTGTGCAGCCTGCTTGGCTGCACCCTTGGTCACTTCGGTCGCGTGCTTGGCACCATCAGCGGCAGCCGATGCAGCCATGACTGCCGAAGAAGCAGCCATCTGCGCAGCCTGGTTGGCCTGATCGGCGGATTTCTG
The DNA here is from genome assembly GCF_049977365.1 of Brachymonas moutaii (nom. illeg.). Taxonomy (NCBI): domain Bacteria; kingdom Pseudomonadati; phylum Pseudomonadota; class Betaproteobacteria; order Burkholderiales; family Comamonadaceae; genus Allobrachymonas; species Brachymonas moutaii (nom. illeg.). Next base: position 55,371 of record NZ_JBNGEN010000001.1, on the reverse strand, counting down.
GGCCTGATCATCGGCCTTCTTGCCGCAGGCTGCGAGGGAAACGGTGCAAGCCAGTGCCAGCAGGCCGGCCATACGGGTCATGTTCATGGGAATCCTTTCATGCAACGAGGATGAGCACTGCATCCCTCCGTCCCCATGGACGGGCAGGACACGTGGCCGGGATGGAACACGCTTTCCACCAGGGGGGCAGCCAAGGCTGACAATTAATTGACGGTTCCTCCCGGTGCATGCAATGTACTCCATCCGTTGTCGCAGGGGTATGGTACGGGCCAACGAAATGTGACAAATGGTGCATTTCTCCCGGATGGATGCACGCCTCCGGTTCGCCGCCCGTCTGCTGGACACCCATGAAAACAACAAGGCTCCGGGAATGCCGGAGCCTTGCGGTGGGATGCTGCCCTGCCAGCGGGATGCCTGCACCGAGGCAGGGCCCGCCGGGAGCTGCACAGACCTTACTTGATCTGGGAGGTCATGTACTTGACAGCGGACTTCACTTCGTCGTCGGAAGCGGTGGAGCCGCCCTTGGGAGGCATCACGCCCTTCTGACCCTGGAATCCTTCCAGAGCGTGCTTGAACAGCACGGCATCGCCCTGGGCGATGCGGGGGCCCCAGTCGGCCTTGTCGCCGAACTTGGGCGCACCGGCCACACCGGCAGCGTGGCAGACGGAGCAGGTGGACTTGTACAGGGCTTCGCCTGCAGCGGCGTCGATCTTGCCGCCCTTGGCATCGCCTGCCACCTTCTTGGCGGTGTCCTTGACGTCGGCTGCGACGGACGCAGCGCTGGCGGCCGTAGCGGCTGCAGCAGAAGCAGTGGCCGTGGCGGCAGAAGCAGCTGCGCTGGCAGCGGAAGCAGCCACGTCGGCAGCGGATGCTGCGGCGCTGGCGGCAGCCTGGGCGTCATCCTTCTTGCCGCAGGCGGTCAGGGCTGCAGCAGCAGCCAGGGAAAGGATGAGCAGGGAACGTTGGAATGGCATGATGTCCTCTTGGAGATGAGACCAGCGGCAGAGACGCCGGTGGCCCCGCTGAACAGAAATGAAAAGGCAGTGCGTATACCACCATGACATCACGTCCCGCCCGGGGCGTTTGATGTCGGTTAAAACTATAGACGGTTGAATTACAGTTTTCTGTCAGGGTGGGGGTTTTCTTGATTCAGGTGAAGTGAATCTATGTTTTTTTGATGTATTGGCGCCACTGACCCGCAGACAGGGCCTCCGGGTCAGTGGATGAGCTGCTGCCAGGTTTTTTCGAGGCGCTTGACGCTCACCGGCTGGGGGGTGCGCAGCTCCTGCGCATAGAAGCTCACACGCAGTTCTTCGAGCATCCAGCGGAATTCCTGCATGCGCGCATCGACCTTGCCCTTGCGTTCGGCCACGAGCCGCCAGTAGCGCTGCTCCAGCGGACGGTGCTCGGCCATGCGGGCAGCATCGCGGGCGGGGTCGGCCCGCAGCTTGTCGAGCCGCATGACGATGGCCTTGAGATAGCGCGGCATATGGTGCAGCTGGGCCCAGGGGGTGTCGGCCAGAAAGCGCGAACCGCACAGGCGCTGGAGCTGCTGGGCGCAATCGGCCACGGCCTCGGGCTGGATGCGGGTGTCCTTGATCTTGCGGCTGGCGGCAGCAAACTCGGCGAGGACGCTGCCGGCCTGGCGGGCGACTTCCTGCGCGATGAGGGTGAGACGGGTGCGCCCTTCCTCAAGCCGCTGGCGGAAGCTGTCGGCATCATGCGGCAGGGGCTCGATCAGGAAGGCCCGGTCCATGGCCACCTGCAGGATCTGCTGGCGAAGCTCCTCTGCCGTACCCAGCGGCATGTAGGCTGCGGCCATGCGCTGGAAATCGGGCAGATTCTTTTCGAGATACTTGAGCGCGTCGCGGATGTGCAGCGCAAACAGGCGGCGCAGTCCGGCACGGTGGCGGGCCTCGGCCACCTCGGGTTCATCGAATACCGACAGGCTCACCGCAGTCTGCTGATCGACCAGCGCCGGGTAGCCGATGAGGGTCTGCCGTCCCCGACGGATTTCCATGATTTCGGGGAGTTCGCCGAAGTCCCAGGCGGTGTAGCGCTGGTCCTCGTCGATGCGCAGGGCATCGGGCGCATGCGGGGCTGCAGCGCCTCCGGAACCGGTGTCCGAGCTGCCGGTCTGGGTGGCCGGCGTGTGTCCACGCGAAGAGGGTATGGCAGCAGGAGATTCCGGGGCTTCGGCCCCTTCCGCTCCGGCATCGGGTCGCGTTCTGAGCACGGCGAGCGCCTGGAATGCACCCCGGGCCTGGGAACCGAGTTCCGCCTTGAGTGCCCCCAGATTGCGCCCCATGCCCAGCTGGCGTCCATGCTCGTCGGTGACGCGCAGATTCATGAACAAATGCGGGGGCAGCATGTCGAGCTTGAAGTCCGTGCGCTTCACGTCCAGTCCCGAATGGGCACGCACGGCCTGCAGCAGGGCCTCGACCAGGCTTCCATGGGCGAATCCGGGAGCCTCGTCCTGCAGCTGGGTGGCCAGACGCTGGGCGCTCTCGGGCAATGGCACAAAACGGCTGCGCGGACGCTGCGGCAGGCTCTTGAGCAGGGCCTGGATCTTGTCCTTGAGCATGCCGGGCACGAGCCATTCGCAGCGCTCTTCGTCCACCTGGTTGAGGGCAAAGAGCGGGATGTCGGCCGTGACGCCGTCGCGGGAGTCGCCCGGCTTGTGCAGGTAGCTGGCCCGGCAATCGACTCCGCCCAGCCGGATGGTGCGGGGAAACAGGTCGGTGGTGATGCCGGCAGCCTCGTGCCGCATGAGTTCCTCGCGGCTGATGCGCAGCAGCCCTGGCTGGCCACGGCTGGCGGCGCGATACCATTTTTCGAGCTGGTGGGCGTTGGTGACGTGTGCGGGAATCTGGGCCTCGTAGAAGGCGTAGATGAGTTCGTCGTCGACCAGCAGGTCCTGCCGGCGCGACTTGTGTTCCATTTCCTCGACCTGCCGGATCATCTTGCGGTTGGCGGCCACAAAGGGCAGCGGGCTGTCCCAGTCGTCGCCCACCAGGGCCTGCCGGATGAAGATTTCCCGCGCTGCCACGGGATCGACCTTGTCGTAGTCGACCTTGCGGTTGTTGTAGACCACGATGCCATAGAGGGTGGCGCGCTCCAGTGCCACCACCCGGGCCGCCTTCTTCTCCCAATGCGGATCCAGCAGCTGGCGGCGCATCAGATGGGCGCCCACTTCCTCGATCCACTGCGGCTCGATGCTGGCCATGCCGCGGCCGAACAGCCGGGTGGTCTCGACGAGCTCGGCACAGACGATCCAGCGCCCGGGCTTCTTGCGCAGATGCGCACCGGGATGGCGGAAGAACTTGATGCCCCGGGCTCCGAGGTATTCGCCGTGGGCATGCTTGCCATCTTCCTCGATGCGGCATCCCACGTTGCCCAGCAGCCCGGCGAGCATGGACTGGTGGATCTGGACATAGCTCGCCGGGGTGGCATTGAGCGTCCACTTCTGCTCACCGGCCACGGTCAGCAGCTGGCTGTGGATGTCTCGCCACTCACGCACCCGCCGCACGTTGATGAAATGCTGACGCAGCACGCTCTCGTACTGCCGGTTGCTGAGACGGTGGGTCGCAGGCGCAGCGGCGGGATGGGAGACTGCGGCCGGCTCCACGGCGGGTGCAGCCGCCTGCACACTGCGCTGTCCGACCGGCAGGACGGCATGGGAGGTGGGACGTCGGGCAGCGGCTTCCTGCTGGCGGGCCGAAGGCAGGGAGGGGTTGCCGCCCCGCACCTCATGCAGCCACTGCCACAGCTTGAGGTAACTGGAGAATTCGCTTCGATCGTCCTCGAAGCGCGCCTGCTGCTGGTCGGCCTGCGCCTGGGCGTCCAGGGGACGGTCTCGCACGTCCTGGACGCTGAGTGCGGAGGCAATGACGAGCGCTTCCTGCAGGGCTCCGCGCTGCTGGGCTTCGAGCAGGATGCGGCCGATGCGCGGATCGAGCGGCAGGCGGGCCAGCGCCTGTCCGACAGGCGTGAGGGCGAGGGCGTCGTCGACGGCACCGAGTTCGGCCAGCAGCTGGTAGCCATCCGAAATGGCCTTGGGACGGGGTGCCTCCAGAAAGGGAAAGGCGTCGATGTCCCCGAGATGCAGGGACTTCATGCGCAGGATCACGCCAGCCAGGGAGCTGCGCAGGATCTCGGGGTCGGTGAAGCGGGGCCGTGCGGCGAAGTCCTTCTCGTCATAGAGCCGAATGCATACCCCGTGGGCCACGCGCCCGCAACGGCCAGCGCGCTGGTTGGCTGCTGCCTGGCTGATGGGTTCGACCTGCAGCTGCTCGACCTTGCTGCGGTAGCTGTAGCGCTTGACGCGGGCTGTGCCGCTGTCGATGACATAGTGAATGCCCGGCACCGTGAGCGAGGTTTCGGCCACGTTGGTCGCCAGCACGATGCGGCGCCCCCCGTGCGGCTCGAAGACGCGGTCCTGCTCTGCCTGGCTGAGGCGTGCAAACAGCGGCAGCACTTCCACCTGCCGGCGGGCGGCCTCGGCCCCGAAATGGGCCCGGAGGTGATCGGCCGCTTCGCGGATTTCACGTTCACCTGGCAGGAAGACCAGGATGTCGCCCCCCGCCTGCGGATTGCGCCAGAGCTCGTCCACGGCATCGGCGATGGCGGTGTAGAGGTGGGTGTCGCGGCCCTCCTCAAAGGGGCGGTAGCGCACTTCCACCGGATACAGCCGCCCCGAGACCATGATGACGGGGGCCGGCCCCTGGGCAGAGGCAAAGTGCTGGGCAAACCGCTCCGCATCGATGGTGGCGGAAGTGACCACAATGCGCAGATCGGGGCGGCGCGGCAGAATCTGCCGGAGGTAGCCCAGCAGGAAGTCGATGTTGAGGCTGCGTTCGTGCGCCTCGTCGATGATGAGGGTGTCGTAGGCCTTGAGGAGCGGATCGCTCTGCGTCTCGGCCAGCAGGATGCCGTCGGTCATCAGCTTGACCGAGGCGCCCTTCTGCAGGCGATCGGCAAAACGCACCTTGTAGCCAACCACCTCGCCAAGGGGGGTGTCGAGCTCCTGGGCAATGCGCTTGGCCACCGAGCTCGCGGCAATGCGCCGTGGCTGGGTATGGCCGATCAGCCGGGGACGCTGCCCCGGGGCCGCATGCATGGCCCCACGGCCCAGCGCCAGGGCAATCTTGGGCAGCTGGGTGGTCTTGCCGGACCCCGTCTCGCCACACACGATCACCACCTGATGGGCGCGCATGGCCTGCATGATCTCCTCGCGACGGGAGGACACCGGCAGATTTTCGGGAAAGTGGAGAGAAACGGTCTGGGAAGGCGCGGGCTGCGCCTCCTGATGGGTGGACATGTATGCGGAACGGAAAGGGACAAAACGCCCGATTATCCCAGTCCCTCCCCTGCACTGCCAGCGGCACCTGATGCCGGCTCTGCCCTCACGGGTCCGTGCGGCTGCGATCCGGCAGGTTTCCGACCGTGGGGGCAGCCGTGGGGGCTCCAGCGGCAGGCACCGGCGTCGGCGGCTGACTCGCATCCGCCTGCACGCGGGGCAGTTCGAGGCGCAGCCGCGTCCCGCCTGCCGTACCGGACACCGCATCCGCGCTCACGTCGAGCCTGGCGCCGATCCCCTGCGCACGGTGCCGCATGCTGGCCATGCCCTTGCCCCCCGAGGCAGCGGACGACGATGACGATGCCTCCAGGCCACGGCCGTTGTCCCAGAGCTCGAGCGTCACCCTGTCGGCAAGGGCGTCATACCGGCAGGACAGCCCCATGCGCTGCGCCCCCGCGTGCCGAATGGCATTGGCCAGCCCCTCCTGCACGATGCGCAGCACCTGGCGCGCTCGCTCGCCCCGAACGTCATCGAGCTGGGGGGCCAGATCGACCTCCCACTGCAGCAGCACCCCCAGACGCGAGAGCACCGGCTGCACGCGGTAGCGCAGCGACGCCAGCAGATCGACGAGCGTCGCGGTACCGCCCCGGTCGCCCACCTCGTCGACCATCAGCTTGAGGTCGAGCAGGCACTGTTCGAGCGCCAGGGCGAGCTCCTGCTGGTGGACATCGCGGCGATCGAGCCCTGCGAGCAGATGCACCAGCTGCGACCCGACCCCGTCATGCAGTTCGCGGGAGATGCGCTGGCGCTCTTCGTGCAGCACAGATTCGCGCAGCCTGAGCTCCTGCCTGCGCAGGGCACGCAGGCGCCCGCTCGCCACGAGCCACAGCACCCCCATGGCACAGGCGTAGAAGAAATGGAAGGCCGTCACCATGGGCACGAGCTCGATCGAATGGTGCATGTCCACCATGAACAGACCGAACCCTGCGAGCGACAGAATGAGCAGAGCCGCACCCTGGGGATGGTCTCCGCGCAGTCCGAGGGTGGCGAGTGCCACGCAGTATCCTCCACAGAAAAGGGCGTTCCACCATTGCCAGACCTGCAGGCTGTCGAACAGCGCGCCATCGGGCCACATGGCGGCGCGCAGCACGATGATGAGCGAACCTCCCAGCCACTGGATGAAGCTGACCCATACGGTCAGCATGTGCAGCTGGTTGACCACCTCCAGAAAAAAGAGGAGCGCAGCCAGCAGGGTGAGCTGGTACCACAGCTGCACCTGGATCGAGGCAGCGGAGGTGTCTACCGCCGTCTGGCGCAGCGGGGTCCACGCCAGAAACACGGCCAGCGCCATCATGGACAGGGCGAACAGCACATCCAGGCGCCTGCGGCTGCGGCGCCAGAACACCGTGGCCGAGCCGCCATAGACCGACAGCACAAACGCTCCCACCCACGCCATCCAGTCATGCGATTGAATCAGCAGCATGATCTCCCTCCCCCACCCTCGCACTGAAGGCCATACAACAGCCTGAGGCGCCGGGTCTGCACCGCACCGCCACGACACCCCAAAGGTGCGCCTTCTCCTGCGCTTTGATGCCAGACGAACACCGCCCGGCCATCGTCCTTTTGGGTATTAGCACCATTCATTTCACCCGTCTACAGGGTAACCACTCAGTTTTGCATTCCCCTGCCATTTTCTGTCTGCTGCAACCGCACTGCTCCCATCTGGTGCACCTGCCATGGCTTGCACTGGTTCGCTGCCGCCGCCCCCTGCTACAGCCACCCGTGGGTAGTGGCCTTGTTGACGGCCTGGGCCCGGGTGCGCACCTGGAGCTTGCGGTAGATGTTCTTGATGTGGGCGTTGACGGTCTCGACGCTGATCATGAGCTTGCCGGCTGCTTCCATGCTGGTGTAGCCCGAGGCCACGAGCCGCAGCACGTCCTTCTCGCGCTGGGTGAGGTGTTCTGCTTCCGGCGCGGAACCGCCCGAGGCCGCGCCGGGAGACGCAATGCGCCAGAAAGGCGAGGTGGGCGTGCTGTCGAACCGGCGCAGAAGCCGCCGCGCGAGATTGGGGGTGATGGAGGCTCCTCCGTTGACCACCTGCAGCACGGCCTGCGCATAGGTGCCGAACCACGAATTCTTGACCAGATAGCCCGTGGCCCCGCAGGCAAAGGCCTTGAGCGCAAGGTCTTCGTCCTCCATGGCGGACACCACGACCACCTCCGCCATCGGACGATGCTGCTTGCAGCATTCGATAAGGGCAAAGCCGTCGCCATCGCCAAGATTCAGGTCGACCAGCAGCACCTCGAATTCATGGTGTGCGATGAGCTTGCGCCCCTCCTTCTGGCTGGTGCCGGTGGCCACGAGCTGCACGCGCATGTCTGCCATGAGCTCGTTGGTCACTACCCGCCGCATCTGGGCATCGTCATCGACCAGAAGCACCCGCACGGGCTGCCCCGGCTGGCCAGCCAGAAAGTGCGGCCATGCGGGTGTGTCCATGGCGATGACGCCCGAAGAAGTGCCCGTGATGTCCGCATGCTGTCGGGCATCCATGTCCTGCTGCAGGACGGAAGAAGGACGGGGAGGAATCATGGTCGTCTCCGGTCAGGGCCGACATACCCAAAAAGGTGTACCCAATATGGATATGAAAGTATCAATAAATATTGCTGCAGTGCGGGAATCTGAGTAAATGTTCCAACATGTGACTGATTTAAACAAAAAATGACGTTTCGGGGAATTTTTCACCAACTCAGGTCATTATTTTTTCACACTGTTTAATTCGTCACATTACGTTACTAACCTTTTCAGTATTGCACAAATTCGGTGCAAGTCCTTGAAACCCGTACGTTTTTTCCCGTCTGATCGCCCATGGATCCCCTCTTTCCGTTACCCCTTGCCGGCGATTGGGGGAGCTGGTCATCGGCCTGACACTGGCCTCGACTTCTGCGAAATCTCACTTTTCTACCGAGTTCTGCAGATGTCGGGTGTCTGGAATGAGCCATCACCCTTTTCGCTTGAGTTCACCCCCCAATGGAGGTTCATCATGAAAAAGCTTGCTCTCATCGCCGTCGCAGTTTCTGCCACTGCAGCCTTCGCCAGCGGGTCCGGCCATTCCGGCGGCGGCACGCCCCCCGCTCCTTCCACCCCCACGCCCTACATCGCCATCCATGCGCCTTCGGTGCAGGCGGTGGCTGCGGTGCAGTCCGGCATCCTCAACAAGTCCTCGGGCGGCTATTCGCTGGCGACCCAGAACCTGTCGACCAATGCCGGCAACGTGACGGTCAATGCACCCCAGATGCAGCTGACCGCCATGCGGAACTCCGCCGTGTTCAACTCCTCCACCGGCGGCTACAGCACGGCGGCCCAGAACCTCTCCACCAATGTGGGCCATGTGGACATCAACGGCCCCTCGCTGCAGCTGACCGCGCTGGCGAATTCCTTCGTGGGCAACTTCTCGTCGGGCTCGTACTCCAAGGCGGTCCAGAACCTGGCCACCAACAACGGGTGCACGAGCTGCAACTGACCGTGGTCGGCTGACGTGAGCTCAAGGGCGCCCCTGTGTCCCGTCCAGACATATGGGCGCCTCTTGTCCTGACTCTTTGCAGATCGAGGAGCACATCATGCATCCCACTCCTACTGTGTCGCTGTATCTGGCCGGGGGATGCCTCCTGGCGGGGCTCTCCATGCAGGCGATGGCGGCTCCGGGCGAGGACACCATCTATCTCAACCGGCCGGTGCAGTATCTGTCGCTGCCGAGCGGTGGCACCGCCAAATCCACCGACATTCAGAACAAGACCGACATTCCCGACTGGCTCAAGGCCAAGGTGTCCCGCTACGAAGCCAAGGCCTATTCAGCCACGGCCAATGACGGCTCCATGTTCACCGACGCCAACGTGATCACCAGCACGGCAGGCGAAGGGGTGCAGAAGTCCTGCCTGCAGGAAGTGGGCAACAGCACCTCCAGCAGCAGCACTCCCTTCAGCCGGCTCGGCAGCAACCAGCAGATCGTGGTGCTTAGAGGCGACCTGGTGAACGTCTGCCGATAAGGCAGCCTGCAGGGGAAGTGCCGCCTCTTCCCTCTTTCTTGTTTCCTCTTTCCCCCCGGAGCCCTGTCCGCCTGCATGCCTGGTGGCCAGGCGAACGGAGGGCCCCCTTTTCCGACCATTCCGGCCTGAAGCGTGCGCGCACGCGAAGAGAGTCATCATGGAAAACGCCCTCCTGCCCCCTGGAGCTGCTGCGCGGCTCCCCCTGTCTCCCTGGTCCACGCTGCGCCTGGGCAGCCTGCTGGCGTCGGGTGCCGTGCTTGGCGCCTGTGCCCCAATGAATCCGGCCGTGGATGCCGGCTACCAGTCCTATGCCAACGTGGCGGCCCGCCCGGTGGTGCGGCCGGTGCGCTCCATCTCCAGCTTCTCGGATTCGCTCATGTGCATGGACCGCCTGTTCCAGGAAGCCCATGTGCCGCCCACGCTCATTTCGAGCAAGACCATTCCGGACTATTCCGGCAAGGTGCCGGTGGCCACCAAGGAGATGATCCAGACCTCCCTGTCGCAGATGTCGCGCATCAGCAATGCCTTCCGCTACGTGGACTACGAGGTCAACATCGCCCAGCAGGACACGGTGCAGAACCTCACCACCATCCTGCTCAACAACGGCCAGATGCAGCTGCAGCGCCCCGCGCTGTATGTGTCGGGGGCCGTGGCCTTCGTGGATCAGGGCGTGCTCAGCAACCACATCGACGCCGGCACGTCGGCAAGCCGTCTGGAAACCGGCATCAGCCGCACCCGCAATGCCAACATCATCGGCCTGGAGCTGCATCTGGGGGACTTCAAGTCACGCACGCTGATTCCCGGGATGGACTCGGCCAACGAAGTGGCCATCGGCAGCGGTGGACAGGGACTGGATCTGGCCGGCGCCATCGGCAAGACGGGGTGGAAATTCAACGTCGGGCGCGATTACAGCCAGGGTACGGGCAGTGCCATCCGCACGCTCGTGGAGCTGGCCATGATCGAGCTCACCGGCAAGTGGGCGCGCGTGCCGTACTGGCAGTGCCTGACGCTGGAGCAGACGCACCCCGAGTTTCAGCACCAGCTGCGCATGTGGTATGACGAGGGCAGCCCCTCCTACCGCCAGACCATGGTGCAGCATTCGCTCATGCGGCAGGGCTATCTGCCCACCGGTTCGGCCATCCTGCCGGCCAACAGCCCGGTGCTGCGCGAGGCCATCGGCAAGTTCCAGGCCGATCGCGGGCTGGTGGTGACCGGCGAGATCGACTACACCACCTATGACCGCGCCCTGCGCAACTTCGTGGGCATGGCCGCCGACGGCTCCATCGAACGCATCGGCTGGAACGCGCTGGCAGCCCCCACCCCACCCCGGCAAGATGCGCCGCGCACGCTGCAGATTTCGCTGCAGATCGAGAACCCCGTCCCGGACAAGACGACCTTCCCCTCCGGCACCCAGCTCTTTCTCTCGACCCGTGTCTCGCGCAGTGCCCATCTGTACTGCTTCCATTCCAGCCCGCAGGGCAACGTGATCCGGCTGCTGCCGAACCAGTCGAACCCCTCGTCCTCTGTCTCGGCCAACACCACGATCCGCATCCCGGACTGGATGTCGCCCAACCCGCCCTTTGTGCTCGATACCGGCACGCCGGGTACCGAATCGGTGATCTGCCTGGCCACCCCGGATGAGGCCATGGAGCGGCTGCCGGCGGCGTTCCGGGTTCCGCCCCTGACCCTGGTACAGGGAGTGCAGGGTGTGCAGGGGGTCGAGACCCAGTTTGCCTCCGCCTTCGGCAAGAACGGCTATACCGCCCAGACACTGCACTGGAACGTGGTGCCTGCCGCCCCCGCCCCGAAACGCTGACACGCTGCCCTGCGCCACCTCTCCCGCCTGGAGCGCACGACCATGCACGCCCTCGCCTTCTGCCGCCGTATGGCTCTCCCCCTCTCCGGGGGCAGTCAGCGCACTGTTCTTCCGTCGACGGGGCTTCGACCACGCCACGGGCTGGGACTGGGACTGACCCTGTGCCTCCTGACGAGCATGGCAACGCATCCCGGCTGGACGCAACCCGCGACACACGCCGATGCCGCCACAGAGCCCCCCATTCGGCTGATTCATGCCAGCCCCCTGCCACAGCCTGCCGCCGCCCCCTCCGATCAGGACATCGCCCAGCGGCTGTCCGTCCTCATGCAGCAGGCCGACCGCGCAGCCACCCTGCACGGAGCCGCCCGTTCGGCAACGGAATCCCGCTCCGCCGCCCAGGCGGCCTGGACCCTGGGGCTGATCCATCTGCATGGGGCCGGGGTTCCACAGAACCGCATGCAGGCCCAGCAGTGGTTCATGCAGGCCGCTGCCGGGGGATTTCCTCTGGCCCAGGCCGGGCTGGCCTGGTGTGCCATGGACGGCTGCAGCGGTCCGCCGGATCTGGAGGCGGCAGACGCAGCCATTGCGGCGCTGCGCCCATCCGCGCCGGCACGGGCCGCCTTTCTGGCCTGGCTGGTGGAAGGACGCCGCGCCCGGAACCAGCCCTCGCAGCAGCTCGCCCCCGGGCGCTCTCCCCTGCTGCTTGCTGCGGCACAGGGAGGCGAAGTCCATGCACTCAATGCGCTCGGCATCGATGCCGCCCTGCACGGACAGGACGCCGTGGCCGAGGGCTACTTCCGCCGTGCGGCGCCGGGCTCGCCGGCTGCCCGCGCCAACCTGGAGCGCCTGACCCGCAGGCCATCGGCCCGCGACAGCACCGTCAGCCGCCCCACGTCCACCTCGGGCGAAGCCCATGCCTCGGCCGATGCGCTCTACCAAAAGGCACGTGCCTTGCACCGGGGCATCGGCCGCACGCCGAACTACAGCGAGGCCCTGCGCCTCTACGCCAAGGCGGCATCCCGGGGCAGCGTGGCGGCACAGCGCATGCTGCAGCTCATCTACGCGCGTCCTGCCCCGCAGGGCGGCGTCGACATTCTGTGGATGCAGCAGCTCGCGCAGGTCGATCCGGGCGTGGTCCCCTCCAGCGCCATCGTGCCGGACGGTGTACAGATCTGGCAGCGCGAACCCACCCCCCTCTACGACCTGCTGCCCACCTTCTGGCAGCAGCTCGTGGGCGAGGTGAGCCGCGGTGGCTAGAAGCGAGCCGGCACCTTCGCGCCAAGCAAGCGGCAACCGTGTGTGAAGGCACCGCAGGAACGGGGCCAATCGAGTACACAATAGGGGTTTTACATGCTGCTCCGGGCCGCCTGCCGGCACGGGACAGACCTCCCTGGTTCTCACCTCCATGTCCATGTCTGCGGTCTTCAACTTCACCTTTGTGCCCTGGTTCCGGGCGGTTGCACCCTACATCCACATGCATCGCGGCAAGACCATGGTGGTCGGCGTTCCGGGCGAAGCCATCGCCGCCGGCAAGCTGCCTAACGTGGTGCAGGATCTGGCCCTCATCAAGAGCATGGGCGTGAAGATCGTGCTCGTGCACGGCTTCCGCCCGCAGGTCAACGAGCAGCTGCGAGCCAAGGGCGAGGAGCCCCGCTATTACAAGGGCATCCGCATCACCGACGGCGTGGCGCTCGACAGCGCGCTGGAGGCCGCCGGACAGCTGCGCTACGAAGTCGAGGCCGCCTTCAGCCAGGGCCTGCCCAACACGCCCATGGCGGGTGCCACCGTGCGGGTGATCTCGGGCAACTTCCTCACGGCGCGGCCCGTCGGCATCGTGGACGGGGTGGACTACAAGCATTCCGGGCTGGTGCGCAAGGTCGATTCCAGCGCCATCCAGTCCATGCTCGACCAGGGGGCGCTGGTGCTGCTTTCTCCGCTCGGCTTTTCTCCCACCGGCGAAGCCTTCAACCTCAACATGGAGAACGTGGCCACCGAGGTCGCCAGCGAGCTGCACGCCGACAAGCTCATATTCCTCACCGAGATCGGCGGCCTGCGCCAGCGGCCCCTCGATCCCGAGAGCGAGGACAACCCGGTCGACACCGAACTGTCGCTGGCCGATGCCCAGCGGCTGCTGACCAGGCTCCCCGCCCCCGAACACCCCAACGATCTCGCGTTTTATCTCCAGTACTGCGTCAGGGCCTGCATCAAGGGCGTGGAACGCAGCCACATCGTGCCCTACTCGGTGGATGGCTCCATCCTGCTGGAGATCTACACCCACGACGGCATCGGCACCATGGTCGTGGACGAAAAGCTGGAGAACCTGCGCGAGGCCACCATCGAGGACGTGGGCGGCATCCTGCACCTGATCGAGCCGTTCGAGCAGGACGGCACGCTCGTCAAGCGCAGCCGCACCGAGATCGAGCGCGATGCGCACCTCTACACCATCATCGAACACGATGGGGTGATCTTCGGCTGCGCGGCCCTCTACCCCTATGCCGAGGACAGCACGGGCGAAATGGCCTCCGTGACCGTGAGCCCCGCCGTGCAGGGCCAGGGCGACGGTGACAAGCTGCTGCGCCGCATCGAGCAGCGCGCCCGGGCCATGGGGCTCAAGAGCATCTTCGTGCTCACCACGCGCACCATGCACTGGTTCATCAAGCGCGGCTTCCAGGTGGTCGATCCCTCCTGGCTGCCCGAGGCACGCAAGCGCAAATATAACTGGGACCGCAAAAGTCAGGTTTTGGTCAAAAAACTGTAACGGCGGCCCCAATAGTCCTAAAATCCCAAGGGATATTTCCACTCGCTAAGGAGCTCCCCTATGGCCACCTCTTCCAAGTCCCCCACGGCCTCCCAGGACAAACCCCGCCTCGCCCGATCCGGAGATGTGGTGCTGGGCAAGACAGCCCCCCGCAACATCGACCGCGTGGCCACCCGCGAGGCGGAAGACTCCGCGCTCACCCGCCGCGAAGTGGCCATCGAACAGATCCTGGAGAAGGCAGAGGACAAGGTATCGGCCATGCAGACCCTGCTGAGCCGCGCCTCCAAGGACGAGGTGGCAGCCCTGCGCCGCATGCTGGCAGAATCCGGCACCGGCAGCAAGACCATCAAGGTTTCCCCGGATGACGAACTCGCGCCCAACTGGCGCAAAGGCGGCTATCCCTACAAGAACCTGATGATCCGCAAGAACTACGAGAAGCAGAAATACAAGCTGCAGGTCGAGTTGCTCAAGCTCCAGGCATGGGTCAAGCAAACGGGAGCCCGCGTCGTGATCGTCTTCGAAGGACGCGACGCTGCCGGCAAGGGCGGCGCCATCAAGCGCTTCATGGAACACCTCAACCCCCGTGGCGCGCGCGTGGTGGCCCTCGAAAAGCCCACCGACGAGGAACGCGGCCAGTGGTACTTCCAGCGCTACGTCAAGAACCTGCCCACCAACGGCGAAATCGTGCTGTTCGATCGCTCCTGGTACAACCGCTCCGGCGTGGAGCGTGTCATGGGGTTCTGCTCGGACGAGGAATACCAGGAATTCATGCTGCAGGCGCCCCTGTTCGAGCGCATGCTCACCCGCAGCGGCATCCATCTCTTCAAGTTCTGGTTCTCGGTGAGCCAGGACGAACAGCGCCGCCGCTTCAAGGAACGCGAGCTGCACCCCCTCAAGCAGTGGAAGCTCAGCCCCGTGGACAAGGCCAGCCTCGACAAGTGGGACGACTACACCCGCGCCAAGGAAGCCATGTTCTTCGAGACCGACACGGTGGATGCACCCTGGACCGTCATCAAGAGCGATGACAAGAAGCGCGCCCGCCTCAACGCCATGCGCTATGTGCTCAACAAGGTGCCCTATTCCAACAAGGACACCGACAACATCGGCACGCTCGACACCCTGCTCGTCGGCCGTGCCAACAACATCTACGAAACCGGCGAGCATCCCATGGGCGAGGTACGCCCGCTCACGACGCCGCTGGCTCCCGTCAAGCGCTGATCATGCTGCAGAGATCCGGGAAGGGGCACTGCCCTTTCCCGGGTTCTCTCTTTCGAGCGACCCCGCTGTGGCAGTGAGGTCGCTTTTTTGTCTCTGAACGTCGGTGCCGCAAGGTGCATGCGCTCCCGCCGCGCAGCAGCCTGTGTCCTCTCAGGCCCTGGGGCCGTCGATGATCTCGGCCGCAGCCCGGAAGCCCTCCACCGCCGCCGGAATACCGCAGTAGATGCTTGCGTGGAGCAGCACTTCCTGGATTTCCTGCACCGTGGCGCCGTTGTGCAGGGCGCCGCGCACATGACCACGCAGCTCCTGCGACTTGCCCAGTGCGGTCAGCATGGCAATGGTGACGAGGCTGCGTGTCTTGAGATCCAGTCCCTCACGCTGCCAGGTGTCACCCCAGGCGTTGCGGGTGATGTAGTCCTGCAGCGGTGCCGTGAACTCGGTGAGCCCGCTGAAAGCCTTCTCCACAAAGGCGTCTCCCATGACGCGCTTGCGCATGGCCAGACCCTGGTCGAAATCCTTGCCCTGGGGGGTACTCATCGGGAAACTCCTGCAATCAATGAATGGTGAGTGAAACGGAACGGAACGGAACGCATCTGCATCCATATCGGCATGCGGATACAAACGCGACAGATTCCGATTCTAGAACCCTGCACAGGCATACCCCTTCACCCTTGCTCGTACCTCTGCCCCCGGCGCACTTCTCGCATCGATGCTGCAAAGCTGCTACGCTCGCCCCACACGGCTGCACGCCGCCCCTCGCGGCCTCTGCGTGCAGCGCCGTGGCTGCGATCTCCGTTCTTCTGTGCGGGACGTGGCGTTTTGTTCAGTTTCGGATGTCGTCCCTGCCTCCACTCACCGTCTCAGTCACTGCGCTGGCTGCCTTCTGCCGGGAAGGCGACCTGGATCATCGTTACGCGCCGGGCCCCTCCGCGCTCGAAGGCATGGAAGGCCACCGCACGGTGGCGGGGCGGCGCAGCGGCGAATGGGACACCGAAGTTCCGCTGGAGCTGGCCCACGGCCCCCTTCTCGTGCGGGGGCGGGCCGATGCGTGGTCACGCACTCTCGCCACGGTGGAAGAAGTGAAAACCCACAAGGGGTCCTGGGAGCGCATTCCCGAAACCCAGCAGGCGCTGCACTGGAGCCAGGCCCGACTCTATGCCCACATGCTGTGTGTGCAGCACGGACTTGCCTCCATCCGGGTCTGTCTGCGCTACCACGACCTGCTGCGTGACCGTGACACCGTGCTCGAACGCACCTGCGAAGCCAGCGAGCTGGCCACCGATTTTGCAGCCCTGTGCGCACGCTATACCGCCTGGGGCGAACAGGAAGCACTGCACCACGAAGCGCGCACCCAGGCCCTGCGGGCACTGGCATTTCCGCTGGCGCGCATGCGGCTTGGGCAGCGTCAACTCGCAGAGAACGTCTATACCGCCGCGCGCCGGGGCCGGGTGCTGCTGGCCGAAGCCCCCACCGGGGTGGGCAAAACGCTTGGCACCGTGTTTCCCATGCTCAAGGCCATGGGCGAGGATCTGGTGGACCGCCTGTTCTTTCTGACTGCCAAGACCACCGGCCGCACTCTGGCGCTCGATGCACTGGTCACGGTGCGCCAGGCCAGTTCCCCCGCCATTCCCCTGAGAGCACTGGAACTCAGCGCCAAGGACCGGGTATGCCCCCATCCCGGTACGCCCTGTCTGGGGGCCACATGTCCGCTGGCGCAGGGCTTCTACGACCGCCTGCCTGCCGCCCGCCAGGCGGCCATTGATGCCGCTGCCGGCGCTGTGCTCGACCGCCAGACCCTGCAGACCCTTGCCGATGCCCATGCCATCTGCCCCTACTACCTGACCCAGGAGCTGGTGCAGTGGGCCGACGTGGTGGTGTGCGACTACCACTACCACTTCGACACCACCGCCCTGCTGCCTGCCCTGACCCAGCAGGAAGGCTGGCGCACTGCCGTGCTCGTGGACGAGGCCCACAACCTCGTCAACCGGGCACGCGACATGTACAGTGCCGCGCTGCAGGCGGGCGATCTGCGGCGCCTGCAGCGCAGCCTCCCCACCCCTCTCAGGCGGGCCGTGGGCAGCGTGCGCAAAGAGTGGAACCGCGTCCTGGCCCACGCCCGCCCCGGCTACCAGACCTGCGAGCCCGACGATGCCCTGCATGCGCGCATCCAGGATCTGGTGGCACGCATCACACGCCATCTGGCCGATGCCCCTGAAGCCCTCGCGGGCGAGGCGCTGGATGCCTTCTTCATGCTGGTGGCCTATGCGGGCGCCATCGAGCGCTTCGGCCCCCATTCCATCGCCGATCTGGTCTGCCCTGCCGACGCGCCGCCGCCGGCCGATCTGGCGGGCGCCGCCCCTGAACGCCCTGTGCGCGGCTTCCTGCCCGGCACGCTCACGCTGCGCAACGTGATCCCGGCGCCCTTCGTGCAGGAAAGGCTCCGCCACGCCCACTGTGCGGTGCTGTTCTCGGCCACCCTGCGTCCCATGGATTTCTATGCCGACATGCTCGGGCTGCCGGCCAGTCACGTGCGGCTGCAGGCCCCTTCGCCCTTCCGGGCCGACCAGCTGCAGGTGGACATCCTGCCACTGTCCACGCGCTGGCAGGACCGGGAAGCCTCGGTGGCTCCGCTGGTTCAGGCCATGGCCGAGCGCCTGGCTGCACGGCCCGGCAACTACCTCGCGTTCTTCAGCAGCTTCCGCTACCTCGATGCCGTGCGCACGCATCTGACCTCCACCCATCCCGACCTTCCGGTCTGGACGCAGACGCCGGGCATGGACGACGCAGCCCGCGCCGCGTTTCTCCACCGCTTCCAGCCCGGCGGATCGGGCATCGGCTTTGCCGTGCTCGGGGGCGCCTTCGGCGAAGGGGTGGACCTGCCGGGCGAGCGGCTCATCGGGGCCTTCGTCGCCACACTGGGCCTGCCGCCGGTAGACCCGGTTCACGAAGCCATGCGGCGCACCGTGCAACAGGCGCTGGGGCACGGCTTCGACTATGTGTATCTGTACCCCGGCCTGCGCAAGGTCATCCAGGCCTGTGGCCGCGTGGTACGCACCGAGTCCGATGCGGGCTCCCTGCTGCTCGTCGATGACCGCTACCGCGACCTCGCCCGCCGTGGCCTGCTGCCTTCTTGGTGGGGCCTTGCTCCGGTCTGAAGACACCCAGTCTCTGCGGGAAAAGGCGGGAGCCGGACAGTCCGTGCTTGCACACTCTCTTATATATGAGATTGAAATATATACATCATTAAAAAGTAGTTTGAATTGGAATAAAGAAAGGTACATTCCTGATTCCACGAATATTCCGATGCGTCCGCGCTGGTCATCTCCTCGCCGCGTGCGCACAGGTCCCGTCAGAGCCGCTTCATGTACCAGTATTCCGCTTTCGACCAGCACTTCATCGAACAACGCGCAGCCCAGTTCCGCGACCAGCTCGCGCGCAACCTCGCCGGCGAGCTCTCCGACGCGGCCTTCCGGCCCCTGCGGCTGCAGAACGGCTGGTACATCCAGCGCTATGCCCCCATGCTGCGCGTGGCCGTGCCCTATGGCGAAATCGCCGGCCGCCAGCTGCGCGTGCTGGCCCGCATCGCACGCGACTACGATCGCCCCACCCCCGAGCTGCTCGCCCAGGCCCAGTCCACTCAGGATGCGCTGCAGGCAGCCCAGCCGGGCCTGACGCTGGCGGCCCCGCCCCTGCGCTACGGTTACGGGCACTTCTCGACCCGCACCAACGTGCAGTTCAACTGGATTCCGCTGCCCCGCGCGGCCGAAGTCATGGAGCTGCTGGCCACCGTGCAGATGCACGGCATCCAGACCAGCGGCAACTGCATCCGCAACATCAACGCCGACGCGCTCGCCGGCATCGCCCCCGACGAGGTTGCCGATCCGCGCCCCTTTGCCGAAATCCTGCGCCAGTGGAGCAGCCTGCATCCCGAATTCGCCTTTCTGCCCCGCAAGTTCAAGATTTCGCTCGCAGGCGGAGCCGAAGACCGCGCCGCCCTGCACTGGTATGACGTGGGACTGCGCCTCGTGCGCGACGCAGGGGATGCGCTGGGCTTCGAGGTGAGCGTCGGCGGCGGCATGGGGCGCACCCCCATCAACAGCCCGGTGGTGCGCGACTTCCTGCCCTGGAACCAGCTCCTCAACTATCTGGAAGCCGTCATCCGCGTCTACAACGCCTATGGACGGCGTGACAACCTCTGGAAGGCGCGCATCAAGATCCTCGTCAAGTCCGAGGGCCAGCGCTTCGTCGATGCCGTCGAGGCCGAATACCGCGCCATCGTCGAGCAGGACGGTGCCCCCCACACCATCAGCGACGCCGCACTCGCCGAGATGACTGCCCGGTTCGCCGTGCCACCCCTGCAGCCGGCCGGCATCGCCGCTGCCGTCGATCCCGCATCGCGCGATTACCAGCGCTGGCTCGAACGCAATGTGCGCCCCCACCGCATCGAGGGGCTGCGCATCGTCGGCCTGTCCTTCAAGCGTCCCGGCTACGCTCCCGGCGATGCCGATGCCGACACGCTCGACGCCGTGGCCGATCTTGCCGACCGCTTCAGCGCCGGTGAGGCCCGCCTCACCCACGAGCAGAACCTCCTGCTGCCCTGGGTCCATGCCGAAGACCTCCCCGCGCTCTACGAACAGGCACGTGCGCTGGGTCTGGCGCGCCCTAACCTGGGCCTGCTCTCCGACATGATCTCCTGCCCCGGCGGCGACTTCTGCTCGCTCGCCAACGCCCGCTCCATCCCCATCGCTGCCGCTCTCACCGAGCGCTACCAGGATCTGGATGAGCTGTGGGACCTGGGCGAGATCGACCTGCACATGAGCGGCTGCATGAATTCCTGCGGCCACCATCACAGCGGCCACATCGGCATCCTCGGCGTCGACAAGGACGGCAAGGAGTGGTACCAGATCACCGTGGGCGGTGCCGACGGCTCGGCCCTTTCCGGCCCTGCCACCCCCGGCAAGGTCGTAGGCCCTGCCTTCAGCGCAGCCGAAGTCCCCGAGGTGATCGAGGCCCTGCTGGGCACCTACCGCCAGCTGCGCACGCCGGGCGAGCACTTCATCGACACCCTGCGCCGCACGGGCCATGCCCCGTTCCGGGAGGCCGCCCAGTCCGCACGTCGCGTCGACCTCCACGCCCCCACCCCCGCCTGAGCCCCATCGCTCCGCCCCGCCCGCCATTTTCCGGAATGTTTGCCATGAGCCAGTCGCCCCTTACCCTCATCCCTGCCGACCATGACCAGCCCGAGCCCCAGGGCCTGCTGACGCTGCCCAACGATGCCGATCTCTCCAGCGTGGACCTCACCGGCATCTCCGTCATCGCCCTGCAGTTTCCCGCCTTCACCGATGGCCGTGCCTACACCCAGGCCCAGCTGCTGCGTCGCCGCGCGCACTACACCGGCGTGCTGCGCGCCGTGGGAGATGTGCGCATCGACCAGCTCCAGCTCATGCAGCGCTGTGGCTTCGACCAGGCCGTGCTGGCCCCCGGCGAAAGCCTCGACCACGCCCAGCGCCTGCTCGCCCTGTTCCCCGAAGGGTTCTACCAGGACGGCCCCATTCCCCGCGCCGCCTGACCCCCGATCCAGGAGATAGCCCATGACGCCCATCGCCATCACCCCCCTGCCCGCCACCGTGCTGCATGACAAGCCGAGCGCCCACCACGCCGCCCTGGTGGATGAGGCCACGGAACTCCTGCGCGCCGCCGTGGCCGAATTCGGTGCAGCCCACATCACCCAGGCTTCCAGCCTCGGTGCCGAGGACATGGTCATCACCCACCTGGCCCAATCGGCCGGCCTGGGCATCCCGCTGTTCGTGCTGCAGACCGGAGCCCTCCATCCCGAGACGCTGCAGCTGCTCGCCGAGCTGCAGGCCGACCCCGGCCTGTCAGTCTCCGTCTACGAACCCGATGCTGCCCATGTGGCCGATTTCGTCGCCCGCGAAGGCCAGGACGCCATGTACCGCAGCATCGCCCTGCGCAAGGAATGCTGCCGCATCCGCAAGCTCGAACCGCTCGCACGCGCCCTGCAGGACAAGGCTGCCTGGATCACCGGCCTGCGCCGCGAGCAGTCCGACGCCCGCTCCGACGTCCACCTGCGCGACGACAGCGAGGTGCCCGCCGGCAAGCCCGTCAAACTCAGCCCCCTGGCCAACTGGACCTGGGGCGACGTGTGGCACTACATCGCCACCCATCACGTGCCCTACAACCCCCTGCACGACCAGTTCTTCCCCAGCATCGGCTGCGCCCCCTGCACCCGCGCCATCACCCTGGGCGAAGACTTCCGCGCCGGCCGCTGGTGGTGGGAGGACGATCAGGCCCGCGAATGCGGCCTCCACGTCCATGCCGACACCGCTCCGGCAGCAGGCCACGCCCCTGCCAGCCCGCTGCCCGGTGCTTCCCACGCCTGATTTCCGCATCCACAGACTTCCCGATTTGCCATGAACGCCCTGTCCACCCCCTCCCGGCCAGCCGCTGCAGCCCCCGCCCCCCAGGCAGCTCCCCTGTCGCTGCGCAATGCCCACCTCGATGCCCTCGAAGAGGAAACCATCTTCATCCTGCGCGAAGTCGCAGCCGCCTTCGACCGCCCCGCCCTCCTGTTCTCGGGCGGCAAGGACTCGCTGGTCCTGCTCAAATGCGCCGAAAAGGCTTTCGGCATCGGCCAGATCCCGTACCCGCTCCTCATGATCGACACCGGGCACAACTTCCCCGAAGTCACGGCCTTCCGCGACCGGCGCGCCCAGGAACTCCAGGCCACCCTCATCGTGCGCAGCGTCGAGGACTCGATGAAACGCGGCACGGTCCGCCTCGCGCGCCCCGATGAAAGCCGCAACGCCCACCAGTCCGTCACCCTGCTCGAAGCCATCGAGGAATTCCGCTTCGATGCCCTCATCGGCGGAGCCCGCCGCGACGAGGAAAAAGCCCGCGCCAAGGAGCGCATCTTCAGCCATCGTGACAGCTTCGGCCAGTGGCAGCCCAAGCAGCAGCGCCCCGAACTCTGGACGCTGTTCAACACCCGGCTGCACCCCGGCGAGCACTTCCGGGTGTTCCCCATCAGCAACTGGACCGAACTGGACGTCTGGCAGTACATCGACCGCGAGCACATCGCCCTGCCCGAGCTGTACTACGCCCACGAGCGCCAGGTCGTCGAGCGCCGGGGCCTGCTGGTGCCCGTCACCGCTCTCACCCCGCCCCGCGAAGGCGAACAGGTCGAAACCCGCACCGTGCGCTTCCGCACCGTGGGCGACATCACCTGCACCTGCCCGGTCGCCAGCGACGCCGCCTCCGCCGCCGACATCGTGCGCGAAACCCTGTCAGTCGACGTCAGCGAACGCGGTGCCACCCGCATGGACGACCAGACCAGCGAAGCCAGCATGGAAAAGCGCAAACTTGAAGGATATTTCTGATGAGCACCTCCCTCCAGTCCCCCCTCGCCGCGGCCAGCACCTCCACCGCCCAGACCGCCCCCGATACCGCGGCCGCCCTGCGCTTCATCACCTGCGGCAGCGTCGATGACGGCAAGAGCACCCTGATCGGCCGCCTGCTGCTCGACAGCCGGGCTGTGCTGCAGGACCAGCTGCGCAACGTCACCCACCAGGGCAGCGGCCAGATCAACGCCGCCGAGCTCTCCCGCCTCACCGACGGCCTGCAGGCCGAACGCGAGCAGGGCATCACCATCGACGTGGCCTGGCGCTACTTCACCAGTGCGGCTCGCAAGTTCATCATCGGCGACGCTCCTGGACACGAGCAGTACACCCGCAACATGGTCACTGCCGCCTCGCAGGCCGACTGCGCCGTCGTCCTCGTCGACGCCACCAAGCTGCCCTGGGCCGGCCAGCCCGACGCCGCAGGCGCAGCCAGCCATGCCCTGCTGCCCCAGACCCGGCGCCACACCCTACTGGCCCACCTGCTGCGAGTGCCGCACATCGTCTTTGCCGTCAACAAGCTCGACGCCGTCGCGCACGACGCAGCCGCCTTTGCCGACATCTCGGCCGCCCTGCAGGCCTTCTGCGCGCAGGCAGGCATCACGCCCCGTGCCATCGTCCCCGTCTCCGCCCTCATGGGCTGGAACGTGGTGGATGCGCGCACCGACGGCTGGTGCGGCTACCAAGGCCCCGGCCTGCTGCCCCTGCTGGAAACCCTTCCCGTCACCCCCGCCGACACCGAAGGCCCCTTCGCATTCCCGGTGCAGTGGATCGAGAAGCACGCCAGCAGTGCCGACATTTCCCAGGCCCGCCGCATCCTGTGGGGTCGCATCGCCAGCGGACGACTCGCCCCCCAGGATCGCGTCACCCTGCACCCCAGCGGACAGGAAGCCACCGTCCTGCGCGTGCTCGACCACGTCCGTCGCGACACCACCGGCCTCGCCTCTCCAGCGAGCGCCGGCATCGTGCTCGACCGCGAACTCGACATCTCACGGGGCGACTGGCTCCTCCAGCCCGGTGCCCTCACCCCCACCACCACCTTCGAGGCCACGCTCGCCTGGCTCGACACCACCCCCCTGCTGCCCGGCCGCACCTACTGGGCGCTCGCCGGACACAGCTGGGTCAAGGCCCGTGTCACCGAAATCACCCACCAGCTCGACATCCACACCCTGGAACGCCAGCCCGCAGGTGAACTCGACGCCAATGCCATCGGCCGCGTCCGCATCCAGCTGCAGGCCCCCCTGCCCCTGCTGCCCTACCGCGAGAATCGCCGGCTCGGCTCGCTGATCCTGGTGGACATGGCCAGCAACGCCACCGCAGCGGCTGCCCTGGTCGACCACATCGCCCCCTGATCGGCCACCAGCCCCATTCGCCGGAGAGGAATACCACAGACAAGATGCCATGCACTTGATTTGCGGCAAACCTCTCCGGCCCGAATGGATCTACAAATACATGAAGTGTCTTCGCCCCCTGTGCGAAGGCTAAAATAACAGGGTTTTATTCCCTACCGAACCACTCAGAGCCCCCCTATGACGCACGTAGTAACCGAAGTCTGTATCCGCTGCAAATACACCGACTGTGTGGATGTCTGCCCGGTCGACTGCTTCCGTGAAGGCCCCAACTTCCTGACCATCGATCCCGACGAATGCATCGACTGCGCAGTCTGCATTCCCGAGTGCCCTGTCGGCGCCATCTATGCCGAGGAAGACGTGCCAGCCGACCAGCAGCACATGATCAAGCTCAATGCCGACCTGGCCAAGCTCCCCACCTGGAAGAGCATCACCAAGCGCCACGACCCCCTTCCCGATGCCGAGGAATGGAAGGACAAGACCGGCAAGCTCAAGGAACTGGTTCGCTGATCCTGCGATCTCTCCGCGCCCCGGCCGTGACGCAGTCCTGCCTGGGCGTGCTCCCGCGGCACATCCCTGCCCTCCGGCCCCACGGATGCTCCTTCGCCCGCACGGCAGCGCCTGCTGCCTTTTTTCCCTCTCTCTCCCATGAACACTGAGCGCAATCTCGCCAATGCCATCGATGCCGACGCGGTCATCGTGGGCGCCGGCCCCGTCGGGCTGTTCCAGGTCTTCGAACTCGGTCTGCTCGAAGTCAAGGCCCATGTGATCGACTCCCTCGCCTATCCCGGCGGCCAGCCTGTCGAGCTCTACCCCGACAAGCCCATCTACGACATTCCGGCCGTGCCCGTGTGCACCGGCCGCGAGCTCACCGACGCCCTGCTCAAGCAGATTGAACCCTTCGGCCCCACCTTCCACTTCGGGCAGGAAGTCAGCGTGGTCGAGCGCCAGCCCGACGGCCGCTTCTACGTCGAGACCAGCAAGGGCACCAGCTTCCTCACCAAGACCATCTTCATCGCTGCCGGCGTGGGCGCCTTCCAGCCGCGCACCCTCAAGGTCGAAGGCATCGACAAGTTCGATGGCTCCCAGCTCTTCTACCGCGTCCGCAACCCCGCCGACTTCGCGGGCAAGAACCTCCTGATCGTCGGTGGCGGCGACTCCGCCCTGGACTGGACCCTCAACTTCGTCGAAGGCGAGCACAAGGCCGAAAGCGTCATCCTGCTGCACCGCCGCGACGGCTTCCGTGCCGCTCCGGCCAGCGTGGCCCGCATGCACGAACTGTGCGGCCTCATGGAAATGCAGTTCATGGTCGGCCAGATCACCGGCTTCGAGGAACGTGACGGCAAGCTCGTCAACGTCAAGGTCACTGGCGGCGACGGCGTCACCCGCACCGTGCCCGTCGATGTGCTGCTCGTGTTCTTCGGCCTCTCGCCCAAGCTCGGCCCCATCGCCGAATGGGGACTCGAAATCGAACGCAAGCAGCTCGTGGTCGACACCGAGAAATTCGCCACCAACGAACCCGGCATCTTTGCCGTGGGCGACATCAACACCTACCCCGGCAAGAAGAAACTCATCCTCTCCGGCTTCCACGAGTGTGCCCTCGCGGCCTTTGCCGCCATGGACTACATCTTCCCCGAGAAGAAGGTCTTCCTCCAGTACACCACCACCAGCCCCAAGCTGCACAAGGTGCTGGGAGTCGAGACTCCCAACTTCGACTGAGTTGTCTCAGTCCGGCCGAACGGAGCCCGCTCCGTTCACCCATGAAAAAACCCGCCTTGGCGGGTTTTTTCATGGAATCTGCGAATGGTGGTGCTGCCGAGGCATGGAGGGCTACCTGATGAATACCCCTCCCTCAGCCTGTCAGCCGGCAACCACCCGCAGCGAATAATCGGTGGCCACCACATCCTTGGTGAGCTTGCCGATCGAGATGCGATCCACGCCGGTCGCGGCAATGGTACGCAGCCCCTCGAAACCGATTCCTCCGGACGCCTCCAAGAGGGCGCGCCCCGCCGTGAGGCGCACTGCCTCGCGCATCCGGTCAGGAGTGAAGTTGTCCAGCAGCACACTCTGTGCACCTGCATCCAGGGCCTCCTGCAGCTGTTCGAGCGTCTCCACCTCGATCTGGATGGGCACGCCCGCATCAAGCGCACGGGCATGGGCCAGGACTTGCCGAATGCCTCCGGCTGCTGCAATGTGGTTCTCCTTGATCAGGATGCCATGCCACAGCGCCAGACGCTGGTTTCGCCCCCCTCCGGTCCGCACGGCATATTTCTGCGCCTGACGCAGGCCAGGCAGGGTCTTGCGCGTATCGAGCACGGCACAGGCATGCGGAGATGCCCCCTCGATCGCCTGCACATGCCGCCGCGTCACGGTCGCCGTGCCGCTGAGGAGCTGCAGAAAATTGAGCGCCGAACGCTCGGCCGTCAGAATCGAGCGGGCCTCGCCCCGAATGTGACACACCTCCGTGTCAGCCCGCATCAGGTCCCCTTCGGCATAGTGCCAGTCGATCTGCAACCCGGCATCCACGCCATGCATGCAGCCCTCGAACCAGTCACGGCCGCAGAGCACGGCTTCCTCTCGCACCAGCACACGGGCCGTGACCTGATGAGGAAAGGGCACGAGCTGCCCCGTCCAGTCACCTGCGCCAATGTCTTCCATCAGGGCATCATGGACATTGCGGCTCCGGGCCTGCTCCAGGGTTTCGTTGTGATCAAACATGCAAAAAGGAAATGGCAACCGCACAGGAAGCCGACTCGGGTCTCCTGCGACGGAAATGAACAAAAAAGGCAGCAGAACGCACCCTGCTGCCTTCGCGAATCAGGCCGCCCCGATGCCCGGCGTCATGCCGGGCAGGCGCCCCCCACCCTGCACCACCAGGGCTTCGGGATGCTCCTTGACGAAATCCAGCATGCGGGTGATGCAGCCACTGGCCTGGTGCCCCACCATCGGATCGACATGAATCTCTCCCGTGCGCTGCTCCAGACAGTCGATCACCCCCTGCAGGCTGTTCATGGCCATCCAGGGACAATGCGCGCAGCTCTTGCAGGTGGCACTGTTGCCCGCCGTGGGCGCCTCGATCAGCGTCTTGCCCGGAGCCAGCTGGCGCATGCGGTGCATGATGCCGTTGTCGGTGGCCACAATGAAGGCGTCGCCTTCGCGGCCATCCAGCACGGCCTTGAGCAGCTGTGAGGTAGACCCCACCACGTCGGCCTGTGCCACTACACTCAGGGGAGATTCGGGGTGCACCAGCACCTTGGCTCCCGGATGCTGCTGTCTCAGCAGCTCCAGCTCCAGCCCCTTGAACTCGTCATGGACGATGCAGGCCCCCTGCCACATCAGCATGTCAGCGCCTGTCTGGCGCTGGATGTACTCCCCCAGGTGCCGATCCGGCGCCCACAGGATCTTCTCGCCCTGCGCCTTGAGATGGTTCACGATGGCGAGCGCACAGGAACTGGTCACCATCCAGTCCGCACGGGCCTTGACGGCGGCACTCGTGTTGGCATACACCACCACCTTGCGGTCGGGATGCGCGTCGCAGAAGGCTGCAAATTCGTCGATCGGGCAACCGAGATCCAGCGAGCAGGTCGCATCCAGATCAGGCATGCGCACGGTCTTTTCGGGGCTGAGAATCTTGGCCGTCTCTCCCATGAAGCGCACACCGGCCACCACCAGGTTCTGGGCAGCATGATCGCGCCCGAAGCGGGCCATCTCGAGCGAATCGGCCACGCACCCTCCAGTGGCCAGGGCCAGATCCTGCAGGTCGCCGTCGACATAGTAATGCGCCACCAGCACCGCTCCCTGGGCACGCAGGCACTCGGCGGCCCGCTGCATGGCGGCTTCACGCTGCGCAGGATCGAGCGCCGGCGGCACCTTGGCCCACGCATGTGCCGTGCAGGTAGCCCCCTGGGCATCCTGCAGCGGAAAATCAAATACCCGCGTTGCCGACACACCGGCTGCGGAACTCGTCATTTCAATATCGGACATGACACTTTGCCTCGCTCACAAACCTGAGGCGCTATTGTGACTGAATTTGCCCAGGCAAGAATGCGCAGAAGAGTGCGTGGACTCCGTCAGGACGTCACGGAGCGGCCACTGCGCTCGCACTCCAGCCACTCCAGCACGGGAACCGCACCAGGAAGCACAGGCTCCACTGTGACAGGCAGCTGCTGCCAGATGCACTGCTGCCCTTCCCGCATGGTCAGCACCCCGCTCCACTCGCGCACCTTGCAGAAATGCAGATGGACAAGCGCATGCGGATAATCCACCACGCTGCTGCGCCAGGCCTGTGCGTGTGCAATCGTGATGCCGATTTCCTCCTGCAACTCCCGTCTCAGGGCCTGCTCCACCGTTTCCCCGGCTTCGAGCTTGCCGCCCGGAAATTCCCAGTACCCCGCATACACCTTGCCCTGGGGCCTGGAAGTAAGCAGAAAGGCATCGTCGGAACGCAGCAGCACGCCCACCGCCACCTCGACCAGCCTGCGGGGCTGCCCGTCGATGGCATCGACGCGCGGACGCTCTCCGTCCGCCACGAGATCGACCGGAGCCGCAGAAGCAGCAGCGCCGTTCATGGTGTGATCCTTCCCGCCACATCCCGTGCGAACTGATAGGCCACCCGGCCACTGCGCGAACCGCGTTCCAGCGCCCAGACCAGAGCTTCGGGCTCTGCCGCTGCAGCCTCGGCATCCGGCACACCGAGAGCATGCAGCCACTGCCGCACAATGGCCAGATACTCTTCCTGGCTGAAGGGATAGAAGCTGATCCACAGCCCGAAGCGTTCGGACAGCGACACCTTTTCCTCAATCACCTCGCCCGGGTGCACCTCGCCGTCGGGCGTATGGGTATAGCTGAGGTTGTCGTTCATGTACTCGGGAAGCAGATGCCGGCGATTGCTCGTGGCATAGATGAGCACGTTGGGAGTGCTGGCTGCCACGGAGCCGTCCAGCATGGACTTGAGCGCCTTGTACCCTGACTCCCCTTCGTCGAAACTCAGGTCATCGCAATACACGATGAAGCGCTCCTGCCGTGCAGCCACCAGATCCACGATATCCGGCAGATCGACCAGATCGCCCTTGTCCACCTCGATGAGACGCAGGCCCTGATCGGCATAGGCATTCAGACATGCCCGAATCAGCGATGACTTGCCCGTGCCCCGCGCCCCCGTGAGCAGCACATTGTTGGCAGGCCTTCCGCGCACGAACTGCTCGGTATTGCGCACCAGACGTTCTTTCTGACCATCGATTTCCTGCAGGTCGTCGAGTGCGATGGTCGCCACATGGCGCACCGCCTCCAGCACGCCGGTCTGTCCGGCAAAGCCTGCGTGGCGCCTGCGATAGCGAAATGCCACGGAAGCACCCCAGTCGGGTTGCTGCATGGGCTGCGGCAACACCTGTTCGAGCCGCTCCAGCACGACCTCGGCACGCTGCACCAGTCGCTCAAGAGAAGAATTGTCCATTTCTCACCATCCAGAAAGCAGAAGACCCGGGAGCCGATCACCGATCTCCCCGGGTACACGAATCAGCCCGCCTTTTCAGGGTCTGCGGGCCATGGACTGAGCATACACCAGTCCACCCGCACAGATCCTGCTTCGCTCCTATCACGGGCTGGCTGCGTACCTGTGCACCACCCATAAAAAAACCGCCAGACAGGCTGGCGGTTCTTGGAGCCTCCGTCCCTGGGGACGGGAGACAGTGCGGTATCAGGCGGTTTCGCCGTAGACCACCACATTGACTTCGACGACCACGTCGGTGTGCAGAGCCACTTCGACGGTGTTGTCGCTGACAGTCTTGATCTGGCCGTTGGGCATGCGGATCTGGGACTTGTGCACGTCGAAGCCCATCTTGTTAAGCTCTTCGGCGATGTCGTGGTTGGTCACGGAACCGAACAGACGGCCATCGACACCTGCCTTCTGGGTCAGCTTGACCACGGCACCGGCCAGCTTCTCGCCCTGGGCCTGTGCAGCAGCCAGCTTCTCGGCTGCAGCCTTTTCGAGTTCGGCACGCTTGGCTTCGAATTCCTTCTTGGCGGCTTCGGTGGCACGACGCGCACGGCCGGTAGGAATCAGGAAGTTGCGTGCATAGCCGTCCTTGACCTTGACGATCTCGCCCAGGTTGCCCAGGTTCACAACTTTGTCGAGCAGAATGATTTGCATGGTGTGACTCCTTAGACGCGGTGCTGGTCGGTGTACGGCAGCATGGCCAGGAAGCGTGCACGCTTGATGGCGGTGTTGAGCTGGCGCTGATAGATGGCACGGGTGCCGGTCAGACGTGCGGGGATGATCTTGCCGTTTTCAGAGATGAAATCGCGCAGGGTGTCGATGTCCTTGTAGTCGATCTCTTCGACCTTGGCGACCGTGAAACGGCAGAAGCGCTTGCGCTTAAACAGCGGGGATTGGGTGTTGCGCTTCGGGCGCTTGTCTTTGTTGCTCTTGAAGGCCATGGTGTGGACTCCTGAAAATCTGGTTGTTAAAGGCTTGGCGTAGTGGCAAGCAAGGTCATGTCCTGAATGTGAAAAACCAGGGTGGGCCGGGCAGGCGCGGAAGATGCATCGTGCCGTCTTCCTCTCGCCGGGGTAGCCAGAAACCCCTCGAACCGCGCTGCGCGTCCGAGCTCCTGGCGATCCAGCCGTTCGGCCATCACACCCATGGCAATGGCTCTTACCCTTGTCGTCACCTGCCGGAGGTCTCCTGCCTCGATCTGTGTGGAGCCATGCTCCAGCACACAATCGCAGACCGGAATGCCAGCCGGGGTCAGCCGCAGGGGCTGTCTCTCGACGACTGAAGCCATCAGCACCCAGTGGTTGAGGCTCTGGGATGCGGCCGAGGCTTCGTTTTCCACCTGTGCGTCACGCACGGATCAGGATGCTTCTGCCTCGCTGGCTTGCTGGCTCTTGCGGGCTTCTTCGCGTTCGACGGACTTCATCATCACGGAAGGAGCGGTGTCCGCATGCTTCTTGAGGACGGTCAGGGAGCGCAGCACGGCATCGTTGAACTTGAATGCGTGCTCCAGATCGGCCATCACCGCCTGGTCTGCCTCGATGTTCAGGCACAGGTAGTGCGCCTTGTTGAGCTTGTTGATCTGGTAGGCCAGCTGGCGGCGGCCCCAGTCTTCCACACGGTGGATCTGGCCATTGCCGGCCGTGACCATGCCCTTGTAGCGGTCCAGCATGGCCGGAACCTGTTCGCTTTGATCCGGATGGATCAGCAGAATGATTTCATAATGACGCATTGATGCTCCTTGTGGGATGAAGTGCCACCCGCAGCGTCAGTGTGCGATGTGGCAAGGGAAACCACACATTATAGAACAAACCGCTTCAGATGGGGAAATCGCCTTCTTCCTGGTGACCGGGTTCCGGCATGTGAGGCGTGATCAGGCTCACCAGCACCAGCACCAGCACCCCCACTGGCACGCCGAACACGCCTGCCGAAATGGGCTGGATGTCCCACCACAGATGGCCACCCCCCAGCCAGGGAAACCAATGCTGCATCCGCGTACTGTTGACCGCCATGTAGCCCGCCGTGACGGCACACCCCGCGACCATTCCGGCCACTGCCCCCTGCCCCGAAGCCTTGCGCCAGAAAATACCCATCACCATGGCAGGAGCGAAGGTGGCTGCCGCCAGCGAGAAGGACGCGGAGACGAGCGCAAGTATTTCGCCCGGCCGATGCGCTGCCACATAAGCAGCCGCCAGCGCCATGACCAGCAGCACCAGCTTGGAAAGCATCACGAGCCGGATTTCCGGCGCCTTGGGATTGATTTCGCGGTAATAGCCGTCATGGGCAATGGTGGTTCCCATGGTGAGCAGCAGGCCATCGGCCGTGGACAGCGCGGCCGCCAGCCCGCCCGCTGCCACCAGAGCAGAGATCACATAGGGCAGTCCTGCAATTTCCGGCATGGCGAGCATGATGAGGTCGGCATTGATGTGCAGCTCACCGAACTGGAGGACGCCGTCATGATTGATGTCCTCGACCGACAGCAGTCCGGGGTCCACCCGCGACCATAGCCCGATCCACTGGGGCAGCTGCCCGAACCGGGTTCCCACGAGGTCGTGCATGATCTGGTACTTGAGCAGCACGGCAAGCGCCGGAACCACCAGATACAGCAGGGCAATGAACAGCAGGGCCCAGGCCACCGAAGACCGTGTCTGCGCCACGCTGGGAGTGGTGAAAAAGCGGGTCAGCAGATGCGGCAGCCCGAGAGTGCCCACCATCAGACAGAACATGAGAGCCAGAAAATTGCGCCGCGACACCTCGAAGGCTCGCTGCTCCTCGGCTGAACCATGGGGACTGCCCGCAAACGCCTGCGCGGAAAACGGCATGCCCGCCAGAGGCTGGCTGTACGAATGGTTGGCGGCGTAGGAGGCCCGCCACTGGGCCCGAGCCTCGGACTCGGTGCGCGGCAGCTGGCTCAGGGCATGGCTGGCTGCAAAGATGGTGGAGGTGTCGGCATTGGCATCCTTGAGCTCCTGGAGCTGGCGCAGCAGCTGGACGCGATCGCGCTGCAGCGAAGTTCGTGCGTCCTGAATGCGCTCCAGGTCGAGCTGGGCGCGCTGGCCATACAGGTCGGCCACCTCCTGCTCCTGCCCAGATGCCAGCAGATGCAGCTCCAGCGAGTTGACCTTGTCGATCTGCTGCCCATAGGCCACCGCTGCCCAGGGAGTTCCCATCTGGTGATAGGCCAGCATGGAGGCAGGTACCACAAAGGCCAGCAGCAAAATCACATACTGTGCTACCTGTGTCCATGTGACTGCACGCATGCCGCCCAGGAAGGAACATACCAGGACGCCGCTGAGCCCCAGCAGCATGCCGATTTCGAAGCGCACCCCCGACAGGCGCGAGGCAATCAGTCCGACGCCATAGATCTGGGCCACCATGTAGATGAAGGTCACCAGAATGGTGGCAAGCATCGAGATGCGACGGGGCCAGTCTCCCCCGTAGCGCTTCTCGAAAAACTGCGGAATGGTGAGCAGCTGCATGCGCCGCAGATAGGGAGCAGCCAGAAATGCCACCAGACAGAAGCCCCCCGTCCAGCCAAGCAGATAGGCAAATCCGCCCGCCTGCAGGGCGTTGCCCGAGAATCCCTGCAGATACAGCCCTCCCGCCAGACTGATGAAGGTGGCGGCGCTCATCCAGTCTGCGGCACTGGCCATGCCGTTGTAGAACGCCGGCACCGACCGGCCGGCCACATAGTATTCGTCCATCTGCGTGGTGCGGCAGTACACCCCGATGAGGGCATAGCTCACGATGGACCCGGTCAGACAGATGCCGCCCAGCCACTCGCGCGAGAGCCCCTGGCGTTCGGCCCAGGCCATGACCAGCACGAACAGCACCGTTCCAACCACGTACAGGCCAAACAGAGCATGGATCAGATATCTGCGCTTCATGTGCGTTCCTGCTCCGGGAGTGCCGTCGCCACGACGTCCCGAGAATCTCCCGAACGCTCCGAGCGGACCACCGGTTCCCCATCGGGCATGGCCCCCCTCCCCCGCTGGCGGGATTCCCTGCGGTTGGCTGTCCACGCATACAGCGCAACCAGTGCCACATACACCACGATGATGCCCTGTGCGGCAAGCCAGTAGGCCAGCGGCCAGTGCATGATCTCGATCTGCTCCAGATCGCGCGCCACGTACATGGTTCCGAATCCTGCAAGCGCCCAGAGTGCCAGCAACAGCAGCCGCATCCCCCAGCCCACAGGCTCTGAATCAGCGATATCCGTGTAATGACGTGCCGCGTGCATGCACACCCCCTGTTGACGACGCGATGACGATCGATGCATGGGCACTGGGCCCGTTGCGACTCTCCCCTCAAGAGAGACCGTATTTCATGATGCCGCATGTCTGCAGGATCGCCACAGGGTTGCGGCCGCCGGGCACAGAAAAACCGTCCGATCAGGCATTCATGATGAATGCACCAACGGGACGGCTCGGAAGCTTGCGGAAGGCAGGGTGGTCACCTCAGTGACCACCCTGCCTCACAAGACCTTCAGGCGGAAGCCAGCTGCTTCCAGGTGTCGATCACCGTGTCGGGGTTGAGGGAGATGGACACGATGCCTTCCTCGGCCAGCCACTTGGCAAAGTCGGGATGGTCGCTGGGGCCCTGGCCGCAGATCCCGATGTACTTGCCCTGAGCACGGCAGGCTGCAATGGCACGGCTGATCAGGAAGCGCACGGCAGGATCGCGCTCGTCGAAATCGGCGGCCAGCAGCTCCATGCCGGAATCGCGGTCCAGGCCCAGGGAGAGCTGGGTCAGATCGTTCGATCCGATGGAGAAGCCATCGAAATACTCAAGGAACTGCTCGGCCAGAATGGCGTTGCTGGGGATCTCGCACATCATGATGAGGCGCAGGTCGTTCTCGCCGCGACGCAGACCATGCTCGGACAGCAGCTCGGTGACCTTCTTGGCCTGGCCGAGCGTACGCACGAAGGGAATCATGATCTCGACATTGGTGAGCCCCATGTCGTTGCGCACGCGCTTGAGGGCTTCGCATTCCATCGCGAAGGCTTCGGCGAAGTCCTCGCTGACGTAGCGCGCAGCTCCACGGAAGCCGAGCATCGGGTTCTCTTCATCGGGCTCGTAGCGGCTGCCACCGATGAGCTTGCGGTACTCGTTGCTCTTGAAGTCGCTCATGCGGACGATGACCGTCTTGGGCCAGAAGGCCGCAGCGATGGTAGCCACTCCTTCGGCCACCTTGTCCACGTAGAAAGCACGCGGAGAGGCATGACCACGGGCCACCGATTCGACGGCCTTCTTGAGGTCGGGATCGACGTTGGGATAGTCCAGGATGGCCTTCGGGTGCACGCCGATGTTGTTGTTGATGATGAACTCCAGGCGAGCCAGCCCCACCCCGCTGTTGGGCAGCTGGGCAAAGTCGAAGGCCAGCTGGGGGTTGCCGACGTTCATCATGATCTTGGTGGGGATCTCGGGCATGGTGCCACGCTCGACCTCGGTCACCTCGGTTTCGAGCAGGCCGTCGTAGATGCGCCCGGTATCACCCTCGGCGCAGCTCACGGTCACCAGGGTGCCTTCACTCAGGCGCTCGGTGGCATCGCCACATCCCACCACGGCCGGAATGCCCAGCTCGCGTGCAATGATGGCGGCGTGGCAGGTACGGCCGCCACGGTTGGTGACGATCGCGCTGGCGCGCTTCATGACGGGTTCCCAGTTGGGGTCGGTCATGTCGGTGACGAGCACATCACCTGCCTGCACCTTGTCCATCTGGCTGATGTCGTTGACGAGGCGAACGGGACCGGTGCCGATCTTCTGGCCGATGGCACGCCCCTCGACCAGCACAGTGCCGGTACCCTTGAGCTTGTAGCGCTGCTCGACCTTGCCCTCGGCCTGGCTCTTGACCGTCTCGGGACGGGCCTGGAGGATGTAGAGCTGGCCGTCGGTGCCGTCCTTGCCCCATTCGATGTCCATGGGACGGCCGTAGTGTTCCTCGATCACCAGGGCGTAGCGTGCCAGCTGCTCGACTTCGTCGTCGGTCAGGGAGTAGCGGTTGCGCAGCTCGGCCGGCACGCTGGTGGTCTTGACCAGCTTGCCGCTGGCTGCCTTTTCCTCGGGCGTGGCGAATTCCATCTGGATGAGCTTGCTGCCCAGGTTGCGGCGGATCAGGGCCTTCTTGCCTTCCTGCAGCTTGGGCTTGTGCACGTAGAACTCGTCAGGGTTGACGGCGCCCTGCACCACGGTCTCGCCGAGGCCATAGCTGCTGGTGATGAACACAACATCGCGGAAGCCGGATTCGGTATCGAGCGTGAACATGACGCCCGCCGCGCCCAGATCGGAACGGACCATGCGCTGCACCCCTGCCGACAGGGCCACGTCGCTGTGGGTGAAGCCCTTGTGCACGCGATAGCTGATGGCGCGGTCGTTGTAGAGGCTGGCGAACACTTCACGCATCTTGCGCAGAACGTCGTCGATGCCGACCACGTTCAGGAAGGTTTCCTGCTGGCCGGCAAAGGAGGCATCGGGCAGATCCTCGGCCGTGGCGGAAGAACGCACAGCAAAGCTGGCCTGATCGTTGCCGGCGCTCAGGGTGGCAAATGCTTCGCGAATGGCCTGTTCGAGATCAGCCGGGAAGGGCTGGTTCTCGACCATTTCGCGGATTTCGGCACCGGCCTTGGCCAGGGCGTTCACATCGTCGGCGTCGAGGTTGTCGAGAATGGCGTGGATCCGCTTGTCGAGCCCGTCGTTCTTGAGAAAGTCACGGAAGGCATAGGCCGTGGTGGCAAAGCCGGTGGGCACCCGGACACCCTGAGGCAGCTGGGAGATCATTTCGCCGAGGCTGGCGTTCTTGCCGCCGACGGTGTCCACATCGGACATCCGCAGTTTCTCGAAAGGCACGACCAGATCGGTCGCCGTGAAAAGTGCAGTCATTGCATGCTCCAAAAGTTAAACCGGTCTCGTGCGGAGCACCTGCGCGCAGTGATTGTTCTTGTTGGAAGGGCAGGCGGTCGGCCGCTGGGAAAAGCCCAAAGTCCCTGGGGATGCTTTTCCAGAATCCCGGTATTGTAGGGTGGCCTGCCTGCCGATGACAGACTGCAGGCTCACATTTGGTGCGAAGATGCATGTGTTTACATCTCGATGCGGTAATGTGTTGGGTGCATGCAAATCGTGAGATGGATTTTTTTGATGTGAAATCCACAGTCGGTCACCTGCAGTCGCGCGGGATGCGGCACGGCAGCAGAATGAGCCCAAAGCACACACTTTGTGGACATGGTGCACATGCAGTCTGTCTCGGACGATTCTGGAAAGGCGCTCATGCGCTGCGCCCTACGACGTCCGTCCGCTTCTCGCAGAAGTTCTTGTGCTCGTTTTCCAGCACGACCCTCCCTCATCCTGGGCAGGTTGAACGCACTTGACGTGAACTTCACGTCACCCAGACATTCGCCGCCGTGTAGCTCCCTGTCTGGTGGCCTTGACGCACGAACAGCGCCTCGCGGGTTACTGCACCTTGTCATGGGCGAGCCCATTGCTCCCCAAGCTTCCTGCCTGCACCTGCAAGAAGCTTCCGCGCCATCCGACCGTGCACGCCCCTGCGGCACGGTCGGAAATTGCCGCGTTCGCCCTAGTGGCAGATGCCAAGATGAGGCCGCAACAGCTTTCTACCGACATCATGGCTTCATTGCCTTGGCAGACTCGTCGCTTACCCTGTTCCTGCCGCTAGCGGCCGCCCGGCATTCTTGGGACTCGCCGCATCTGGCCATCTGGGCGACAGGACCGTTCGTGATTCGCTGGATCTCTGCGTGCAGTACGGCCAAGTGCACACGTGGAGAGCTCGTCGTGGATGCACTGGAAGCAACGCATGGCCTATGTCATCGAATGCATGGCCAGCCCGGAGGGACTCGAACCCCCGACCTACTGCTTAGAAGGCAGTTGCTCTATCCAGTTGAGCTACGGGCTGTGATGGAGACACCCCCAGCGCTCCCTGTCCAGTATGGCGCAGCAAGGCCCATAAGGACGCGGAACAGGCGATGCGATCGTACCCATTGCTGCCATCGCCGCTCGCGAAGGCGATGGTGGCAGCATCCAGGATGCTATGGAGAAACGGGCCGGACGTCATGTCCGGATATGGCTGCACCGCTGTGCCGGGCACTGCACGACACCCCACGGAATGGGGGAAGTGCAGACAAGAAGAATTGGTCGGAGCAGAGAGATTCGAACTCCCGACCCTCTGGTCCCAAACCAGATGCGCTACCAGACTGCGCTATGCTCCGAGAAGGTGAGCATTGTAGCCTGAGTCGGCCATGCCGTGCCACTGGGCGGCACACGGAATTTGCGGTGCATGCCCTGTCTCGCAGGGACCTGCACTGTGCAGCATGGATGCATCAGGCTGCAGCCATGTGCACGTTTCTGCGCCCCGCCTCTGATGCCTTCTTGCCATGATGCTTCCAGACGATCTTCCTGATGCCCCCTCCTCTGCCCTGTCGATGCTCCACCGGGTGGTGCTGCAGCCGGAAGGCTCCACATTCCCGGCGCCTGAATCTCAGACGGTGCTGCAGTCGGCCGATGCAGCCGGTGTGGCGCTGCCCAGCCTCTGTCGCAACGGCGTATGCCGTACCTGTCTGTGCAGGCTGCATGCAGGACGTGTGCGCTACGTGGTGGAGTGGCCGGGCCTGAGCGCAGACGAAAAGGCCGAAGGCTGGATTCTTCCGTGTGTGGCGGTGCCGGAATCCGATCTCGTCATGGAGGCGACCCCCCTGTGGTGGGATGAAACCTCCGGAGACGGTGCCTCCTGAAGCGAACGATCGCGTTCGCGTCCGTCCCGCATCAGACGGCAGCTGCGGCGGGCGAAGCCAGCAATCGGTCATAGGAAGTGGCTTCCCGCCCCAGAAGAGCGGCGAACGGCCCGGGTGGAGCCACATTGTCGGTGGCCAGCATGGCCAGGCTGGTATGGCACCAGGGGGAAGCGGGAATACGATCGCCCACCGATGCGCTGAGCTCCGTCACCCAGTCCGGCAAAGGCCATTGCCAGCCCGCCGACCGCCCCGCCTGACGGCGCAGGCTGGTGACGAATTCGGCCATGGTGACGGGCTGCGGCCCCACCGCCTCCACCCATGCAGGGAGCGATGCCGCGCCGGAGCGCAGAAGATGGGCCACAGCCTCGGCCAGCTCCCCTACTGCGACCGGCTGGATGCGCGCTTCGATCACCGGACGCGGAAGCAGGCGCACCGGCAGACGCGCAAGATTCAGGAACAGGGCGGTGCTGCTGCCCCCCTGACCAAAGACCACACTGGGCCGCACGATGGTGGGCTGAAGTCGCCCCTGACGGGCAAGCTGCTCCAGATGCCGATCCGCCGCCAGCTTGGTGCCTGCATAGTCACTGGTGCCCTGAGTCACACCCAGTGCAGAAATCTGCACCACACGCTGCACGCCCACCTCGGCACAGGCATCGAACAGGGCTATGGGGGCGAGCGCATGAATGGATTGAATGGGTCTGCGGGGCGTATCACGCAGGACGCCCACTGCATTGATGACGGCGTCGACGCCCGCGAGTCGGGGCAACCAGACGGCCGAAGCATGATCCCGCGTGTAATCGACCACCACCTCGTCCGGCAGACCTCGGGCATGGGAAACCCCGGGCAGCACGTGGTGCCCTTCGGCCTGCAGGGCACGCATGAGGGCTCGGCCCACGAATCCCGTGGCACCGCACAGCAGAATGTTCATGACCTGTTCTCCTGATCCGGATCTCCGGCACACGCCCAAACGGCGGTTCCTGCCCCGATTCTGAAAGAAATGCATTCTTTGTGCAGCAACCATGCGGCACAGCCTTTCAGATTCCCGCTCAATGAGGGCATGGCCTGGCAGAAAACGAAAGACCCACGTGCAGGCGCAGGGGGTCTCAGTGCGCGATGCGCACGATGCCCTGCCCCTGCACGGCCGCCAGGCGGTCGGGAGGCACGAGGTGCGGAGCGATTTCGGCCAGGGGGACCAGCACAAAGGCCCGCTCCATCATGCGGGGATGCGGGAGCTCCAGCTCGGGGGTGCACTGGCAGGTGGTGCCATGGCACAGCACGTCGATGTCGAGCGTGCGGGGAGCGTTGCGGTAGGGCCGCTCACGGCCTGCCGCCTTCTCGATGGCCTGCACGGCATGGAGCAGTGCCAGCGGGGAGAGCGTGGTTTCCACGGCCACCACTGCATTGACATAATCCGGCCCGCTCGACTCGATGGGCGCGGTGCGGTAGAGCGAGGAAACCGCCCGGAGGTGCGTGGACGGCAAGGCATCTATGGCCTGCATGGCCGCCTGCACGGCACGGACCGGGTCTCCCAGATTGGCTCCCAGTGCCAGATAGGCGATGCTGGGAGTCGGTTCTGGAGATGCGCTGCCGCAGGAAAACCTGGCTGCCGCTTCAGGCTGCCTGCCTCGGGGCTCACTCATCGGCTGCCTGCCGGGGGGCATCCCCTTCTGCAGATGCTGCAGGCTTGCGACGCCGGCGCCGCTTGGGCGGTGCTGCGGCCAGGTCGCGTTCGTCATCGCCCTCTGCTGCGGAGGCAGAGGCGGCCTCTTGCGATACCGCCATTCCCGGCTGTGTCGATGGGGTCCCGATGGACGATGAAGCAGACGGTTCCGCTGCCCCCATGTCTGCCGCCGACGGAGCATCGATCCCGGCAGCGGTGCCCTTGCGATGCCGCTTGCGGCGCTTGCGCGCAGGGGTGCTGCCGGGCTCGCCGTGAAGGGTTTCCGCCTGGCCCTGAGCGGAGGCTTCGGCCTCCACCGATTCCTCAGACGCTGTGGACAGCGATGCGCCGGACACGCGATGCACCTTGCCGGTGGGTTTGACCTTGCCAGTGGTGGCCTGACGGGCCTGTTTCTGCTGCTGGCGCTGCTGCTCGCGGGCCTCTGCAAGCAGATCGTCACGCACGGCATCGTTGGCGGTACTGAAGGTCTGCCACCAGTCGGCCAGTTCGTCGGTCACCTCTCCCACCGATGCACGCAGACGGAAGAAGTCGAAACCTGCCCGGAAACGCAGCTGTGCCACGAGGCTGTAGGGCCCGTTGCCGGTGCGCTTGTCGAATCGGGGCTGCATCATCCAGATTTCGCGCATGTCGGCGGCCAGCTTGCCCCGCCCGGACACATCGCCGATGCGGGCCTCGAACACTTCGTCGATGGCATCCTGCAGCGCAACGAATGCGGGCTTGTGTGCATGCACCTGCCGTTGCCAGGCTTCGCGCACGTCCTGCCACAACAGGCAGGCGAGCAGGAAGCTCGGGGCCACGGGCTTGCCCTCTCCGACGCGGCGGTCGGTATCTTGCAGGGCTCCGCGCACAAAGGGATCGCTGGCTCGATCCACGGCCAGCCCCAGCAGCGGATAGATGGCATCGGCAAAGCCGAGACGCGCCAGCAGCTCGACCGTGGCCATGGCGTGTCCGGTCTGCAGCAGCTTGAGCATCTCGTCGAACATGCGACTCTGCGGCACATGGGTCAGGAGCGGCAGGCAGTCACGCAGGGGAGCCACGGTAGCCTTGTCTGCCTTGAAGCCCAGGGGGCTGAGTTTGGCAGCGAAGCGGATGGCCCGGATGATGCGCACCGGATCCTCGTGATAGCGCAGCGCAGGCTCGCCGATCATGCGGATGACGCGCTTCTGCACATCGGCCATGCCCTTGTGATAGTCGACCACGATCTCGCTCTCGGGGTCGTAGTACATGGCGTTGATGGTGAAGTCGCGCCGGGCGGCATCTTCCTCCTGCGGGCCCCACACGTTGTCGCGCAGGAGCCGGCCGGAGGCGTCCACAGCATGCTCGACACCTTCGAGGGCACGCCGGCTGGTCTTTTCGTTGCCGTTCACATGGGCCGCATCGGCGGCATCGAGATAGGCACGGAAGGTGGACACCTCGATGACCTCGTGCTCGCGCCCCCGTCCGTACACCACGTGCACGATCCGGAAGCGCCGCCCGATGATGAAGGCGCGCCGGAACAGACGCTTGACCTCCTCGGGGGTGGCATTGGTTGCCACATCGAAATCCTTGGGCTTGAGCCCCACGAGCAGGTCGCGCACCGCTCCGCCGACGATGTAGGCATCGAAACCGGCTCTGCGCAGGGTCTGCACCACATCCTTGGCCCGGTCGTCGACCAGCGCGGGATCGATGTGATGAATGCTGGCCGGCACCTCCACCCGCTTGCCGAACGAGGGACGGCGCCTTTTTTCCGCAGCCGGCTTGCCCAGCAGCTTGTGAAAGAGGTTCTTGATCATGTCAGTGGGTGGGAAAGAGATCCAGAATGCGCCAGCCCTCGCGGGTGGCATGGACACGCAGGCGGTCGTCGGGGTTGGTGGCCACCGGCACGGCCGCCCGTTCGAGCAGCGGGAGATCGTTCATCGAATCGGAATAGAAGGTCACCCTTACCTGTTCCGAAGCCAGATTGCGGCGCGCAAGCCAGAGACCGAAATTGTGCACCTTTCCCTCTCGGAGATTGGGTTCCCCGTCGATCTCGCCAGTAATGTGGCCGCGCGTGTCCCGCTGCAGCTCGGTGGCGATGATGTGGTCATCGGCAAACCCAAGGGCCTCGCCGATCGGGCCCGCAATGAAACGGTTGGTGGCGGTGATCATCACGAGCGCGTCGCCAGCCTGGCGGTGCGCAGCCAGCAGGTCGAGCGCCGGGCGGGTGATCTGCGGACGGATGAACTCGTCGAGATAGCGCTGCTGGGCCGCCTGGGCCTCCGGCAGGGTGTGGGCCCGCACGGCCCGGGTGACGAAACGCACGTATTCACGCATGTCGAGCGTGCCGGCCACGTACTGCTGATAGAAGATGTCGTTCTGGCGCAGAGATTCCTCGGGATCGGTCCATCCGATCTCGTTGGTGAAGCGCGCCCAGGTGTAGTCGGAGTCGATCGGCAGCAGGGTATGGTCGAGGTCAAACAGGGCAATGTTCATGTTTCGTGCAGCATTTGCTTGAGCAGGGGAATGGTGATGTTGCGGCGCGTTTCGAGCGAGTAGCCGTCGAGCATGCCCAACAGCTCGTTGAGGCTGCCCAGGTCGCGCGAGAAACGCTTGAGCATGAAGTGCAGCACCTCGTCACTGAGCACGATGCCGCGTTCGGCAGCGGCCCTGCGCAGCGCGGCGCGCACATCGTCGTCGCCCAGGGGTTGCAGGGCGTAGACCTGCCCCCAGCCCAGACGGGTGCGAAGATCCTCGCGCAGGGGCAGATCGGTCACGGGCAGGCTGCCAGCGGCCAGCACCCAGCGCGGCTCGCCCTGCAGTGGCGCCATGGCGTTGATGAACCAGTTGAAGGCCGTGTGCTGCTGTTCGTCGTTGTAGAGATCCACGTCATCCATGAAGACGGCACTCCACCGCGGATCGAATTCGCGCACATAGCCGCTGCAGATGGTGTCCGCATCGAGCCAGCCTGCCGTCAGACCCTGCTCCTGCAGCTCCTGCAGTGCACCGAGCAGCAGGTGGGTCTTGCCGCTCCCCTCATCGCCCCAGATGTAGGTGGGTGCCGCCGTGGCCAGGGGATGCGTGACGAGCTGCTGCACATGGGCCAGGACCTGCGCATTGGAACCGGCTACCCAGGTATCGAGCCGGGGGCGCGGCACGAGGCCGATGTCGAGAGGAATCTGTTTCATGGATGCTTGCACGGCCGCTATTTTAGAGGGTCTGCCCGCACCTCCCCTGTCTGTCCACTCGCCATACTGCTCAAAGATCGGTCGCAGCACCTCCTCCGGTCAGTCGTGATTGTAGAGATCACTGCGAAAATACTGCTCGCGCAGGCGGCGCACTGCCACCAGCAGCACGGCACTGCACGGCAGCGCCACCAGCACCCCCACGAACCCGAAGAGCTGCCCGAAGGCCATCAGCGCAAAGATCACCACAAGCGGATGCAGCCCGATGCGCTCCCCCACCAGGCGAGGGGTCAGATAGAAGCTCTCCAGCACCTGCCCCACACCGTACACCACAGCCACCATGAGTGCCGTGGAGGCAAACCCCATCTGCAGCAGCCCCGTCAGAGAGGCCAGCAGCAGCCCTGTGCCATAGCCCAGGTAGGGAACAAAGACAGCCAGCCCGGTGAAGATGCCCACTGGCAGGGCCAGATCGAGCCCGAACAGCGACAGCCCCACGCTGTAGTACAGGGCCAGCACCAGCATGACGATGAGCTGCCCCCGCAGATACTGCCCCAGCACGGCATCGGCATCCTCGGCAAAATGCTCCACGGCCCCGCGCATCTTGCGGGGAACGAGCTTGAACATGAAGAAGACAAAACGCTTCCAGTCCATCAGGAGATAGAACAGCACCATCGGAATGAGCATCACGTTGCCCAGCACCGACAGGGCCGCACTGCCGCCGATCTTGAGGGAGGACCACACCGAACTGCCGACGGTGGAGCTGTCCCCGTTGCTCATGGCC
This sequence comes from Brachymonas moutaii (nom. illeg.), assembly GCF_049977365.1. Taxonomy (NCBI): domain Bacteria; kingdom Pseudomonadati; phylum Pseudomonadota; class Betaproteobacteria; order Burkholderiales; family Comamonadaceae; genus Allobrachymonas; species Brachymonas moutaii (nom. illeg.). The sequence goes on along the minus strand of NZ_JBNGEN010000001.1, from coordinate 11,639 downwards.
CGCAGCATGAGATCCCTGAGGGAGCTGAAGTTGAACTGGAAGGGCACGCCAAACCGGTTGAGCATCTGCTGCGTCCAGGCCCCGCCGCGGTCCACCAGCATCGGGAGCTGCTGCCGCATGATGGGCGCCTCCTTGAGAATGACCGGCACGATGAGCATGACCAAGCCCGTGACGGCCAGCAGAAAGACCGTCATCACCAGCATGACTGCCGCCCAGCGCGGCATCCTTCCCCGGCAGGCCGCCTCGAAATGGGTCACGGCTGGATTGAGCGCATACGCCAGGACCGCCCCCACGATGAAGGGCGTGAGGACAGCCCCCAGCAGCCAGAGCATGAGGACGAACACGCAGGCAATGACCAGCCATGCAGCCACGCGCTTCTGGTAGTCGGTAAATTCCATGGGAGAGCCGGTTGAAGCTATTTACAATACGGGAATTGTCCAATAAAGACGGGGCCGGCGCCTCGGCCCAGTTGCAACATTTTTCGTACAGTGCAACCTCCATCGCGCCTTTCCCCTTTCACTCCCATGCAGACCCCCATTTCCTACAAAGACGCCGGCGTTGACATCGACGCAGGCGACGCTCTCGTCGAACGCATCAAGCCCCTGGCCAAGAAGACCATGCGCGAGGGGGTGCTGGCCGGCATCGGCGGCTTTGGCGCACTCTTCGAGATCCCCAAGCGGTACAGCGAGCCCGTGCTGGTTTCCGGCACGGACGGTGTGGGCACCAAGCTGCGTCTGGCCTTCGAGTGGAACATGCACGACAGCGTCGGCATCGACCTTGTGGCCATGAGCGTGAACGACGTGCTGGTGCAGGGTGCCGAGCCTCTCTTCTTCCTGGACTACTTTGCCTGCGGCCACCTTGACGTGGACACCGCGGCTGCCGTGGTGGGCGGCATCGCCCGCGGCTGCGAAGAAAGCGGATGTGCCCTCATCGGCGGAGAGACGGCCGAAATGCCCGGCATGTATCCCGACGGCGAATACGACCTTGCCGGCTTCGCCGTCGGTGCAGTCGAAAAGAGCCGCATCCTCACCGGTCGCGACGTGCGCCCCGGTGACGTCGTGCTGGGTCTCGCCAGCCACGGTGTGCACAGCAATGGCTTCAGCCTGGTGCGCAAATGCATCGAGCGCGCCGGTTCCAGTCTGCCTGCCACGCTCGACGGCATGCCTTTCCGGGACGCCATCATGCGCCCCACCCGCCTGTACGTGAAGAGCGTGCTGGCGGCACTCGCACGCTTCAACGGTCAGGACCATGCCCCTGCGATCAAGGCTCTGGCCCACATCACCGGCGGCGGCCTGCTCGAAAACATTCCGCGCGTCCTGCCGGCAGGTACCGGCGCCGCACTGCAGCAAGGCTCCTGGCCCCGCACCGAACTGTTCGCCTGGCTGCAGGGCACGGCCGGCATTGACGACATCGAAATGAACCGCACCTTCAACAACGGCATCGGCATGGTCGTGGTGGTCGATGCAACCCAGGCCAGCGCCGTGGCGGATGCGCTGCGCGAACAGGGGGAAACGGTCTACGCCATCGGCGAAATCACCGCTCGCACCGACGATGCACCGCAGGTGACGGTAGCCTGATGTTCCCGGTGCGCCTCGCGCGCACCAGCGTCTACTCCCTGCAAGGCAAAAAGCCGTGCTCCATGAGAAGCACGGCTTTTTTTATGGAAAAGTGCCCTGCTGCCATCCTGTGCCCTGTTCCCCACGGAAGAGGGGTGAGATGCCTGCTCATGCCCCTCTCATGCGGGGGCATGCGTGGCCCGTGCGCCTGGTGATGCTGCAACCTTCTTCATTCGGCTGCAGCACGGCACTGCCTGTCAGCGCCGCAACAGCGTACGGACCCTGAACCCTCCAACCGCCAGCGCGCCGAAATAGAGCACGGCCGCCACCGCGATCACCCATGTGAACTGCACGATGCGGTGCAGGCGATTCATGCCTGCGAGCCAAGCGAGCTGCTCATCGGCCCACAGCAGGAACGCCAGCATCAGCAGCGTAGCCGCCAGCACCTGCAGGGCAAAGCGCAGCCACCCGCGTGCAGGCTGATAGCTACCGCGGCGCAGCAACCCCGCCAGCAGCATACCGGCATTGCCCATGGCCGCCAGACCGATCGACAGGGACAGCCCCCCCACCTGCAGGCGCGGCACGAACACGAGATTCATGAGCTGTGTCGCCACGAGCACCCCTATGGCGATCTTCACGGGCGTCTTGATGTCCTGCCGTGCATAGTAGGCAGGGGCCAGCACCTTGATGGCCACAAGCCCCACCAGCCCGGAGCCATAGCCCATCAGGGCCAGCGTGGTCTGCTGCACGTCGGACACCTTGAAGGCCCCGTAGTGGTAGAGCACGCTCACGAGCGGCATCGAGAACGCCAGCAGCGCCGCCGCACAGGGCACCGACAGCAGCACCACGAGTCGCAGCCCCCAATCGAGCATAGAGGAATAGGCGGCCGCATCGTTGGAGGCCTTGGCACGGGCCAGCTGCGGCATCAGCACCACGCCCAGCGCTACCCCCAGCAGCGCCGTGGGGAACTCCATCAGGCGATCCGCATAGCTGAGCCAGCTCACGCTGCCCGGTGCAAGATGGGAGGCAATCTGTGTGTTGATGAGCAGGGAAATCTGCGCCACGCTCACCCCCAGGATGGCAGGCAGCATGAGCCTGCCAATGCGTCGGGTGTGCGGATCGGCCAGCGACACCCGCAGGCTCGCCACACTGGCCCCGATGCGGGGAAACATTCCGAGTCGCTTGAGTGCCACGAGCTGCGTCACCAGCTGCAGCACCCCGCCGACCATAACCCCCATGCACAGCGCATACACCGGATGGATGCCCATGCGCGCAAACCACGGCGCCCCCCACCAGGCCGAGGCAATCATGGCCACATTGAGCAGTACGGGCGTGGCCGCCGGCACGGCATAGTGCTTCCAGGTGTTGAGCACCCCGGCCGCGAGAGCCACGAGCGACATGAAGCCGATATAGGGAAAGATCCAGCGCGTCATGACCACTGCGGCGTGGAACCCTTCTGGGCGCTGCTCCAGTCCGCTGGCCATGGCCCAGACCAGCACCGGCGCCCCGAGCACCCCCAGGATGCAGAAAACCAGCAGCACCCAGAACAGGACCGTGCTCACATGGTCGATCATGCGATGGGTGGCCGCGTCGCCCTCCTGCTCGCGGGAAGCGGCCAGCACCGGCACGAAGGCCTGGCTGAAGGCCCCTTCGGCAAAAAGGCGCCGAAACAGGTTGGGGATGCGAAACGCCACGTTGAACGCATCGGTGTACATGCTCGCCCCGAAGGCCGAAGCAATCAGCAGCTCACGCACCAGACCCGCGATGCGGGATGCCAGCGTCAACAGGGAAACGAGGGAGGCGGATTTGAAAAGACTCACAACGGCACGGCAGAAGGCCAGTGCCTCCAGGCCCCCAGCCCTGCAGCCGGGGCCGGAATGCACCGGCGCGTGAAAATGGATGCAAGTGTAGCGCGCAGCCACCCCGCGCCATGGCCCTGCTGCGGCCTCAGATGCAAGCAGGCGTCACATCCTCTTGCCAGCCCCGCCACTGTATCCGGCACGCGCATTTGCGGGCGGCAGAGCCATCAGGCTATAATGCTCGGCTTTGCTGGCAACATCCATCAACACAAGGAATTATTGATATGGCTTCCGGAAAACCCAAGAAAAAGAACCCGCGTCTTGCCTCTGGCCGCAAGCGCGCTCGTCAGAACGTCAAGCTCAACACCGCCAACACGTCCCTGCGCTCCAAGTACCGCACTGCAGTGAAGAACGTCGAGAAGGCCGTTGCAGCCGGCGACAAGGACAAGGCCAAGGAACTGTTCGCCAAGATGCAGTCCGTGGTCGACACCGTCGCCGACAAGGGCATCTTCCACAAGAACAAGGCTTCCCGCGACAAGAGCCGCCTGTCCGCACAGGTCAAGGCTCTGGCCGCTGCCTGATCCTCTTCAGGCAACCCGCACGGTGTGGCTGGCCCACACCGCCGTTTGTCTGGGTGCGCTGCCAGCACTCCCAAGAAACCGCCTCCGGGCGGTTTTTTCATGTCTGGGGCGAGGCTGCAGACACAGTATCAAGGCCTGCTGCCCTCATGCCCATGATGTTCCCCGCCCGGGACAGGTCTCGGCACTGCGCCCCCTGCCACCTCCTCAGGCGCGGTGAAAGAAGGCATAGCCCACACATACCGCCGCCACGATGCCCACGGCATCGGCAAACAGGGCACAGGCCAGCGCATGGCGGGTGTTGCGCACTCCCACGCTGCCAAAGTACACGGCCAGTACGTAGAAAGTCGTTTCGGTCGATCCCTGAATGATGGCCGCCACCTGGGCCGGAAACGAGCCCACTCCATAGGTCTGCATCACGTCCACCATCAGCCCCCGGGCTCCGGAACCCGAAAGCACCTTCATCAGCCCCACCGGCAGTGCCGGCAGAAAATCGACCGGCAGCCCCAGAGCCGCCACTCCAGCCCCGATGCCCTGCATGATCCAGTCGAGTGCCCCGCTGGCCCGGAACACGGACACGGCGCCCAGCATGGCCACCAGGTAGGGGATGATCTGCACCGCTACCTGGAAACCTTCTCGCGCGCCTTCGACGAAGGTGTCGTACACCGGCACCCGGCGTACCGCTCCCGCCACCAGAAACAGCACCACCAGGCCGAAGATGATGCCTGCCCCCAGTGCGCCAACGAAGCGCGACGCCTGGGCCGCAGGCCACTGTGCGAGCCACCATGTCAGCGCCCCCAGCCCCGCACCGAAAAGAACTATGGGCAGCCATACGGCCAGGCGCCACAGCGGCAGACGCTGCACAGCAGCCACCATGAGCAGCGCTGCCAGCAGCGAAACGGAAGTGGCCACCAGAGTCGGCAGGAAGATGTCGGCCGCATTGAACCCCACGAGCCCCTGCTTGAGAGCCAGGGTCTGGCGGATGGCGATGACAGAGGTGGGGATCAGCGTCAGTCCGGCCGTGTTGAGCACGATGAACAGGATCTGCGCATTGGTGGCCGTGTCGGGTCGGGGATTGAGATGCTGCAGCTCCTGCATGGCCTTGAGGCCTAGGGGAGTGGCCGCATTGTCGAGCCCCAGCAGGTTGGCCGACAGGTTCATGGTCATGGCCCCCTGGGCGGCATGCCCCGAAGGCACACCCGGGAACAGATGACGAAACATGGGGTTGACCATGCGCGCGAGCAGAGCAATCAGGCCTGCCTTTTCACCGATGCGCAGAATGCCCAGCCACAGCGCCATGATGCCCGTGAGCCCCAGGGAGATGTCGAAGCCGGTGCGGGCGGCATCGAACAGCGCCGAAAGCAGGCGCGCGAACACATCGACCTGCCCCTGTGCCAGCTGCACCAGCGCGATCAGGAACGACACCACAAAGAATCCAAGCCAGACCAGATTGAGCACCATGGCGCAAACCATACCGCAAAAAGACGCGAATGCCGGTGCAGCCAGTGCGGCCGGGGGGAGGTCTCATGGCCGGTTTCCCCTCGGTCCGGAAGGGCCACACGATCGGTGTACGATAGCTCGCCATAGCCCCGGACGCCGCGTGCCGGCATGTGGCCCACCAGAGTCGCCTGCGGTGTGTGGCACCCGTTTTTCCGTTCGCATTTCCCCGAAAGGATTCTGCATGAAGCTCTACTACTCGCCCGGCGCCTGTTCCCTGTCCCCCCATATCGCCCTGCAGGAAGCCGGCGTGCCCTACGAGACCGTGCTGGCCTCCACCAGCACCCACAAGCTGCCGGATGGCACCGATTTTCACACCATCAATGCGCTCGGCTATGTGCCTGTGCTGGAGCTTGACGACGGCACCCGCATGACCGAAGGCCCTGCCCTGGTGCAGTACATCGCAGACCAGGCCCCGGAAAAGCACCTTGCTCCGGCCAACGGCACCCTTGCCCGCTACCGGCTGCAGGCATGGCTCAACTTCATTGCCACCGAGCTGCACAAGAACTTCGGCCCCCTTTTCCACGACATGGGCGAAAAGGCCAAGACGGAATCGACCGCACTGCTGATCGAGCGGCTGAAATGGGTCGAGTCCCAGCTCGAAGGCAAGGAGTACCTGATGGGAGACACCTACTCGGTGGCGGACATCTACTTCTTTGTGGCGTCCAACTGGTGCCGCCTCACACGCATCGACATCTCCGGCATGCCCCGCATCCTGGCCCTGCGCCAGCGCGTCATGGCCCGGCCAGCCGTGCAGGAAGCGCTGCAGGCAGAAGGCCTGCGCATGCCGCCGTTCTGAAGGGGGAGGTCCTCCATGGCAACGCCTCATGTGGGCTCGGGTGAAGTGGTGTCATTGCCGGGCTTATGCTCGGATGTCATGCATGCAACCACACAGGCCTTGATGAAAAGCCGGCAGCTTGAAATCGTGCGGATCGTACTTCATGCCGGCAAGAATCTGCCCGAACATCAGGTGGAAGGCGAACTGACCTTGCAGTGTCTCAAGGGTCTATGCGCCCTTGCCACGCCAGAGAGGACAGTCTCCCTCAAGGAGGGTGACTGGGTACATCTCCAAGCCCATGAGCCGCATGCGCTGACTGCAGTGACAGATACCGTGATGCTCCTTACCCTGCGGCTGCCAGACTGAATCCCCTCATCTGCCACGCGTTCCCCTCTGCGGATTTCAAGGAACTTCATGCCTCAAGACCATCTGCTGCGCTGGGCCAATGGCCGCTGGACCGCTCCGCTGGTGCGCAGGCTGGGGTTGCCCCAGCCCCGCGTGCTGCCACGCTGCACCTCGGCTTACGGGCCACGGGAATTCGAGGGCCGGCATGTACAGCGGGTGCGCGTTCCCTCCGGGGCGCCAGACTCCGGAGGGCTGGCAGACTGGCTGCGGCACCAGGGTGCCCAGCTGTGGCCAGAGTCCGGGCGACTCGGTGTGCCTGCTCCCGATGCGCAGCCGTCTCCCCGGCTGCAGACCTGCATCGTCGATGCACGCGCGCTGATCCGCACCGCACTGCTCGACGAACTGCATGACGCACTGAGCGACGCCGTGCGCCAGATGGCTCCGGGAGGGCGCATGCTGTTCCTGGCGCCTGCAGCCGAGGAAAGCTGCCGTGCAGCCTTGCCAGAGGCCCTGCTCTGCCGCCGTGCGCTGGAAGGATTCATGCGCTCGCTCGCCAGGGAGCTGGGGCGCCGGGGCGCCACTGCCAACATGGTGTGCCTGCCCCAGGGGCCTCTGTACGATGCCCCGGAGCAGTGGGCTCCCATGCTCCGTTTCCTGGGTACGGACCGCAGTGCCTATGTGTCCGGTCAGGTGGTTGTGCTGCAGGACGAGGCGGACCATCCCTTTGGCCCAGCGGCCTCCCCCTGGAACGACACCCTGGCAGTCGTCACCGGCGCTGCGGGAGGCATCGGTGCTGCCACGGTACGACGGCTGGCCGCCGAGGGAGCGCGTGTGGCCTGTGTGGATCGCCCCGAAGCCGCCCCGGTGCTCGATACCCTCGCCCATGAAGTACGGGGACTTGCCATGCCGCTCGACATCATCCAGCCCGATGCCCCCGATATCCTGGCCGCCGCCCTGGCTGGCCACGGGGGAATCGACCTCATGGTGCACAACGCCGGCATCACGCGCGACCGCACCTTCGCCCGCATGCGTGCCGACGACTGGCACGCGGTAATGACAGTCAACCTGCAGGCGATTCTGGCCATCGATGCAGCGCTCGACGCGGCGACCCTGTGGAAACCCGGCGCTCGGGAAGTCTGCCTCTCTTCGATCAGCGGTCTGGCCGGCAATGCCGGACAGACCAACTACGCCGCCACCAAGGCAGGCCTCATCGGCCATGTGCAGCAGCGGGCGCGCATCTGGCAATCCAGCGGCCGACGCATCAATGCCATCGCCCCGGGATTCATCGAAACTCCCATGACAGCCCATATGCCCTGGATGGCACGCGAAGCCGCACGCCGACTCAATGCGCTCAGCCAGGGAGGTCTTCCAGCCGATGTGGCCGAAGCCATCGCCTTCATCTCCCATCCGGAAGCCACCACCGTGCAGGGGCAGGTGCTGCGCGTGTGCGGACTCTCGCTGCTGGGCGCCTGACCGCTTCCTCTGGCGGTACCGAACCTGCCGACTCACGGTTTGCTTGCCAGAACGCCGCCCGCTTCTGGATTTTTCAGGACCTTTTCCCAAAACCTCATCAAACAGCAAGTGATCGATACCCATTGCTTGCGCCAGCAACTTCCTTTATATCGACTGAAGCGCGGCGATTTGTTTTACAGCTCCCGAACAAGAATCGGAACCTGCACCTTGGGCAGCAGGCGCTGGGTGAACAGGTCTTCCTGGTAATAGCAGATCTTGTCCACGAGTGCAGGGTGTGCCATGCCTTCGATGATCAGGATTTCCCGGTCGCTGCCCATGGCCTTGAGTTCCTGCGGCAGCATCAGCGCACGCTTGTCCTCCACCTCGGTATAGCTGCGGTCCTTGCCCTGCGTGTACTGGCGCCGCCTGACCGTGGTGTACCCCAGCATTTCCGAATAGTCGTTGGCATCCTGCTGTTCGCGCGGCGCATAAACGATCTGTGTGGCATGGTTGGTGATGATCGTGCGGGCACGCTCCTTGCCATAGGTGGCATCGAGCTGGGCCATGCTCTGGATGATGGGCAGCAGGCGCAGGTTGTAGCCAGCCATGTAGCTCACCGCGTGCGCAATGATGTCCACTGCACCGATGCTGGTGAACTCATCCATCAGCAGCAGGCATTGGCGTGTCAGCGTGCTGTCCTGGCTCGGCAGGGCCTTGGTGTTCTCGTTGATGAGTTGAGAGAAGAACAGATTGAACACGAGCGCCGCCTGGCTGAGCTTGTTGGGCGACACGCAGAGGTAAATGCTCATGGGCCTGCGCCGCACCTCGCGCAGGTCGAAATCGTCGGCACTGGTGGCGGCATCAAGCAGGGGATCGGCCCAGGCCGTGAGCGGCGCATTGAAGGTGCCCATGATGCTGGAGAAAGTCTCCTGTGCCTGCGACAGGAAGCCCGCAAAGGCAGTCCTGCAGGACTCCGACAGATAGTCTCTCGCCGCAAGTGCGGAAAGATACTGCTTGAGGTCTGCTCCTTCGCCCGCAGCGACCCGATAGAGTAAACCGAATGTAGGATAAGTGACGACGCGTTTGAAACACTGACCAAAGGTATACGTTTCGAACAGATACAGGCACAGAGCCAGAAACACGTTGCGCGCATGATCGGTGAAGAACTGCTGATTGCCGGTGCCATCGCCATCCGGATACAGCATCTGCGCAATGGCACGGAGGTCTCCGACACGCTGCCCCGGATGCTCGGAGACATACCGCAGCGGGTTCCAGCGGTGGGTGGCTCCGTTTGCTGCAAACGGGCTGAACATGAACACTTCCTGTCCAAGGCTTCTGCGGTAGCCGCTGGTGAGATCGTAGTTTTCCTGCTTGATGTCGAGCACCACCACATTCTGCCGATAGTCGAGCAGCACCGGAACGACCACCCCCACCCCCTTGCCTGATCGCGTGGGAGCCGCAAGCACGATGAAGCGCTGGCCCTTGTCTCTCAGATAGGTGCGTCCCAGACGGCCAATCAGCACTCCGGTGGGATCGTCACTGGTCAATCCGGCCTTGGCCAGATCACTGCTGTCTGCAAAGCGTGCATCACCATGCGTGGAGCGGCGCGGAGATCGGAACATCCAGAGCACCATGCCCAGCCACAGCAGCAGAGACAGCCCCAACCCCGCCACGCCCGTCGCCTTGATCCTGGTGGCATATGCGGCATAGCGCGGATCGTTCACAAAGTGAAAGTACTGCAGCCAGGTGAAAAGTCCGGGTTGGCGATTGTCAAAACCAAACCAGATGAAGAGCAGCTTGCCGGAAATCCAGCACCCACCGAAAAATGCTATTGGCAATGCCACAAACAGCATTGCCGCTTTCACAGAGAGCTTCATAAAACAATGGAATAAGTAAAAAAATCACACAGCAATGACAGGTCCTGCGGCTACGCGGCTGTGGACCTGTTCTTGAGCCTGTGCCTGCTGCGCCATGTGCGCGTCCTGCATCTGAGCCAGACTGTCCTGCACAGGAATTTGCACAGCCTTGTCTATGTGGACGGTGGCAAAGCTGGTGTGTGCATTGACAGCCTGCTTGTGGACATCATCCACCATGAGCATGGGAGCCCCCTTGAATTCACCATAGGCCACATTCAGGGCATCGAGATTCAAGCCCATTTTCTGGACTTCCACACCGGCAGCCGCTGCCACACGATGCTGTTCGATTTCTCCCAGAGAAGGAAGTGCTTCCTTGACCTGCCCGAGCAGATCCGCCATCCGGGCATTCCGGGCGAGCAGAGCCGTTTCCGGCAAGTGATGAACAGTACCCTCTTGCTCCCCCTGGGATATCTGTTTGGAAGCGTTCGGTGGACTCTCCGAACGTTGGGGAGTCTGCGTAGTGGAGGAATTTCCTGGGAAATACTTCAGATCGTCAACGTGCACAGAGGAAGATGCAGGATGACTCGCACCATCCACATGAACATGAATGCGATGTCCTGCTGCATCGAATTTGTACGTTCGGTAAAAAACCTGATGCTGATCCGATCGGTGTATCAGGTTCATATCCTGCTGCCGCGGCACTTCGCGATGCTGCAGCAGTGGCTTGTCCGAAAGCTTGTTGAGAAAGTCCGTCATGACATTCTCGCTGCGCACGGACAATCCATCACGGATATAAGAGCCACCCACATCACTATGCGCACCGCCCACTGTGGCGTTCAGAAAGCGTCCATCCTTGGAAAGGCCGGGAGGCAGAATGTCTGCTGATTGGAAAAGGTCTCGCCTCTCATCCGCCGCCGTGAGCTGCAGACCTGCCACAACCGATTCAGGTACATGGGCATTCTGTCGTTCCAGAACCCCTGTATTGACGGGATCGTACAAACCCACAGCCATCTTGACCTGTCCGGGCTCCACCAGAGGCGGCTTGGTAAATTCCAGGCTTTGGATACTTCCATCTGTATTTCTATGAATAACTTTTCCCTCTGGATTCTGGATACCGCGTTTTTCCACCAGCCGTGCAAACAAGGCCGCTTCCACTGCGCCACGGCTGAATCCCACCGCCGCAATGTCGATATGCGCATCAGGATCGGCCTGCTTCCATTCTGCAGCCTGAGTAATGAACTTCAGATACATGCTCTCCAGATGGGATACATAGCTGTGCCCACGGATGCCGTCCATGACTCCAATCAACCCTCCCTGGGTTCCTACACCGGGTTCGTAGCCAGCATTTATTTTCGCATTCTTATCATCTTTGAATTGTTTATTTATCTCTTTATAATGTTCTGCCACATTGGTGATTTTCTCGCCAGAGGGAACATGGTTCATGTCATTGCCTGTCCCATCAAAGAACGCCATATACAGACGGCTGTGCGGATCTGCGGAACTGACCAGCAAAGGAAGCTGCATCGACGCAAGAGTCTGGCCGGCCTGGGTGTAGCTGTCCATGACGGAGGCGTCGGCCAGCCACGTGTCCACACCATCATCACGCGGACCGGCAAGAAGAGTCGGGGTTGCCATCACTCGCTCCTTCAAAACGTCTGGCTGTAGGCCAGGGTGAGATAAGAGTGCATATCAACTTCACTCAGCATGTACACCTTGATGGTGCGATCATCCACGACCAGCAGAATGGTGACATCTTGAAGCGTATTTTCTGGTGCATG